>SHZF01000022.1 GCA_009692425.1 Myxococcales bacterium | reverse complement strand
GGTCTGGCTGGCGGCGTCGGGGTCGGGGCGGGCGGCTTGGGCGCGGCAGCAGGGGGCTTCGGTGCGGCCTTTGCTGCCTTGGCGTCGGCATCTTTGCGGGCCTTATTCTGCGCCGCCGCCTTCGCAGCCGATTCCTTGGCGGCTTCCTTCGCAGCCCGGTCGCGTGCGGCCTTTTCGTCAGCGGCATGGGCCCGCGCGGTGGCGGCAGCGGTGTCCTTGGCGGCCTTGGCTTCCGCAGCCTTGCGCGCCTTCGCTTCGGCAGCTTCCCGACCCGCCGCTTCCTTGGCCGCCTTGGCTTCGGCGTCTTGGCGTGCCTTGTAGTCGCCGGAGGACTTTGCGGCGGCACCCTTGGCCTCCGCGGCGGCCTGCTCTGCCGAAGCTTTGGCCTCGCCCGCAGCCTTTTCGGCCGATGCCTTGGCGTCCGCAGTCGCCCTCTCGGCGGCAGCCTTCGCCTCGGCGTCGAGCCGCGCCTTCGCTTCGGCGCCCGCGGCTTCGGCCGCCACGTTGAGCTTGTCCTGTTCGGCCTGCGCCATCTTCTTCAGGCGCTCGGCAGGAGCATGGCCGGGGTTTATGGCCAGCGCCGCTTCTGCTTTTGCAATCGCGGCCTTCGGGTCCTTGTCGAGCAGCGCCATTCCTTCGTCGACGAGCCGTTGCATGTCGAGTTTCCGCGCCTCCTCGGTCGACCCAAGCGCGCCGACTGCCGCGGGCATGACACCCGTGTCAGCTACCGGGACGGCGGCCGGGTCCAGAGGCGTGGCAGGCGGCGCCGTGGGGTCGACAGCGGCTGGGACGGGCGCGAGCGGTGCCGGAGGGGCAAGTTCCGCGGCGGCCTGGCCGGGTGCAGCGACCGGCCCCGAGGGCGCGTTGACTGGATCCGAGGGTGAAGTGCCAGGGTCGTCGGCGCCTGCCGCTTCGTCAGGCGGAGTCGGTGGTTTGTCCGGCGCTTGCTGCGACACGAGGTAGGCCGCCACGCCCATCATCGTGGCCGCAAACAGGCCCACGGCGAAGATCACGCCTTTGGGCACGCCGCCCGAAGTCGGGACAGGTGGGGCCTGTTCGTGGAGTTCCTTGCCGACGCGCTCCTGCTTGTCGGTGAAGAAGGCGCTCTCCGCCAACTCGACCCGCATCGTGCGCTCGGTCATCGGGCGCTTGACCTGCCGGGCATCGACCCCGGCCGCGTTCTTGACGATGATCGACGGCTGGCCCGGCAGTACGGGCTTGCCGCCCTCGGTCGGGGCGCCGACTGCCTTCGCGCCCGTCGCCTTGGGATCCGGAAGCGAGGGAGCGGTCTTGGTCGAAGCGTCCGGGGTCAGGGCCGGCTTGCCCGCGTCAGTTGCGCTGCCCGGCTGTTCGGTGCGGACCAACTGGCCTTTCTTGTTCTTCTTGTTGCGCCGGTTGCCGCGACCGTCCCGCCCGTCGTCGTCGTCCTCGTCTTCGGCCGGCATCGCCGCGTGCACGCGCGTCTGGTCTTCCGAGCCGAGCGTGCCCTTGGCGGCGGGCGCTGCGGTCGAGGCGCTCTTGTCGGCCGCGGCGCGATCCGCCGCAGCTTTGGCAGCATCGGCAGCCGCCTTGTCTGCGTTGGCCTTTTCGGCCGAAGCCGATTCCGTGGCCGCCCGCTCCGCGTCCTTGGCTTGCCGCTCTGCGTCGGCCGCCGCCTGTTCGGCAGCGCGCCGATCCGACTCGGCGCGTGCGGCTGCGAGGTCGGCCGCTGACGGCGTCGTCATGCGCACGGTCCCGCTGCCGTCGCCCAATCGAAAATCCCGGCCGGCCGGAACTTCGACGGCCCGCTCGGTCAACTCGGGTGCGATCCTCCCCGCCAGTTCGACCGCCGCCTCGAACCACGCGGTCGCCTGCGGGCGCTTCGCCGGGTCCTTGTCAAGCGCGTCTGCCAGCCAGGCCTGAATGTCCTTGACACCCTTGAGCGCTGGCTTGACGAGGTCGAGGCGCAGCGGCTTTTCCACCGCCTGTCGCTTGATCGTCATCAGCGGCTGGCTCGACGTGAACGGCGGCTTGCCGGCCGTCAGCGCCCAGATCGTCAGGGCCGCCGAATACACGTCGGCCGTCGGCGTCGCGGCCATCGACTTGCACAGCTCCGCCGGCAAGAATTCCGCGGCGCCGTAAAACCCGTCTGCTAGCGCTCCCGCATGGTACGGCGGCAACAGCCGGTGCCAGCCGAGGCCGAACACGCGCGCCGCGCCGGTCTGGAGCCCCTCGCCATGTTGAAGCCCCTCGCCCTCCACCCACACGCGATGCGGCCCGAGATCGAGATGCTGTACGGCGCTATCCTGCAACGCCGCGAGCGCCCGACCTAGGCTGAGTCCGACGCTGACGATCTGGCCGCCATCCAGTTTGTCCTTGCGCCGGATCACCTCGTCGAGCAACAGCCCCGGCACGGCTTCCGTGGCCAGCCAGGCGGACCCGTCGGTGTGGCCGCAGGCGTAGGTGAGCAGGACGTCAGGGCTGGACGCAACCTGAGCGCTCTCCTGCACGATCGCATCGAGCGTGGCGGCGTCGGCCGTGGCCTTGGCGCCCAGCACGAGGACGAGCGCCGGCGAATCTGCGACCTCGTCATGGGCCAGATGCAGTGTACCGAGCTTGCTTTCTTCCAGGCTGCGGAGCACGCGGAAGCGTTGGGCGAGGCGACCTTCACTCATTCCGATTCCAATCCTTCACGCGGCACGGGCCAGGCGCGGGGCAGCTATTGTAGGCCGGTGCTGCGCGCGTCCGCAACCGGCAGCCCGCGATCGAACAACGCGGGATGTCGCAACATTCGACGCGCGGCCGCGCCCATCGCGCTTACCCGCCACGAGTCGTTCACGCAGTTTCATATCTGCTGCGTCATGCCGCGCGCTGCCCATCCTGACCAAACGGAAAGTGGGACAGGCCCACCCGATTGCCCTCTGGGTCGCGCACATAGATCGTCCAGGGGCTCTCGAACGCGACGTCTACGCCGCAGTGGCGCAGGTGATCGAGCCACACCGCACGGTTCTGCCACGCGATCTCGAAGGCCACCAGGTGCAGGCCGGCGGCGCTACTGCGCCATGGTGGCGGTTGAGGCAGTCCCTCGCACGACTCCAGCGCGATGACTGTAGTGCCGGTGCGCAACCACACGCTGCGATCCTGCCCTTCTTCGCCGGGTCGCTCCGAAGGCCAGCGCCGTTCGACGCGCAGGCGCAGCACGCGTTCATAGAAACGCACCATCGTCGGCAGGTCGTGGCACTGCACCGCGACATGATGGACGCCAAACGGCGCGATCGGGGGCACGGCCATGGCGACCTCCTCGACGGACCATCGACAACGTACGGCCGCGCCGCTAGGCTCGACCGGCTTGCGCGCCTGCCTGCGCGTGCCCCGCGAAGCCGCCCATGCTCGACGCCAATCTGCTGCCTGCGCCGACCCACGCTGGCGCGGAACCGTCTACCACGGTCCCTGTCAAACTGCGACGGGGCGCCTTGCTGTTGCTCGCGGCGTGCGCCGTGTTGGCCGGCGGGTGCCAGAGCAAGGACATCGACGGCGTCCGCCACTACAAGTCGTTCCTGGAGAAAGCGCGCCCGGCGTTGACGGCGATGAACCGATCGCGCGAAGAACTGTATGCGCTCGAGAACCCCGACTTGATGCAGCTCCGCTTCAAGGACGATCTGCTGCCCGAAATCCGCCGCCTCGCAGCCGCCGCCAACGAACTCTCGCGCAGCGACGGCAAGCCCGACGGCAAGCTGGGCGAAATCCACGAGTCGCTGCGCACGACGCTGGGCCGCTACGCGGAGGCGACGGAGAAGCTGGTCGATTCGCTCAAGAAGGCGAAGTCGGAGGAGCAGCGCGAGGGCGCAATCGTCTCGTGGGGCGAGCAGGACAACCAGTTCGGGCGCGAAATGGCCGCCCTGGTCGAAGACCTGTCGCGCTACTTGGATCAGTTGAACAAGAAATAGCTGCGCGCGGGCGGTCGGCCGAAGCGGCTCTCGAATCCAGAGCTTGGCGCTCGACCGCAGCGGCTGTCAGTGGCGCCGGCGGCGTCGGTTGCGCCGAAAACCGCCCGGTTGGCCGGCCGCGTCGATGTCCGCAGGCTCGATGCCCGGCTCCGGTGCCACCGCCGGCTGGATCAGCAGGCGCCGCCGATCGGGTCCGCTGAACGGCTGCACGATGACGCTCGGTATGCGCTGCAACTGTGCAGAAAGAAATCGCAAGTCTCCCTGCCCCATGGGCCCCACCGCGATCGATTTGCCGAGCAGCAGCGCCTTCTCGGCCAGGCGATGGGCGACGCGATCGAGCCCCTCGGGCCGGCGGCGCCGAAACCCCTCGGCATCGAGTGAGAGCCGCGTGCGCTTGGCGGCCCACCGATTGACCGCCTTGTTGAGCACGAACTGCACCGACTCGAGCACGCGCGTGTCGCCCGACTGTGTGGCTGCCGCATCGACACCGTCGAGGTGCACGACGATCTGGTCCTCTTCGAGGCGCACCTGCACCCCGGGCGCGGTGTAGCCCAACAGTTCGAACAGGCGCCGACACACAGCGTCCGCAGTCGCCAGTTTCTCGTCGATCGTGATGTCGAGGCGGATCGAACTCTGCTCGCCGTCGTCCTCGCCGTCGGCATCGGCACCAGCGGCGGCGGCCAAGGGACCTGCAGGCGTCGCGGCGTCGGTCATGGGACCTGCAGGCGTCGCGTCGTCGGTGATGGGGACTCCGGGATTGGCCGCCTCTGCGCTCATTTGGTCTCCGACTGCCGGGGGGACGCCGCTGGCGCGCCCGTATTCACCGGCATCGCGCGGTTGACGAGGAAGGTCTGCAAGATGCCCAGCAGCGTGTTCACAAGGATGTACAGCGTCAACCCCGACGGCAGCGCCAGCATCATGAACGTGAACAGCGCCGGCATGAAGTACAGCATCATCTTCTGCTGGGCCGGGTCCTGGCCAGGCTGGGGAGTCAGCTTCTGTTGCACAAACATCACGCCGCCGAGCAGGACAGGGAGCACGTAGTACGGGTCCTTTTGCGTCAGGTCGCCGATCCAGCCGAAAAGCGGCTGGTTGAACAAGTCCACCGACGACAGGATTGTGCGGTACAGCGCGATGTAGATCGGCATCTGCAACAGCATCGGCAGGCAGCCGCCAAACGGGTTGACGCCGTGCTTCTTGTACAGATCGAAGGTGGCGCGGTTGAGCTCTTGCGGATCGACCTTGTCCTTGCCGAACTTCGTCTGTCTCGCCTCGAATTCCGCCCGCAGGCGATCCATCTCAGGCTTGAGCGTCTGCATCTTGCGCATCGACTGCAGCGACTTGCCTGTCAGCGGCCAGAGCAGGACGCGCACGATCAGGGTCAGCAGGAAGATGGCGAACGGCCAGTTGCCGCTCCAGCCGTGCGCCCACTTCAGCACGCCGGTCATGGGCATGGCGATCGCGCCGAACCAGCCCAGGTCGATCGCGTCGACGAGGTGATGACCGGCCGGCTCGAGTTGCTCGGCGGCCTTGGGTCCGCCGTAGACGTCGTAGGAGAGGACCGTGCGGTGGCGCCGCTCCTTGGCATCGCAGCCCGGGCGCGTCGCGGCGTCGGCGTGCCATGCGGGGATGCAACCCGACGGAGCGCCCTCGACCGACACCGCCGGCAGGCTGACGCGGCCACGCACGACCCCGTTGCCGAGCCCCTCGATGCCCACGTCTGCACCCGACTCGACGCCAGCCAGCGGGGCCGACGCCAGCAGGAAGTAGCGGGAACCCACGCCCACCCACGCCGGTGCGCCCTTGCCGGTGCGGTCCTCGGCTTCAGCTTCGGCCAGCGCGGGCATGTCGTGGCGTACGGTGTCTTCGCCGAGCCGGTACGACGCTCCCTTCATGTCGCCCGGCCCCGCGAGCGAGTCGATCCAGCTGACGGACACCGCCGGGTCCTGAAAGGTGGAGACTTCGTGCACGAGTTGCAGGCGCGCTGCGGTCGCGCCCAGGTTCCAGACCGTGACGTCGACCTTGAGGCCATAGGGCCGGTCGGCACCGAGCTTGGACCAGGTCTTCTCGACGTGAACTGGCGCCGCCCAAGCGCGCGGGTCAGGCCACACGAGCGTGACGGACGTGTCGCTTTGCGCCACGACGCCCCAGACGGGCGCCTGCCGCTGCAAGGTAACGAGGTCCACCTCGCGGCCGGCGCCCGCGGGGTCGAGCGCACGAGCCTTCACCGCCGCGAGGCCCGCCATGTCGAGCGTGTCGCGAAAGGGGTCCCATTTCGCGTCCCACGTCTCGACGAGTTCAAGCGCTCCCGGCTGCCACTTTGCCTGCGCCCAGGTCGGCGCCGCGAGCGGAGCGTGCCGCTGGGGCATCCGGAACTGCGCATCGAGCAGTCGCGCCGACTCCAGGCCGCCGCTGCACGGCGAGATCGCAAACCGCGCCTTGGCCGTTTGCATGATCAACGGAGCCACGCCCGGGCGACAGGCAGGCACCACCGCGGGCGTCACCAGCGGCGCGGCGGTCGGGACGGGCGCGGACGGCGCCGAAGGTGCCGAAGGTGCCGAAGGTGCCGAAGGCGCCGGAGGTGCCGGAGGTGCCGCCAGCGCCAGATTGGCGAGCCCGAGCACGGCAAGGGCGGCGGCCAAGAACGCGACAGGAGAGGTAGTCATCGGCAATTCACAGCGCAGCGGCTAGGCCTGGGTGCGCGGCAGCGGCACGGGGTCATGACCGCCCCGGCTGAAAGGTTGGCAGCGCGCCAGGCGCCAAGCCGTCAGGCTCAGGGCGCGCGGCAAGGGGTGGCGCTCCAGCGCGTCGGTCGCGTAGGCCGAACAGGACGGTGTGAAGCGGCAGGCCGGCGGCAACAACGGTGACAGCCGATGCCGATACAGGCCGACCACCGCAAGCAGGAGTCGGGCCACCGCCGACGGAGGCCGCACGCTGTCGAGCGCGCGCGCGATTCCAGGGTCTAGGACAGGCTGTGGCACGCAGACGCTCAGGAAGGAGCCGCAGAATCGGCCGCGACATTCTCGGCGGTGGCTTGCGACCACAGGCGAAGCTGGCTGCCGAGTCTGGCCAGTTCGGCCTGCACGCCAGCGAGTCGAGCGCCCGGCCAGGGGATCTGCGCGATCACGACGAGATCGGACGGCACCGCACACAGGTCGCGCAGCGAGCGAAACGCTTCGCGCAACAGGCGCCGCAGCCGGGCACGCTGGGGGGCGTCCCCCGCTGCCTTGGCCACCGCCAGCCCGATGCGACAGTGCGGAAATGTCGAACGCATCGCAATCACGACGAAATGCGCGCCCCTTGCGCGGCGACCCTTGCGCATGACCGCGCGAAACTCCAGTTGGCTCTGGAGCCGATCGCGCCGTCCGAATCGACCCGACGGCAAGGCCTGTCCCGTGGGAGCAGGGTGCGAGGCCTTGAGCGCTGGGTCTGGGGCCGTGGGCGCCACCTGGCGTCATCGCGCGATTTGCAGGGCGAGGCGCTTGCGGCCACGGGCGCGGCGGGCGGCGATCACCTGGCGGCCGCCTTTTGTGGACATGCGGGCGCGGAACCCGTGGGTGCGCGCGCGGCTGGTGTTGCTGGGATTGCGGAGTCCTTTCTTCATGATTGCCTCCTCAGGCGCCACGGGCGTCGGGCGCCGGTGGACTCGATCGAGCGTTCGACGCGGCGCGGGCCGATCGACGCGGGGCGAGCAGTGTAGGGCAGGTGCACGAGGTTGGCTAGCGCCAAATTCTCCTGCCACGTGCCGTTCCGCGCGATCCGGGCTACACTGGACCCTCGTGGATGCCGCACTGCCCCAGATCGCCGCCTTCGTCCTCGCGTGGGGGGCGCTGTGGGGTAGTTTCTTGAACGTGGTCGTCTACCGCGTGCCTCGCGGCCTTTCGGTCGTGCGGCCGCGCTCCCGCTGCCCGACCTGCGAGCGACCGATCACCGCATGGCAGAACGTGCCCATCTTGTCGTGGGCCGCGCTCGCCGGCCGGTGTTTTCACTGCAAAACCCCGATATCGTGGCGCTATCCTGTCGTAGAAGCCGTCGTGGCCGCGCTCACGCTCGCCGTCGTCTGGCCGTGGCTGCCTGCCTGGCTCGAAGGAGACCTCGCGCCCTGGCAGGCCGGCGTCGTCGTGGGAGGAGAACTCGCCTTTGCGTACGCGTTGGTGGCCATCGCCTTGATCGACGCCGACACGTTTCTGGTGCCCGATGCGCTGTCGCTGCCGCTCGTGTTGATGGGGCTCGCGCTGGCGTTTGCCGTCGGCGATCTGCGCGGAGTGCCGTGGGTGCAGGCGGGGAGCGGTGCGCTGGCGGGCGGCATCGGACTGTTCACCCTGCAGTGGACGTACGCCCGCGCGACTGGCCGCGAGGGGCTGGGCACGGGAGACATCAAGCTGCTCGCCGCGATCGGGGCGACGCTGGGGCTGCGTGCATTGCCTGCGGTCCTCTTGCTCGCTGCGCTGCAGGGACTGCTGTTTGCCCTGGGCTTTCACGCTGCGACGCGTGGTCGGGCGGTGGCCGAGCGCGGCCTGGCGAGCGTGCGGCACCTTGCCGTGCCGTTCGGCCCGTTCCTCGCGCTGGGCGCCTTGCAGTGGCTGCTGCTGCACCGCATGTTTGACGCCCGTGTGCAGGCATGGTTGGGGTCGGTGTGAGCGGCATCTCCTTGCGGCGCCGCTCGCACGCCGCGTTGGCCGGGGCCGTGCTGCTGACCGCCCTGCTCAGCACTGCCGCCGCGGTTTTCGTGCTCGACCGCGCTGTCGGCGCTGGCGTGCACGCGCTGGCAACCGGCACGCCGAGCGCCGACGCCGTGGTCGGGCTTGAACTGGAGCGCCGGGCCGCGCGCTGGGTGCTGGTGATGGCCGCTGGGGCCAGTGCGCTGATCGCGCTCGGCGTTGCGGTCGCCGGGCTCCACTTGTGGGTGGTAAGTCCGCTGGAGCGCACGGTACGCGCAGCCGCGGCGGACCCTGCGCTGCCGCGCCCCACCGGCGACGAAGTGCAGTGGTTGGCCGAGGCACTCCAGACCTATCGCCGCGCCCTGCAAGCCGAGCAGGTCGGCGCGGCGTCGAGACTGGAAGCGGCGCGCGGGCTTGTCGAGGATGGCGAAGTGGCCCGCGTGCACCTGGAACTCTCCGATCGTCTGGCGCTAGTCGGCCGCGTCGGCATGGGCATCGCACACGAGGTTGGCAGCCCTCTGGCGCTCCTGCAAGGGTCGATCGAGCACCTGCGCAACCTCGACGCAGCAGGTGCCCCGGTGGCCGCGCACGTAGCTTGCCTCGACCAGATGGACGCTGCCGTGGCCCGCATCGGCACGATGCTGCAGGACCTGAGCGAGCCGGGCCTGGTACGAACGCGCGGGGAGGACCAGCCCTGTGACGCGCTCGCCGTTGCCAGCCGGGTCGAAGAGGTGGCCCTGCGCCACCCGCGCGCTCGCACCTTGGACCTTGGCGTCGATGCCACGGGCGACCCGCACCTTGCCGACGTCTCGGCCAGCCACCTGGAGCAGGTCCTGCTGAACCTGATCCTCAATGCCGCGGACGCCACCCAGCGCGCAGGCCAGGTGCGCCTGCGGCTGTCACGCGAGGGCGCCTTCGTGTGCGTGCACGTCGACGATGACGGGCCCGGCGTACCGGCGGCCTTGCGTGAGCGGGTCTTCGAAGAACTCTTCACGACAAAGTCCGGCGGGCCCGGCACCGCAGCGCAGGCCGGTTGGGGGCTGGGTCTGGCGGTGAGTCGCCGCACGATTGAGGCATACGGCGGAACCCTCCACGTGGGAGAGGCGCCAGGGCTCGGCGGCGCGCGCTTTACGGTCCGCGTGCCGGGATCGGCGGCCCAGCGCTTGCAGCGCCGCGGCGGGCTGCCGGGGTAGCGCCGGGCGAGCGGGGGCGCGGCGCGGAATCCCCCGGGGCCTCGGAATCACTGGCCGCCACCTTCGCGACCCCGTATTGTGCGGCCCCCACGGTGCCCTTCCGCCGTGCGATGCGAGGTTCAAGATGACCATTCGACAGCTCGCGGTCGCCACCACCGCCCTGCTGCTGGTCCACTGTACGGCGCGGCCAGAGGCCAACACGGACGCGAGCGGCGACGGCAGCGCGCGGTCCGATGCGGGTGACTCGGCCGGCCCTGACACCGCTGCGGGCAAGGATGCGCGTGCCGACACCGGGCGTGCGTCGGACGGCACCGCCGCGTTCGTCGCGCGCGGCAGCATCGGCCAGGTTTTCGTCACGCACGCCGCACCGCAACAAGCGCTCGCCTTGCGCAATGCGGACGGCGCTGCGGTGGCCCAGGGCGCGGCCGACAAATGGGGCAGCCTCGTGTTTCGCAAAGTCGTGCCGGGCCAAGGCTATCGCGTCCATTCGGTCGCGCCCGCGCCGGCGGCCTATTCGTCGCGGATCGACGTGATCGCCGCGGCCAGCAGCCTGCCACCACCGTCCTTCTACGCGGACCAGAAAATCCTGTCCGGCACCGGCTATCTGAAGACCCGCGACGGCACCACCCTCGCCTATTTCGCCACGCTGCCCGGGCCTGCCGACGCTGGCCCGTACCCGACGATCGTCAACTACTCCGGCTACGACCCGGCGCGACCCGGCAAGGCGCTCGTCTCGGGCGATCAGGCGAGCCTGTGCGACGTGCTGCCCGTGCTGTGCAACGCGCCATCCGACGCCAGCGCGATGGTCGCGGCGGTCGCTGGCTACGCGACCGTGAGCGTCAACATCCGCGGCACGGGCTGCTCAGGCGGTGCGTACGACTACTTCGAGGAGTTGCAGTTGCTCGACGGCTACGACGTCATCGAGACCGTCGCCGCCCAGCCGTGGGTCGCGCACCACAAGGTTGGCATGACGGGCCTGTCGTACCCCGGCATCACGCAACTGTTCGTGGCCCGCATGCGGCCACCCGGCCTGGCCGCGATCACGCCACTCAGCGTCATCGGCAACACGGCGACAACCTTGGTCCCCGGCGGCATCCTCAACAGCGGCTTCGCATTGAACTGGATCAGCCACGTGTTCGCCAAGGCGGCGCCCTACGGCCAGGGGTGGGAGCAGGCCCAGGTCGACAAGGGTGACGTCGTTTGCAAGGAGAACCAGCTCTTGCACGATCAGCGCGTCAATAACGTCGAGCAGGCCAAGAACCCTGCGTACTACAAGGCCGACGTGATCGTGCCGCTGAATCCGAGCGCGTGGGCCGGCGAAATTCAGGTGCCCGTATTCCTGGCGTGCGCGTGGCAAGACGAGCAGACCGGGCCGTTTTTCCATACGCTGCTCGACCAGTTCAAGGCCGCGCCCAACCGCCGCTTCATCGTCTACAACGGTGTCCACTCCGACGGTTTTGCGCCGCAGGTGATGGCGGAGTGGAAGGCGTTCCTCGACCTCTACGTGGCGCGAAAGAAGCCGAGCTTTCCCGCGATGATGGGCGTGCTCATCCCGAACTTCACGACCCAGGTGTTCGCCGCGTCTCTCGCGCTGCCCCCGGACCGTTGGACGGCGGCGAAGTCTTGGGAGGAAGCGAAGGCCGCCTGGGAGAAGGAGCCAGAATTGCAGGTCATCTTTGAGAACGGCGCGTTGGCTCCTCTCGGCGCACCCCAGGGACACTTTACGCTCTCGTTCGCGGGCTGGCCGGCACCGCAGGTCAAGGCCCAGCGCTGGTACTTCGGCGCTGAGGGAGCGCTGTTGCCGAGCGCCCCGACGGCGACGGCCGCCGCGTCGCGCTTTGCGCTGGATCCCAAGGCCGGCGAACGTGGCCTCGGCGCCTCGAACCTGTGGAAGGCAAACGCGCAGTACGATTGGAAGCCGCCGCTCGTAGGTCACGAGGCCGCATTCGTGACCGCGCCGTTGGAGCAGGACCTCGTCATGCTCGGCACCGGCAGTGTCGACCTCTATGTGCGCACGACCGCGACCGACGTCACCGACGCCGACCTCGAGGTCAACCTGAGCGAGGTGCGGCCCGATGGCCAGGAGCGCTACGTGCAGAGCGGCTGGCTGCGGGCGAGCTACCGCAAGCTGACGCCCGCTTCGACCGAACTATGGCCGCAGCCGACGTTGCTGGGCGCCGATGCCGTGCCGTTGCCGGTGGGAACGTGGCAACTCGCGCGCGTCGGCCTCGCGGGTTTTGCCCACCCGTTTCGCAAGGGCTCGCGCATCCGCATCGCGGTCGATACGCCGGGCGACAGCCGGGTGGACTGGCGCTTCGACCTGTTGCCGTTTCCGCACCCGGTGGCGTACGACATTGCGCACACGGCGGCGTACCCGTCGAGCGTGGCGCTGCCGGTGTTGGCAGGAGTCGAGGTGCCCGCAGGCAAGCCGCTGCCTCCGTGTCCCTCGTTGCGCGGGCAGCAGTGTCGGCCGTACGTGGCGTTGGACAATGTGCCGGCGAAGTTCTGAAAATCCGGCGAACTCCTGACAAGTCGGGTCGGGAAGATGAAACCGACGCACGCCAACCGCATCGAGCGTTCGATGCGTCGGTACCTGCGTCGGACTACCCCGCGTACACATCCATGATCCGGTGCAAGAGCGCCACCGAATCCGCGTGCGGCCGCTGGAACGCGTTGCGCCCCATGATCGACCCGAAGCCACCGCCGTCGTGGATGCCCTGGATTTCCGCGAGGATGTCCGCCTCGCTCTTCGCCTCGCCGCCCGAGAAGATCACGATGCGCCGACCGCCAAAGGTCGATTGCACCACATGGCGCACGCGTTCGGCCATCGTTCCGACCGGAATCCCGTGTTTTTCATAGACCTTGCGCGCTGCATCCTGCTCGATGTGCGCGGTCGGCGGCTTGACCTTGACGACATGGGCGCCGAGTTGGGCCGCGATGTGGGCCGCGTACGCGACGACATCGATCGCCGTCTCGCCCGCCTTCGACAGCCCCGCGCCGCGCGGATACGACCAGGTCACGACTGCGAGGCCCTTGGCCTTTGCTTCGGAGGTCAGTTCGCGCAGGTCTTCGTACATCTGGTTGCGGTGGCTTGAGCCGGGATAGATCGTGTAGCCGATCGCCGCACAGCCCAGCCGCAGCGCGTCGGCCACCGAACCGGTCACGGCAGAGCACGGATCGGTGGAGCCGAGCAGCGAGTCGGAGTTGTTCAGCTTGAGGATGAGCGGCACCTGGCCTGCGAAATCGGCTGCACCCGCTTCCATTTGGCCCAGCGGCGCCGCGTAGGCGTTGCAGCCGGCGTCGAGCGCGAGTTGGAAGTGGTAGTGCGGGTCATAGCCGGCCGGATTCGGCGCAAACGAGCGAGCGGGGCCGTGTTCGAAGCCCTGATCTACCGGAAGGATCACCATCTTGCCGGTGCCGCCGAGGCGGCCATGGTTCAGCATTCGCACGAGGTTGGCGCGCGTGCCGGGGTTGTCGGATGCGTACCAGGACAGGATGGCGGCGACGCGCGGGCTGAGGGCCATGGATTCCTCCGGCAGGGGGCGTGCAATCCGGCAGGGGATGCGAACCCGGTTGGGACGCGGAACGTAGCGGGATTGCGGGGCGAAGGCAACGGGCCGACCACGTCGCCTACGACAACACCACAAGTCCGAGGAGTGCGAAGACGCCGAGGTTCCACAGCCCATGCAGCACGATCGACGCCCACAGCGAGCCCGTCCACTCGTAGACCAGGCCGAATGCCAGCCCGAGCAGCGTGTAGGGGATCAGCGCCTGCGGAGCCATGTGCAGCGCCGCGAAGCCGAGCGCCGTTGCCGCCAGCGCGCGGCCCGGCCCCCAATGCTGGCGCAGCACGCGGTAAAGAAAGCCGCGGAAAAGCAGTTCTTCGCCGAGTGGGGCGCCCGCCGCCACCGCCAAGCCGAGGGCGCCCAACTGGACCGGGTCTGCGTCGTCGAGCAGGTAGCGGGCCACGGGATGGGCGTTGCCGTCACCGCCGAACAGCAGCGCGCTCGCCAACAAGGCCAGAGCGACCACCGGCAACAGCACGCACCACGCGCGCAGGGCGGCCGTGCTGGCCTGCCAGAATGATGGGCCGTCGGTCGCGCCGAAACGGGCGGCGCGCGCGAGCGCAGGCTGGTCGTGGGCAAATGCGTGGATCACGGCGTGGGCCAGCAGGATGCCGGTGCCCGCCTGGAAAAGCGTCGCGAGGCCGGCCGGAAACCGCTCGCCGGGCAGTGACGCCACCAGCAGCGCGGCGCCCGCATAGCCGACGAGCCAGGTCGACAGCCCGAGCGCCGGCACGAGCGGGTCGGCGAGGTAAGCGGGGCCCGGCGGCAACCCGGGGTAGCGCCCCCGCAGCCATTGCCACGGCGGCTCACCGCGTCGGCGTGCCACGTTGCTGCGCACGAGCGCGACCGCGAGCAGGCCCAAGCCGATGACGGCGGCCAGCGCGAGCACCTGCACGACGGTGACGAAGGCGGCTGCCATGCGACCGTCGGCCGTGTGCAGTGCCTTCAGGATCGGACGCGCATCGTCATTGCGTCCGGTCGCCTGCAGCACGCGTGCCCGCACCCGGTCGCGCAAGTAGGAGCCCCACGGGGCGCCGAACCGACGGCCGAGCACGTGGTCAGCCGCGTCGGCCAGGTGTGCCGGCACCCCAGAGGCGGTCGGCGCTGTGGCCGTGGGCGCGGTGGCCGTCGGCGCGGTGGCCAGGACGACGAGAATGGCGCGCAGGTCAGCGCTGGGCGTAGCAATCTGGCGCGCCAGAATACGTGCCGCTGCATCCGCGCGGGTGGCGAACGCGTGCGCGACGACAAGTTCTGCCGCTTGCATGCGCGGGCGCCCTGGCGCAGCAGGGGTCAGCGCGGGGAGCCCATCGGCTGTCCGAGCCAGCTCAAAAAGATCAACCAGATCAGTCGGTATCGGTTCTGCGCCGGGGGCCGCTGCGGGGCCTCTGGCGCGCGCGCCGGGCGGGCGTGCATCGGCCGGGTCCGTCGGGCCGAATTGTGCCTGCGCTCGCCACAGCAAGGTCCGCATGCGCACGGAGAGTTGCACGCCGGTCGTCGCATCGTCGGGTGCCGAGCCGGTCATGGCCAACAGCAACGGCAGCACGATCCCGGCCGCCGCCAGCGCCCACCACAGCAACCGCGGCCCGCGCAGGCGCAGTTCGTCGTTGGCGTCCACCGTGATTCCCCTTGCTGCTGGAGCCCTAGGCGCCCCGGTTCTCGCGCCGTGGTGCGCCCGCCGATGACGGCGCTCCGTTCAGCGCGCGCGTTCGCGGTCGAGGATGCGCAGGCCGGCTTCGCAGGTCGATTCGGCCACTCGCTTGACCCGGTCCCTCCAGCGATCACATTGGGAGTCGTCGCTGCCCGCACGCACGCAGAGCTGTTCGCCAAGTTGCCGGCACGGCCGGTCGCAAGCGCCCAACGCGACAACCAACACCCCAGCCATCCCGAGCCTGCGCAGCGTTCGCTTCATGCCGTTTATGCCGTCCATGCCGTCCATGCCGTTCATGCCGTTCATGCCGTCGTTCCGCGCCTTGTTCGGCCGGAGTTTCCGCCGCTGGGTCCGACGGTCGTCCACGCCATCAAACCACAGCCTTGGGGCCCGCTCAACCTGCGGGTGGCTGCGGCAGTCGCGCCCAAGCCTCGGCGACCCTGCGCCCGAGCGCCAGCACCTCGTCGAATGCATCGGCGCGCGCAACGACCATGCCCGCATACACCGGCACGGCCTGGTTGAACGCGAGCGAGCGCCCGTGCAGGTCCGACGCCCGCCCGCCTGCCTCCTCGAGCACGAGCAGGCCGGCAGCGGCATCCCACTCGCTGCGCGCCGTCGGCGTCGCGTGGCCATCCCAGGCGCCGGTGGCGACAAGGCCCATCTTGTAGGCGAGGCTGCCCATCGTGCGCCACTCGTGCGCCGGCGTAAGCAGGCCGTGCCACAGGCCGATCGCGTGATCCGACCGCGACAACAGCAGCCGCAACGGCGCGTCGGCACGCCGCATGGCCGACGATGCCACGTGCAGGCGGCGCCCCCCGGCATCGAAGGCGCCCTGGCCGCGGGTGGCGATGAAGCGCTCCGCGGTCATCGGGTTGTCGATCACGCCCTGGACCGGCTCGCCGCGCGGTGTGCGCGGGCACGGCGCCCGCACCAAGGCGACCGACACACAGAACTCCGGCCTGCCGGCGACCAGCGAGCGCGTCCCGTCGATCGGATCGACCACCCACAGCCACTGCGCTGCGTGCCGCTCGGGCCGATCGGCCGTCTCTTCGCTCAGCCACGCCGCCGCGGGGAACAGCCGCGTCAATTCGACCTGCAGCATGCGATCGACGGCCAGATCGATCGCAGTGACTGGGGAGTCGTCCGATTTCGTATGCGTATCCAGCGGCTTGCTGATCAGATCGCGAGCCAGCGCGCTCGCGGCCCCGACGATCTCGGCAACGGCTTCGATGGGCGGCAGTCCGGCGCCGTCGATGTCGTCGTCACGCGGCATGGGGCGTCTCGCGTGCCAGGATGGCGTGGCGGTCGATGTGCTGGCGCAATTCGATGGCGAGTTCCGGGGCCCGGTCGGCCGGCAGCCCCAACCAGCCACAAAACCGCCGCGCGATCTCGTCGGCGCAATCGTGCAGCCGGACGCCCACCGTATAGTACAACGGGGTGCGGCGCACGGCGGCATCCACCAGGCTCAGCGCCATCTCGTGCTGCGCCGCCCAGCGCAGTTCGCCCCACACGACGGGAGCCCCCGCGACGACGGGGACCAGACCATCGGGCTCCTCGCGGGCCAGCGCAACCACGGCGGCGGCCTCGTCGCCATAGCGTTGCGCCAGCAGGGTCGCCAATGCCGGGTCGATCCCGTGCTGGTCGTGCAGTCGGGTCGCCACTTCTTCGAGCGCGCGGTGGCGCCCCGCAATCGTACGCGCGCCCGGCAACGGCAGGGTCTGCGTCCGCCCAGGCTGTGCCGCTGCCGCGCGACCTGGCGGCAACAGGGAGATCGCTGCGTCGAGTGCTTCTTCGGCCATGACGCGGTAGGTCGTCAGCTTGCCGCCAGAAATCGTCACGATGCCGCGTGGGTCCGTCGCCACGAGGTGCTCGCGCGAGGCGTTGTACGTGCTAGAGGAGTCCGCGGCGACGAGCGGTCGGATGCCGCCCCAGCTCGAAACGACGTCGGTCGGTGCCAAGGGACCGCCGGGTGGATCGAAGTGGGCATTCGCGGTGTCGAGCAGGTAGCGCGCATCCTCCAGCGTCGTCGGCGGATCGTCTGGCGGGCCGTCCCACGGCGTGTCGGTTGTGCCGAGTACGGTGGCGTGGCTCCACGGCAGCGCGAAGACGATACGACCGTCGGCGGCGGTCATCATCACCGCCTGGCTCAGCGGCAGGCGGTCGCGCGTGACGACGATGTGCACACCCTTCGATGGCCGCAACGCGCGGAGTTCCGCCTTGGCGCCGATCCGTCCGCGCAGGTCGTCGGTCCAAGGTCCACCGGCCAGCACGAGGCCGTGGGCAGCGACGCGCATCATGTCACCGGTCCACTCGTCCTTGACGAGCGCGCTGACGAACCGCCCTTGGCGGAATTGTGGCTCGACGAAGCTCACGCGCGACACGGCGACACCCCCCGCCTCGACGCCATCACGCACATTGGCCAACACGAGGCGGGCATCGTCGGTCATCGCATCGTAGTACCGCACGCCCCCCTGCAGGTCATCGCGTTTCAGCAGCGGTTCCATCTTGCGCAGCCCGCGCGCACGCACGGCCTTGTGGCGCAGCACGCCTGCGAATGCGGCCAGCATGTCGTAGAGCGTGAGCCCGATGTCGAGCGCGAAGATGCTGTGGCGCCGGCGCGGGCGGAACACCGGCAACAGGAACGCCTGCGGACGCGCGAGGTGCGGCGCCAGCTTCATCAGCCGCTGGCGCTCGCGCACGGCCTCGAACACCAGCGCGACGTCGCCCATCTCGAGGTAGCGCAGGCCGCCGTGGACCAACTTGGACGACCGCGACGAAGTGCCGCACGCAAAATCGCCGCGTTCGACCAAGGCCACCTTGAGCCCGCGCAGCGCCGCGTCGCGCAGAACGCCGGCTCCGGTCACGCCGCCCCCGACCACGAGGAGATCGAACACCCCGCTGCGGAGGCGGTCGACCAGCGCAGGGCGCTCGCGGAGGGAGAAGGCCATGGCGTGGGTCGCTGCGAAAGGGATGGACACCCGCGTACGAGCCGCAGAATGCTAGTCGGCGCGGGGTGCGGGCGCAAAGGCTTGGGCGCGCCCACCGAGCATGGCATCAATCGCGCTCACGAGGTCCTGGCGGTCGAACACGTCCGCGAGATAGTCCAACTGCTCGGTCTCGATGACCATCTTGGGGCCGAGATCGTAGCGCTCGAACCACGCCTCGTAGGCCCGCTGGAGCGCGCCGAGGTACTTGGGGTCGATCGCCTGCTCTTCCGGCCGGCCGCGTGCGGCGATGCGGCGGTGCAGGCCACGCAGCGAACAGCGCAGGAAAATGAGCAGGTCCGGTTTGGGCAGCGCCGCGCGAATCCCCTCGTACATGGCCAGATAGGTCTGGAAGTCGCGGGCGTCCATCACGCCCCGGGTGTGCAGGGTGCGCGCGAAAATCTCGGCGTCTTCGTAAATCGTGCGGTCCTGCACGAACACGGTCTGCGGATCGGCCCCGAGACAGCGCGCCAATTCGAGGTGAGCGCGGAACTTCGCTGACAGGAAGTACATCTGACTGTGGAACGCGAACCGCGCCATGTCGGCATAGAAATCAGTCAGGTACGGGTTGGCGTCGTTGGACTCGTAGAACGGCTGGATGCGGAACTGGGCCGCCAACCACGCCGTCAACGTCGACTTGCCGGCGCCGATGTTGCCCGCAACGGCGACGAAGCGGGCGCGGCCCAGCAGCGCTGCCTCCGGGGGGCGCGGATCGACGACGTGTAGCCGTTGAGGCGACGGGCGCTGCAATGCGGGCGATGGGGATGGCACAGCGAGGCTCCGCGGCGGCCGGGTGACTGTAGGGCAGGGGCGCGCCGACGGCAACGTGCCATCCGCAGTGCCGGTTCGATGAGATGACGCGCAGAGACCGTCGCCCCGTGAGCTTGACTTCGCCGCACCGGCGTGCGACGTGCCGAGCCGTCATGCACGCCGCCCGCCTGCCCCTTGCCATGTCGCTCGCCTTGTTCGCGCTGGTCGCCTGCCGCGATGCGCCGGAGATCGTGTACGGCAACGCCCGCCAGGCCCTGCAGTCGCGCGATGACGCCGCGTTCCTTGACCTGCTCGAACCGCGCTCGCGAACCCTGCTCGAAGCAGCGCCGGGCGTCGTCAGCCAGTCGGGGCGCGCCTTTCGGGTGTTGCGCGACGGCAAGCCATCGCCCGCGCTGCTGCCAAAGGGTGAGGTCAAGGAGGCGATCGAGCGCGGTCGCCGGGCGGAGGTGGTGGTCGTGCAGGGCAACCGCAAGGTGAGCGTGCCGATGCGTCTGGTCGAAGGCCAGTGGCGCATTGACCTGCTCGACATGGATGCGTTCTATGCCAACCTGCGTCCTCCTGCTGCTGAGTAGCGCCGCAGCCGAGTCGCGCCGCACGATCGCAAGCGCGCGGTGGGTCGTGCCCGCCCAGGTCGTGCGCCGTGAAGAAAAGTCGTCCGCCGTGAAGAAAAGTCGTCTGCCGTGAAGAAGAGTCGTGTGCCGTGAAGAAACTCCTGGTGACGTTGCTCGTGCTGGCCCTGATTGCAGGCGCCGCGTTTGTCTATTGGAAGTTCCTGTACTCCGAGAGCCCCGGCGACGCATTCCTGCGCACCGCGTCGTGTGCGATGCTGGGCGACGAGGCTGGATTTCTTGATGGATTCACCGACGATTCTCGCCCGCTCATGGCTGGCCTGCTCGCGTTGGCGCGCGCCGACGACGTGCGTTCCTCAGCGCGCCACCCGTACTACTACCTCGTGACGGAAAACGTCGAGGGAGTCGACGTCGATGGCGACCGCGCAGTCGTGAAACTGCGCCGGATGGGCGACAAGGCGATCGGGACGCGCTATGACGTCGCCTTGGCAAAGGTGGGCAACAGTTGGAAGATCGACGCGTTCTCGTTCACCGGGAAGGAGTTCGCCGCGAACCGGAACCGCTGACCGACTTGCCCCCACGCGCGAGGCCGCCCGTGCGCCGCACCCTAGACGAAGCTGCCGCCCGCCAAGCGATCGCGGCGACGGCGCGCGAAATCTACGAGCGCCACCTTTCGGGTGCGACCGACGGCAACCTGAGCGTGCGCCTGGCGGGCGATCGCATCGCGACCACGCCGTCTGGCGTCCACAAGGGGCGGCTGCGACCCGAAGACATCGTGATCACCGACCTGGCGGGCCGGCCGCTGGCAACGCGAGGCTCTGGTGGGGCGCAGCGCAAGCCGTCGAGCGAAATTGCGCTGCACCTCGAAGCGTACCGGCGCAGACCGGACGTGCACGCCGTCATCCATGCCCATCCGCCCCTGGCCATCGCCTATCAGCTCGCCGGTGGCCGGCTGAGCGAAGTGCTCGTCTCGGAGGTCGTGTTCGCCTGCGGCCAGATCGCGACCGCGCCCTACACCACGCCGACCACCCCAGACGTGCCCGCGGCGCTGGGCGAATACTTGGCGTGCTACGACGTGATCCTGATGGAGCGCCACGGCTCCGTGACGCTCGGGGCGGACCTCGACGGCGCGCTGGGGCGTCTCGATGCGTTGGAGCACACCGCGCTCATCTACTGCACGGTGCGGATGATGGGCGGCGCCGTGCCGATCCCTCCGCGCGAAGTCGACCGCCTGTATGCGATCGCGCACCCCGTGGCGCCGCCCTACCGCGACACAGCCAAGGCCTGTCCAGCACCCGAACCCACCGGACAAGGCCCCGGCGGCGTGGAAGAGGCCCGCGTCGTTGCAGCGGTGCTCGAGCGGTTCGGCGCGCGGAGTCGCGGATGAGAGGGCGCGGCGCGGGGTCGGCGCCCCGGCTGCTCATTGCGGCAGACTGGGGGCACGCGGTCGCGCTCGACACGGACACGGGAGCCGAACTCGCGCTCGAGGTCACGCTCGACACCGCGGACCCGAGCGCCGCCTTGGGATTGGCCGACCGCTGGCGCGAACTGCACAACCCGGCGCTCGCGGGGGCCATCCGGGCGGAACTCGGCGTGCGCAGCGGCGGCCAGGCCCGCGTGCTGCGGCTGGCGTGCGCACTGCCGCGCGGCAGTCACTTGGGCGAGGTGGTGCCGCGCGCACGCCCCACGAGTGCGGCCCTGTTGGGCTCCTTGTGGCTGGACGCGGTGCGCGGGGTGTTGGAGGCGCACGCGGCCAAACTGTGCTGCGGCAACCTGCAGCCTGAACTCGCGTTCTTGTGCCCGCCGGGAGCCGACGGCGTGGCGACCGTGCGCCTGCACGCCGTCGGCCTGCCGCTCATCGTCGCGTTGGCGCGCGGTGCGTTGCCGGTTTCCGACGCGTCGGCGTGGGGCCAGTTGTTCGGAATTCCGGAAGTCGTGGCGCCCGAGGTGCTCGAAGGCCAGGCTCCGACCGCGGGCAGCGACACCTACAGCTTGTGCGCGCTCGTCGCGTGGACCGCGCTGCACCGCCACGTCCACGCCGCGCCGACAGCGGGGCTCGTGCGCCACCTGGCTGGGCGCGGGCCCGTGCACGAGGACCTGGAGGCGTTGGACACCGCGGTGCCCAATCTCGGCAGCGTCATCGGGCGCGGCATGGCATCGACGCCATGGGCGCGGGCGGGCGCGCTGGCTGACCTGGCAGCGTGCCTGCAGGCAGCGTGCGAGGGGCGCCCGACACAACTCGTCGAGGGCGTGCGGGTGCTCGCGCCGTGGGCGATCGGATCGGCGCTCGTGCCGCTTGCAGCGTATGCCGGGGCCGCGCGCTACGAGGACCGCTTTGGCCCGGCCGGCGACGCAGTGGCTGTAGGAGCGCGCTCGTCTTCGGCGAAGGTGGCGCGCGTCGCCGCTGCCATGGGTGCCGCAGTGGACCCAGGTGGGGCAATGGGGGCCGCGCCCGTGCCCGGAACTGGTGACCCGCGCGTGCGGGCTGCGCTGGCCCGCCTCGATGCCGAACGCGATTTGTCGCGGGCGCGCGCCGAACAACGGGGCCGCAACCTGCTGGCCCGCCTCGTACTCGTGACGGTCTTGTGCCTGATTGCGTTTGTCATCGCCGCCATTGGCATTCATCGCACCGAGCGCATGGAGCGGAGCTTTCGCGAAGCGGAGCGGGTCCGATCGGCGCCTCCGCCCGCGCCTCCGCCGCCGCGGCCCGCACCCCGCGTACTTTTCGAAAGCAATCCATAGGATTGTAGCCAACTAGGGAGGACGGTCATGGCCTTGGAACCCGATTTCGAAGGGCGCGCCGCCGCAGCTTGGCAGGCCGCCGCCGCTGAACTGGACCGCGCCGCGCGCCCGGGCGCCCTCGACCTGGGGCACCCTGCCTGGGCTGCCGCGACCGCCCACGTCGCAGCCGCGGCTGCCGTATACGTCGAATTGCTGCCGGCGCTGGCTGAGTTGCACCGCCACGTTGCCGGGCGTGCCTTGGCCGAGTACGACCCCGACCTCGCCACGCACGCGGCCGACCTCGAGCGCGCCCAGCAGGTCGTACGCAACACGCTCGCCCACCTGCACGAGGTCCCGCTCGCCTGGAGTGCCGGCACGACGCCGGCCGCCGCAGAAGAAATGGTGTGGCAGTTGGCCAGGGCGACGGGCATTCGCTACTGCGCGGCGCCAGCGGCGTTGGTCGAACGCCCGTCGCCGATCGCATTGTTCGAACTTGCCGCAGCGCTCGGCGTGGTCGCCGCAGTCTTCGAACGCCTGGACCCCGAGGCCGCGCCAACGCGCAGCACGCTGTGGGCGCTCCCGACTGCGACGCCGTCTCTGGCTGGCGTCGGCCGCTCCGTGATCGGCGCGACGTTGGCGCTGGCAGACGCGCTGCGCGGACGCGTGCCTGCGGCCTGACGGCTACACGTCCGACAGCCCGCGGCGGTTGCGCCACACGATCGTGCCGATGCACACCGTCGCCAGCAACGCCGCACCGAACAGGCTGACCAGCACTGGCGCGATGTCGCCGCCGGAAGACTTGTAGAGCTTGCCGATGAAAATCTCTTGGACGACCGAGCCCGCTGAACCGATGCCGGAGATGATGCCAGCGGCCCGCACGGCACCGAGGCCCTTGCCGATGTCCATCGCGCCGGCGCCGGTCAGCAGGGCGTCGGGACCGTGCAGGGCAAAGCCGACCAGCGCTATCGTGGCAGAAAAGGCCACGACGCCCGTCGTTCCCACCGTAAACATCGCCAACGTTGCCGCCAGCGTCGCGAGGATCATCACGAAACTCAGCAACGCCCGGCGCCCACCGAACCAGCGGTCGCTCACCCAGCCCGACGCGACCACGCCCACGATGCCCGCGATGCCAAACAGGGTCGAGACGTAGCCGGCCTTCTCGCCGCTCAGGCCGAAGTTCAGCTTGAGGAAGTACGGGGCCCACGAATCCAGCGCGTAGCGGATGAACTTCATGCCGAAGTACGCGACGCCCACGAGCAGCACGGTGATCCACGTCGAGGTGTCCCAGCGCACGGGGCCGTCAGATGGTTCTGCGCGGGACGCCGTGGGGTCAACCGATGTCGCCGGGTCGGAGGCAGGGCGCGCTGCGGCCGGGTCGCGCACGGGAGGCAGACCGACGTCTTCG
Organism: Myxococcales bacterium; assembly: GCA_009692425.1. Lineage (GTDB taxonomy): Bacteria > Myxococcota_A > UBA9042 > UBA9042 > UBA9042 > SHZF01. The sequence goes on along the minus strand of SHZF01000022.1, from coordinate 35,503 downwards.
GGGCGGTTGCGTTGGTAGAAGTAGACGACCACCCACACGACCATCATGGCGAGCGCGCCGGCCGTGAACGGCGCGCGGAATCCGGCCCAGCCCAGCACCCACGAGGCCAGCACGGCCGCAGCGACATTGCCGACCTGGAAGCAGGTGGACCAGACGCCCATCACGGTGCCGCGTTCGCCGCGGTGGAACCAAGCGGCCATCGTGCCGACCGCGTTCGACCAACCCGTGGCCTGGAACAGCCCGAGCACGGCCATCAGCGTCACGAACCACGCAAACTGGTTGGCGAAGCTGGTCGCAACCGCCGTCACGGCGCAGACCCCCATGCCGACCAGCAGCATGAGCCGGGGTCCGAACCGCGGCCCGACGGCGCCTGACACGAACTGCCCGATGGTGTACGCGATGAGGTAGGTCGTCCAAATCCACGCGAGCATCTCGGAATCGAAGTGCAGCGCGGTGCCGAGGTCGCCTTTGACGATGCTGAAGGGCTTGCGCGGAAAGTAGTAGCCGACGTAACAGAGCCAGGTGGCGAGGGATACCTTCCAGCGCCAGGCGCGCATCCGCCGGTCCGTAGGGGCGGGCGGCGACGTTGCAGCAGCGGTGACGGTCATGAAGGGGACTTCTAGCACGCACACGGGGCGCCGACAAAGGCCGAGCCGCACCCGATCCGCCGCCTTCGGCGCAGCTCTGCCGGGAGTCGGTGGTGGATTCTGGCGCACCAGGGCGACTCGGGGAGGCGCGTGGCGCAAAAACGAAAAAGGGACCAGACATTGCGTCCGGTCCCTTGGTCGTGTCGAGCGCGCTGCCTTCCTGCCGCCGGGTGGAGGTGACGGGGATCGAACCCGTGACCCCCTGAATGCCATTCAGGTACTCTCCCAGCTGAGCTACACCCCCGGAACGCGCCGTTTGCCAACGATTTCTTGCCTGCGCAAGTCGCCAACGCTTTCTTGCCTGCGCAAGTCGCCAACGCTTTCTCGCTGCCGCACGGTGCCGAAGCTGCAAGGCCTCGGGCGGAGGAACGCGGCGCCGGCGCACGGCCAGCCCAACGCGGAGATGGATAGCACGCCGCACCTCGTGACGCAAGGCCCCCTTCCGCCGGTCGCGAAAAATCCCGTTGACGTTGGTGGGTCCTCTCCTTTATCCTCTTGCCCCCTCGCTGAACCCGTCGTTCGCGTTCATTCGCTGCAAGGCAGTGGAGCCGGCCATGCACAAGCTCGATTCCTTCCCGCCCCCTCTCCCGATTGGCGACGGCGATTCCGATCAAGACCGGCGCTCGGCGCGCCGCGTCGCAGTGGACTTGTTCGTCCAGGAGCGCGACGGCGACCGCTTGTTCGTGCACCCGGCCACCAACTTGTCCGAGTCCGGCATCTTCATCGAAAGCCACTCGTACTCGCTGCGCAATGCGCTCGAAAGGCGCTTCATCGAACTCGAGTTCTCGCTGCCTGAGTCCGACCGCCTGATTGCCGTGCGCGGCGAAGTCGTGGGTGCCCGCCGGGTGCGCGGCTTCTCGCACGGACTGGCGGTGCGGTTTCTCGACCTGGGCGACAATGATCGCTCTACGGTCGCCGCGTTCGTCGGCCGCCGCCTCGCCGATGGCGCAAGCATGGGACCGGACAACGAGGCCGCTCCCTGATGCCGGCCGGCGTCAACGTGCCGCCCGGCTCCAACGTGCCGAATCACGCTACGGGCAGGTGACGCCGCCAGTCGACCGTGCCCGCAGCGCGTACCCTAGGCCGCTCAGGCGCCCCGCCGCTGCGAACCCGCCGTCGCTCGCTGCGGCGACCCCGAGCAGGTAGCCCGAAGAGGTGCCGGAGCCCGGGTACAGTAAGTCGAGAACCTGTGTCCCCGTGGCTGTGAACGTCATCGCCCACGGTTGCGCCGGCACGCCGCCCGCCGGGTCTTTCGTGCCGACAACGACGACCGAACCGTCCGGCAGCACCGCCACATCGTCGAACTGGTCGGCGTTGCTGCCGTCGCCCAGCGTCGTCTTCTGCCAGACCACCACCCCGGCCGCGTCGAGTTGGAGCACCCAGCCGTCGTCGCTGCCGTTGTGGATGAACCCGACCACGATCGTCGTACCATTGGCCAACCGCTTGGCGCCGCGGAACTCGTCGTTGTTGCCCAACCCGTAGAACAACTGCGAGCCGGCCACGCCCGCCGCCGTCATGTTCTGGCGCCAGCCCTGCCGGTTGTTGGGGGTGACCTGCGAGTAGCCGTACAGCACCAGCGACCCGTCCGCGTTTTCGACCGCGTCATAGAATTCGCCGCGCGACGGTACCGGCACGCTCGTCTCCCACGACTTGACACCCGCGGCGGTGTAGCGCGCCGCCCAACCGTGGAAATCGTTTGCGGCGTTCGAGCGCTCGTAGCCGGCCACCAGCACGTCGCCGTTCGCCAACACCTGCACCGCGCGCCACTCGTCGGGGCGAACGCCGCCCGTCGTCTGCTCCCACAGCTGGGTGCCCGCGGCATCCACCTTGACGAGCCAGCCGTTGCGGTTGCCGTTGCCGCCGAAGTGGCGTGAGCCGGCCAGGTAGAAGTTGCCGGCGCCATCGGCCGCGATGTCGTGGAACGCGTCGTCGTTCGAAGCGCCGAAGTACTTCTCGAACGTCGTGGCGCCGGTCACGTCGATCGCGATGAGCCAGCCCTGCGTGCCGACGCCCGCGACCGCCTTGGTGCCCGCGTACAGGAAGCCCGTGCCGAACGCCGTCACCGCTTCGAGATCGCTGTTGTTCTGCGTCGTCATGTTCTTGGCGTAGAGCTTGCATGGCGCACACACGCCGGTCTGGCAGAACAGGCTCGCACCGCACGACGTCATGTCGGCTACGACAGTGTTCGCACACGCCGCGGCGGGTTCCGTGCAGGCGTCGGTCGTGCACGCATTGGCGTCGGCGCAGTTCTTGGGGGCACCGACCACGCAAACTCCGCCCGTGCAGGTATCGCTCTGCGTGCAGGCTTTGCCGTCGGCGTCGCACGCCAGGGTGTTGTTCGTGAACGTGCAGGTCCCGCTCGGCGCCGAACACGCGTCGGTCGTGCAGACCGTGGCGTCTGTACACGTCTTCGGCGAGCCCGGTACGCAAGCGCCGCCCGTGCAGGCGTCGGCCAGCGTGCAGCCGTTGCTGTCGTCGCACGTCGCGGAGTTGTTGGTGAATACGCAGTTGCCGCTGGCCGCGTCGCAACTGTCTGTCGTGCAACCGTTCGAGTCGTTGCAGACCTTGAGCGTGCCGGCCACGCACGCTCCGCCGGAGCACGCGTCGCTCTGGGTACACGCGTTGCCGTCGGCATTGCACGCCGCCGTGTTGTCCGTGAACGCGCACGCACCCGACGGCACCGTGCACGCGTCGTTCGTGCAACCGTTCGAGTCGTTGCACACCTTGGCCGTGCCGGGCACACACGCGCCGCCCGAGCAGGCGTCGCCGAGCGTGCAGCCGTTGGCGTCGTCGCAACTGGCCGAGTTGTTGGTGAACACGCAGTTGCCGCTCACCGTGTCGCAACTGTCGTTCGTGCAGCCATTCGTGTCGTTGCAGACCTTGGGCGTGCCGGCCACGCAAGAGCCGCCCGCGCACGCGTCGCCCTGAGTGCATGCGTTGCTGTCGGCGTTGCAGCCCACCGTGTTGTTGACGAACGCGCACGCGCCGCCCGGCGCCGTACAACTGTCGTTCGTGCAGCCGTTCGAGTCGTTGCACACCTTCGCCGTGCCCGGCACGCACGATCCACCGGAGCAAGCGTCGCTGAGCGTGCAGCCGTTGGCGTCGTCGCACGATGCGGAATTGTTGGCGAACACGCAGTTGCCGCTGCCCGTGTCGCACGAGTCGTTCGTGCACACGTTCGAGTCGTTGCAAACCTTGGGAGCGCCCGCCGTGCACACCTTGTTGCTGCACACGTCGGGTGTGCACGCGTTGCCGTCCGCGTTGCAGGCCGCCGCGTTCGCCGCATTCACGCAGCCGCTGGTCGGGTTGCACGAGTCGTTGGAGCAGACGTTGCCGTCGTCGCAGTTCTTCGCCGGGCCCGGCTGGCACGCACCGCCCGAGCACGCGTCGCCCAGCGTGCACGCGCTGCCGTCGTCGCAACTGGCCGAGTTGTTGGCGAACACGCACGCGCCCGTGCCCGTGTTGCACGAGTCGGTCGTGCACGCATTGCTGTCGTCGCACACCTTGGGCGCACCGGCGAGGCACGCCTTGTTGCTGCACACGTCGGTCGTGCACGCATTGCTGTCGGCATTGCACGCCGCCGTGTTCGCCCCGTTGACGCAGCCCGTCGCCGCGTTGCACGAGTCGTCGCTGCACGGGTTGCTGTCGTCGCAGTTCTTTGCCGCCCCCGCCACGCACGCGCCGCCCGAGCAGGCGTCGCCCAGCGTGCACGCGTTGTTGTCGTCACACGAGGCCGCGTTGTTGGCAAAGACACAGTTGCCGGTGCCCGTGTCGCACGAGTCGGTCGTGCACGCCTTGCTGTCGTTGCAGACCTTGGGTGCGCCGGCCACGCACGACTTTGCGCTGCACACGTCGGCTGTGCACGCATTGCCGTCTGCGTTGCACGCCGCCGTGTTGGCTGCGTTGACGCAGCCTGTCGCCGCATTGCACGAGTCGTCGCTGCACGGGTTGCTGTCGTCACAGTTTCTGTCCGGTCCCGCCGTGCACGCCCCGCCGGAGCACGTGTCGCCCGTGGTGCACGCGTTGCCGTCGTCGCAAGCTATTGAATTGTTGGCGAACACGCAATTCCCAGAAGCCACGTCGCACGAGTCGGTCGTGCACGCCTTGCTGTCGTTGCAGGCCATGGCCGCGCCCGCCTGGCACGCGCCTGCGCTGCACACGTCGCTGAGCGTGCAGCCGTTGCCGTCGTCGCATGCCGCGCTGGTGTTGGAGAACACGCACGCGCCCGTCGCCGCCGTGCAACTGTCGTCGGTGCAGACCTTGCCGTCGGTGCAGACCTTGGGCGCGCCTGCCGCGCACGCACCGCCTGTGCACTTGTCGTTGGCCGTGCACAGGGAGTCGTCGTCGCACGCCGCCGTGTTGTTGGTGAACGTGCAGACACCGGTCGCCGTCGTACATGCGTCGTCGGTACAGACCTTGCCGTCGGAGCACACCTGCGCTGCACCTGCCACGCACACGCCGGCGGCGCAGGTGTCGGTTGGCGTGCACTTGTCGCCGTCGTCGCAGGTCGCGGTGTTCGGCGTGAACGTGCACATGCCGGCGGAACAAGCGTCCGTGGTGCAGCCGTTCGTGTCGTTGCAGTCAGCCGCCTGGGCACAGTTGCCGCCGCAGCCCACGATGGGCGCGAACGTACACGCTCCCGTCGCCTTCGTGCAGCCGTCGAGCGTGCACGCGTCGCCGTCACTGCACGCCTTGGGGCTGCCCGCGACGCACGCGCCGGCGGCGCACGCATCGGTTGGAGTGCACAGGTCGCCGTCGTTGCACGGCGCCGTGTTGTTGGCAAACACGCAGGCGCCCGTGGCCTTGTCGCAACTGTCGTTCGTGCAGGCCTTGCCGTCGAAGCACACCTTGGTCGTGCCAGAGGCGCACGCTCCCGACCCGCACGTGTCGCCGGCAGTGCACGCGTCGCTGTCGTCGCACGGCAGCGTGTTGTTGGCGACGGTGCACCCACCGCTGGCCTTGTCACAGCCGTCGTCGGTGCAGAGTTTGCCGTCGTTGCACAACTTGGCCGCGCCGGACTGGCACGCGCCGCCCGCGCACACGTCGCCCGCCGTGCACGCGTTGTTGTCCGTGCATGCCGCCGTGTTGTTCGTGAACGTGCACGCCCCCGTCGCCGGGGTGCAGTCGTTCGTCGTGCACGGGTTGGCATCGTCGCACACCTTGGGTGCAGCGGGCGCGCACGCCTTGTTCGCGCACACGTCGGCCGTACACGCGCTGGCATCGGCATCACACGGAGCATTGTTCGCCGCGTGTTGGCAGCCCGTGCCCGCGTCGCACGTGTCCGTCGTGCAGCCGTTCGAGTCTTCGCAGTTGGCCGCCGCGCCCGCCTTGCACGCGCCCGCCTTGCAGGCGTCGCCGACGGTACATGCGCTCGCGTCGGCGTCGCACGCTTTGCCTTCCTGCGGCAGGCCATCGAACACGCACTCCCCCGACGCCGCCACGCACGCATCGACCGTGCACGGATTGCTGTCGTTGCACACCTTGGCCGTGCCCGCCACGCACGCCTTCGCGGCACACGCATCGACCGTGCACAGGCTGCCGTCGGCCTCGCACGCTTTCGTGTTCGCGCTCGCCGTGCAGCCCGACTTCGCGTCGCACGCATCGTCGGTGCACGGATTGCTGTCGTTGCACACCAGCGCCGCGCCCGCCTTGCACGCCCCCGCCGTGCAGGCGTCGCCCGCCGTGCACGCACTGCCGTCGGCGTCGCACGCCTTGCCGTTCTGCGCGGCGGCGTCGAACGAACAGTTGCCGGTCTTGGGGTCGCACGCGTCTGCGGTACACGGATTCGCGTCGTTGCAAGCCTTGGGGGCTCCCGCTGTGCAAGCCTTGTTCGCACACACGTCGGCCGTGCACGCGCTGGCGTCGGCGTCGCACGCGGCCGTGTTCGCGCCTGCCGTGCAACCGGCCTTCGCGTCGCAGGCATCGTCGGTACACACGTTGCCGTCGTTGCACTTCAGCGCCGCGCCCGCCACGCACGCACCCGCCGCACATGCGTCGCCGACCGTGCACACGTTGCCGTCCGCATCGCACGCCTTGCCGTCTTGCGGCGGCGCGGAGAACACACACGCGCCCGTCTTCGGGTCACAACTGTCTGCCGTGCACGGGTTGGCGTCGTTGCACACCTTGTCGGGGCCGGCCACGCACGTCTTGCCGGCACACGTGTCCGCAGCCGTACACGCATTGCCGTCGGCATCGCACGCCGCCGTGTTCGCCTTCTGCATGCACCCTGCCTTGGGGTCGCAACTGTCGTCGGTGCAGCCGTTCTTGTCGTCGCACGCCAGCGCGGCGCCGGGCACACACGTGCCGGCCGCACACGCGTCGCTCACCGTGCACAAGCTGCCGTCGGCGTCACAGGCCTTGCCGTCCTGCGGCGCACCGTCAAACGTGCACGCGCCGGACTTCTTGTTGCATCCATCCTGGGTGCAAGCCTTGCCGTCGTTGCAGGTCTTGGGCGCCCCCGCGAGGCAGGCCTTCGCCTGGCAAGCATCGGCCAGCGTGCACGCGTCGCCGTCTGCATCGCACGCCGCCGTGTTGGCCGCGTGTGTGCAGCCCGCTTTGGGGTCGCACGCGTCATCGGTACACGGGTTCGCATCGTCGCAGTCCACCTTGGTGCCGGCAACGCACTGCGCTGCCGTACACGTATCGCTCGACGTACACACGCTGCCATCGGCGTCGCAAGCCTTGCCTTCATTGATCGCGGCGACCGCGCACGTGCCGTTCCCGGGTTGGCAGGTGTTCTTGCCGCACGCGGTGTCGTTGGCCGTCGGGCACACCACCGGCGTGCCCTGCATGACTTTGCACTGGAACGGCGCGCTCGCCTTGTCGCACTCGAACGCGCCCGTGCACTTGTCGCCGCCACCTGCGCCCGCGCAGTCCTGGTCGGTCTGGCACTCGCACACGCTCGCGCCGCCCGTGCACTTGCCCGCACCGCACACCTCGCCCGTGGTACAAACATTGCCGTCGTCGCAAGGCTTGCCGTGCGGGGTCGCCGTGCAGCCCGACTTCGGGTCGCAGGCGTCGTCGGTGCACGGGTTGCCGTCGTCGCAGGCCAGCGCCCCGCCGGCCTTGCACACGCCCGCCTTGCACGCGTCGCCCTGGGTGCACCCGCTGCCATCGGCGTCGCACGGGTCGTTCTCGACCGGAACGCCCGTCGCCGTGCACGCCCCCGTCTTGATGTCGCAGCCGTCGGCCGTACACGGGTTCTTGTCGTCGCACGGCTTGGCGCCGCCAGCGCTGCACACCTTGTCGTTGCAACCGTCGACCAGCGTGCAGGCGTTGCCGTCTTCGCACGGAGCCTTGTTCGCGACGGAGGCGCAGCCGGCCTTGGCATCGCACAAGTCGTCGGTGCACGGGTTGGCATCGTCGCAACTCTTGGCGGCTCCGGCGGTGCACTTACCGGCCTTGCAACTGTCGCCGTCGGTGCAGCCGCTGCCATCGGCGTCGCACGCTTTGCCCTCGAACGGCACGCCATCGAACGCGCACGCCCCGGTCTTTGCGTCACACGCATCGGCCGTGCACGAACTGCCGTCGTCGCAGGCCTTCGTGGTGCCGGCCACGCACGACTTGTCCTTGCAGGTGTCGCCTTGGGTGCAGCCGTTGCCGTCTTCGCACGGCTTCGCGTTGCCGACGTTGGCGCACCCGCCGGCCAGGTCGCACGGATCGTCGGTGCACGCATTGCCGTCGTCGCAGTTCTTGCCGGGCCCCGGCGCGCACTTGCCGCCCGCACAGGCATCGCCGACTGTGCACACGCTGCCGTCGGCGTCGCAGGGCTGACCGTCCTGGGGCGCGCCCGCGAACACACAAGCACCGGTCGCCTTGTCGCACGTGTCGGCTGTGCAAGGATTCTGGTCGTCGCACACTGTGGCCGTCCCCGGCAGGCACAGGCTGTCCTTGCACGCATCGCCTTGCGTGCACGCGCTGTTGTCAGCGTTGCAGGGCGACGCGGCGGGGGCGGACTTGCAGCCATCGGCGCCGCCGCACGTGTCGTTCGTGCACGGATTGCCGTCATCGCACAGGACACCGTCCGCCGGCAGTTCGTCCGTTGCGCCATCGCAGTCGTTGTCGGCTCCGTCGCACACTTCGGCCAGCGGGCCGCCGGGCGGGCACAGCGCCGAGACGTCGGTCGCCGCATCGATGGCGGCAGCGTCGCCAGGCGCCGCGTCGCCGGCCGCGTCCGGGTCGCCCGGGATCCCGCCCGTGTCGCCTGTGGCCGCATCGGCGCTGGCCACCTCGTCGCTGTCGCCCGATGCCATGTCGCTGGCGTCGTTGGTCCCAGCGCCGTCTTCGGTGGTCGTTGCGTCGTCGGGCGGAGTCAACCCGTCGACGGCGCCCGCGCTGTCGGTGTCCGTCGCGGCATCGGTGTCCATCGCGGCATCGGTGTCCATCGCGGCATCGGGCAAGGCGGCATCGTCGATGTCCGCGGTCCCGTCGGCCGGTTCCGCATCGGTCGCTGTGGCAGCGGACACGCCATCGACCAAATCTTCGACAGATATTTCAACAGGTTGCAAGTCGGTCCGTGGGCCCGCATCGACCGTGCCCAGGTTTGTGATGACCGTGTCGCCCGAGCGCTTGGCGCCATCGGGGAGCAAGCCCATCGCGTCACCGAGCTTGGCGCCGCCGAGGCCGACGTCCTTCGATGTCGTCACCGACGCCCCGGGCACCGACTCGTCGTTCGAGCAAGCGGCGGCGAGGACGCACCCGACCCACACCATCGCGCTGCACAACCTTGCCGTGTCGCCGCCGAACCTCGCATTCCGCATGGATACCTCAACGCATCGCTTGACACGGCGCGCAGCAGACCGGCCCGGACCCTAGCGCATCCGGCAACCGGACACGTTCAGAGTCACCTTAGCGGCACACCCCCGGGTTGTCCAAAGTCCTTGTAAATCCGATCTCCCGGCCTTGACCGCCACACCTCACTCCGCGCACGATCCGGCCCCTTTCGCACTCGGCCGCGCGCGCAGGCCGGAGGCTGCCCATGTCCACTGTCTATGATGTCGTCGTCCTCGGCGCCGGTCCCGGCGGCTACGTGTGTGCGATCCGTTGCGCCCAGGCGGGCCTCAAGACGCTTTGCGTCGAGAGCGCCAAGCTGGGAGGCGTGTGCCTGAACGTGGGTTGCATTCCCTCCAAGGCGCTGATCCACGCATCGAAGACCTACCGCAAGGCCAAGGACGGGGCCGCGATGGGCATCGTCGCCGGCGACCTGCGCGTCGATGTCGCCGCCCTGCAGGCCTGGAAGGAGGGCATTACCGCAAAGCTATCGAGCGGCATCGGCGGCCTGTTCAAGGGAAACAAGGTCGAGCACGTCGCCGGCCGCGCCCGTCTGGCAGGCCCTGGCAAGGTCCACATCGACAAGACGGACGGCAGCGTGCTGACCGTCGAGACGAAAAACGTCGTGCTGGCGACCGGCTCGGCACCGGCCTCCGTGGCGGGATTTGCTGTCGACAACATCGACATCCTCGACTCGACGGGTGCGCTGGCCCTGGGCTCGGTACCCAAGGCGATGGTCGTGATCGGCGGCGGCGTCATCGGCTTGGAGTTGACCGACGTGTACGCCCGCTTGGGCTGCGACGTGACGGTCGTCGAGTTCATGGACCGCCTGCTCGTCGGCCTCGATGCCGACCTCGTGCGCCCGGTCGAACTCAAGCAGAAGAAGCTCGGCGTCAAGCACCTCGTCGCGTCGAAAGCACTCGGCTGGCAGCGCACGCTCGATGGACGGCTCGAGGTCGTGATCGAGACGGCCGGCAAGGACGGGCCGAAGAAGACCGCGTTGCCCTGCGACAAGGTCCTCGTCGCGGTCGGTCGCCGGCCCAATACGGCGAACCTGGGCTTGGAGTCGGTGGGACTGCAACCCGACACGCGCGGCTTCCTCGCCGTGGACAAACAACAGCGCACCGGGGCGGCGGGCGTTTTCGCGATCGGGGACATCGTGCCCGGCCCGATGCTCGCCCACAAGGCGTCGGCCGAGGGTGAGGTCGCGGCAGAAGTGCTGGCCGGCCACGCCGCCGCAATGGACAAGGTGGCGATGCCCAACGTGGTCTACACTGACCCGGAAATCGCCACGGTCGGGCCGTCTCTGGCCGAACTCGAGAAGGCGGGGCGCAAGGTCAAGGTCGGCAAGTTCGGGTTTGGCTCGTTGGGGCGGGCCATGACGGCCAACGCAACCGATGGCTTTGCCCGGGTGGTCGTGGATGCGGACTCCGGTCTTGTGCTGGCCGTCCACGTGGTCGGCGCTGAAGCGTCAGAACTGATTGCGGCCGCAGGCTACGCGGTCGAGATGGCCGCGACTGCCGAAGACCTTGCGCTGATCGTGCATGCTCACCCAACGATGGCCGAGGCGTTGCTCGAGGCAAGCCTGGCTGCGCTCGGCCACCCCTTGCATCAACTGAAGCCACCCCCGCCGCGCGAGCCGGCCAAGGGGTAGCGCGGCCGTGTCCAATCCTCCCTCCAACATCTACTCCCTAGTGAGCACGCAGGCGAGCACGGCGCTGTTGCGCACGCAACTGGGGTGGTACCTGCGGCTGCGCACGGCGACCCTTCTGGGCCAGATCGCGGTGATGGCGGTGGCGGCGTTTGGTGTCGGTGTCGGGCTGAACTGGTTGCCACTGTTGGTGTTTCTTGTGTTGTTTGCGGCGACACAGGCCATCGCGTTGTGGTCGAACCGCACCAGCGTGGCACCGGACGCGGGCTGGCTCCTGGGCCTCCTCGTGTTCGACATCGTCGAGCAGGCGGCCTTGCTCCACTTCGCGGGCGGCCCGTTCAACCCCTTTGCCTCGGTCTACGTCGTGTACGTTGCCGTGGCCGCGATGCTGCTCGGCGTGCGCACTGCGGTGTGGTGTGGCGTACTGGCACTGGTCGGTCTCGGCGCCGTCTCGGTCTGGCATCAGCCCATCGACATGGACGCCTTCCGGGTGCGGCACGGCGACCTTGCCGGGCAGCAACTCCTCGCTGCGGCGTCGATGGTTGCGCTGAGTGCTTGCACGGGCTGCATCGTCTACTTCATTGGCCGTGTGCAGCACGCGCTCGGCCAGCGCGAAGTCCAGTTGGCCGACGCCCGCGCCCGGGCCGCGCGAGCCGACAGCCTGGCCGCACTGACCACCCTGGCCGCCGGCGCCGCGCACGAGTTGTCCACACCGCTGAGCACGATCGCGGTCGTGGCCAAGGACCTCGCGACGCACCTGGAGAGCGCCGGCCTGTCGCCCGACATCATCGACGACGTGCGCCTCGTGCGCTCCGAAGTGGACCGCTGCCGGACCATTCTCCACAAAATGGCGGCCCGCGCGGGCCAGAAGCCGGGCGAGGCGCTGGAGCCGATCGCGGTCGGTGTGCTGCTGGAGCGTGCGCTCGCCGCTGCCGGACTGACGGACGCCGACATCGACATCCAGCCCGGCGTCGACGTGGCGTTCCTGCGCGTCCCCATCGATTCCCTCGAACAGGCCGTGGCCGGTGTGCTGAAGAATGCGCGGCAGGCGAGTCCGCCAGGTGCGCCCGTGCGAGTGCGGGTGCGGCAAGGCAACGGCGACTGCCACATCGAGGTCGAGGACCATGGCCCGGGCATGGCGGCCGACGTGCTGGCGCGCGCCGGTGAGCCCTTCTTCACGCTGAAGGAACCGGGCGACGGCATGGGACTCGGCCTGTTCCTGACGCGGGCGGTCGTCGAACAGATGGGCGGCAGTTTTGCTCTGACCTCGTCGGCGGGGGCTGGTACACGCGCGTTGATCAGCGTACCCTTTGAGCCTGTCTGGGATTCAGGAACTTTTCGTCGGCGCGCCTGACGCGCTGGCATGGACATCGCGGTAAACCTCATGACCACACCTGCCACCGCTGCCGTGCGACCGGCTGCCACCGCTGCATCGATCCTCATCGTCGACGACGACGCCAACCTGCGCACGCGGCTGCAGCGGGCGTTTTCGCAGCGTGGCCTCGAAGCGCGCGCCGCCGCCGGTTTCGCGGAGGCCGTCGAGGAAGCGCGGCGGGACTCTCCGGAACTTGCCGTCATCGATTTGCGCATGCCGGGGCGCGGCGGCCTTGAACTGCTGCGCGAACTCAAGGCGATCGACCCCACCACGCGCTGCCTCGTGCTGACGGGCTTCGGCAGCCTCGCGACCGCCGTCGAAGCCATGCGCCTCGGTGCCGATGGCTACCTGCAGAAGCCGGCTGACGCCGACGACATCCTGCAGGCGTTCACGCGCGCCGAACACCCGCCACTGACGCACCTCGACGACGACGGTGGGCGCGCGCCGAGCCCCGATCGCGTGAAGTGGGAGCACATCCAGCGCGTGCTGGGCGAGACGGGTGGGAACATTTCCGCCGCAGCGCGCCGCATGGGCATGCACCGCCGGACGCTGCAGCGCATCCTGCACAAGCACCCGCCAAGCAGGTAAGCGGCGCCGGCCGAAACTGGCGCGGTCGCAACTGGCGCCTGCTGGGCCGGCAACTGCGCGGCACATTGACCTGGGCGGTTGCAGGGAGACAGCGAACTGATCGCGGACCTTGCCATCATCCTCGGTCTCGTACTCCTGAATGGGGTCTTCGCCGGCACGGAAATCGCCGTACTCGCCTTGCGGCGCACCCGCATTCACGAACTGGCTGAACTCGACAAGGCCCGCGGCGCCGCGCTGCGGGCCCTGCGCGAGAACCCCGAACGCTTCCTCGCAACGGTGCAGATCGGCATCACGATCGCGTCCGGAGCGGCCGCCGCGCTCGCCGGCAAGGACCTGTCTGCTCCGCTCGCCCGTCAGATCGGCAAGCTGGGCTGGCTCGCTCCTTGGGCAGACGACATTGCGTTCGTCGGCGTCGTGGCCGGCGTCGGTTTCCTGTCGCTGGTGCTCGGCGAGCTCGTGCCGAAGTCGCTGGCGCTGCGGGCGGCCGAAGCCTACGCGCTGCGCATGGCGCGGCCGCTGGTGTGGCTGTGCAGGGCGATCGGTCCCGTGGCGTGGGTGCTGACGCGGGCCTCGAACCTCGTGTTGCGGCCCTTGGGCGACAGCACGACGTTCCTGGAATCGAAGCTGTCGGGCGACGAAATCCGCCAACTGCTCGACGAGGCGGTGCGGCAAGGCACGGTCGATGCGCACTCGGGCCCCATCGCCCTGCGAGCCATGGACTTCGGCGTGCTGACCGCGGGCGCCGTGATGGTGCCGCGCAACAGGATGGTCGCGCTCGATCTCGCCGCCGACCCCGACACGGTGGTGCGCACGCTGCTCGACGCCCACCACGAGCGTGTACCGATCTTCGACGGCGCCCCGGACCACCTGGTCGGCTACGTGCTGACGTTCGAGGTGCTGCGGGCGCGCGTCGAGGGTAGGCCGACCGACTTGAAGCGGCTCATGCGGCGTCCGATCTTCGTGCCGTGGACGATGAAGGCGGGTGACGTGCTGCGCGAGATGCAGGCCCGCGCCGTGCAGATGGCGATCGTCGTCGATGAACACGGTGGCGTCGATGGGCTCATCACGGCCGAGGACCTGATGGCCGAGTTGGTGGGCCCCATCGGCTCGGAACTGCAGGCGCCCCGGCCTGGGATCGTGCTCGATGCCACCGGCGGCGTCGTGGTTGACGGTGCGACGCCCATTCGCGACGTGAACCGCGACCTCGACCTGGGTCTGCCGATCACCGACGACGTGACGACGCTCGGTGGGCTTGTCAGCCTGGTGTACGGCGGCATCCCGGCTCCTGGCGTGCAGATTTTCTACGACGAAGGCGCCGTCGTGTTCGAGGTGACCGCATCGGGGGCGCGCACGGTCGATGCCGTCCGCGTTGAGCCGCGCGCGGGCGGCGCTCTCGGCAAGGGTGGCGCTCCCGCCGTGGCGGACGAGGCCCGTGGGGCCGCCGGATCCGGGGAACCGTAGGCCAGGTCCACCACGCTGGAACCTCCCCGGCTCGCCCGCGGTCGCTACGCCGCGCTGGTTGCCCGGCGTCGTAGCGACGTTGTGGGAGACGAACAATTCCGGCTCGGTGTGGATTTGGCTGCGCGAGGTCTGCCACGACAAGGTGCGCCGCTACATCGACGGCCGGTCGAGAAGGCAAACCTCGTCGCATTCGAGCAGCCATAGAGGTTCGTAGGATTCCCTGAGAGACTTCGAGACCTCGTGGGCAGTTGGCCCGCGCGCCGTCGTGCGCTAGGGTGCGCCCATTCTATCGCCCGAAGGTGCACCCGTGCCGAACCCGCAGTCTCTCGCTTCGACCCCGCGCTCCTCCTGGCTGCCGCCCATCGATTCTGTGGGCTACTACGCCATGCTCGCGTGCGTCGGTCCCATTCTCGGCGTGCTCGGCGGCATCACCGCTGCCTACATGAACTTCAGCCTTGGCTTCTTCGTCGGCGGCCAGGTGCTCGCTGGCATCCTCGGCTCAGCGGTGACGTACGGCTACGGTCCCGAGGGCAAGCACGGCGCGAACTACATGCAGACGATGGCGGCGTCGGTGGCGTCGCTGTCGGGCATGGCCGTGCTGATCCAGGCGATGGCATGGCTCGGGCTGCCGCAGCCGCCGTGGTGGCAATTGGTGTTGTACTTCCTGTGCATCGGCATGTTCGGCATCGGCGTCGGCATGCTCTACACGCCGATGCTGGTCGACAAGATGCAGCTGATGTTCCCGTCGGGCTATGCCGTGGCGAACATCTTGCGCGCGCTCACCGACATCAAGCTGCTCAAGCAGTCCATCGGGCAGTTGGGCGGCGGCACCCTGGGTGGCCTCGTGGTCGGCGTGGCATCGACGCAACTGCCGTTCGTTGAGCACATTGGCCTGTCGTCGTCGACGGTCGGCGCGGGCATGGTGGTGGCGGCGCGCATCGCGATCGCCGGGGCAACGGTCGGCGTGATCGGCCATTGCGCGACACCGTGGCTGCGCGAGATCGGCTGGCTCGACGCGAACGCACCGTTCCGCAAGATCGGGTTCATTCTCGCGTTGGGGACGATTCTCGGCGCCGCGATCGTCGACCTCGTGCTGATCGGCGCCCTTGCGGTCAAGAAACTGCGCCAGCCGGCAGCGGTGAGCACCGCGCCCCAAGAGGACTGGAAAAAGACCGACACCCGCAAGCTGCTCGCCTGGGTCGCCGTGTGGGGAGTGGCGCTGTACTTCGTCGCCACCGACATCTTGCAGACGCCTCCCTTGTACGTGGCCGTCGCGATGGGCCTCGTGTTCCTGTTCGTGATGGTCAACGGCATCTCGACCGGCATCTCGGACTCCAACCCGATCAGTTC
Source organism: Myxococcales bacterium (assembly GCA_009692425.1). Taxonomy (GTDB): domain Bacteria; phylum Myxococcota_A; class UBA9042; order UBA9042; family UBA9042; genus SHZF01. The sequence continues at coordinate 19,662 of SHZF01000022.1, read as the reverse complement.
GGCCTTCGTCGTCACCGTGTTCATCCTGGCGTCGATCGGCCTGAAGGAGCCGGGCGTCGGCCTGCTCGCGGCCAGCATCCTGCTCGTCAGCACGTCGGTCGGCGTCGACATGCAGCAGGACCGCTCGACGGGGTGGCGGCTGGGCACGAACCGGACGATCCAGTTTCGCTACCAGGCCGCCGGCATCGTGATCGGCGCGTTCCTAGCGGTCGGCCTCGCGATGGTGTTCATGCAGGCGTACCCGGTGCTGAAGTTGGACCAGTTCGCCAACCCGAACCTGCCCGGCGCCGAGAGCTGGGGGTCTGCGATGACGTTCAAGTTCGTGGGCGCCTTGCGCGGCCTGACCAACCCGAAGCCGTACGTGATGACGGCGCTGCAGATCGGCATCGCGGTGGGCCTGGCGACGGAGATTGCGCGCAAGCTCATCAAGCGCCATGCCGGCTACCGCGCGTGGATCGAGAAGTCACGCCGGGGGTTCGCATTCGACTTCTGCCTCGACGCCGTGCTGCTGCCGAGTCCGTACGCGTCGAGTTTCGGTGGGTTCGTCGAACTGCCGGTGACCCTGTGGTATGCGGCCGGCGGCATCGTGACAAGCGGCATCCAGACGTGGCAGGAGCACCGGAAGAGGAACGCCCCGGCCGTGGCCGAGGGGGAAGCGCTGCCCGAAGACATGAGCAGCACGGCGCTCGTCGGGGGCGGCATGATCGCGGGCGACTCGCTGGCGGCCCTGGGTGTGGGCTTAGTTGGGCTGACGAAAGCCGTGTGGTAGCGGAAAAGTACGCGGTCAGTAGCGCAACTCCGCGTAGACCTGCGAATTCGTCCAAACTGGCAAGGTGGACGCTGAGCGTGCCGTGCGACGATGTCGTGCGGGCCGCGACTGTGCGACGAACAGCCGAACGACGTGTTGTGCCGCATCGATCAGCACAACAGCCGGAGCACAGTCACGGCGGGATCAACGGCCACATTCCCTTGCCCGCGTCACAACCGCAGCCCAAACACCCGCTTCCAAGCCACTGCCGCCCGCGCGCGGGGCGGCTCAGTGCGACGATCTTGCACAACGGGTCAGGATCGCCAGCGTGGGTCAAGCGCCACCGCCGTCCGCCCCTACTCCTCCACCCCGCCCAACGGCACCCCAGGATCGACGGGCGCAACCGTCGAAGGCCACCCCACGAAGCGCGGCACGTACGGCGCTTCCGCCAGGAACTGCTCGTCGCTCACCACGCGCTCGTCGCGCATCTTTGTCATGATCCCAATCATGCGCTCCTGCCACCACGGGTCCCACTTCTTGTTCGAAAACCGCGCGTAGCCACAGCGCGGGCACGGCTTGTTGGCTGCCAGGAACGCGGACTCCAGCGGCGTCAACTCCTTGGCAGGCTTGCCGAAATACGCCTGCGCCGCGCGCTGCACGCCGTAGATCTTGGGTCCGAACTCGATCATGTTGACGTACAGTTCGAGAATGCGGTCCTTGCCCTTGTGGCCGACCGGGGGGGCGCCCGGCTTGGCCCCGGGCTCATCGAGCAGCTTCGGATACGACCGCTCCATCTGCCAGACGATGAGCAATTCCTCAAACTTGCGGCTCAGGTGCTTGGCCCGCGTCAGCCACACGTTCTTGACCAGCTGCTGCGTGATGGTGGACCCACCGTACACGAAGCGGCCGTAGTCGAGGTCGAGCCGGATCGCGCGCAGCAGCAGGCCCGGGCGCAGGCCGCGGTGCTTGTAGAAGGCGCCATCTTCGGTCGCGATCATCGCCCACGGCGTCCACGGCGGCAGGTCGGCGAGGGGCACCCACGCGTCAGACGTGGGCCCGACCAGCACGTCTTCGAGCACCACGCCGTTCTCGTTGACGGGCCGTACGAAATCCTTGGCCAGTTCGCCCACGTCAAGGCCCGTGAAGGCCGCCACCTCGCACGCGGCGTCGTCCAGTTCGAGATCGAGCCCGGCCTTGTAGACGTTGAGCAGCGGCACCGTGAGATCGACCAGCCAACGGAACTCGCCGGTGGCCTGCACGCTGCCGATCGTCGTGATGAGCCCCGGCGGAATCGCCGTCAGCGCCGCCCCGCAGTCTTGCGTCGGCATCTCGGCGCGGACGTGCACGGTCGGGTGTTTTCCGGCGAGGTCCGTCGCCTCGGCCACCACGACGAGCTTCGCCGCGCCCAGCGTCAGGTCGGGAAACTCCACGCGCAGGTCGTGCTTGTCGCTGCTCGCGCTCGCCAACACCTTGCCGTGCAGTTCCGCGATGTCGACCGGCTTGGGTGCCAGCCGCCACCAGTCGAAGCCGACCTTCTTCACGAGGTAGTCGCCGGTCACTTCGAGACGGCCTTCGGGCAGGCGCAGTTCGAGGTGGGCCGCGAACTCGGAGTCGGCGGCCACGGTCACGTTCGAACTCACGATGCGCAGCACCTGCGCGAACGAGCTGCCGTCAATCGACAGTTTCGCGCGCTGCAACTGCGTGCCCGGCCCCGTCACGACATCGAGCTTGACGTCGCCCCACACGCGCTCCTCGTCAAACGGTTGCAGGCCGACCAGCAGGCCGCGCGTGCCGTCGCCCAGCACGGCGGTGCCCTGGACGGTCAGGTTCATCAGCCCGCCAAACGGCTTTTCGGCCCCGGCCTTCTGCAGGCCGATGCGGCCGCCCACCACCTCGACCTTGAGGCGTGGCAGCGCGTTGGCGCGGTCGATCGCGTGCTGCACCGCGGCGCCGACGCCGACGAGGCCTTCTTGCAGGTCCCGCAGCGGTTTGACGTAGGCCGCCACCGCCGAGCGCGACGCCGCGCCGGGCGCCTTGCGGTCGTCTCCGTTCGCGAGGGCCGGTTTCGCGGCGGCGCCCTGCGGGTCTGCGGACTTGCCGGCGCCAGCCTTGGCGCCCTTGCCCTTGCCTGCCTTGCCCGGGCGGACGGCCGGCTGGGAGAGGCCGGCGGCCTGCAGTTTCTGCTGCATGCGCTCCTCGACCTTCTTGCGGCGCGCTTCGGGTGGCAAGTTCGGGTCTTCGACGCCCTCGTCGTCGACTTCTTCGGCGGCTTGCTGGCGCAGTTTGGCGACCTCGGCAGCCAGGATGGCGCCCCACAACAGGCGGCCCCCCGGCAACGCGGTCACGGCGTCTTCGCGCCACGGCACATCGAGCGTCGGGCCTTCAATCTTGAGCAGCGTGAGCGCGTCCAGCGGCCGCTCGCCGCCCGGCAGGCGGTCGGTGCGCAGTTCGATGCGTTCGATGGCGGCGACGCCCAACGCAGTGGGTGGCAGCGCGACAGCGGTTCCGGCACCCCCCGCGCGCGGCGGTCCGGCGGCAGGCGACAGCAGCACCGCACCCGGCGCCGGCGTGCCGGGCAGAGCGACCCGCAGGTTTTCCAGCCGGGCCACGAGGGTCAACTCCGCCTTCTCGTTGGCTTCGACACCCACCGTGATGTGCGCGACCGTGCCCGCCCAGATGCGCGCGCCGGCTTCCTTGGCCTGGACTGGGGGCACGGGCTGCCCCGACGGCGGTTTCGCGTTCGCCGCGGCGTCGGGCTTGGGCTGAGCGGGCTTGGCCGGCTTGGTGGGTCTGGCGGGACCCGGCGTAAGCATGTCGCGCGCACGCGGATCGGGAACGGCAAAGGCGATTTCTTCGGCGCGCAGCCCCAATCCTCCCGGCGCTGGGCGCACGCGCTTGACGCTCAGGACGTCGGTGGTGCCGTGGCGCAGCGCGATGTCCTCCATGCCGCCCTGGCCCGTCGCGTCCAGCCCGAAGCCGCCGATCGCGAGCGCGTCGATGCCGAGCGGCAGCCCCGCATCGGCCGGAAACGTGAGCCGGAACTCGGGTTCGAAGCGCGCCTCCAGCCGCGGGGGTCCGTCGTCTTGCGGCACGAGCCGCGCCGCTAGCTTCGACGTCACGGCGCCTTCGACCAGGGCGCCGACGTCGCCAACCCCATTGGCGAGATCGACCTTGACCGTGATGTCGCGCACGTTCAGGCCCTTGGGCAAGAACTGGGCGCCCTTGCCGAGCGCGCGCACCAACACGCTGCCGCCTTCGAGCGTGAGCGCGCCGCTGCCGACCTTCTGTGCATCGTCGTCGTCGGCCGTCGGCGCCCTTTTCGGAAACACCGTCCGCACCGCCCGATACAAATCCAGCAGTTCCTTGGGTTTGCCATCTAGCAGCACCAGTTCCGCGTGCAGCCCGCGCACCGTCGCCGCCTCGGGCCGCCGCCGCCCGAGCGCCGCCTTCCACGGCGAAAACTGCGCGTCGATCTCATCGGCCGCCAGCACGGCGCTGCCGTCAGGCCGCTTCAACTTCAGCCCCGCCAGCCGCGCGCGGCCCCAGGGTCGCACCGTGACGTCCTGCAGTTCTGCGACGAGCCCAGCTTCCTTCGCCACCAGATCGAGCTTGCTGCGCACGATCGAGCCCGCCATGAGCGTGGCGACGCCGACGCCGCCCCCCAGCACCACGACGAGGGCGCCCAGCGTGTACCAGCCCCACGGTCGGCCGGGCGGTTCGCCGCGCCGCACGGGTGCCTTGGGAGTGAACCCGCCGCTTTTGCTGCCGTTGCCTGTCATGTTCCAAAAACCCCGGCGCGCCGTCGCCTGTTCCCGCCCGACCGTCGCCCGTTCCCGCCCAAGGATCGCACGCACGGCCTTGCAGAACGCGCCACGCTACCCCGGATTCGCGTTTGCGCCAGATTCCGGGCTCGGCGCCACCGGGGCCTGCAGCGCATCTGCGACGATCTCGGCCAGATCGCGCGCCTGGACGGAGTCCTGCAGGTCCTTGCCCTTGATGCCGTCCTGGACCATCGTCAGGCAGAATGGGCACGCGACCGCGACCACCTGCGGCTGCGCCTCCATCAACTGACCGACGCGCAAGTCATTGATGCGCGTGCCCATCTTCTCTTCCATGAACATCCGCGCCCCGCCCGCGCCGCAGCACATGCCCAGCTTGCGCGAGCGCTCGACCTCGACCAACTGCACACCCGGCACGCGCGCCAGCGTTTCGCGCGGCTGCTCGTACATGTCGTTGTGGCGACCCAGGTAGCACGAGTCGTGGTAGACGACGCGCAACGCGGCTCCTTGCTGCAGCGTCAGCCTGCCCTCGGCCAGCAGCCGGCCGATGACGTCGCTGTGGTGCACGACCTCAAACTTGCCACCGAGTTGCGGGTACTCGTTCTTGATTGTGTTGAAGCAGTGCGGGCACGAAGCGATGACCTTGCGCACGCCACCGTCTTGCATGGTCGCGATGTTCTCTTTTGCCTGCTCTTGGAACAGGTACTCGTGGCCAATGCGCCGCGCCGGGTCGCCCGAGCATTTCTCCTTCTTGCCCATCACTGCGAATGGCACGCCCGCGGCCTGGAGCACCTTGACCACGGCGAGCGTCACCTGCTTTGCGCGGTCGTCGAAGCTGCCCGCGCAGCCGACGAAGTACAGCCACTCCGGGTTGGGCGACTCGGCGAGCGTCGGGATGGCGAGCCCCTTCATCCAGTCGGCGCGCTTGTTGGCCGCCATGCCCCACGGATTCGACTTGTTCTCCAGGTTTTTCAACGTGGTCGCCACCTCCTTGCTGAACTCGTTGCGCGTCATCACGAGGTGGCGCCGCACGTCGAGAATCTTGTCGATGTGTTCGATCATCACCGGGCACTGCTCGCTGCACGACCGGCACGTGGTGCAGGCCCAGATCGCGTCGGGGTTCAGGCCGGCGATCAGCGGCGGCAGCGACTTTTCGCCCGCGCCCGCCGCTTCTGCGGAGACGCCTCCGCTCGATGCCACCTTTGCGACCGCCGACTGCGCGTACACGTGATCGCGCAAATCGAGGATGATCATCTTTGGATTCAATGGCTTGCCAGATTGCCACGCCGGACAGTTCACCTCGCAGCGGCCGCATTCCGTGCACGTGTAGAGGTCGAGCACCTGCTTCCAGTTCAGGTCTTCGGCCTGGGCCAGCCCGAGAGATTCCTCTTTCTCCAGCCTGGCTTCGAGGTCGGTCACCAACGCCAGCGCGCCCTTGGGCTCCAGCCGCGACAGGAACACGTTGGGCAGCGACGTGATGACGTGGAAGTGCTTCGACATCGGCAGCAAGTTCAGGAACGTCAGGATGATCGCCAGGTGCACGAAATAGTTGGCCTCGGCCTGCAGTTGCAGCGTCGCCGCATCGAAACCCGCGGCCAGCAGCGTGCCTGCCAGCAGGTTGGCGAACGGCGCGGCGGCGAGGTGGTGCAAGGCCGCGGCATCATTGGCCAGGTGGCGAGCGCCGAAGTGAGCGGCGGCGTACCACAGGTCTGTCACCATCAGGCCGCCGATGAAGCCCAGGATGAGCAGCGCCTCCCCCGAATACGCGATGCGCGTGGGCTTGACGACGAGGCGGCGCCAGAAGAAGCCGAGGATCGCCGCCAGTACGACGACTTCGGTGACATCGACCACGGCATCGTACGGCCTTTGCACCAGCGCGGGCAGGGCGAAGTCCGGCGCGAAGCCGTGGACGAACAACTGCACGGTGCGCAGGCCGAGAACGCAGAAGCCCCAGAACGTGAATGCGTGCAGCAGGCCCGACGCCGGCTCCTTGAACATCTTCTGCTGGCCGAGGCCGATGGTCAGCAGGGCCTTGGCGCGCGTCGCCACGAGATCCCAGCGCGTCTCGGGGCGAGCGCTGCGGAGCACAGCAAAGCGCCGCCACATCGTGCGGCCGAACAGGCCCAACGCGACGAGCAGCATGACGGCGACGAGAGGGGCGCGGTGGTCGTAGGTCGGCATGGTGGCGGCTCCGGTCAGGTCGCTTCAGGCAGCGGGAAGGAGGTCGGCGGGCATCGTGTCGGCACACGGCCGGCGGCGGGCCTCGATGGCAAAGGTCGGCGTGCCGAAACGCAGGCAGCGGCCCTCGCGCAGGGTCGGCGGCAGGCCGGCACTTGGGTCGGCAAGGCGGCGCACGTCGAAGGCCGGCTCGCCACGCAGCACGGCTTCGGCCCAGTCGGCGTAGCCGGGCACGTCGGTCTTGAGCAGCAGGCGGCCCCCGAGCCGGATGAGCAGCGCGGCCTCACTGACGAATTCGGCAGACAGCAGGCGTTTTTTGGCTTGGTCGCGCTTCCACCACGGGTCGGGAAAAAACACGAAAAGCTCCGCGACCGACGCGGGCGCCACGACCTCGGAGAGCAGCGCGCGGGCATCGACCAACGCCAGCCACGCATTGGTGACGCCGAACTGCTCCAGCCGTGCCGAGGCGTCCTGGCAGAACTTGCGGCGGACCTCAAAGCCGACAAAGCGGACGTGCGGGTGCAACAGGCAGTAGGGTGTGGCGAACCGCCCGAACTGGAAGCCGATTTCGATCACCAAGGGCCGCGGGTCCGTCGGGTCGCAGTGCGCCCGGAGGGTCGCTTCGTCGGCGGGCCGGAACACGGGGTCGAGCACCCAGCGGCCCTGGACGCCGCTCGGCTTGCCGTGCGCCCGGCGCTGGTCGAGGTCGCCGCCGATGAGGGCCCGCTTGCGCAACCAGTCGCGGGGGTCTTCCGCAGCGTCGGGGGCGGGCAGGGGAACGGGGACGTGGAAGGGCTTTTGCGCCATCGGGGCGCGCAGGATAACGCGGTGCGTCGGACCGGACAATGCGCGGCGGAGTCTTTGATGGAGTCTTTGATGCGGCGTCTACGCCCCCTTGCCAGGATGGTCCCGAACGTCGACGCCGCTGGCCCGCAACTCTGCGCGCTCCGCCTGGGCCAGCAGGTGGACGCAGCCATCTTCGGCCCTTGCCAAGAACGCCGCCAGTTCGGCCTCGAACGCATCGACCGTCCGGTTCAGCCGGTCCAGCGATTCCGGCGTGCCATCGGTCAGGAACCCATTGTCGCGCGAGTTGTACGCGAACATGCCGTGCACCATCTGCAGCAGCCTCGCCGCCGGCAGGGTCTGCGGGACTTCGGCAGCGGCCAGCGCCGCAAACATCAGATGCTCCGGCGCCCCGTGCCAGGCAAACGGTTGGTCGCCCGCGGGTGTCTTGTTGATGCCGCGGCCGTGCGCGTCCCACACCATCGGCGGCTGGTAGTACGGCAACTCCGCGTAGTGCTGCGGGCCGGTCCGAACGTACAGCCGGCGGGCACCGATGCGGTTGAAAAACCCTTCCTTCGTCGAACACTCCGCCAGGTAGCCAACCAGGTCGACGCCCTGACGGACCGCTTGCTGCCCCGCCGCCTCCAGCCGCGCCTGAAACAACCGCTCGCCGAGCTTGTGGCCACCGTAGCCAGGGTCGCGGTCGAGGTAGCAACCGCACACGAAGGCCTCGCCCGCGGCGCCGCCCGGGCCCAGCAGGGGTGCGCCGCCCGGGCCCAGCAGGGGCAGGATGGCGCCAGTCGCATAGCCCACCACGGCGCCGGTCGTTTCATCGACCGCCACGAACACGAGGTGCCGGCCAGGATGGTCGCGCAGTTCTGCCTGGGTCACCGCCAACGGTTCGTTCTCGTGGCCCACGAACGTGCGCTCCATTAGCGCGTGCATGCCGACCAGCAGGGGGTCGTCGGCAAGGCAGACCTGGACGATTCTCATGTGCCGCCGCCGCGCCCCAACTGGGGCATCCGGACCGGCGCCGTCAACCGCTTCCACGGCGAGTGGCCCGTCGCCATCGTGAACGCATGGTAGCCCAGCCAACGCAGCGGTTCCGTCGGGATGCCGAGCGGCCGGTAGTTGTAGAAGGCATACGGCCGCCACGGGTCGTGGTTGCCCTGGTACAGGTCGGCCAGCACGCTGCCAGCGAGGTTGGCCAGCACGACGCCGTGGCCGCTGTAGCCGAGCGCATAGTAGATGTTGTTGTGGCTGCCTCGGACGCCCATCGCGCAGTGGCGCGCCAGCGTCAGTCCCAGGGGTCCACTCCAGCGATGGCGTACGGTCACGTCACCCAGGCCCGGGAAATACGCAAGCAGGGAGCGCAACAACGCGCGGCCGGCCGCATCATTGAGGCTGACGTTTGACGCCGTGCGGTTGCCAAACTGGTACCCGTAGGCGTGGTTGGTGCCGCCGCCGAACACGATCCGCCCGTCGCCATCGACGCTCGCATAGGCCAGCCGCGGCTTGTCGTCGGCAAATGCGGTGGCGCTGCCGAACGCGCTGGCCAGCAATTCGGGCGGCAGCGGGTCGGTCGCGATGGCGTGGCTGATTACGGGCAGCAGGCCCGTGCGAAAGTACCCCAACCGCGGCGTGTAGCCGTTCGTCGCCAGCACGATGGCGCCGGCCCGCACGGTGCCGCCCGGCGTCGTCAACTCGATCGTCCTGCCCTCGCGCACTTGCAGCACCGGCGTCGCTTCGTGGATCGCGACCCCTTGGGCCACCAGCAGCGGTCGCAGCGCGCGGATCAGGTCCACGCCATTCATCACGCCTTCGCTGGCATCGAACACCGCGCCGGCCACGCCCTGCGCACGCAACAAGCCATCCAGTTTACCGCGCGCCAGGAATCGTAGGGGCAAGCCGAGCGCGGCCAGCTTTTCGACCCGGGCGTGGGCTTCTTCGGCAGCCCGGTTCGTCGTACACACCTTGACACTGCCGGCGCGCTGCAGCCGCACCTTGAGCCCGTGTTCGGCGATCAGGGCCTCGATCGCGTCCATGGCCCGGTGCGTCAGGTCGTGTTCCCGGACCTCGTCCTCGAGGTCGCCGTCGGCCACCGTGATGCCGTTCAGCATCATGCCGCCGCTGCGTCCGCTGGCGCCGTTGCCGAGCCGCCGGCCTTCGAGCAACGCGATGCCCAGGTGCGGCATGCGCCGGCTCATCTGGTACGCGGTGGACACGCCGGTAAAGCCGCCGCCGATGATGGCGACGTCCACTGCGATGTCCTGGGCGAGCGCAGGTGCCGGTGCGTCGGCCGCAGCGCCAACAAGCCAGACCGAGCGGTTGTCGTCGAACGTGCCGTTGATGGCCAGCACTAGCGCGCTCCCACAGTCAGGCCGCCGATGCTCACCAGCTTCGTCTCGAGGTTGTCGAACAGGCCCTCGCGGCCACCCTCGTGGCCGCTGCCGCTGCCCTTGCGGCCCGCGAACGGCGCCTCGACGGCCTGCGGGGTCCACTCGTTGACGCCGATCATGCCAAAGTCCAGTCGTTCGTAGGCATACATGGCGGCCGCCAGATCGTTGGTGAACACATATGCCGCGAGGCCGTACGGCGTCCGGTTGGCGCGCACGATGGCGTCGTCGAGTTGGTCAAACGCCGTCATGCACAGGACCGGGCCGAACACCTCGTCGGCGAACACGGCCATGTCTTCTTGGACACCGCCCAGCACGGTCGGCTCCAGGAAGAAGCCGCGCGCGCTTTCCGCTGGCCGCCGCCCGCCCGTGCGCACGCTCGCGCCGCTGCGGGTGGCCTGTTGCACGAGCCCCTCGACGCGCTCACGGTGGCGCCCACTGGCGAGCGGGCCCACCCGTACCTCAGGATCGAAGCCAGAGCCAACCTTGAGCTTGCGTACGCCCTCGATGACCGCCTCCTCGAAACGTGCCAGTTGGCCGCGCGCTACGAAAAAACGCTGCGGGCTCACGCAGACCTGGCCAGCGTTGCGAAAGCGCGCGGCGACGGCGGCCTTGGCGACGGCGGCGATGTCGACGTCGGGCAGGATCAACACCGGCGCATTGCCGCCCAGTTCGAGCGACAGGCGTGTGAGCGTGCGCGAGGCACCGTCCATCAGCAGCTTGCCGACCGCGGTGCTGCCGGTGAAGCTGATCTTGCGCAGCGCCGGGTGGTCGAGCATCGCCTGGCCCATTTCTGCCGGGGCGCCGTTGACCACGTTCAAGACCCCCTTCGGCAGGCCGGCATCTTGCAGCGCGCAACCCAGCGCCATGGCAGACAGCGGTGTCAGTTCCGCCGGACGCAGTACGACCGTACAACCTGCGCCCAAGGCCGCCGCGACCGCCCGCGCCGGGTTGTAGGCGGGAAAGTTCCACGCCGTGATGACGCCGACCACGCCGATCGGCTCGTGCAGGACGAGCACGCGGCGGCTGGGCGAACGCGACGGAATCGTATGGCCGTACGCGCGCTTGCCCTCCTCGGCGTACCACTCGAAAAAATCTGCGGCGACCAACCACTCGCGCGTGGCATCGCCCAGCGGTTTGCCACTCTCCAAGACCGTGACGCGCCCCAACTTTTCGGCCCGTTCGCGCAACAGTCCCGCCGCCCGCTGCAGGACCGCGCCGCGTTCGTATGCCGTCTGGGCCCGCCAGCCCGGCAGCGCGTGCGCCGCGGCTGCGATGGCGCGGTTCACGTCGGTGGCGCCGCCAAAGGGCACGCGTGCCACGATGTCCTCGGTGGCTGGATCCACGACGTCCCCATGGCCGCCGGCGTAGGCGTCGCACCACACGCCGTCGATCAACTGACGCGCCGGGCTGCCGAGATCGTAGCTTGCGGCGGCCCCGGGGTCGCTGTGTGCGGGGTCGCTCCGCGCTTGTTCATTCACGGCGTCTGCTCCTCGGCCCAGCGCAGGGCCTCTTCGACGACCGCCAGCCCCTCGCGCAGGTCAGCCTCGGAAATGACCAACGGTGGCATGAAGCGGATGCAGTTGCTGTAGAGCCCAGCCCGCATCAGCACGACGCCGTTCGCACACGCGCGCCGGATCGCGGCCAACGTCAGCGCCGGCGCCGGCGTCTTGGTGATGGGGTCGCTGACCAACTCGATCAGCATCATGGGCCCCAGCCCGCGCACGTCGCCGATCGAACGCGACCACGACTGCCAGCTCTGGAGTTCGTGGCGCATCACCTCGCCCAGGTGACGGGCATGGGCGAGAAACGCCGGGTCGCGGATCAGTCCGATGGCCTCGAGCGCCGCAACGCACGTCAGCGGACTGCCACCGTACGTGCCGCCCGCGCCGCCGACGTGGGTGGCGTCCATGATGTCGGCGCGGCCGGTGGTGGCACTGATCGGCATGCCGGCGCCCAGCGACTTTGCGGTCGCCATCAGGTCGGGCACGACATTGGACTGTTCCACGGCAAACAGGGTGCCCGTGCGCCCGAACCCGGTCTGGACCTCGTCGGCGATGAACACGATGCCGTGAACCGTGCACAGCTCGCGAATCTTGCGCAAGAAGGCGGCTGGCATGGGAATGAATCCGCCCTCGCCCTGCACCGGCTCGATGACGATGGCCGCCAGCGCCGTGGGGTCGATCTGCGCGACGAGTGCGCGCTCAAGTTGGCTGCAGCACCACGCGACATACTCGTCCTCCGTCATGCTCGCCGGGCGCCGGTAGACGTCGGGGGCCGGCACACGGTAGATTTCCGGTGCGAACGGACCCATGTTCTGCTTGAAAAGTCCATACTTGCTCGTCAAGCTCAATGTCAGCAGCGTGCGGCCGTGGTAGCCTCCTTCGAAGCACAGCACGCCCTGGCGTTTCGTAAAGGCGCGCGCCGTCTTGACCGCGTTCTCGACGGCTTCGGCGCCGCTGTTGGCAAGCAGCGTCTTCTTCGGGAAATCGCCGGGCGTGATCGCGTTGAGCACCTCGCACAGTTCGATGTACGGCTCGTAGGTCGCCACCAGCGCGCACGGATGGATGAGGCGCGCCGCCTGCGCCTGAATCGCGGCGACCACGCGCGGCGGACAGTGGCCGGTCGCCAGCATGCCGATGCCGCCGGCGAGGTCGATCAGCGTGTTGCCGTCCACGTCGAAGATCAGCGCACCATCCGCTCGATCGATGACGACGTCGGTGGCGCGGCCGAGCGCGCTGGTCACGGCTTGCGCGCGCCGTTCGAGCAAGGCGCGGGCCTTGGGACCCGGAATCTCAGTGATGCGTTGGATGGTAGTCATTTTTGTCTCCGGATCGGAATGTCACGGTCGGCGGGCAAAACGAGCAGGGCGCCGCAGCCGTCGCAGACAGGGTCGTGCAGGTAGCCGCGCAGCAGCCCGCGCGCCTCGAAGCCCACGTGGAGTTGGGCCGAAACGGTGGGGTCCGCAAGCGTGCCGGCGCACACCGCAGCGTAGTAGCTGGCGATGTCCAGCCTGCCCATGACCGCTCCAAAGCCGCTCAGCATCCCGACCGTGACCTGGCCCGCGAGCCCCAGCCTGCGCACGACGTCCTGGCGGGCGGCGTAGAGGGCGCGCGCGATGCCGTGGCCGCGCCAATCGGGGTGCACGCCGATGTCGGCACCATAGAGCCAGGCGCCGGCGGGTTGGTGGGACGTCAGCCAGCCGCCCGCAATTACGTCGGCAAAGGTGTGGTCGACGTGGGCGAAGTCGAAATCGAGCCGGAGCGTGGATGTCATGCCGACGACCCGCTCGCCGTCCAGCGCCACGAATTGGCCTTCCGGGAACAACTCGATGTGGCGCAGGTAGTGGGGCGCCTTGAACCGTTCGACATCCACCAGCGTGGGAAACACGAGGTGCTGGAGCGCCTCGAGCGCGCCAGCGTGCTGCGGCCCCGTCCGCGCGATGCGGACCCCATCGTCGAGCACCGCAAACGGTGCGGCGGCCGACATGGCTGCGTCCGGTGTCGGTGCGTCGGACGCCGCCATCGTCAAGCTTCGCGCGGCACGCCGCCCTCAGTGTAGCGCACCGCGTACAGGTCTGAGCGGCGGTCGAGCCAGGTGCGCACGCTGCCGGCGATCCGATTGCGGCGCAAGACGTCGATGTCGAGTTCGTGCACCACCATGGTCTCGACGTTGGGGGTCGCCTCTTCGGCCACCCCGTCGCGCGCGAACAGCACATCGCAGGGTGTCAGGATACACGCTTCGCCGTAGTGGATGTCGGCGCCGTCGACGAATGGCAGGTTGCCGACGGGCCCGGCGAGCACGGCGTACATGCTGTTCTCGATGCAGCGCGCCTGGGCACACGACCGCACCCGCATGTAGCTCGAACGGATGTCCGAATTGAACGGAATGAACAGTACGTTTGCGCCCTTGGCGGCGGCGATGCGGGCGGTCTCGGGGAATTCGACGTCGTCGCCGATGAGGATCGCGATCTTGCCGCGGTCGGTGTCGAACACGCGCACTTCGTCGCCGGCCGACACGCCCCACCAACGCGCTTCGGCCGCCGAGATGTGCAGCTTGAACTGGCGATCGACGGAGCCGTCGCGGCGGAACAGCGACGCCACGTTCCACAGCTTGCCGGACTCGACGGTCAGGTGGGAGCCGCCGATGATGTTCACATTGTATTTCATGGCCATGCGCGTGAACAGGTCCACATAGCGCGGCGTGAACTCGTCGAGCCGGCGCGCGGTCGCCGACGATTCGCCGGCCTGGACGAGGGCCTGCAACTGGTTGGTCAGCATCTCCGGGAACAACAGGAAATCCATGCGGTACTCAGACGCCGTGTCGATGAAGAACTCGCACTGGGTCGCGAACTCCTCGAACCGGGTGATCGGGCGCATCTGGTACTGTACGGCGGCCACGCGCATACGGCGGATTGCGGCCTGCGAAGACTCGGGGTGGTGGGCCGGATTCAGCCACTCCATGAACACGGCGCAGCCCGCCGATTCGATGTCGCCCGGCAGGTAGTCGCGCAGCACGTTGCGGATCGCGAACCCCTGCGCGAGCTGTGCGGTGAGCACCGAGTCCTTGAGGTCCTTGCGGACGCAGCGACGGACGTATTCTTCGGGCGACATCTGGTCGGCGTGCTTGCCGTAGCCCGGGATGCGGCCACCGATCAGGATGGCGCGCAGGTTCAACCGGATCGCCAGTTCCTTGCGCGCTTCGTAGATACGCCGCGCCAAGTGTTCGCCGCGGTGGCGCGGGTCGACGGCGACATCGATCCCATACAGGGTGTCGCCTTCGGGGTCGTGGTTGCGGATGAACCCTTTGTCGCTGACGTCGTCGTGCGTGTGGTGCGAGCCGAAGTCCTCCTCGTCGACGATGACGGAACTCGACGTGGCAATGAGCACGCCGTCCTTCTCCAGGCACAGCTGGCCGGCCGGGAAGATGGCCAGTTGGCTCTCCATCTGCTCCGTCGTCCAGGTGTCGACGCCGGGAAAACAGCGTCGCTGGAGGTCCTTGACCACCTCGATGTCGCTGCGCTGGAGCGGGCGCAGCAGGAGTCGGGCGCGGGATTCGGGGACCATCAAACTCCGCGGCCGAGACGATTCCGACGCTGGAAGATCGGGAGTTTGCCCAAGAAACGAGTCGGCGGCTAGTCCCACACGGGTGGCTACGGGTGGCTACCGGTGGCTACCCGCCTAGGAACGCCAGGACCGGCGGCACGAACACGTCCACGCCATCGACGTGCGCGAAGTGCGATGCGCCGTGCAACCGCTCCAGCCGCGCGCCGGGCAACAGTGCGGCGAATGCAGCGCCGAAGCGCGGCGGCACCATCGGATCCGCCGCCGAATAGAGCAGCAGCGTCGGCACTGCGAACGGCTCCTGGCGCGCCGCCTTGGCTTGCAGGCGCGCGTGCCACGGCCCCATGACGCCGACGTCCATCGTCTCGGCGAGATATTTGACGAGCGCGCGGCGGCCCGTGTCGGTGGCAAGCGGCGCGCCGTACTCGCGGGCCTCCTCGCGCGATTTCAGCGACTCGTCGTGGTAGTGCACGTTGCGGTGGGCCCAGCGCTCCGGGTCACGAGCAATGAGCGCGCGCAGCATGGCCTGCATCCCCGGCACGGCGAGCAGGGCCTTCAGGGCGTAGAGCCGCGCCTCCGGGATGCCGGGGGCGTGCACGCACACCAGCTTCGTCATGGCGGCGGGGTCGCGTTCGGCCCAGTGCAGGGCGAGGTAGCCGCCCATCGAGTTCGCCACCACCGGGCAGCCGCGGATGCCGAGTGCCGCCTGCACTTCGCCCAGCCAGGCCGCCAGCACGGCGGGCGTCCAGCGTGGTCCCAGCGGCGCCGGACTGCGCCCGTTGCCCGGCAGGTCCGGCGCGTAGCAGGTGAAGTGGGCCCCGAGCGGTTCGAGCACGTAGCGCCACGTGTAGCTGCTGGTCATCAGGCCGTGCACGAGCAGCACCGGCGGGCCCGTGCCAAAACGCCGCACGTGGACAATCATCGGCCCCAGCACCGCCGAAGCGATCGGAATGTCGAGGGCGGCAGTCGCGAAATAGGGGTGCGGCCGCCGCGGCAGATCGGGCAGGTCTTCGAAGCGGCCTTGGCGGAAGGGGGCGGCGCCGGGCGGCGGCGGGGTCGGCATGGTCTCTCCAGCCCGCCGCTGGCGGAGCGCAAACGTATGCCGAGACAGGGGAACGCGGCAAGCGCGAGCCGGGCCCTGGGCGGGCCCTGGGCGAGCAGTCGCGAGCCCGACGCATCCGCGGATGCCGTCAGCACCGTCCCTCGCGCTGGCGCGTCTACCCCAACTCCAACCGCACCGTTTCGATCAGGTGCCGCACAGCATTCTCCACCACCGCCGTCTCGCGGTGCCGCACCATCGCATAGCCCTCACCCTCGTAGCTGGTCGCCGCCGGCTGGCCGATCTGCGGCAGGCGCGCTTCGACGACGAGGTGGCCGATGTCCTTCTGGGCACGGTCCAGGCCGTGGATGCGCTTGACGCGGGCCCCCTGACCCTGGCCGCGGAAGTACGCCGTGCCGACCGCCCAGCCGCGCGGGCCGACCTCTACCTCGTCGCGCACCACCAGCCGTGCCCAGGCGCGGTACATGTCGGTGTCGTGAGCAAAGCTGTTCATCGTCATGATCTGGGCGCCAGGTGGGCGCGCGGCGATTTCGCTGATGGCGAGGCTGCCGTCTTTGCGGCGGAACCACTCCATGTGGCTGATGCCAGTGCCCATTCCGAGCGCCTTGAGGGCAGCGACGCCTGCCGTGCGCACGTCGTTCCATTCCGGGCCTGAGATGTCGCGCGGCAGCAGCACCGTCCATTGAATCCACGGGTTGCGGATCACGTCGAGCGGCGGCGGCGCGTACTTGGTCAGGCTGTGCCACACTGGCCGGCCATCGACCGATGCGACCTCGAACGAGTGCTCCTCGCCGACGATGAACTCCTCGGCCGCCGCCGGCGTGTGCAAGCTCGGCCGCACGCACGCCAGCGCATGACGCAGTTCCTCGTCCGTGTCGCAGCGAAACGTGACGGCCGACCCCGCGCCCGCCAGTGGCTTGACCACGATGGGGTAGCCGACGGCCTGAACGAACGGCCACGCGTCCTGTTCGCTGTCGAGCTGACGGTGGCGCGCGCATGGCAGGCCGGCCGCCCGCAGCACGTCTTTCATGCGCACCTTGTCGCGAAAGTTCTTCGCAGCTTCGGGCCGCATGCCGTCGATGTCGAGCGCGGCCCGCACCTGCGCCAGTTGCACCTGGATGTGTTCGAGTGCGCCGATCAGCCGGTGCGGCCGTCCGTGCCGGTGGCTCAGCATGCGCACGCCCTGCTCGATGGCGTCGGCGTCGAGCGCCCGGTCCAGCCCGCAGTAGCCGGCCAGCTTCTCGCGCAAGTCCGGTGGAATCTTCTCCTTGGGCTCCTGCGTCACGAGCGTCGTGCGCACGCCCGGCAGTTCGGCGACGGCGCGCACGAAGCGCAGCGTCGTCTCCATGAAAAACGGCGCGGCGAACACGACATGCATCCTCTACCCCTCGGATCTGCGCCGGTGCGGCGCCCGAAAGCGAACCCGCAACCGTCAGACGGCAACGGTCACGCCTTTTTACCTTTTGATTTCAGAGGTTGTGTGCCGACTTCCGCGCCTCGGATGGGCGTCGGCACGGCCGCCAAGCCCGCAGGCGCCGCCGTATCCAGGCGTTCCCGCTCGCACTTGCGCCAGAACTGCAGGAGGCCCCAATAATGCTCGGTGAACTTTTCGACTTCGTGGCCCGGAAACAGCGCGGTGACCTTTTGCTGCACGAGTTCCTTGGCGCGCGGAGTGCCGAAGAAATCCCAGGTCACTTCGTCGAGGTGGGCGAGGTGTGTGGCGCAGAACTCGTTGAACTTGTCCGTCTCCATCCGCGCGTTGGCGATGGCGGCGTACTGGCGCAGCTTCTCGCGGTAGGGCAGGTCCTGCTGGCGCGCGATGGCAAAAAAGGGCTCCCAGTCCAAGTTCTTGCGCATCTTGCGCTGGTGGGCGGCGCAGAACAGCGACCAGCGCACCATGTTCTTGACGAGCGTGGGAAAGTGGAAGTGCAGGCTCGTCACCTGGAAGTCTGGGCAAGCATTGGCAAAGTCGATGGGAAAGAACTCGCCGTCCTTGCGCAGCGACTCGCACGAGTTGAACTCCCAGCCGAAGAAGCTGTTGATGGTCAGGCAGATGTCGGTCAACTCCCGCCACTCCTCGCTATTGACGAAATTGAACGCGACCACGTAGCGGGCGTGCAGCGGCGCGTCCGGGTCGTACTTCACGCAGTGCACTTGCGGCCCGATGCCGATGGCGCGCACGAACAAGTCGAACGGATAGACCGCACGCTGCAAGTGCATGACGCGCCGGCCGGAGTCTTCGTACGCCGCCCGCAGTTCGTCGGGGCTGTCGATCTTGGTCACACCGACCCATGCGCCGCCGTCGTAGGGCTTCATGAAAAGTGGGTAGCCCAACTGCTCGCCGACGCGCGTCAAGTCGAACATGCGGGCGTAGCGCTGCAGCGTCGGTTTGGCGTCGGGCAGCGCGTCCCAGTCATACGATTTCGGCGGCAACATCCAGGTCTCGGGCACCTTGATGCCCAGCGCCATCATCGCCGCGTACGTCGTGTGCTTCTCCATGGATTGCAACGCCCACGGGTTGTTGAGCACGTAGAGGTCGTCCATCACGACGGCCTTCTTGATCCACTCGCGGCTCGTCTGGAACCAGTGCGTGAGCCGATCGAGCACCACGTCGTACTTGACGGGCTGGCGCAGGTTGAATGGCTCGACGCTGACGCGCTCGACGTCGAAGCTCACCTGATCGCCGCCGACGGGCACCGTTAGGTGCAGCCGCCGCACGATTTCTTCGTAGCAGCCGGGCCAGCAGATGTCGGCGCCGAGCGACAGGCCGATGCGGCGGGTGACGTTGGGCATGCAGGCTCCTCGGGCGACACGGCGTCCAGTGGCGCGCCCAAGCCGTTCGACCGGGCGGCGCGCGCGGATTGTAGGCGGAAAAGTTTGGGCGTAAAGGCGGGGCTACAGGCGGTTCGCTCCCTGCGTCGGCCTGGCGCCGGGTGCGGGCTCCCGCGGAGAGGTTCATCGCCACCAGCGCCGCGCCAGCGATTGGGCTATCGGGTCGGGCTAGGAGCGTAAGGCGTCCAACCCACCATGACCTCGCAGCGCCCGTCGCTCAGCCTCGCCTCGCTCCCGCAGGCACCCCGCCAACGGGCTTCTCGGACCGGACGCTACGCCCAGAGCGGCGCAGGATCAATGGGAAAATGACCAGTTTTCCGCCGTGCGGGCAGACCCGTCCCGTGGCAGCACCGCGGGCCCCGCCTGGATTCATCAAGTTCGAGCGCGATCACTACGCCGCGTCGTCGAACAACGACGGGACGATGCCGTCGTCCGCGTCGCCAGCCGAATCGGCTTCAGCCGCGAGCTTGGCGACCCAACCAGCGACATGGGCCCGTGCCGACGAGCTTGTGCCACTCATCCCTATGGAATACATCTCAATCGACTCATTCTTGCACGGGCCCTTACGGCGGCTCGCCGCATGGCAAGGGGATGTCAGGGGCTGACCTGAGCAAGCTCGTCGCCGCGCCGATGAAGCTGATGCGCAAGGGCGACACGCCCGCTTGCGCGGCGACTTGAAGCCCTCAGGGGCAGTAGCCCATCACGCACTTGGCGCCTCCGACGCAGACCAAAGGGCCATCGGCCGCGGGTGTCCATGAACAGCCGGTCTTGGCGTCGCAGGCGTCGGTCGTGCAGGGGTTGCCGTCGTCGCAAGTGCCCAGCG
>SHZF01000091.1 GCA_009692425.1 Myxococcales bacterium | reverse complement strand
CCAACGCCGGGCACCCATCCTCCTGCACCCCCGCTATCGCCACCCCGGACAGCGCCGCCACCCGCATGCGCCCACCCATCGCCTTGCTCTTCAAGCACCCCAGCGGCTCCAGCGCGCCCACGTCGCTCTCCAGCCAGCCCAGCCAGCCCAGTTCACCCTTGGCCAGCGCCGACGCATCGCCCATCACCACTGGGAACGCCTGGCACACCTGCGCGCCCGCGGCCCAGTCCTTCGCCTTGGGTAAGACCAGCGTCGGCAGCGCCTTCCAGCCGTCGGCCGTTGCCACCTTGTCCTGGGCGGGCTTCACGAGCGAATCCAGCCGCACCGCCCGCAATTCCGCGGCCTTCGTGATCTCCCAGCCACCCGTCACCGCCGTCGCACATGTCCCCGTCTGGTACACCACCCACGTGCGCGTGTGGCCCGGCTTGCCGCCCGGCAGTTTGTGCACCAGCAGCGCCGGGTTCGTCGGCTGAAACGGATCGCCGGCGTCCTTGCTCGCCGCCACCACCACCGGCAGCGGGCTCAGGCAGGCGTTGGCCTTGGCATCGCACGCGTGGCCGTAGGGACAGTTGTCGATGTACTGGCAGCCCTTGGTCGGGTCACACAGATTGTCGGTACACACCAGCGCCTGGCCATTGGCCTTGGCCTCGTCGCACAGCGAGTCGTCGGTCTTGTGCTGGCACGTCCCCGCGGTCGCATCGCAGGTGTCCACGCTGCACGCCACGCCCTCGTCGGCGCATGGCGTGCCGGTGACCGCCTTGGTCCAGACCTTGGGGTCAAGCGGATCACACGTCTGGCAACCGCCCTCGATCTTGGCGCCCTTGGTCTGGCACACGCCTGCGATGAGGCAGGTGTCGGCCGCGATCTGGTCATGGGCGCATTTGCCCTTGCCGTCGCAGATGTCGAGCGTGCACGTGAGCACGTCGTCTTCGGTGCACTTGGTCTGGGCGCTGGCAGGGGCCCACTGGGTCATCGACTTGGCGGGGTCGCACGAGAGGCAGCCGAATGCCGAGTTGGCACCCTTGAACTGGCACACGCCGTCGATCAGGCAGGTGTCGGGGCCGAGCTTGTCGTGGCCACACTTGCCCTTGCCGTCGCACAGGTCCTGCGTGCACGGCAGCTTGTCGTCGTCGCTGCACGTGGCGGTCGCGGCGGCGGGGGTCCAGGTATCCTGGGTCTTGGCGGGGTCGCACAGCAGGCAGCCGAACGCGCTCGATTCCGCAGGCTTCTGGCAGGCCCCGCCGATCGCGCACGCATCGAGCTTGACACTCTTCTGGCAGGTGCCCGCCTGGCACAGGTCGACCGTGCATGGCAAGGTGTCGTTGTCACACGCGATGCCGCTCTGGGGCGTGTGGGTGCAGCCCTGCTTGGGTTTGCACTCGTCCAAGGTGCAGGCGTTGGCGTCGTCGCAGGTGCTGGCGGGGTCGGGGAGGTTGACGCAGCCGGCCTTCGGATCACAGATGTCCGTGGTGCAGGGGAAGCCGTCGATGCAGAGCTTGCTGTCCGGCACGCCCGTCTTGGCGCAGTCGCCGCCCGTGCAGGTCTCCAGCGTGCAGGCGATGCCGTCCTCGCCGATGCAGGCCTCGCCGTCGTTCTTGGCTTTCTTGTCACAACCCTTCAAACCGCAACTGAACGTCGCGCACGGCTTGGTCGCGTCGGCGCACACGGCGTCGTCGGGGTCGTGGGCGCAGGCTCCCTTGCCATCGCAATGGTCGATCGTGCAACCGCTCTCGTCGGCGGGACACGACACCTCGTTGCCGAGCGAGGTCCAGCCTGCGACGCTCTTCTTCGGTTGGCAGTGCTGGCACGGATTCTTGGGGTCCACGGTCGCGAGCTTCACGCAGGTGCCACCGGCGCCACCGATCTCGCACCAATCGTCTTTGAGCTTGCCACCCACGCACTTGCCGGCGCCGCACGTCGCCTCGCGGCACTCGCCCGCGCCCTTGCATGGGGAGCCGTCCTTGACCGGGCTCCAGTCGGTCGATTTTGCGGCCGGGTCGCACGCCTGGCAGTCGTTTTTCGGGTCGGGGCCGGCCGGAATGCACAGGCCCCCAATCAGGCAGGAAGTCGCAGCGACATTGCCGACGACACAGCCACCCTTGCCGTCGCAGCGGTCGAGCGTGCAGGCTAGCGTGTCGCTTTCGCACGTTGCGCTGCTGGACAGGTTGACCCACTTGTCGGTGGCCTCTTCCGGGGCGCAGCCGGTGCATGGCTGGTTGGCGTTGCGTTCTCCCGCCCGCACGCAGGTCTTGTCGATGAGGCACTGGCCCGGCAGCATCACCGGCTTGCACAGCCCGCCCGCGTCGCAGCGGCCGGTCGTGCACTCAGGGCCGCCGCTCTTGCACGCGGTGTCGATGGGCGCCTGGCTCCAGGCCCGCGCGGAGCCGGCGACCGTGGCCGACGGCAGGCAGGCGCTGCACGCGAGTTTTGGGTTGGGGTCGCCCAGCTTCCAGCAAGTGCCGTCGATCCAGCAGGAGCCCGGGGATTCCGTCAGCACGCACAGGCCCTTGGCGCAGACTGGCTGGCGACAGGCGGCTTCGCCGTCGGGGCGCCAGTCGCCCTTGGTGAGTGCCGTGTTGCAGTCGGGTGCGGCCTTGCACGGCCACGAGCCGTCAGGGACGCACAGGCCTTGGTTGCACGTGTGCTTGGCGGGGCAGTCCTTGTTGTCGGTGCAGCCACCCTGGGGCGCGGGCGGGTCGCCGCACGCTGCGAGAAGCGACGCGGCCAACAACGCCAGCGCGGAAACCGCGAGCGTGCGGGCAAGATTGCGGTCCAATGGCACGGGGTGCTCCTCGGACGCGGCACAAGCGAAGGCGGACCGGTCCGCGGGAAGCCTAGCAGCAGACCGGCTACAGGCAACTTCCACAGGCGGCGCGGGGGAGACTGGGACCGAGACTGGAACCGAGACGGGGGTGAGACTTGGGGATTCGGACGAAAAACCACGTCAGTTCAATGAAGTGTGGGATGGCACGATGTTTGCACTGCTTCCTAGCGCCGTGCGGACCGACGCACGGTGACTGCCCCTGGCCGCGCGCGCTGGTGGGTGGTCGGGCCACTGCCGGGTCGCGGGTCGAAAGGCCCGGGGCCGAAGGAAGGGCGGGACCGGCGAAAGCCGACTGGACCCGCAAAGGTGGTGATCCGTCCGGAGTTTCCGGCGGGTCGGCGGGGAGGGCGTGTTTTTTTGGCGGGAGGGCCCCGTCGGGGCCGGGAGACTTGCCGCAGGGCCTTCAGGCGTGACGCCGCCGCCGCCGCCGCCGCCCGCCGCCCCCACGGTCGCCACCCTCGGCTCCGCCGCCACCGCCGCCCTCGCCGCGGGACCCTCCGCCGTCGGCGCGCTGTCCGTCCACCACGAGCGTGAACTGGACCGTCCCCGCCGGCCGCCGCACCCGCAACTCCTTCAACACCTCGCTCACCGCAGACATCAGCAATTCCGCGGCCATGTCCACCCCGCCAGACCGCGCGACCGTGATGCGCACGGCCGCCTCGCCGCCGCCCTCGCCCCTGCGCGGTCGGTCGTCACGGCTCGCACGCGGCGCCCGCTCGCCGGGTCCCTCTTCGCCGTCCTGCCGCCGCGCGCCGTCGCCGTCCGCGCTGCCCTCCACGCCACCGTCATCGTCGTCGCTGTCGCCGTCGTCCGCGCCGGCCAATTGCGGCGGCGGCACCTTGAGCAACGCCCGCATCTCCGCTTGCTCCGCGGCCTCGGCGTCGGCCGCCGATACGCTCGGCTTCTGGCCGAAAATCACGTGGAAACGCGGAGGCGGCAGCCCCATCGTCTCGCACACCCGCGACCACAGCCGCGGCAACAGCCTGCTGCGCAGTTCGCCCAGGTACGATGTCAACGTGCCGTTCGGCGCCATCGCCTGTTCGAGCGCGCGGGCGGCGTCTTCGAGCGCCTTGGCCGTCGTTGCATCCACAGCGCTGACGCCCGCGTCGCGGCGGGCCTGCGCGAACCGTTGGCTGCCGTCGGCGATCTGGCCGCGGGCCAGCGCGTAGCCGCTCCAAAGCACCTTCACAAAGGCACGCACATAGGGGTTCTGGTGGTAGCCGAATTTCAGCAGGCCGTCGGCGTCACCGTCTGCAGCGTCGGCCGTGGACGCCGGCAATGCCGCCAGCGTCTGTTCGAGGAAGCGGATCTCTTCGCGCGAGATGGGTGTGTGTTGGGGTGCAGACTTGGCCATGGCAACTCCGATGCGCGGCGGGCGCGCCGGTCCAAGCGGACCGCGCGGCGGCGCACGATAGCGAACCCTCGGGTTCGGGCGCGTTCTCTCCCGTCAATCAGGGCCCGCGTGGAACACGCCGAGGACACGCGGGCGCCCGCACACGAGGTGGCCACGCGCACAGTCGCGCCCGGCCCGCCCACGGGGGCAGGACTCTAGCGGCGCGTGTTGCGGGCTGCAAGCGGTGCAACGTCCCCGATCCACCGCCTTCGGCGCAGCTCTGCGTTGTCGCAGCGGAATCGACGTTCGAAGTGCCGGAAGTACGGTTTCACGCCGAATCCTTGCTTCGCCTTGATCTGCATCCGAATTCGGCGGACGGGGATACGTCTAGGACGCAATCGAGAAGCCGTTGCCGCCCAGGCCCTCGCCCGCGCCGACGTCGACCTCGCGCACCGCACCGTGGTCCTCGATCAGCACCTGCACGGCATTGGTCCCGCCGCGCGGCCAACCGATGCCGGCCGTCACCACGATCGCGTCGCCATTCTCCATGCCATAGCGCTCGTGCAGGATGCGGCGGGCCGACTCGACCATCACCGCGAGCTTCTGCTTGTCGGCGTCGAAGTCGGGCAACACGATCGGGTGGACGCCCGAATACAACAGCAACTGGCGCGCCACGGCTGCGGTCGGGCAGAACGCGAGGATCGGCTCGGCCGGTCGGTGGCGGCTCAGGCGCTCGGGCGTGCGTCCCGTCCGGGTGAAGCAGACGATGGCGCGCGCCCGCAACTGGCCGGCGAACTGCACGGCGGTGACGGCAAACATCTCGTTGATGCGGTGCAGGTGCGCCCCCGGTCCGTGCGGCGCCACGTCGTCGGAGCGCTGCAGTCGCCGCTCGCGTTGCTGAGCGCCGGGCTGGATGGCAAAAGCCTCGGCCTTGCGCGCGATGCGGTCCATCGTCTCGACGACCTGGACCGGCCGCGTGCCGATGGACGTCTCGCCCGACAGCATGACGGCATCGCCGCCATCGACGATGGCGTTGAACACGTCGGTGGCTTCGGCCCGCGTCGGTTGGGGCGCCGTGATCATCGACTCGAGCATCTGGGTGGCGACGATGACTGCCTTGCCGTCGCGCCGCGCAGCTTGCACGAGGCGCTTCTGCACGTAGGGCACCTCTTCGACGCCCAACTGCAGCCCGAGGTCGCCGCGCGCGACCATGACGCCGTCCGCCGCCGCCAGGATGCCGTCGAGGTCGTCCAGCGCCGCGAGCGTCTCGATCTTCGCAATCAGCTTCGGCTCCGGCCGGCCCGCGGGCAGGTGGGCGCGGACGAAAGCGCGCACGCGGTCGAGGTCGGCGGCCGTGCGCACGAACGAGACAGCGACGAAATCGACGCCCTCCTCCAGGCAGAATTGCAGGTCGCGTTGGTCCCGCGCTGGGAACGGATCGAGGTCGAGGTCGATCTCGCGCACGGTCAGGCCCTTGCGCGAACCCAACCGGCCGCCGGCCACGACCGTGCCGTGCGCTCCAGCGGGGCTCACGTCTGTGACTTCAGCGGCGATGTCGCCGTCGCCGAAAAGCACCAATGGGCGCACGTTCGGCTGGCGCGCACGCAGGGCGACCAAGGCTGCGAACATCGAGGAAGCCAAGGGTTCAGGCACGGGGATCCCGGCAGAGCCAAAGGCGGCCATCAGCGCGGTCTGCGTCGCGCGCGCGTCTGCCTCGGGCGTGTCGGCCGACGCTTCGGCGTGCAGCCAGATCTCTCCGCCCACGGCCAGTTCGATGCCGTCGTCGGCCAGGCGCCCGATGCGCGCCTTGGGTCCTTGGAGATCGGCCACGACCGCGACGCGCGGCGGCTCTTCGGCGGCGGTCGGCGCGTTGCACCAGCGCAAAATGGCACGCTCCTTGGCGTAGTCGGCGTCCGCATGGCTCAGGTTGAGGCGAAAGACGTCGGCGCCCGCATCGCACAGCCGCTGCAGGAAGGGCGGCCAAGCGTCGTCGGGACAATGCCCCAATGTGGCCACGATGCGCGTCTGGCGCGGGCGCGGGCCTTCGTGTCGTCTCATGGCAAGGAGTCCTTGGGAGTTCGGCAGACGCCGGTCGCTGAAGGTGCCGCCGCCAGCCTACACGCCACGCGTGGCCGCCGGCCACAGCAGCTTGTGGAGTTGGAGTTGCAGGCGCCCCGGCGCGCGGGTCTCGAGGAGCCAGCTTGCGAGGTCCGCGGGCGCGACTTCGCCGTGTACGGCCGACCACAAGATCGTCGCCGCGAGCCCCGCCAAGCGCGTCGGGAGTTGCGCGAGCGCCCAGTCGAAATCGGCACGGTCGGCGACGACGATCTTCAGTTCGTCCACCGCGCGCAGCCCGGCGAGCGCATCCCACAGGTTGCGGTGGGCCTCTTGCGAAGCCGGGCACTTCAGGTCCGCGATGACGCGCGCCCGCGGGTCGAGGTGGGCCAACGGGAACGCGCCTGACGTCTCGATCAGCACCTCGAATCCTGCGTCGGCGAGCGCCGCCACGAGCGCAGGCGCGTGCTTCTGGGCCAACGGTTCGCCGCCCGTCACTTCGACCAGGGGCAGCCCGAGCGCGCGCACCTCGGCGACGATGGCGCCAATGGACGACTTCGTGCCGCCCACGAACGTGTACGCCGAGTCGCACCACCGGCAGCGCAGCGGGCAGCCGGCCAGCCGCACGAAGGTGCACGGCCTGCCGGCGTGGGTCGATTCGCCCTGGATGGAGGCGTACAGCTCGATGAGCGCGATGGGCAGCGCGTTCCGGCCGGTGGCGTCGGACTCACGCAGCCCTGCGGCGCCGGCCGCCATCATCGGGTGGGCTCCTGGTTGCGCTCCCACACCATGCGCAGCCCGTCGAGCGTCAGGAACTCCGAGACGGCTTCGACCACCGTCGTCTGGCTCGCGATGAGCGGCGCCAACCCACCGGTGGCGACGACCACCGCCGGCTCGCGCGATTCGGCCTGGATGCGCGCGACGAGGCCTTCGACCAGTGCGACGTAGCCGAACACGAGGCCGGACTGGATCGCGTGCACCGTCGTCTTGCCGATCACCGTCGCCGGGCGCGCGATCTCGACCCGGGGCAGCTTGGCGGCGCGCGCGAACAGGGCGTCGGCTGAGATGCCGATGCCGGGCACGATGACGCCGCCGAGATACTGGCCCTTGCCGTTGACCACGTCGAACGTCGTGGCCGTGCCGAAATCGACGACGATGCACGCCCGATGATAGCGCTCGAAGGCCGCGATGGCGTTGACGATGCGGTCGGCGCCGACTTCTTTGGGGTTGTCGACGAGAATCGGCATCCCCGTGCGCGTACCGGGCCCTACGACGACGGGCGTGCAGTGCAGCAGGCGCCGGCCGACGTCTTCGAATACCGCCGTCAATTGCGGCACCACGGAGCCGATGACGACGGCGCCAACGTCGGGTCGCTCGACGCCGCGCTGCTGCAGCAGCAGGCCGAGGGTCGCCGCGTATTCGTCGGCGGTGGCCTGGCGCCGCGTTTCCAACCGGAGGTGGTCGAGCAGGGTCTGGCCACGGTAGATGCCGACCACCGTGTTCGTGTTGCCGATGTCGATGGCGAGCAGCAGCCTTTCCGATGCGCTCATGGAACCTCGCCCGCCAAGGGGCGCGCAGCTTGCCACGGTTCGGCGCCGCGCGCAGCCACGATGCACAGCGGGACGGCCGGTTCGCCAGGATGGTCTGCGGCCGCCCCTTCTGGCCGCACGCGCAGGGCACCGGTCTCGTCGAGGCCCAGCAGCGTGCCCGCGCGGCGCCCTTGTACGGGCCCGAAGTCGAGTTCGACGGGCGCGCCGAGAAAGGCCAGGCGCTGCTCGGTCGCCCACACGTCGACCATGCCGCGGCGCGCGCGAAACGCCTCGACGTCGTCTCGCACTGTCTGGGCCACGACGGCACACAAGCGCGTGCGGTCCAACGTGCGACCGGCCGCTTCGTCCAGTGGCGTGCTCCCCGGTGGAGCCTCGGGGTCACTGTGCACGTTCAGGCCGATGCCGCACAGCCACGCCGCCTCACAGCACCCGGCCGACGAGCGCTCGCACAGGATGCCGCCCACTTTGCGCCAGCCGCCCGCGTGGCGCACCAGCAGGTCGTTGGGCCACTTCAGCCACAACTGCACACCCGTCTCGGCTTGCACCGCGCGCGCCACGGCGAGTCCGGCGACCAACGACAGCCGCGGCCACACGGTCGGCGGCAACGGCAACGGTGCGGCCAGCGTGACGAGCAGCGCCGAACGTGGCGCCGCAACCCAGCGCTTGCCGGTGCGACCGCGCCCGGCGGACTGGAAATCGCTGGCCACGACACGCCACGCGGTGTCTACGAAGGGCGATTCGGTGAGGTGGGCCCGCATGCGCGCCATGGTCGAGTCGCACGTGTCGAGCACGTCGCAGCGGCCCCACGGCCGACCGTCGGCGGCGAGCAGCGTAGGCAGGCTCGCGGCGTCGAGCGCCGGAGGCAGGGCAGGTGGCATCAACGCATCCCCTCAATCCGCAGAGACAAGTCCGCCGCCACCACCGAATGGGTCAGTGCGCCCACCGACAGCAGGTCGACCCCCGTTTCGGCCACGGCGCGCACCCGGTCGAGCGTGAGGTTTCCGCTCGCTTCGGTCAGCGCCCGGCCCCGGCAGCGCCGCACGGCCTCGCGCAAGGTGGCGAGGTCCATGTTGTCGAGCAGCACCACTTCGGCGCCGGCGGCCAGCGCCTCGTCGAGGTCGGCGAGCGTCTCGACCTCGATCTCGACCTTCAGCAGGTGGGGAGCGCTCGCTCGCGCCGCCCGCACTGCTGCGGAGACGCCACCGGCCGCCACGGCGTGATTCTCCTTGACGAGGATGCCGGCGTCGAGCGCGCTGCGGTGGTTGACGCCGCCGCCGATGCGCACGGCGTACTTGTCGAGCGCGCGAAAGCCCGGCAGCGTCTTGCGCGTGTCGGCGATGCGGGCGCCCGTGCCGGCGACGGCATCGACATAGGCCCGCGTCAGTGTCGCGATGCCGCTCAGGCGCTGCATGAAGTTGAGCGCCGTCCGTTCTGCCGTCAGCACCGACCGCACTGGCCCACGCACGCGCAGCACATCGGTGCCTGCGGTCACGGGGCTGCCTTCGGGCACGCAGCACTCGACGTCGAGGCTGGCATCGACACGCCGCAGCACGAGCCCGAACACCGGCCCGCCGCACACCACTAGCGCGGACTTCGCTTGGACGCGCGCTGTGCCGATGGCGCCGGCTGGCACGGTGGCCAAGGTCGCGTGGTCGCCGATGCCGACGTCCTCCTGCAACGCGAGGTCGATGAGCGCGCGCACAGCCGGGGTGTCGAACCACATGGCGGCGCGCAGTACCGCGCCCGGCCTGTGCCCGTCAAGGTGCGCGCAGGTTCATCGCGTGCTACCGTGCTGCCCCTGCTCAGCGGGAGGTTCGGAGCCGCATGTTCGCCCACCACCTGACCGCACCGCTTGCCCCTGGCGCCGTCCTGGCAGTCGTCGCCGCCGTGCTGTCCGCGTGTGGCGGCGCTCCTGCCGCCGGTCCTGCCGCCCGTGTCGTGATCTCCCTGCAAGACATCACGTGCCAGTCATGTGGCATGGAGGTCGTCGACAAGCTGCGCGCCCGACCCGGAGTGCACACCGCGGCGTTCGACAAGACCAACGTCGAAGTGCTCGTCACCTTCGATCAGGCTGCCGTGCTGCCGGGCGATCTCCTCAAGGCCGTGCGGGCGGCCGGCTATGGTGCCAACATCGGCGCCGGCCAGGGCCGCTACGCTCCGCCCGAGTCGTTCGACCCCGCCCTCGACGTGCGCTGGATCAACAAGGACGGCGAGGCGGTCGAAGTGGCCGCCCAACTGGTCCCCGCCAAGGTCACCGTCGTCGATTTTGGCGCGAAGTGGTGCGGCCCGTGCCGCGAGGTCGATGCCGCCATGAAGGTCGAACTCGGCCAGAATCCGCGGCTCGCCCTGCGCAAGGTCGACGTCGCCGATTGGGATTCGCCGGTCGCCAAGAAATACCTCGGCCAGGTTGAAGGGTTGCCATATGTGCTCGTGTTTGCACCCGATGGCCGGCAGGTGGCCGCGATCGCGGGTCTCGACCTCGACAAGCTCCGCAAGGCGATTGTGGAAGCAGGAAAACCATGACCCGTTCCCATCCCCGGCGACTCGACCGTGCTGGCCCGGGATTCACCACCGACTCCCATCCCCGGCCGCCGAATTCGGATGCGCGTTCCCGGTTGGCTCGCTTGCGCTCGACAAGGCGGCCGAGATCATTCACATCGGCCAGGCGGTTCTCGCTCTCGGTGGCACCCTAGCGTACTTTCGCGACACGGTGTTCAACTACTCGACGCTGGCTGAGGCGTACAAGGTGGCGGCGCTCGACGGGCTGAACAAGGTGGCGCGGCTGAATTCGTAGGCGGCTGGTCGCGGTTTGCTGGCTACGTGGAGTCGCCCGGCGCCCATGCTATGCTGCGCCCCCTTGCCGCGGCGTGTCTGGTGCCGCCGTGCTCAGCAGGTCCGCCATGCTCGCTCCCGAATCCGTGCCCGCGCTGGCTCCTGGAGGAGTGCTCACGGGCGCTCCCCCGGCCTCGATCGCGCTGCTGCCCGACCCCGACGTGCCGCACGACGACCTCGCCGCGCTCGAGTTCGCCCGCAGCGCCCGCGAACGCGTGTTGGCCCAGATTGCACGGCGCATCGTCGGCCACGACAAGGTCATCGAACTGCTGCTCACGGCACTTTTCGCCAACGGCCACGCGCTGTCGATCGGCGTGCCCGGCCTGGCGAAGACGCTGCTCATCCAGACGCTGGCCGAGACGCTGCGGCTGAAATTTGGACGCATCCAGTTCACGCCCGACCTCATGCCATCCGACGTCACCGGCACCGAGGTGCTCGAAGAGGAACGCGCGACCGGCCACCGCGTCTATCGTTTTTTGCCCGGCCCCGTGTTCGCGCAGATTCTGCTTGCCGACGAGATCAACCGCACGCCGCCCAAGACCCAGGCTGCGCTGTTGCAGGCGATGCAGGAGCGCAAGGTGTCGGCGGGCGGCTCGCTGCACGTGCTCGACGAGCCCTTCCTGGTGCTGGCCACGCAGAATCCCATCGAGCAGCACGGCACCTATCCGCTGCCCGAAGCCCAGTTGGACCGCTTCATGCTGGCGATCCACTTCGACTATCCCAGTTGGGAAGAGGAGTTGGAGATCGTGCGGCGCACCACGGGCGCGCAACAGCCGGAGATCGAGCCGGTCTTGACGCGCGCCCAGGTCGCCCGCATCCAGCAACTCGTGCGCGTGGTGCCGGTGGCCGACCATGTGCTGGCGTACGCGGTCCGGCTGGTGCGGGCGACGCGGCCCGACGACGCGCTGTGTCCCGCCGGGCTGCGGCCGATGCTGGCGTACGGTGCCAGCCCGCGAGCGTCGCAGTGCCTGATCCTGGGAGCGAAGGCGCGCGCGGTGATGGACGGCCGCTCGACGGTCGCGCTCGACGACGTTCGCGCCCTGGCCGCCGCGACGATCGCCCACCGCATCGTGCCGAGTTTTCGCGCCGAGGCCGAGGGCCTCGATGGCCGCAAGCTCGTCGATCGCTTGGTGGCGGAGGTGCCGGGTTCGACGTTGGCGTAGGCAGGCCAAGTTCCGGCAGGCGGGGTCGAACGACGGGCAGAAACGAGGCAAGCGGGGAGCGGGGAGCATGGTACGGCGTCGCGGCCTTTCGCGTTGGTTCACCCCGGCCATCCTCATGGGCGGCGGCGCGGACGTTGTCGGCACCGCTCAACACGGAGAGGGTGGCCTTCCCGTAGCCGATCCCGTTGCGGCACCGCCCGGGGAGCCCGCGGCCAGCCCCGACAAGGGCTGGTTCGGCGACGACGACGGCCCCAAGGGCCTGGCCCAGCGCGCCGCCGAACTGCTGGTCGGAATGGGGCCGTTGCAACTGCCTGCACGCCAGGTCGACGACGGGCTGCCCGGTGGCCAGCACCGCTCGTGGAAGCGCGGCGGCGGCGTCGAGTTCAGCGAGCACAAGGAGTACGCCCCCGGCGACGACCTGCGCCACCTCGACTGGAAGGCGTGGGCGCGCACCGACCGCTACTACCTCAAGCGCTACGAGCAGGAGGTCCACGCGGCGCTCACGCTGGTCATCGACACGTCGGCTTCGATGGGCTTGGCGGACGCTCGCGACGGGGACAAGTTCGACACCGTGCGACTCGTGCTGGCGGCGCTCGCGCTCGTGCTGGTGCGGCAAGGTGACGCGGTCGGCCTGTGTGTGCTCGGGCGACCGGAATCGAACGTCGTCGCAGGCTCGTCGCTGCGCCATTTCGCAGTGCTCGCCGACCGACTCGAGCGGCTCAAACCCGAGGGCCAGGCCGGTCTCGATGCGTTCGGCGCGAGTTCGTGGCAGGGGCTCGACCGGCGTGGGCTGTGCGTGGTCGCGTCCGACGTGCTGCTGGAGCCGGAGCGGGCGCTCGCTCCATTGCACGACCTGCGCCGCGCCGGGCTCGATGTGCTGCTGCTGCACGCCTTGCATCCACGCGAACGCGATCTCGACTTCGGGGCGCCCGCCTGGTTGCAGTGCCCGGAGACCGCCGACCGCCGCTTGGCCGACCCACGCCTGGTGCGCCACGCGTTCGCGCGCCTGATGGCGGCGCACTGCGACGCGCTGCGGGTGCTGTGCGGCTTCAAGGGGGTTGGCTACCTCGCGGTCGACACGGGACTCGACCCGCGCGGGGTGGTGCGCGGCGTGTTGCGCACGACGGCGCGACTGGTGCGCCGGCGCGGCGTGGGCGTGGCACCCGAGGATGCGTGGGCGGTGCCGGATGGGGTGGCGGACGCGTGGTTGCGGTGAGGTCCCGCGCAAGAATCACTCGGTTGAGTGGTATTTCATTGAGATGATTCGTGCATGGGCATCGGCGCGGTCCCTTGCGCTGATTGGGGCGCCAAGTTCGCGGCTGAAGCCGACTCCCGGCGACGCGCAGGTCATCGACTTCTGCTTGCACACGTCCTCAGGGTCACGCCCCCTGTTCGAATACATGCACCAACCGCCACGGCGCGCAGTCGAAGTGGAAGTGGTTGTGGTGCCCCGGATACGCCGGCCCCAGCAGCACCCGGAAGATGTCGTGGCGCCCCACCAACCGCGTCGCGAGCGTCTGCAAGAAGCGCGAGTGGCGCGCGCTGGCGGCGTCGTCGGGCTTGGCGGCCCAGTTGCGCTCGACAGTGACCGCAAACGCCCGCCGCAGCTTCGGTTCGAGGTCGCTGGGCGCAAGGGCTTTGCCCCGGACCGCCGCAAACTGGAATCCAGAGATATCAATGGCGTTGCCGAGGCCATGTTCGCTCAGGAAGTCGGGCCAGCGGCGGATGCGCCGGCAGTTGAACGTGCCCAGGTGCCGGATGCGCGTCGGCGCCCGGCCGTAGACCTCGATCGCCACGTCGCGCACGACCGACTCGAACAACTCCAGCCGCGGCTGGAAGCCGGCGTACACCCGCACCGGGCTGTGGTAGCGCACGTGGGTGCCCTTGTGTGTGACGAGCGTCACCTTCGGGCACCGGATTGCGCCGGTGGGCTCGACGGAGCGCTCCAGGTCGTCCAGCGCGAACGTATCGGGCGCGCCGGCCCATGCGCGCAGCAGGTCGTCGCGGTCGGGTTCGCTGAAGCCGTCGCGGGCGGCCGCCGTCGCCGCGAGTGCGAGAACACCGGCGAGCAGCACCGGGCGGCCGGGCGCTGGGCGCTGTCGCCGGGGGTGCTGCGGCATGGGGCGCTGCGGCATGGGGCGCTCCGTGCGGCCGCAAGTGGCCGCGTGTGGGTCAGACGCACGACGCGCGGGCGCGATCTTTGATTCGCGTCGGCTGTGTCCACTTGC
Source organism: Myxococcales bacterium (assembly GCA_009692425.1). Classification (GTDB taxonomy): domain Bacteria; phylum Myxococcota_A; class UBA9042; order UBA9042; family UBA9042; genus SHZF01. The sequence continues at coordinate 805 of SHZF01000091.1, read as the reverse complement.
ACCCGCTCGACGCCGCCAGAATCCAACAACGATTGCCCACGCCGCCAGATCGAGTGCACCGTCCGTGCGTCCCACACCCCGGACGTTCGCCTGCCTCGCCGTCCCCTGGCCCTGGCCGCGCTGGCCAGCGTGCTCGTCGCCAGTTTGGTGGCAGCGAGGCCGACTGCATCGTGCGCGAGGGCGGGTACTCTGGCTACCAGGTCGGAGTCTCCGGCAAGGGCACGCGGGTCATCACGGCGCGAGCAAGGGCAGAGTCCTCATGACCGCAGCACCGGGTCACCGCATCCGGCCACGGCACAAAACACGCCCGGAGGTAGACTGTACCGGGCAAGTCGCGCACCACCAGACGGGCGAGCGTGGTTTTGCCCACCTGGCGCGGCCCCAGGAGGGCGACGACGGGGAAGGTGGCCAACACGCGACAAAAGTCGGCTTCGAGGCGGCGGCGCATCATCCGCGCAATGACAAAGGCTGTCTTTCGATTTGCAATGACGAATCATCCGCGTTTACCGAAAAGCTGGAAGGCCACCTCAAGAGCGCGGACTTCTTCGACGTCGAACGCTTCCCCACCGCCACGTTCCGCTCGACCAACATCAAGGCCGCCGTCCAAGGCGCCGCCACCCACACCATCAAGGGCGACCTGACCCTGCACGGCATCACGCGTCACGCCCGCTTGAACCCCGCCACCTGCTTCGACAGCTCCGTGACCCGGCCCGACAGCGTCTGCGCGAACGCCCACAGCATCTTGACCGCCACGGCCTGGTCGCGCTGGCTCAGGTCGAAGAAATCGTCGCGGGTCATCCGCATC
>SHZF01000090.1 GCA_009692425.1 Myxococcales bacterium | reverse complement strand
GGCGACCTCGCGCCCGTCTTCGAACTCGGAGAGGAACTGTTCACAGCTGAACGCTGGCCCACGCTCTACCGCACGTGGGACCAGTACGCACTCGCCACGCACTTCGCGTCCGACAGCGAGACCTGCCTGGTGGCCGAGGTCGGCGACCGCGTCGTCGGGTTCGCCATCGGCACGCTGCTCGAAAAGACCGGCAGCGCGTGGACGTACGGCTACCTCGTCTGGCTCGGCGTCGACACGCGGGCGGGTCGCAAGGGCGTCGGCAAGAAGCTGGTGTCGGACTTGCAGGAAGTGTTCATCGAACTGGGCGCGCGCATGATCCTGGTCGATACGGACGCAGACAACGATGCGGCCCTCGCGTTCTTCCGCACCCAAGGCTTCGAAGACGACAGCGACCACATCTACTTGTCAAAGAACCTGACCTACGACCCCGACTACATCGAGCATCACCGCCGTGGACGCGTGGCGGAGCGGCGCGGTGGCGTGGTCGGGGCGTACCGGCGCGCGCGCAAGACCCAACCGCCCGAGGGTGGCCGTGGCTGATCCGGGCGGCCTCGATGCGGGCCGCCTCGAAGCGGTGTTGCGGCGCATCGATGCAGCCCGGCTACGGACGCTGCTGTGCGGGGCAGTCGATGCCTACAGTCCGACGTACGCCGAAGACCCCGCGACGGCGGTGTTCGCCGCCCACCTGCTCAGCGAGGCGGGGATCCGTCACGCGGGCCTGCGTGTCGAGCGCCAACGCGTGGCCCGGCCCAGTGGCCCGCTATGCGACAACCTGTTGATTCAGCTTGGCCCGGCTCCGCTCGGCCTGTTGCTCGTCGGACATGTCGATACGATTGTGGCGGGCGATGGTGCGATGGAGTTCCGGCCCGCAGCGGTGGCGGGCGACCTGCTCACCGGCCTTGGCGCTGCAGACATGAAGTCGGGCTGCGCGGCCATGGTCGAAGCGGTGCTGGCCGTCGCTGCGTCGGGTGTGAGGCTGGAGCGCGGCATCGGCGTTGCGCTCGTCGTTGGTGAGGAAGAGTACGGAGACGGCTCGCTCGCCCTGCCCGCGCACTTCCACGCACCGTTGATCGTGGTCGGCGAGCCCACGTCGCTGCAACCGTGTGCGTCCCACTACGGTTACCTGGAGTGCCGCATGCGCAGCCACGGGGCGCGGGCCCACGCGGCGCTGACCGGGCACGGCGGCAATGCCATCCACGCGATGCTGGCGTGGATGCTGGGCGTGCTCGAAGCGCTGCCGGCTGTGCAGCCCGACGCGACCGTGGCGGCAAACCCGCGCTTGATTCGCGGCGGCGACACGCTGTTCGTGGTGGCCGAACACTGCGAGGCGATGCTCGACGTCCACTGGCAGCCCGGCGCCGATGCGGTCAGCCTGCTCGCGTGTATCGAAACCGTGCGGTCGGCCGTGGCCGCGAGCCATCCCGCGTGTCGGCTGGAGTTGGAGCCGCTGTTTGCCGCGCCGGCGTTCGTCAACGACCCGGCGGGCGCCGCGCTGGGGCCGTTGCGCAGTGCGTTTGAAGCGACGGGGCTGGCGTGGGCACCGGGAACGTTTCCGTCGCACTCCGACGCCGGCATCTTCCAGGCCCGGGGTGGTGCCACGGTGGTGTGTGGTCCCGGGGCCCTGGCCGCAGCTCACGCGCCGGGCGAGGCGGTGTCGCTGCTGCAGACAGAAGCGGCGGCGCGGTTGTATGCGGCGTTGGCGGTCGGGATCGCCGGGCAGCGCCCAGGGTAGCAATGCAGCCGGCGCGGGCGAGCGAGCACCGATCCGAATTCAACGGATTTCGTATCAGATATGAAAGACCCCGGAGGGCCGCTGCCCCAACACCAACGCCGCCAGCTTGCCGAAGTGGTCGAGCACGTAGTCCGCGCCCATCCCGCGCACCGAACAGGCCGGGTCGTGGTCGACCAGCGCGATCGCCACACGCGCATTGCGGGCCGTCTCCAGGTCGATGCGCGACGAGCCCACCATCAGCGCCTGGTCCGGTCGCGCGCCGAGTTGACCGAGCAGCACGTCCATTCCGTCGGGGTCCGGCTTGCGCGCCACCTCGCCGTCGCCGGCCACGAGGTAGTCGAACCAGGCGGCGATTCCCTGTTGCCCCATCAGCTTGAGCGACGGGGCTTCGGGCTTGTTTGTGAGCACCGCCATCTTCACGCCGTTTTGCGCCAAGGTCTGCAACGTCGCCGCGACCCCAGAATAGAGCCGCGCCCGTGTGCCGAGGTGCCGTTCGTAGGCCGTGCGGAATTCCAGCAGGAGCGCGCCCGCCTCGGGGTCGCTCAAGTGCGGGCCGGTGGCCTGGAACGCGGCGCGCAACAACTGGCGCAGTCCTTCGCCCGAACCCTGGCGCGCGTGGGCCGCGTCGAGCGCCGCGCGCCCGTGGGCAGCGAGCACTTCGTTGAGCGCAGCCGTCAAATCGTCGAACGTATCGACGAGCGTGCCGTTCAAGTCCATGATGACGAAAGGGTACCGCATGGACGCCCGCGGGCTCACGCCGCTGTCGCGTGGGCCGGTTGCCAGCAAGTCTGGCCCAGCAGCGGGCGATTGCCAAGGCGGTGCGTGCCAGCTAGGGTCGCGCGGGGCCGTAAGGAGGCCAACCGCGATGGGTCGAACGATTCCCTTCTCGCCGATGGGCGCGCCCGCGCGAGCAACAGTGGGCGCCCACGCGCAAGCAAAATGGCGCGGCGTCGGCGTGGCGACTGTGCTGCAGGCGGCCGCCTTGGTCGCCGGGATCGCCGTGGCGCCGGCCGGGCTCGCCCAGGAGCCGCCACCCACCGTGCTCGACATTCCGATCGACGAGGCCCCGGCGCCGCCACCCGGCGCTCCCGATCCGGCCGCCCCGCGCCCGCCTCCGCCCGCGCCGCAACTGCCGCCGCCTCCTGCAGCGGGTGCGACACCCCCTGCACCGGCCCTGGTCCCGCCACCTCCCGTCGCAGCACCCGTGACCGCCCTGACTCTGCGCGGCGAGATGGCCGCGCCACCGAACGCCGCTGGGCCGGTCTGGCTTGCGGATCTCAGCGTGGGGGGCGCCGCGCTGCCCGACGCGGTGTGGAACCTGGTCTCCGACGACGATCAGCACCCTGCCCTGCGCGGCACGGTCGTCGATGCGAGCCTCGCCCTGCCGGTGGGTCCGGCGCGCTGGCTGGCGTTGCGCGTCGGGTTGGTGACGCCAGCCATCCCGAATGCGAATTGGTACGGCACCAAGCCCTCCGATGCGGGCCGCCTGCCGCGCTGGACCGAAGTGAACCTGCAACTGCTCGACATCGCTGCCGACTGGATGCCGCGCGGCTCCTTGCGTGCCGGACTCGACTGGCACATGCGCGTGGGCGGTGGCGCGACGATTCCCATCGGCAGCGTGACGCGGGTCGAGGCGCTGCCGACCTGTGCTCCCACGGCCAAGGCAACGTGCCCGCACTGGCACAGTGTCGGTCGCACGCCCGCCGACTTGCCGATGTTCGTTCCGTCGGTGCGGGCGACGGCAGGCGTGACGTGGTGGTTCGCCGACCGCATCGGCCTCGAGGTTGGTGCTGGCATTCGCGGGGCGCCGTGGGCCGGCGCGGGCGTGGTGGCGCGGCTGTAGCGCGGGCGCCCGATCCTTGACAGGGCAACGCCCGCTCCTTACTTGGCAGCGTCACTCGGCAGCGTCATGTGAACGGCGGCGCCGCGCACCTCACAAGCTATCAACAATCCAGGCCAAAGCGGACCCATGTCTGCGCGGCCGCCGTCCGCGAGCGCCCCATGAATTCGCAAAAGCTGACCACCAACGCCCAGCAAGCACTGAAAACCGCCAGCGAAGAAGCTGTGCGCCGCGGCCACCAGCACCTTGAACCCGAGCACGCGCTGTGGGCCCTGCTGGGTCCCGACGACGGCATCGTGCGCAAGCTCTTGCAACTGATGGAAGTTCCTCCCCAGGCCGTGCGCGACGATGTCGGCCGCGAACTGGATCGGCTGCCCAAGGTCGTCGCCAAGGACGGGCCGGGCCTGCTGCTGTCGGAGCGCGGCCAGGCGTTCTTCGAAGCCGCCGAGACCGAACGGAGCCGCTTCAAGGACGACTACGTATCGAGCGAGCACCTGCTGCTCGCCGCGCTGCACGATCGCAAGGGTGCCGCCGGGCGCGCACTGCTCGACCGCGGGCTGTCGCGCGAGAAGGTGCTCGCCCACCTCAAGGGCCTGCGCGGCTCGTCGCGCGTGCAGTCCGAAGACGCCGAACAGAACTTCGCGAGCCTCGACAAGTACTCCCGCGACCTGACCGATGAGGCGCGCCGCGGCAAGCTGGACCCGGTGGTGGGACGCGACGACGAAATCCGCCGCGTGATGCAAGTGTTGAGCCGCCGCCGCAAGAACAACCCGGTCGTCATCGGCGAGCCAGGCGTCGGCAAGACGGCGATCGTCGAAGGCCTGGCGCAGCGGATCGTGGCGGGCGACGTGCCCGAAGGCCTCAAACGTAAGCGGTTGCTGGCGCTGGACCTCGCGGCCATGATCGCGGGCAGCAAGTACCGCGGCGAGTTCGAGGAGCGGCTCAAGGCCGTGCTGAAGGAACTGTCGGACGCGGGCGGCGAAGTCATTCTCTTCATCGACGAGTTGCACACGCTGGTCGGCGCCGGCAAGGCCGACGGCGCGATGGACGCCGGCAACATGCTCAAGCCCGCGCTGGCCCGCGGCGAGTTGCACTGCATCGGCGCGACCACGTTGGACGAGTACCGCAAGCACATCGAGAAGGACGCCGCCCTTGAGCGGCGCTTCCAGCCGGTGATGTGCGGCGAGCCAAGCGTGGCCGATACGATCAGCATCTTGCGAGGATTGAAGGAGAAATACGAAGTCCACCACGGCGTGCGGATCCAGGACGGCGCGCTCGTCGCGGCGGCGACGCTGTCGGACCGCTACATCACCGACCGCTTCCTGCCCGACAAGGCGATCGACCTCGTCGACGAGGCGGCGAGCCGGATGCGCATCGAGATCGACAGCCTGCCTCAGGAGATCGACGAGGCACAGCGCCGACTGCAGCGCCTCGAAATCGAGCAGGCGGCGTTGCGGCGCGAGACGGACGCCGCGTCAGTGGACCGCTGCGCCAAGATCGGTGAAGAAATCGGCGGCCTGCGCGAAGACGTCGGCGCCAAGAAGGCGACGTGGCAGCGCGAGAAGGGCCTCATCGAGGGCATTCGCCAACAGAAGGCGCACTTGGAGGAACTGAACCACCAGTTGGAGTCTGCCGAGCGCCGCCATGATCTGGAGGCGGCCGCGCGCCTGCGCTACGGCGAGGTGCCGGCGCTGCAGAAGGGGCTCCAGAGGGCGCAGGTGGAACTGGCCGCGGCACAACAGCAGGGCGGCTTCTTGCACGAGGAGGTCACGCAAGAGGAGATCGCCAAGGTGGTGAGCGCGTGGACGGGCGTCCCTGTGGCCAGGATGCTCGAGGGCGAGCTACAGAAGCTGCTGAAACTGGAGGAGAAGCTTGCCGAACGCGTCGTCCACCAGGAGGACGCCATCACGGCCGTCGCCCATGCCGTGCGGCGCTCGCGCTCGGGGCTGCAGGACCCCAACCGGCCGATGGGTTCCTTCGTGTTCCTGGGGCCGACCGGTGTCGGCAAGACGGAACTCGTCAAGGCGCTCGCGCAGTTCCTGTTCGACGACGAGCGCGCACTCGTGCGGCTGGACATGTCCGAATACATGGAGAAGCACACCGTCGCCCGGCTGATCGGCGCGCCGCCGGGCTACATCGGCCACGACGAGGGCGGCCAATTGACCGAAGCCGTGCGGCGCCGGCCCTATTCTGTTGTGCTTTTCGACGAAATCGAGAAGGCCCACGTCGACGTGCTCAACGTGCTGCTGCAGGTGCTCGACGATGGCCGATTGACCGATTCGCTGGGGCGCACGGTCGATTTTCGCAACACTTTGGTGCTGATGACGTCAAATGTAGGCAGTTCCGCCATCTTGGAAGTCGCGCGCGGCACCACGGAAGCCCACGGCGATCACCTCGTGCGCAGCGTCGTGATGGGCGAACTGCGCAAGCACTTCCGGCCAGAGTTCCTGAACCGTATCGACGAGATCGTGATCTTCAACCGGCTGCGCGCCCAGGACATGGAGAAGATCGTCGACATCCAGTTGGAGCGCTTTCGCCGCCGGCTGGACGACCGCAAGCTGGGGCTGACCGTGACCGACGACGCGCGCAAGCTGCTCGCCAAAGAGGGCTTCGACCCCGAGTACGGGGCGCGGCCGCTCAAGCGCACGATCCAGACGCGGATCGAGAACCCGCTGGCGATGGAACTGCTGGCGGGCAAGTACCCGGCGGGCTCGCACGTCGTGGTCGGCGCCGAAGATGGCGACGTCGTGTTCGGAATGGCGAATTGACCCCGCGGCCCGGCGAGACGCCTACAACTTCACCACAGGCGTGTACGTCTTCGTCTGGCCGGCACTGAGCTTCACCCACATCGAGCGCAGCCCACCGTAGAGTACGCCGTTCGTCGTCCCGCTCAGCGGCGCCGTCACCGCAGTCGGGCTCGTCACGTAGACCAGGCCGTCCTTGTACCAGGCATTTGGCGGCGGCGGCGTGGGCCGGGCTCTCGAACTAGAGGCACCGACAGCAACAGGTCGGTCCTTTTCGCCGTTGCCGCGAGTCGGCTTCAGCCGCGAGCTTGGCGACCCAGCTACAAGAAAGGGCGCCAGGGCGAGTCCTTGCACATGTCGAGTTGTTTTCGTTGGCGTCCTAGCGCTGCTTCGCCCACTTCTGCACCTGCGCGCCGTACGCCCAGATGCCGATCGCGCTGAGCACGCCTACCGCACCCATGATGTACCACACCGTGCCAATCGCGACTTCATGCCGGTCGTACAGCAGGCGCGTGACGTCGTGCGCCGGCTGCCCAAGCGTCGCGACCAGCTTGTCGAACGCCTCGCCCTGCTTGATGGCGGCCGCGTCGATGGCGGTCCAGCCCTTCTCGACCAGAAGTTCGCGCGCGAACTTGTCCTTGGAGGCGAACTCACCATACAGCCACGGGCCGATCTTGCCTTCGAGGAACCAGCCGATCGCGAGTGGAATCTGGCTGAACCCGAGGTACATCGCCTTCTTGTCGGCGGGCGCGAAGTTGCCGATGTATTCCGAGAACTTCGGGCTCGACATCATTTCGCCGATGGAGAAGATGAAAATCGCCCCGACCGACACCCAGCCGAGTGACGAATAGCCGGACAGGAACAGCGCTGCCGTGGCCATCAAGGTGCCGATCACCATCGAAGTCGTCGCGCGCATCAGACCCGACAGCGCCGCGAACAGGAAGCAGGTGATCATGATGAGGCCGGCGTTCAGGTTCAGCAGCCCCTCGGGCAGGATTTCGCTGCCGTCCTTGGACATCACCACGAAGAACTTGACCGCCTCGTTCGTGACGGGCTGGCCGCCGAACAACGACAGCACGACGTCGCGCGTGTCCACCCACTCCTCGATGTGCGCCGGCAGCACGTCGAACAGGCTGTTGAACATGAACCAGAAACCCGAGAAGATCAGCAGGTAGCTCCACACGTGCGGCTTGGCAAGTTCGCGCAGCGACTGGGCGACGAGGCTCTCGTGGACCACGCCGGCCGCCTTGTCGGACGCGGCCTTGGCGAGCCGGTCGGCCTTGCCTGGCTCCTGGTAGATGAGCAACATCAAAAAGTTCAGGCTGATGATGGCGGCGCAGGCCAGAAACACATACCGCCACTCCATCTTGCGCATGTACCCGGCCACGAGCGGGCCGAGGAAGCCGCCGATGTTCACGGTCTGGTAGAAGATGCCCCACGCCATGGACGAGTTCTCGCGCTTCGTCGCCTTGACCAGCGTGCCCTGGATGCCGGGCTTGAAGATCGCGGTGCCGGTGGCGAGCAGCATCGCGCCGGCAAAGAAGCCTGCGTACGTCGGGAACGTCGCCATCACGAGATAGCCCATGATCTTGACGACCGTCGAGACGGCGATGGTCTGCTTGTAGCCGTAGCGGTCCGACAGGCCGCCCGTGAACACCGGGATGAGGGACTGCACGAGTGCCCAGACGGCGAGAAGGGTGCCGAACTCGGACATCGTCACACCGAGGCCGCCTTTCGACACGGGGTCCTTGGCGTAGAGCGTGGCGACGGCCTTGACGCCGTAGTAGGCGAGGCGCTCGATCATCTCCATGCCGCCGACCACCCAGAACACGTAGCTCAGGCTGGCGATGGCGGCAAAGAGCCCCAGTTGCTTGACGTCGGCCAGCGCGGCAACTTCCTGGCCAGGCGTCCGCTCCACTGCTGGGGCGGCGGCGGGACCGGTGGCGGGCGGCGGGCTCGTGGACATGGGGCGGCTCCTGGGCGACGGCCGTGGCGCGGGCCGTGATGCGATGGGGGCGCACACGTAAGGGAAGCGTGCGGGGATGTCAACGGTTTTCGACTCCGTCTGCGGCTCTCGAAGGCATCTGCGGCTCTCGACGTCACCTGCGGCGTTGGCTTGTCATGTCCTCGGACGCCGCGGCGAATGCGATCAGCAAGTGCCTGGTCGTGCGCCATGTCGAGACCTGGCACCCGAAATCCTTGGTTCGGGTCGGGTTTCTTCGGTATTTTTCGGCCATGGCTGCGTTGCGCCTCCGATGGTGCACACTGCCCTGGCCGGACGTGCGCGGGCGGGAAATGCGGAATGTAGCCCCGCGCGAATTACCGGATCGCGCCCAGCAGCGCCAATTCCGCGTCCGTGAGGCCCGCCGTGATGTCGGCGTGCTCTTCGCAGAGCCCCACGGCATCGGCGAGGTCCTGCAGCCGCTTCGAGCGCCGCCGCGCCGGGTCCTGCGACGCGCGCAGCTTGGCGCTGCACAAGTCCGGCGGCGCCAGCACGCGCAGTTCGACGCCGCCCACCTGGATCACTTGCGCGCGCCCCAGGGCGTCCAGTGGCACGGCGTCGTCGGAGAATTGCACCGGAGTGCCGTCGGCTGCCTGCCAGTTCTCCGAGTGCTCGAACGTGCCGGTGCGACGCATGCCAGCGGCCACGAGCGCCGCAGCGGGGATGTCGCCTCGGCGCGCCACCGCGAGATCGATGTCGAGCGTCGTCCGCGGTTCGCGCTGGTGTACCTGCAGAGCAACCCCGCCGATGACGGCATAGGTGGTGCCTGCCAACGCCCGCGCCAAGGTGAGCAGCGCCTCCTGCTTGTCGATCGGCGTCGCCGGCATGAGCTCGCCTCCCTTCAGCCACCGGTGGCGCCGGTCGAGCCGGAAGCCGACTTCGAGGCGTTCCCCCGCCATGGCCTGCGACCGCTCCGGCCTCGCGCCCACCGCCGACACCTCGCGCCCAACGTGGCGCCGGGCAAAGTCTAGCACGCCGAGGGGCCAGCGTCGTCCGTGCTGACCGCGGCATCCCCGCCGACCCCGACGCCCACCGGCGCACTGCCGCCAGTCCTCGACCTCGACCCTTTCCTGTTCGATCTCGGAAGTCTGCGCGCACTGGCGTCGGACAGCGTCGTGGATTACAGCAGGCTGCCCGTCGCGCGTTCCGGTTCCCACACCCACGTAAGCAGCAGTCGATCCGCCACGCGCTCGTGCTCCAACGTCTGCCCCTCCATCTGGAAGCGGCGCAGCATGGAGCGCCCCACATCGACGCGCAGTTCCGTCTCGAACAGGCCCGGCGGCAGCGGCAGGTCGCATTCGTGGCGGCCTGAGCGCTTGGACCCGTCGATCGACAGGGCGACACGCACGCCGCGGGCCTTGGCGCGCTCGATCGCGGCCAGCAGGCGGCTCAGCGTGAACGCCTGGGCGCCGTAGAGTGTGCCCGCGCTGTCCGAATAGGGCGGGTCGCAGTACACGAGGTCCCGGGCCACCGCAGCGTCGAGCATCGGATCAAAGTCGCTCACTTCGAACCGGACGCGGGCGACCCGTTCGCGCCACGATGACACGCGCTTGGCGAACATCTCCGACGGGATCGGCCGGTGGATGCCGCACGGCGTATTCATCGTGCCCTTCTTCGAGAACCGAATCACGCCGCCATAGCAGGCACGCGCCAGCAGCACGAGGTCCGCGGCGTTGGGCGCTGCGTTGTAGCGGGTGCGCACGGCGAGGTATTGGGCGACCTTGTCCGGCCCCAGCAACCGCGCCCGCCGTTCGGCGTAATCGGCCACCAGCCGCGCTGGGTCAGCCTGCAGGGTGCGCCACACCTCGACGAGCGGGCGCAGCACATCTGACGCCACCGCTCGCTCGGGCCGCAGCGTGGCCACCACAGCACCGGCACCGACGAAGGGCTCCCAGTAGGTCCCAAAATCCCGCGGAAACGTCGCCACGATGGCGGCGGCGAACCGCTGCTTGTTGCCGATCCACTTGAGCAATTGGCCGCGCGGTGGCGTCAGGTCGTGCACGAGCCCTTACTTGCTTTCGTCGCCGTCGGGCACGCGCCGGCTCGTATCGACCACCCGCACTGGTGCGGCCCGGCGGCTGCCATCGACGTGGCTGCGCGGCGCACCCGGCACGGGCGGCGGGTCGGGAGCCTGCGGCGCGGCCCAGTCGGGGTTCGCGCGTCGCTCGGATTCGCTGCGGCGCTCCGGCGGCACCGGGGGCGGCCGGTCGCGACGCCGGTCGTCATCGACCCAGGCATTGTCGGCCGGTCCTTTCGAGATGCGATAGCGCGCCTGGACGTCGGCCCGCATGCTCGCGCGCACGGCGTCGGTGTCGAGCGCTTCGGTCAGCGGCTGGTTCTTCACGCGCTCAGCGAACTGCCGGCGCGCGGCCTCCTCGGGACTCTCAGCGGCTTGCAGCCACGTCGCCTTGCCGCGCGCACCGGCGCTGCCCATGGCCGTGTCGAACTCCTCGGTGCGCTGCTCGTGCAGACCGGTCGGCGACGCGCTCACGGCCACCATGTCATCGCGGGGGGCCTCGCGCGGTCGCACGTGCAGGTTCTCGCGTTGGTTCGACCAGTCCTGGCGCGCTGCGGGGCGCGGGGGCTCGCCGGGACGGCGCTCGGGCAACGGGGCGTGGTCGAGGGCATCCCGCGGGGGCGGCGGGCTCCGGCCGGCATCGCGCGGCTGGGCGTTCTCGTACACCTCCGGCTTGACGCGCACGGCAGGCGGGGCTTCTCCACTGCGGCGCGCCACGGGCCGCGCGGCAGGCGCAACTTCGGCGGGCACGGCGGCCGGCGCGTAGCGCTGCTCCGACCATTGGTGTACGGCCTCGGCACTGACCATGTCGACGATGCGGGTCTTGGGCACAGCGTCTTGGCTGGGCATGTCGGCCACGTGCCCACCTAGGTGCGGGGCCCTGGCGCGCGCGAGAATGTCGCGCAGGGACCCGACCTCAGTGACCGGCACCGGCGCCATCACGGGCGGCGCCTCGCGCGGCTCGCCGACCAGCGGCAAGGGTGGCGGCGGCGGCGTCCGCTGGACCGCCGGCATGCCCGCCGATGCGTTCTGCTGGTGCAACGGGCGCAGGAAGCCCCCGTTCTGTGGGCGCTGATCCGCCTGCCGCTGCCGCGGCGAGTGCGCGCCCGGGTCGAGGCGCCGGCCCGGCGAGCGGTCCATTGGCGGAGGCGCCGCGCGCAGGTTGCGCATGTCTTCGACACTGGGCGGCGCCGCCATCAGCAACCCGTGCGCCTCGGGTGGCAGCAACGAGACGCGCAACATCACGTGACCGACCTGTAGCGTCGCGTTGTCGTGCAACCGGCAGCGCTCATCGACGCGCACGCCGTTGACGAGCGTACCCGTCGCCGAGCCGAGGTCGAACGCGAAGAAGCCGTCGGCGCTGTAGCACTCGATGACGAGGTGGTTGTCGCTGATGCTGGGGTCGGGGAGCAGCACGTCGGCGTCGCGGCGCCCCACCTTGATGCGGCTGCGGCGAAACACGACCGCGTGCTGGACGATGCCTTCGACCAGCACCGTCAGGCCGACAGAGACCTCGGGCTGGGTGTCGTCACGGGCGTAGATGAACTCGCGGTCGGCAATGGCAATCCGGTCGCCCGAATAGAGCCGGTGCATCCCGTTGACCGGCACCCGGTTGAGCAGCAGCTTGGCGCCGTCGTACACCTTGAGGCAGAACTGATCCTCGCGCTTGTAGATCAGGGCCGTGTGGGGGCGCACGGCCGGGTGGTCGATCCAGATGTCGTTGGACTGGTCACGGCCGATCTTGATGCGGTCCACGTCGTCAAGGCGAAACCGCAACACGCGGCCCTCGTCTTCGACGAAAAGGTAAGCGCCGGCCTCGGCGCCGTCGGTCGGTGTCGCGGGAGCGGGCGGCTTCGGTTCGATGGCTCCTCGCGCGGACGATAGGGGCTCGTTGAGAGTATGCGCGCGATGCCCCGGCGGTCAAAGGGGCGCCGCGCCGCGCCGCAAGGTTTCGCTACGCCCGCACCGTCACCACGCTGAGCCGGGCACTGGCGACCAGTTCCGCAGGAGCGCCAGCAGGCCCGGTTTCGAGCCAGCACAGGCTCGTCGCCAACGTCTCGCCCTGCAGCCACCCCTGGTGGGCCACGACGGCCGCGCGCAGGTCGGCGCTGTCGGTCCAGAGGCCCAGCGCGATGCGGTCCTCGACGGCCAGGCCCGCCTCCTTGCGTGCCGCCTGCACGCGCGCCACCACCTCGCGCGCGAGCCCCTCGCGGCGCAGTCCGTCGTCGATCGCGGTGTCCAGTTCGACTGTCAGCGTGCCTTCCGTCGCTACGACGCGCCCCGGCTTGGGTTGCACGCGGAACTCGATGTCGTCGCCACCGAGCAGCTCGCCGTCCACCTCGACCCGACCCGCCGCGGCGACAGCTGCCTGGGCTGCAAGCACCCCGTCGCGCTCCCAGGCCTCGATCGCGGCGGCCACCGCTTTTGTCTTTGGGCCGAGGCGCCTGGCCGCCGCCTTGAAGTTGAGCTTGGCCCGCACGTCGACGAGTGCCCCGGCGCCGGCGGCGAGCACATTGACCCCCTTGACGTTCAGTTCGTCGGCCACGATCTCGCGCACGCTTGCAGCGTCGAGGTGGGCGTGGTCGGAATCGCGCTCCCCATCGCGCAGCGCCACGGTCAGGCAAGGCAGGGGCTGGCGCACAGGAATCCGCTGCGATTCACGTAAATTGCGTCCGAGCGACACGACGCGCCGGGCGAGCGCCATCTTGGCTTCCAGTTCGGCGTCGATGTGGGTGGGTTCGAAAGCGGGCATCGCTTCCAAGTGCACGCTCCCGGCCGCGCCGGACCGTACGCCACGCTCCAGCCGGAGGTACAGCGTCTCGGCGACGAACGGCAGGATCGGCGCCACGACGCGCACGAATGTCGTCAACACCTCGTAGAGTGTCTCGAAGGCAGCCTGCTTGTCGGCGTCGTCATCGGACTTCCAGAAGCGGCGCCGCGAACGCCGGATGTACCAGTTCGTCAGGTCGTCGATGAAGCCCACCACGCGCGGCACCACGTTGTAGAGCCGGTACGCTTCCATCTCGACGTGGACCTCGCGCACGAGGCTCTGCAGCACGCTGACGACCCAGCGGTCGAGCAGGCCGCGCTGGGCCAGGGGTGTGGGATGTTCCGGCGGCAGCCACCCGTCGGCGGCGGCATAGGTGGAAAAAAAGCTGTATGCGTTCCACAGCGGCAGCACAACCGAGCGCACCACCTCGCGCACGGCGGCCTCGGAAAACCGCAGCGGCTCGGCGCGCACGACCGGAGACGTCACCAGGCACGCCCGCAGCGCGTCGGCGCCGTAGCGCTCCAGCACCGCAGCCGGGTCGGGATAGTTGCGCAGCCGCTTCGACATCTTCTGGCCGTCTTCGGCGAGTACGAGGCCGTTGACGATCACGTTGCGGAACGCCGGCCGGTCGAACAGCGCCGTCGACAGCACGAGCAGCGTGTAGAACCAGCCGCGCGTCTGGTCGAGGCCCTCGGCGATGAACTCCGCTGGCAAGTTCGCCTCGACCAAAGCCTTGTTCTCGAAAGGGTAGTGGTGCTGGGCATACGGCATGGCGCCCGACTCGAACCAACAGTCGAGCACTTCAGGAATGCGCTGCATCGCCCCGCCACACGCCGCGCACGGCCACGTCAGGCGGTCGACGTGGTGCTTGTGCAGGTCGGGGACGGCCGCTCCGACGCGGGCTTCGAGGTCGGCCCGGGCGCCGATGCACTCCGAACCTCCGCAGCCCGCGCACGTCCACAGCGGGATCGGCGTGCCCCAGAAGCGGTTGCGGCTGATGGCCCAGTCGCGCGCCTGCTCGATCCAGTTGGCGAAACGTTTGGTCCCGATCGACTCGGGCACCCAGCGCGTCTGGCGGTTCAGTTCCGCCATGCGCTCGCGCAGCGGCCGTGCGTGAGTGCCGGGCGCAACCGTCTCGACGCGCACGAACCACGTCGGCAGAGCCTTGTAGATGAGCGGCGTGCCCGAGCGCCAGCAGAACGGGTACTCGTGATCGATCGTGTCATGCCGCTGCAGCAGGCCGCGTTCCTTGAGGTCCTTGATGAGCAGTTTGTCGGCGTCCTTGACGTGCAGGCCGACCAAGGCCCCGCCCGCGAGGCCGGCGACCGCGTCGGTGAAGCGCCCCTCGGCGTCGGTCGGATCGACGAGCGGCACACCATTGGCCGCCGCCACGCGGGCGTCGTCTTCCCCGAACGCCGGGGCCTGGTGGACGATCCCGGTGCCGTCGTCGGCCGTGGCATACGCGTCCGTCACGACCCGAAACGCGCCGTCGGCAGCCAGGCCCTCAAACGCACCGAAGCACGGGGCGTAGCGCAACCCGGCGAGGTCGCGCCCCTTGCCGCGCGCGTCCACGCTCGCATCGGCGCCCAAGATGGCCACAAGCCGCGCCTCGGCCAGCACGTAGCGGCGCGAGTCGTTGGGGACGCGGGCGAACACGATGTCGACGTCGGGTCCAACGCACAACGCGAGGTTGGCCGGCAGCGTCCAGGGCGTCGTCGTCCAGGCCAGCAAGACGTCGCCCACGAGCGCGGGACCTTGCGCCGCACCGAGCGCAGTGACGGCAAAGCGCACGGTCACGGCCGGGTCCTGTACCGTGCGGTAGTCCATGCCAGCTTCGAAATTCGACAGCGGCGTGCCGAGTCGCCACGAGTACGGCATGACCTTGTGGCCTTGGTAGATGAGGCCCTGGTCCCACAGCGTGCGGAACACCCACCAGACGCTCTCCATGAACTCCGGCGTCATCGTCTTGTAATCGTTGTCGAAATCTACCCAACGTCCGAGCCGCTCGATCGTCTCCCGCCACTGGCCGACGTAGCGCAGCACGATGGAGCGACACGCCTCGTTGTAGCGGTCGACGCCGTACGCGTGCACATCGGACGGGCCGTTGAGGCCGAGGTCCTTCTCGATCTCCATCTCGACGGGCAAGCCGTGGCAATCCCAGCCGAAGCGACGCTCGACACGGCGACCGCGCATCGCCCAGTAGCGCGGCACGATGTCTTTCAGCGTGCTGGCGACGAGGTGGCCGTAGTGGGGCGTG
>SHZF01000021.1 GCA_009692425.1 Myxococcales bacterium | reverse complement strand
CTGTTTGACAGCGCACGACCTGTTTGACAGCGCACGACCCGGTGGCAACCGCAAGGTGCCCCGATTCGGTGGCGTCCGCCAACCCCGGAGAGGTGGCCGAGTGGCTGAAGGCAACGGTTTGCTAAACCGTCATAGGGGGTCAACCCCTATCAGGGGTTCGAATCCCCTCCTCTCCGCCGCGTTGTTTGGAATGATTCTGGAGGCCGGCACGCTCCGAGCCTTCTGGTCCGGGCAGGCAAGCGACGGGCTCATAGCTCAATTGGATAGAGCATCGGTCTACGGAACCGAAGGTTGCTGGTTCGAGCCCAGCTGAGCCCGCCCTCCCCATCGCCGCCGCAAGCCGCCTGCCGATGAAAGCGACTTGCCTCGTCTCGGACGGGCACGGCGGGTCGCTCGCCGACGCGCGAGTCCTTGCAGAGCGCCCCGGCACGCGCGCACAGCTTTCCCCATGCACGACAACCACTTCATGGACATGGCGCTGGCGCTCGCCGCCGATGCGGGTCGGCGCGGCGAGGTGCCGATCGGTGCCGTTGTCGCGCACGAAGGGGAGGTACTCGTCGCGAGCGCCAACCGCCGCGAGCGCGACCACGACCCCACGGGGCATGCCGAAATCCTCACGCTGCGCGAAGCGGGCCGCCTTCTCGGGTCATGGCGACTTAACGAGTGCACCCTGTTCGTCACGCTGGAGCCGTGCCCTATGTGCATGGGTGCCGCCGTGAATGCTCGCATCGGGCGCCTCGTGTTCGCATGCCGAGACCCGAAGGCGGGCGCGGCCGTGTCGCAGTACCAGATCGGCGCAGACGAACGCCTGAACCACCGCGTGATCCTGACCGAGGGCGTGCGGCGCGACGAGGCCAGCCGGCTGCTGTCGGGCTTCTTCGCCGGACTGCGCAGCCGGGCAAGCCGCGCAGGCCCCTGACCCTTGCGCGGGAGCCGGCGGCGCACTATCCTCTTGCCCGGTCGGTCGCCCGACTGCGTCTGCGTGGCTGTGCGCCGCGACCGCAGTCTCCTTGGGCACCGGCGTGCTGGAGAGCTGTCCGAGTGGCTGAAGGAGCCTGACTCGAAATCAGGTGTATCGAAAGGTATCGGGGGTTCGAATCCCTCGCTCTCCGCCATGCAGCGAGCCGGTGCCTGGGACCTCGTAGCTTGCTGCGCGGACCTCGTAGCTTGCTGCGCGGACCTCGTAGCTTGCTGCGCGGACCTCGTAGCTTGCTGCGCGGGCGACTGTGCGACCGGGCGCACCCACGGCCGACCGGCGAGCCCCGGCAGGGCAGGTCCCACCCCGGAGAGATGTCCGAGTGGTTTATGGTACTCGCCTGGAAAGCGGGTGTAGCTCAAAAGGCTACCAGGGGTTCGAATCCCCTTCTCTCCGCCGGCCTGCGCCTCGCGCTGCAGGCCCGCACATGAAAACGTACGTCGTGGGCAAGGCCGGCGGCAGCGGTGGATTCGTGAACCCCGCCAGGTCCGAGAGGAAGCAACGGTAGCGGTGAACCCGTGTGCCGCCGGCCCTGCCCATGACGTGACGCTCCGCTCCGGTTCTGCTCTTCGTTTTTGGCCGTCCTGGGGGTCCGGCTCCGCGGCAGCGGGCGGATCTCGCGACGAGCCCCGTCGGACCGGGAGGCGCTGCCGTGAGTTACCTCGTCCTCGCGCGCAAGTATCGCCCCCAAGGCTTGGACACCCTGGTCGGTCAGGAGCCGATCGCCCGGGCGCTGCGCAACGCAATCGCGATGCAGCGGATCCCCCACGCGCTGCTGTTCTGCGGGGCGCGCGGCACGGGCAAGACCACCACGGCGCGCATCGTCGCCAAGATGCTGAACTGCGCCCAGGGGCCGACCGCGCAGCCTTGCGATGAATGCTCTGCGTGCCGCGAGATCACGGCTGGCGGAAGCATGGACGTGCACGAACTCGACGCCGCTTCGAACCGCGGCATCGACGAAGTGCGCGAACTGCGCTCCGGAGTCAGCTATGCGCCGGCGCGCGACCGCTACAAGGTCTACATCATCGACGAAGCGCACATGCTGACGGATGCGGCCGCCAACGCGTTCCTGAAGACCCTCGAAGAGCCGCCGCCCCACGTCGTATTCGTGTTGGCGACCACCGACCCACAGCGCTTGCCGGTCACGATCCGCTCGCGCTGCCAGCGCTACGATTTTCGCCGGGTGCGGGCCGCCGATGTGGTGCAGCGCTTGCGCGACATCTGCCGGCAGGAGGGCGTCAACGCGGACGACGCCGCCCTCTATCTCGTGGCGCGCGAGGGCGACGGCTCGATGCGCGACTCGCTCTCGGTGCTCGATCAGGTGATCGCATTTGGCGGGGAACGCCTCGACGAGGCGTCGGTCGCGGAACTGCTCGGCGTGGCGGACCGGGCACGAACGCACCAACTGTTGCAAGGGCTCGTGCGCCGCGACGCGGAAACGACGCTGCGGTCGCTCGCAGCCGCCCACGATCATGGCGTCGATCTCCGGACATTTGCACGAACTCTTGCGTTGGAATCGCGCGACCTGCTCGTCGTGCGGTTGACGGGTCAGAATGCGCGCGACCTCGTCGATCGCGCCGAGAACGAGATCGACAGCCTGGCGAGGCTCGCGGAGCCCGCGGCGACTGCGGAACTGGAGCGGCTTGCCCACGTCCTGCTCGAACTCGCGGAAAGTGTCGGGCACGCACGCTACCCGCGCCTCGTACTTGAGTTGGGCTTGCTGCGCTTGTGCCGGGCCGCGGCACTCATCGACGTGGCCGCGCTGGCGTCGCGCGTCGAAAGCTTGCTCGCCGGGGGGGCCGGCGCTGCTTCGCGCAGCGGCTCGGGAGGCGCAAATCCGGGCCCCTCCGGGGGTGCTGGGTCCACCGGCGGTACGCGCCCACCGACCATGCGAGCGGCTCCAATCCCCACCGCCGCGCCCAACTCGATTGCTGCGCCTGCCCCCAAGCAGGCGTCGTCTGGACCGCGGCAGACGGGTCCCGCGCCGTTGCAACTGGCGGCGGTGGCTGCACTCGACGAAAGGCGCGTCGCAGACGCTGACCTGGCCGCGTGGCAGGCCGCCGTGCGTGGGCCCTCCGGCGCGCCTGCCGCAGCAGCCCTCCTTGACCATTGCGTGGTGCAGCGCAGCGCAGGCGGGCGCGTGGAACTCGGGTTTTCCAGCGATTTCCATGCCGACTCGGCGAGAGACCCCATCATTCTCGAACGGTTGGCGCATGGACTCGCGGTGGCCTTGGGCGGGGCTTGGAAGGTCGATGTCGGGCCGCACGAGCCACGGGCGCGCACAGAGAGCCTTGCCGTGCGGCGCGCCAAGGCGCAATTGGCTGACGTGCAGACGATCGAGTCGGAACTGCGGTGCGACCCGCGCGTCCAGGCGGTTGTGCAGGCGTTTCAAGGCGAAATCCTCCAAATCGCCGCGACGACCCCGACACCCGCTGCGCTGCTGCCGATCGCCTGACCCTTGGTGCATGCCGCGCGCCAACCTGCGCACTGCGAGTCTCCCGTGGCCTGGCTCCCCGCACCGATCGAGCGCCTGACCGCCCTGTTCGCGCGCCTGCCAGGCGTAGGCGAACGTAGCGCGCAACGTTTGGCACTGCACGTGCTTGACGCCGACCCCGAGTTTGCACGCGGCCTCGGCACGGCGCTGCTCGATCTGCACGCGGCGGTGCAGCGGTGCACGGCCTGCCATCACCTCGCGACCGGCGCCCTGTGCCCCGTGTGTGCCGACCCGAACCGGGACAGGAGCACCGTTTGTGTCGTCGAAGACGTGCCTGACCTGCTCGCGATCGAGCGCTCGGGGGAGTACCGCGGGCTCTACCATGTGCTGGGTGGCGTGCTGTCGCCTTTGCGCGGCCTCGGCCCCCGCGACTTGTGGATTGGCGACCTAGCCGGGCGCATTGCGGAACTGGGCACGCCCGAGGTGATCGTCGCCACGCCGATCTCCGTCGAAGGGGAGGCGACCGCGAGCTACCTAGTCGGGCTGTTGCGCGGCCGCGGGCTGCGCCTGTCACGCATTGCGACCGGCGTGCCGGCAGGTACGGATCTCGGTTGGGTGGATCAGGGCACGCTGGGGCGGGCCCTGCGCGGCCGCCAGCCCCTCGAATAGGGCAGTCCGGCGTACGAATTCCAAGCGCTGCGCCGTTTTTCATTGCCGCTGATGCGCTGGATCGGGTAGAATCGCAGAGCCGGCGCGCGGATTCGTTTCGTTCCCGCGTGCGACTTGACCCCCGGCTGACGTGCTTCGCGCGGCCCCACGGCGCTCCAGCCTGCCTGCCACACCGATGCCAGCAGGCGGAAGGCCGCCCGCGCCACGCACGTCCATGTGGAGACCTGAAATGATGTTCAAGATTGGCGATCGAGCGGTCTATCCCGGCCAGGGTGTGACGGAAATCACGGCCATCGAGTCCAAGCACGTCGCCGGCAACACAGAAGTGCTGTACATGCTCCGCGTGCTCAACACGAACCGCAAGATCATGATCCCGGTCAGCAAGGTGGGGTCGGTCGGGCTGCGCAAGGTGATTGGCAACGACCAGATCGACCGCATCTACCGCATGCTGCGCGACCGTGCCATCGTCCAGCCCAACCAGACGTGGAATCGCCGCTACCGGGCCTACGTCGAGAAGATCAACACAGGCTCCATCTTCGACGTCGCTGAGGTGCTACGCGATCTGTCGCTGCTCAAGTACCAGAAGCCGTTGAGCTTCGGCGAGCGCAAGATGCTCGACCAGGCGCGCACGCTGCTCGTGAAGGAGTTGTCGGTGGCGCGCAGCCAGGAAGAAGAAGAGGTCGCCCACGAACTCGACCTGATTTTCGCTGACCCGCGCCCTGTGGCCATCGTACCGGTATAGCTCGCGCACGCAGTGGTCGGTCGGACCTACCTTCGCGCGAACACGCGCCTATGCACTTCGTCTGAGAGGGCGCTGTAGTCGCGCGCACCTGGCGAATCGGGAGCGTGCGCGTACACCACCTGTCCGTGCAGTTGTGCCGTGGGCACCGCGGTGTTCGTGGCGATCTCGCTCTGCAGTGGCAGGCCCGCGTAGCGTTGCTGTACAGCGCGCCGGATCGCGGCGTTCTGTCGCGGGTTGCGGCGGTCCACGCGCGTGTGGACGAGTCCGAGCAGGTGGGGCGCGTGGCCCAGCCCGCTGGCGAGGTGGTCCAGCGTGCGCACGAGGTCATCGACGCCTTCGAGGGCAAGGACCGAGAGGTCACACGGAACGAGCACCTCGTCGGCCGCGCACAGCGCGTTCAGTGTCAGCAGGCCCAGGTTGGGCGGGCAGTCGAGCACGATGGCGTCATATACGGCGCGCACCGGTCGCAGCGCGCGGGCCAACAGCGTCTCCCGGCCGATGCGAGCGGCCAGTTGGGCTTCGGCACCGGCAAGCCCCTTGTCTGCGGTGGTCACATGCAGACCGTCGAGCGTCGTCGGCACCACGGCGGCGAGCAGGTCGGGCACCTGACCCAGCAGCACCTGCGTCACCGAAGCGTCGGCACTCATGCGAATGTGAGCGCGCAAGCTGGACGCGACGTGACCTTGGGCGTCCAAATCGATCAGCAGCACGCGCATTCCATGGCGCTGGGCGAGTCCGGCCGCGAGGTGTACGGCGGTCGTGGTCTTGCCGACGCCTCCCTTTTGGGCGGCGACGGCGATCACGCGCGCGCGGCCCGACACCGCACCGGCAAACGGCTGGAATGCGGCACCGAGCGGGCTCGACTCCAGCGCTGAGCGCAGCCGAAAACCAAGATCGTAGACGACGGACATGGAGCACCCCGGCGAGAGGGCCCAAGCGGCGGGCCCGGCGGCCTGTCGAAGGGGCCGACAGGCTGTGGGGCCGGAGGTACCACGCGGCGATTCGATGTCCAGTTCGCCGCATGTCGTGCGGCGGGCAACGCCCCGGCTACCGCACGATGATCGCCGCACCCTGGCTGTTGATCTGGTCGAGAATGTGTGGCGGAGGTGCGGGCAGTTGCAGCAGTCCGGCCTTGTAGCGGTTCATCACACCCGACACGGTTTCGTCGAAGTCGTCGTTGCCGCTGCGTTTGTCCCACGACCACTCGAGTACCCCGCCCGATGCCGTCATGCGGCGCACGCGGACCTTGGCTTGCAGACCTGCCCGTTCCCACAGGGGAATCGACGGCGGCAGCACGAGCTTGGACCGCACCGCCATGCCGACGGCGCGCATGTACGTCGAGCCCGTGACGTTGACCGTGCCTTCACCGCCCGCCTTGCCGCTCGCCGTGCCGAGGATTTCGCCAAGCTTGCGCTGTTGCTCTACGCCGCCCGTGCCGCCGGCGAGGATTTCGCCCAGCCGGGTCTTGGACTCGACCGCGACAGCGAGTTTGTCTTCTGGTCGCGCTACGTGCGTTCCGCCCGCGCCGGGCCGCGCTCCGGTTTCCAGGCGCTTGCCGGTCTCGGAGCCGAGGTTTGCCACGACCTCGGCGCGCAGCAGATCCACGGCGACCGCGGGCGGCGGCTCATGTTCGCGGCGTTGACCACGGCGCACCGGCTCTGGGCACCGGCGCTCCCCGATCGCGCTCGCGGTCTCGTCCGACGCCGCCGGCAGGGCAACCCGGTTGGGGGCCGCGCCGACACAAGCCGGGCTGACGACCGACGCACAACCGTCCGGTTCGGCGGCGTGCTCGGCCGCTGCGGCGCGCTTGCCGGGCGGCGACAGCACGATGGCAAGACCCAGGGCGAAGTGAACGAGCAGCGCAACGCCTGCGCCGACTCCGAGGTCGAGGCGCGCGCCCAGGGTCGATTCCACTTCGGACATCGCGTCCATCGCCTGCCTCACGGTCCGGGCGGCGCGGGGGCCGGCGCGGGGACACCGGAATCCGACGCACCGGGGACAGCGGCGGCCTTGGGCGCAGACGTGTTGGGTGCAGAGGCCTTGGGCGCCGCGACTTCGGGGTCTTCCGTCACGAGGCCGAAGTGCTCGATGCCGACGCGCCGCATGCGCGCCATCAGGGCGAGCACCATGCCGTAGTCGAGGCGCCGGTCCGCGCGCAGGTGTACCTGACGCAATCCTTGCCCGCGCGGGTGTTTCTGCAACGCCTCTTCGAACGCATCGAGACAAGCGACCAGACCGGCACGCTTGCGGCAGTCGACGAGTTCGTCGCGGTCGAGGTAGAGGCGTCGCTCGCCATCCATGCTGAGTACCGGCGTCTTTTCCTTGCCTCCGGACTTCGGCACCGCGTCGGCCTTGACCCGTGGCAGGTCGACCGGCACCTGGTTCTCGTCCGTCTGGCTGGCCGAGGCGACTTCTTCGGTGACGACCTGGCGCAAGGTCTCGGCCTCGCGCGAAATCCGGGCAGTCTCGACGGCGGACGCGACCATGAAGATCACGAGCAGCACCAGCATGACATCGACGAGCGGCGTCACATTGATGTCAGCGAGCGTCGACTGCGCGATGCGCCCACGCCCTCTGCCGCCACCGCCGGAGCTGAATGCCATCAGGCGCCTACCTGGAGTCGGAGGTCGCGGCGTTCGCGTCCTGCGGGGTACGACGAGGCTCGGCTTCGGCCGTCTCGGTGTGCAAAGGCAGCAGTTCGGTCAGTGCAGACAGCACCTCCGCTGCGGGCGCGGGGATGTCGGCACCGGGCAACCCGTCTTCGTCGTGCGGTACGGGCGGCGGCTCGTGGCCACCGGACGGCTGCCGGGACCGCGGTGGGGGCCCCTGCTCCGCGTGCGCCGGTGCTGCAGCCAACTCGTCTGGCGCCGCCGTCCGCGCGGTTCGACGCAGGTGCCGCCGCCGCACGAGGTTGAGCAGTTCGAGTCCGAAGCCGTCGAGATCGATCACGAGGCGCCGCACGACGCGTCCCAAGCCATTGTAGGCCATCGACGCGGGAATGGCGGCGAGCAACCCGACGGCCGTCGCGACGAGCGCCTGGGCAATGTGGGGCGCGACGGATTGGAGGACCGTGCCCGAATCGGCCAGGCCGCCAAATGCGCCCATGATGCCCCACACCGTGCCGAACAGCCCGATGAACGGCGCGGCCGACGCCGTCGTCGCCAGCAAGCCGAGCCCCTGCTCCATCTCCTCGACGAGGGGCTCCGCAGCACGGTTCAGCGCCCGCTCCAGGCCGCCGATGTCGACCTCGGTCAGCGGTCCTGTCTGCTCGAGTTGGTGCATTTCCTTGAGGACGGCGTGCACCAGGCGCATGTGCGGCAGGCCGACGTACCTCTTGCCGATCGTCTCCGCAGCGACCCGCAGGTCAGGAAATCGTTGGAATTCAAACCGAAAACTGTCGATGTCGCGACGCAGCTTGCGCAGGTACGCAAGCCGACTGCCGATCACGACCCACGACATGACGGACATCAACACGAGCGCAACCAGGACGACGAGCACCATGCCACGGGACTGCACCGCCGCAGACAGTGGGTCCATCTCGATCTGGGCGAACGGGAGCAGCGGGAGCAACGGCACGGTCATGGCGCGGCAGAGTACGCGAGGCCGCGATCCGAGACAACGAGGCGGTCGGTCCGGTCGGCACAGCGGTCGCAGCCGACGTGTTCGCGATCGCTACGGATTCGCAGCGCCGCCCGTCACGCGCTGGGCATTGGCCCGGGCCGCGGCGGCCTGCTTTTCGTTGCCCAGGGTGCTCCACGCCTGGGCCGCCAATTCGTGCACCTGCGGGTCGAACGGATTGATCCACGCAGCGCGCTCGACAGACTGCAACGCCTCTTGCGGACGGCCCTGGGCCAACGCGGCGCGCGCAGCCAGCACGTGCAGGGGCGCGTGGTCGGCGTGCTGCTGCAGTGCGGGCGACAGCCACTGGTCTGCCTCCTCATTGCGTCCAATGTCGAGCAGGGCGCGCACGAGGCGGGCCGACACCAGTGCCCCGCCGGAACCGGCGCCAGCGGCAAGTGCCTTGCGATACTCGATGGCGGCGGCGGCCGGCCGGTCGGCAACGGCGAGGCGGTCTCCGAGTTCGGCAAAGCGCCGGGCTTCGTCGGTCAAGCGCGTCAAGCCGTGCGCGCCGACGCCGCGAAACACCAGCGCCGCATTGGGCGCCGCTGGACCCTCTGCCGCGGGCGGCAGGCGCAGGTCGAGCCGCAGCAGGTCGCGGCGCCATCGAGAACGAAACACGGCGGCGCTCGACCCGGTCATGGCCGCGATGACGGCGCTTTCCCCGAGACCGCTGCCGAACAAGTTGACCAGTTGTCCTGCGCGCGCCGCCAAGGGATCGGCCGAGCCAAGGGGCGCGTGCTGCAGCAGCCACACGGCGGCGGAGTGCACTTCGGCGAAAGCCAACTGCGTCTCCTCCTGGCTCGGCAGCAGGGCCATCGACGGGCTCATCTTGTCGAGCGCGATGAAGCGGCCGCGAGCGCGGGCAGTTGCCAACGTGCGCCGCTCGTCGATGTCGAGGTCGGCCGGGTCCGCGGCACGCCAGACGCCCTGAAACGCCCGCGCCAGGCCCTCGTGCAGCCAGACCGGCACGCCCGCGCCGCCATGCTTGATCACGAACCAGTGC
The DNA here is from genome assembly GCA_009692425.1 of Myxococcales bacterium. GTDB lineage: Bacteria > Myxococcota_A > UBA9042 > UBA9042 > UBA9042 > SHZF01. The sequence continues at coordinate 51,015 of SHZF01000021.1, read as the reverse complement.
ACCAGTTCGTGCGTCACCGTGTCGGCCCACGGGTAGCCGAACACGAGGTCCTGTGGACTCGTCAGCATCACGCGGTCGTGCTTGCACACGGCGATCGTACCCGACGTGCGAATCTGCTCGACCGTCAACCCTGTGATGCGGCCGAGGTCGGCGGCGCGCGCGACGATCGGCATCACGATCGGCGCCTTGCGCGCGACCGGCCCGAAGGCAAGCTCGAGGGCCGGCAGGGCACGCTCCAGCACCCGTTCGAGGTAAGGCAGCAGCACTTCGTCGGCGCCGGGACGCAGCCACACCTGCACCCGACCTGCCGCCAGCAGGTGAGGCTTCGTGTCGGCCAGCACGGCGTCATTGGCATCGACCAGTTTCAGCAGGGCCTGGGCGCGATCCCGCAGGCCGTCGGGCACGAGTGGCGAACCGGCTACACGTTGCAGGGCGACCCGCGCGGGGCCCCAGCGTCCGGCGAGAAAATCAACGGAGCCTTGGAACCATTCGACTGTGGTCGAAGCCGGCAACTGCGCGCGCAGCGCAGCAAGGTGCGCCTCGGCACAGGCGACGTCTTCCCGGGCCAGGCACGCGAGCAAGTTGGAGACGATGGGGCTTGCCGCATCCGCCGGAGCGGTGCCATGCGGTGGGCGAGCCACGGCGGGCCGCCCGAGGAGGACAGCGCTCACCACGCCCGCGGCGACGAGTGCCCACCGCGCGCACATCGCATCCCGATTGCCACCCGATTGTGCCACGGCCACGCCCGACCCCGCGGTAGGCGACGCGGAGGAGTCGCGACTATACTGTGCGACCGTCCGCACCGGCCAGTTCCGGCGCGCTCGACCGGGAGTCCCTTGTCGCCTGCGCTGGCACAACGGTTTGCGCGTGCCCTGCCGGCTTCGCCGCCGCGCCGCTGGGTGGCCGCCGGCGCCCTCGTGCTGGGCCTGGCTAGCGCGAGTGTGTGGCTGGCATCTTGGTCGGTCCGCCCGCGCGCCGCGCCACCCGTACCGTTGCCGTCGCTCCAAGGCCCGGCACCGCGCCTCGCCCACACCGAAACGACCGCGACGATGGCTCGCGCCGCCTTGCGCTCCGGTCGAATCGTGGGCCAGGCGCTCCACTTGGTCCGCACCCGCTACGTCGATCCGGCGCGCATCGAGCCGCCGCAGATGTTCGAGTCTGCGCTGCAGGCCATTGCCCACGAAATCCCAGAGATGCTGGTCGATGCGCCCGTGCGTCGCAGTTCGGGCCAACCCGTCGAATTGCGCGTGCGCATCGCCGACGCGGCGCATTGCGTACAGTTGGGCAATGCCACGGATACCTTTCGCCTTGGCTGGGCGCTGCTCGACACGCTGCGGTTCGTCAGCGACCACATGCCGGCGGACGCGGACGCGGCGGGCTTGGAGTACACGGCGGTCAACGGCCTGCTCAAGCCGCTCGACCCGTGGAGCCGGATGCTCGATCCCGATGCCTGGCGCGACATGCAGGCTTCAACCGGCGGCCACTTCGGCGGTCTCGGCATCGTGATCCTGACCCAAGATGGCCTGCTGACCGTGCAGACCGTTCTGCCGGGCTCGCCTGCCGAGAAGGCCGGGTTGCTGGCAGGCGATCAAATCCTCCAGATCGACGGCGAGGACACGCTGAACCTCGGCGTCGACGACGCGGTCGACCGCCTGCGGGGCCAGGTCGGCAGCCGGGCGCTCCTGCTCGTGCGGCGGGCGGGCCTCAAGCAACCCCGCGAACTCGCCGTGGTGCGCGCCGTCATCCACCTGCAGAGCGTCGAGTGGAAGGTGCTCGACACCGGCGTCGGCTACGCCAAGGTCAAGGGCTTCCAGCGCGGGACGGCCGACGAGTTGCGCCAGGCGCTCACCGACCTAGACCGGGCGGGCGCCCAAGGGGGCTTGGTGCTGGATCTGCGCGACAATCCTGGCGGTCTTCTCGACGAAGCCGTTAGAATCGTGGACCTTTTCGTGGCACGCGGCCCTGCGGTCATCACGGTGACCGGCGGCCGACGCCAGCGCGACGTCCGTACGGTTTCGGGGCGCGGCCCATGGACGCGGCTGCCTCTCGCGGTCCTGCTGTCCGGTCACTCGGCGAGCGCGTCGGAGGTGGTGGCAGGGGCGTTGAAATACTCGGGCCGCGCGATCGTCGTCGGCGAGCAGAGTTTCGGCAAGGGCTCCGTGCAAGTGCCGTTCGAGGTGGGCGGAGGCGCCCTCAAGCTCACGGTGGCAAAGTACTTGGTGCCGGGCGACGTCAGCATCCACGGCGTCGGCATCACTCCGGACGTGGCCGTACAATTCGTGTCGGCGACGCGCGAACAGGTCAGCTTGTTCGGCGCGTCACGCTTCGGCCGGCGTGCGACCCGGGCGCTGGTCCAGCCCGACGCCACGGGTCCCGCGGAATTGCCGCGCACGCAGTGGAAGGTGTTGCTGCCCGATGCCTGGTCGGGCGTCGCACCGGAGGTGGCGCAGGAGACGCCCCTCGATGTGATGGAGCGCGAGCCACGCCAACGTGCGGCGTTGCTGTTGCGCCGTGCCGGCGATGCCAATGCCGCGCAATTCCTCAAGGCGGCGGCGCCCGACCTGGCCGAACTGCAGCGCCTGGACGATCTGATGCTGGTCGCACACCTGCGCCGGCAGGGCATCGACTGGCGCGCGGCGAGCGAGCCGGCCGAGCCGACGGTGCGCGTCGAGATTCCGGCCGGCGCCGACGGGTTGCAGATCGATGCCGGCGGCGTGCTGCGCTTCTCGGTCACGCTGACGCACACCGGCAAAGTCCCGCTGCACCGGCTTCACGTGCTGACGACCTGCGACGATCCGGCCCTCGACGGCCACGAGCAACTCGTCGGGCAACTGGACCCCGGGCAGTCCCGGACGGTCCACCTTCGCGTGCGGATTCCCTCGCGGCACGGCTCCTTGCGGGTGCCATTGCGCGTGGAGGCGGCGAGCGACGGGCGACTGCTCGGGCGGCGTGCGGTGGCGAGCGTGACGATTCTTGGCAAGCCCCTGCCGGAGTTTGCGTTCAAGGTGACGCTCGACGACGCGGCGCCCACACGCCCCGGCGACGGCGTGGTGCAGCCAGGTGAGGCCGCGCGGCTGCGCATCGACGTCCACAACCGGGGCACGGGGGCGACTCTCGCGGCAGGCGTCAGCGTGCGCGTGGCCGGCGTCGCGCGGCTGCACCTCGACGAGGGACGCGTGCGCCTTGGCGTCGTACCGCCGGATGGCCGCGCGGTCGCAACGTTTGGCGTGCGGGGCCTGGATCGCAAGGGTACGGGCGCTGTCGCCGCCGTGGACGACGCCGAGCCGATCCGCCTCGAAGTGACGCTTGCCGACGACGTGCTCGCGATCGAGCGCAAGGTGCCGATCGACCTGGCCTGGTCGCGCGTGGGGCTCGAACGCGCGACATCGGCTGCACGCCGGCAGGCCGAGGCGACCCGCAAGGCGGCGGGTGACGTGTGGGACGCTCCCCCGCGCATCCAGTTCCTCGACGGCCACGGGGAGCCGGTCGATGCGCCACGCAGCCCTGTCACCGAGCCGTGCAGCATCGATGTCGGCGGGGTGGCCCTGTTCGACATCGGCTCCGCCGCGCGCCGTTTCGTCACGGCGAGCGTCGGCGGCATCAAGCAATCGTATCACGCGGGCCGCGGCGGCGCTGAAGTACCCTTTCGAGCACGGCTCCGGCTCGACAGTGGCCTCAACACCATTACAATCCAAGCGCGCGCCGGTCCGCGTCAGGTCGCGCAGCGCACGCTGCTCGTCGCCTGTACGGGCACTCCGGCTGCCGCACCCTGAGGACTCATGATTACCCGCCCCATTCGTCCGTTTCGCCTGGTCGCCCTCGCCCTGGCCACCGGACTCGTGCCCGCCAGCGCGTTCGGTCAGGCCCCGCCAGCGGTCGATCGCAGCGAGATCGAAGAGAAGCGCCGCCAGCGCGAGGAGTTGGAAAAGCGCAAAGCCGAGATGCAGGTCCAGGAATCGGCCGAGCAGCGCGAAGCCCGCGAGCGCGTCGAGAAGCGCGACAGCAACGTCAAGGAGGCGCTCAAGCGGGCCCAGGCCGGCGTCGCTGCCGCCAATGCGCGCCAGAACCAGAAGGGCATGCAGTTGTTCGAAGCGGCGTGGCAACTGGATCCATCGACGGTCGACTACCCGTTCAATACGGGCGCGTTCGCCGAGGCGCTCAACAACGTCGAACTGGAGTTCCGCGCGATGGCCGCCGTGCAGATCCTTGCCAAGCGAGCGGTGAAAGACTTGCCCGACACGAATCCCCGCAAGGCCGACATGCAGGTCAAGCTCGACAAGGCCAATGCGCGGCTCGATTTCCTGCGGGCGAAGCTGCCGACGGGCACCTTGCAGATCCGGTCGGAGCCCGCGACGTGCGAACTGCGCGTCGATGGCACCTTCGTGGGCATCGGCTCGGGCGAGATCGAAACCATGACAGGGCAACGCAAGGTCGAGGCGAGTTGCGTCGGCTACACCGATCACGAGCTTTTCGTGAGCGTGCGCCAGGGCGACCCGACGCCAGCGGTGATTCGGCCCAAGCAGATCACGTATTTCGGCAAGCTGATCGTGCGCGTCACGCCAACGGACGGAGTGACCACCTACCTCGACGATGAGCCGGTGGAGAAACGCCTCGCCGACAAGGCGACCAAGGAAGGCTCCATCTCGGGCAAGGGCACCCGCGAGGAGCCGTACGAGCTTGCAGCCCGCAAGTGGGTGATCCGGTTCCACAAGGAAGGCCACGACCGCTGGCACCGGCGCATCGAGATCGTGCGGGATCAACCGATCATGGTCGAGGCGAGGCTGGAGTCGTTGAGCGAGACCGTTGAGGGGCCTGCAACCGCGCCGACGCCAGCCGCCAAGCCCACCGGCGACAGTGGCAAGCCCACCGGCGACAGTGGCAAGCCCACCGGCGACAGTGGCAAGCCCACCGGCGACAGTGGCAAGCCCGCCGGCCTCAGTGCCAAACCGGCCCCGAAGTAAGCGCCACCGCCGTGGCCTCGCACCGCAACGCCGCCATGCTCTCGGGCGGTTTCTCCCCGCGGCCGGTGCCCATCGACGCCGGCCCGCCGCCACCGCCTCGCCTTCGCGGCAACTGGCTGACTGCGCGCCTGCGCCCCACCATCGACCTTGTGCGGCTGGCACGCGACACCTTGTCACATATCGTGCGCAGTCGGCGCGAACGCGGTTCCGTGGCGCGGCAGATGTACGCGATGGGCAACCAGTCGATCGTCTTCATCACCGTGACGCTGGGCTTTCTCGGCATGATCCTGGTCTACCAGGTCGCGACGCAGGTGGAGAAGATCCTGCCCGATTTCTCGATGCTCGGTGCGGCGTTCCTGCAGGTCATGATCAAGGAGTTCGCCCCGACGATCACCGGCATGATGGTGGCCACGCGCGTCGGTTCGGGCATCGCCGCTGAGATCGGTTCGATGGTGGTCACTGAGCAAGTCGATGCGCTGCGGATGTGCAATGCCGACCCCGTGAATTATCTGGTCGTGCCGCGCTTCCTGGCAGCCGGCGTGATGATGATCTGCCTGACCATCTATGCAGTCCTGATCGGCGAAATCACGGGCATGTTGACCGCATTCGTCGGCTTCGGGGTGCATCCGTTGACCTTTGTGACCACGCAACTCATCGGCACCGGCGACCTCGTGTCGGGGCTGGCCAAGGCGTTCGCGTACGGCTGCGCCATCCCGTTGATCGCGGGCCAGGCGGGCCTCGAAGCGCAAGGCGGCTCCGAAGGCGTCGGCTGGGCCACGACGCGGGCGGTGGTCAACGCGTCCTTTGCCGTCGTCCTGCTTGACTTCGTGATCTCGGGGCTCATTTTTGCTATCTTCTAAGACCCGGTCCGGGTCCATGATTCGCTTGACTTTGAGGCTCTCCATGTCGCGCCGCGCCTTGCCGCTCCTGCCCTCGTTCACCTGGCTCGCGCTGGTGCCGTGCTTGCTGTCTGCGTGCTCGGAGGAGGAAGCGCCGGACGGCACGAAGGTGTCCACCGACTCGTCGGGGTCCGACGGCTTGTTCAACCTCGGCGGCGACACCGGTGCGACCGCAGACGACTTGGGCAGCGCGAGGTCGGATGCCGCCACGCCGGGCAACGACACCGGCACCCCGCAGAAGGCCGATGCGGGCACGGACACCACACAACCGGGCGCCGACAGCGGGCCGCCGAGTGCCGGCCAGTTCGGCGCGCCGTGCCAACAGCCCGGCGACTGCGACACCGGGCTGTGCGTGCCGTCGCCGCAGGGCAACGTGTGCTCGAAGAAGTGCGCCGACACGTGCCCGCAAGGCTTCTTGTGCGCGCCGCTCGATTCCGGCGGCGGCGACGTGACCTACCTGTGCGTGCCCGCGTTCGGCAAGCTGTGCGACCCGTGCACCACGAACGCGGATTGCAATTCTGGCCAGTTCGGCGAAGTCGACAACGTGTGCATCGCGCGCGGGCCGGCAGGTTCGTTCTGCGGCGCGATCTGCGGCCCCGCCAAGCTGCCGTGCCCCGGGGATTTCGAGTGCGCGACCGAGATCGATGCGGCCACCGGCAAGAAGGTACAGCAGTGCGCGCCCAAGTCCGGCGTGTGCACGTGCAGCAAGAAGGCGATCGCGCTGCAACTCAAGACGGAATGCGTGAACAAGAATCCGTTGGGGGCGTGCCCGGGCTTTCGCCTGTGTGCGCCGACCGGGCTCGAGGAGTGCTCCGGACAGGTGCCGGCCCAGGAGGAGTGCAACGGCAAGGACGACGACTGCAACGGCAAGGTCGACGACTTGACGACCAAGGGGACGTGCAAGTCGGTCGCCACCGAATTCGGCCAGTGCCCAGGCAAGCTGATCGCGTGCAAGGACGGTGCGCCGCTGTGCGATGCCGGCCCGGCGAAGCCCGAAGCGTGCAACGGCAAGGACGACGACTGCGACGGTGCGACCGACGAGGACCTGTGCGACGACGGCAACCCGTGCACGAAGGGCTCGTGCAACACCGACGGCTCGTGCAAACAGACGCCGCAGGTCGGTGTGGCGTGCGACGACTCGAACACGTGCACGTCGGGCGACGCGTGCACCGGCCAAGCCACGTGCCAAGGCAAGGCGTCGTTGACGTGTGACGACTCCGACCCCTGCACGACCGACACCTGCGAGGCCGGCGGCGGCTGCGTGCACAAGCCGAACGACGGCCCCTGCCCCGACGACGGCATCCCATGCACGCTCGACCTGTGCAAGGACGGCAAGTGCAGCCACGCGCCGACCGGCGAAGGCGGCCCGTGCCCCGACGACGGCGACCCGTGCTCGCAGGACGTGTGCCAGGCCGGCAAGTGCAACCACCCGGCGATCAAGGACACGACGCCATGTCTCGACGACGGCAACAAGTGCACGCAAGACGTGTGCGGTGGCGGCAAGTGCGTGCACCCGCCGGTGGCGTTCACGGTCCCATGCGCCGACGACGGCAATCCGTGCACGGCCGACTTCTGCGATCAGGGCAAGTGCTCGAACCAGTTGCTCGGCTCGGAGAAGGCGTGCCTCGAAGATGCCGACACCTGCACCCAAGACGTGTGCCTGAAGGGCGCGTGCAGCCACCCGCCGGCCCAGAACGGCGCGCTGTGCCTGACCGACGGCAACCCGTGCACCGACGACGTGTGCGCGGCCGGCAAGTGCGTGCACCAGGCGTCGGACGGCAAGCCGTGCGAAGACGATGGCCTGCTGTGCACGAATGACGTGTGCGCCGCCAAGGGCTGCTCGCACCCGGCCAAGTCGAACGTGCCGTGCGACGACGACGGCAAGACGTGCACGAAGGACGCGTGCCAGGGCGGCAAGTGCGCGCATGTCAACTCGAACTCACCGTGCGACGACAACGATCCGTGCACGCTGACCGACACCTGCGACTCGGCCTCGGGCCTGTGCAAGGGGGCCAACAAGCCGACCTGCAACGATGGCAACCCGTGCACGACCGACGCCTGCCTCAAGGGCCAGGGCTGCACCTACATCAAGGACTCCGACGTGTTCTGCGACGACGGCAGCCCGTGCACGACGGCCGACAAGTGTCTGTCTGGCGTATGCAAGGGCACGGACTCGAAGAACTGCGACGACGGCAACCCGTGCACCTCGGATGGCTGCACGGCGGGCTGCACACACACGAACAACACGGCCGCGTGCACCGACGACGGCAACATCTGCACGACCGACGTGTGCGCCAGCGGCGCGTGCTCGCACCCCGCCAAGGCGTCGGGCCAGCCCTGCGACGCCGGCAACAACGACCCGTGCGCCGACGGCTTGTGCCAGGCGGGCCTGTGCAAGTCGCAGTTCAACGACAAGGTATGCAACGACAGCAACCCCTGCACATCGAACGACAAGTGCGTCAACGGCAAGTGCGAAGGCGCGGCCTTCAAGCAATGCAACGATGGCAATGCGTGTACCGAGGACGCGTGCGACAAGACGGGCCAGTGCGCGTTCAAGGCGGTCTCCGGCAGCGCGTGCGTGGCGGCGTCGGGCGTGTGTCCGGAAGGGACGTGCTCGGCCGGCGTGTGCTTGTCGAAGTCGGGCATCACCTGCCAGGCGAAGTACAGCGCGGACCTGTGCTCGGACGTCAACGTGCCGGGCAAGTGCGCGTCGAACGGGAAGTGCGTGGCCAGCAGTGCGCCGCCACAGTACCAATGCCCGGGGTGCAACGGCATCTGCTTGAAGTGTTTTATTTTCCAGTTCTGCCTGTCGTTCTGAGTGCTTTTGACCGCAGCCGCTGTGGTTGTCGGCACAGTCTGCGGGCAGAAGCGGTCGGATTCCCCAGTGCGGAGCCTTGCCGAGGCCGTCATGCTTGACCTGCCGATTCGTCCGCGCCGCAACCGCAAGTCTGCGCTGGTGCGCGCTTTTGTTCGCGAGGCCGAACTGGCGCCGGATCGCTTCATCCTGCCCGTGTTCCTGCATTCCGGGCGTGGCTGTGTGCCGATCCCATCGATGCCGGGCTGCGAGCGCCTCGATCTGGACGGTCTGCTGCGCGAGGCCGAGGGCGCATTGCACGATGGCGTGCGAGCGATCGTGGTGTTTCCCGCCGTGGCCGAGGAACTCAAGACGTCCGACGGCGCCGAGGCCTGGAACGAGGACGGCCTGGTGCCGCGTGCGATCCGCGCTCTCAAGCAGCGCTTTCCCGATTTGGCCGTCGTCACCGACGTGGCGCTCGACCCCTACAGTTGCGACGGTCACGACGGCATCGTGCGCGACGGCCGCATCGTCAACGACGAAACGGTCGCTGCCCTGTGCCGCCAGGCGCTCTGCCAGGCCCGCGCCGGAGCCGACATCGTCGCACCGTCTGACATGATGGACGGCCGCGTGGGTGCCGTGCGCCGCGCGCTCGACGGCGCTGGCTTCACGGAAGTCTCGATCCTCGCCTACACCGCGAAGTATGCGTCGGCGTTCTATGGGCCTTTTCGCGACGCGCTCGATTCCGCACCGCGCTTCGGCGACAAGAAGACCTACCAGATGGACCCCGCCAACCGGCGCGAAGCCCTGCGCGAAGTTGCGCTCGACGAGGCCGAAGGAGCCGACATCGTGATGGTCAAGCCGGCCGGCGCGTACCTCGACGTGATTGCGGCGGTGCGGGCGGCGACGACCTTGCCGGTGGCGGCGTACCAGGTGTCCGGCGAATACGCGATGCTGAAGGCGGCCGCCGCCAACGGGTGGCTCGACGAGCGGCGCAGCGTGTTGGAGTCGCTGCTGGCGATCCGGCGGGCTGGCGCCGACGTGATCCTGTCGTATTTTGCGCGGTCGGCCGCGCGGTGGCTGCGCCAAGGCTGACGGCGCGGGTATGCAGGCAGGCCCAGTGACTCAAACAAGCCCCGTGACGTAGCTCCACGCGATGCGCGCCGCCAGCCGCGCCGACATCCCGTCCTGGTCGAACCGCGGGTTCAACTCGTAGATGCCCAGTTGCGATGCGTGCGGCTCGAACTGCCCCAACGCCGCCGCCGCGCGCACGACCGCTCCCGGCGGCACCCCGAGCGGCGAGGGCGCGCTGACGCCGGGCGACGCTGCGTGCGGAAAGCCATCAAGATCGACCGACAGCGCGACCACGGCGTGCGTGTGGGCAAACCCGTGGAGGATCGCGGTCAACTGATCGCCGGCCGCGCGGTCGCCGTCCGGAATCTCGTCCCACATCACGGTGCGCACACCCTGCGCTTGCAGGAACTGCAGGTGTGCGAGCGCATTCGCCGAGCGCTGCAGGCCCCATTGGCACAGCGATTCGCCGTACAGGCGGGCCGACGCGTCGGTCAGGAGGCGGCGAAAAGGCGTGCCGGAGTGCGGCTCGCCGGTGTGCGGGCGCACGTCGGCATGGGCGTCGACGTTGACGGCGGCCAGCCGCCCGTGGGGATTGCGCGCGCCCAGCCAGCGCGCCAGGCCGCAGAGTTCGCCGTACGCATGGTCGTGGCCGCCGCCGACAACGACGAACCGGGCGCGTGCAAAACGCTGCCGCAGCACCGCGACCACTTCGGCGAGTCGCTCGTGGGTTTCGCCGGTGTGGTCTGCAGGCATCAGGTCGCCGGCCGAGAGCACGGTACCCGGACCGAAATCCGGCGGCGCCGGCAGTCGCCCGAACGCGTCGCGAAACCGCTGGGGTCCATCGCTCGCGCCCAGCCGCCCACCGTTGAGGTGCACGCCGCGGTCGTCGGCCACACCGAGCAGCACTGCGATGACCCGATCGGGCTCCACGACGGCATCGAGCGCGACGATCCGCCCGGCCATGCGGGGGTCGTCACGGCGGCCCTTGTTGGGTGGCTGCGTCGTGTCGGCGCGAACGAAGCGGAGCGTGTCGGCCATGGCAGTGCTACTTCCTGCGGCGACCCTTGCCGAGCGGTCCGGGTGCTGCCGTCGTAGGGTTGCCCGAAGCGGGCGTCGGCGCAACACCGGCCGCCGTCGCACGATCCTGGATGAGCCGCGCCCGCCGTTCCGTCGCGGTCTCGATCAGTTCCTCCATCCGGCGCAGTCCGGCCTCGGAGCGCGCCGCCCAATCGCTCGACGCCTCGCCCAACTGCTTGCACAGGTCGATGTTCTTCCGATAGATGATGAGCGCGCGTTTCGCCGGTCCTTCGGTGTGGTTCCACAGCTCGTCGCGGTACTCGTCGACGAGCGTGCCGGTCACCTCGTCGGGAACTTCGGCCGTCTCGATGTCCTCGATAAGGCGCTGATACAAGTTGCCGATCTCGTAGCCCGCCGCGATCGACCAGGTGCGGTGGTGCAACCGCACGCCGTGGAAATACGCCGATTCGGCCTTCAGAAACAGGTTCGCCTTGTCTTCAAGATCGCGCTTCATCCGCTCGATCGGGAGCTTGAAGCGGATGCCGGCGAACAGTTCCCGGTAGATTTCCCCGCGCTCGTACAAGGCGCGCGCCACCCACTCGCTCTCGGCCACGAGTTGCACGTCGCGGTGGTCCTGGTAGAGCCGCTCCACCCGCTTGAAGGCTTCGTCGGCCCGCGCGCTGTCTTGGGCGCGCCGGAACGCGATCCCGGCCCGTGCCGTTGCCTCCAGTTCGTCGAGCAAGCCGAGCGGACCGCCGATCGACGCCTGCACGCCCGGATCGTCGAGCGCGCCGCGGTAGACGCGCGCCGCATCGGCAGGACGCTCGGCGGCGTCAAGGGCCTCGGCGTACAGGAACAGCGCGTCGCGGGCATGGCGCGTCCCAGCCGCGCGCTGCATGGCGTCGGCGAACCGGTCGGCCGCCAGATCGGGCCGACCGACCTTCAGCCAGCACAGGCCGGCGTTGTAGCGCACCGCGTACACCCCGGGCCGGTCGGGAAACTCGGCCACGGCGAGGTCGTAGAGCCGCGCCGCCTCGGCCGATTCGCCGGCAGCCATCTTCGCGCCCGCCTCCTCGACCAACTGCGAGAAATCTCGCACGTATACAAGAAGTTGGGTCCCGCTGCGGTCCGCCTTCAGTTCGATGGGGTCGAGTTCGACGACGTGAGGGCGCGCTGCGCCACAGGCCGCAGGCCCCGCCAGCACGGTCGCGCCGACCAGGACGGGGGCCAGCACACGGACCAGCACACGGACCAGCACTGCCGATTGCAGCGCTCGGTCTGCGCCACGCGGACGACGATCGACGGGAGTACGGTGGGGGGGGTGCGCCACGCGCCAAGTCAGCCCGGCCGGCGCCCGCGGGTCGACTGGCCCAGAAAAAACAGCCCAAAAACTCCGAACCCTCCGCTTCTCCATCTGAGGTGGTCGTGGGCTTGCGCCCCGTACCTGCTCAGTCGTTTCAGCGGAGGGCTCGAAGTGATCCCCCACTTGGAAGCCATGCACAACCGATGCCAACCTGGAACAAAACGTCAACATGTTGCTATCACAATAGTTTTTTGACGCCTTGGTGTCTCGGACCCGTGACACGGACTGTCAGGATCGACGCAACACGTCACCTGATCGTGACGAAACACGTCAGTCTGGCCTCTCAATCCACTCCCGAGTCGCCTGAGTGACGGTTTCGAGTGCGAACCGCTCCTGGACGCCGCGGCGCAAGTCCTTGAGGACCACCGTTTGCGCAGCGACTTCTTCGGGACCGACGATCGCCGCCACCCGAGCCCCGCGTTTCGAGGCCCGCTCCAGTTGCTTGCCGAGTTTGCCCCCCACGGCATCGACCTCGGCTCGCAGCCCAGCCGCACGCAACCGGCCCGCAAGCCCCAACGCCGCCTGCGCCGTGCTGGGGTCGAAAACCGTGACATAGACAGGCACGCGGGCGTCGCCATCGGCGGCCAGGCCGAGTTCGACGAGCGCGGCGAGCAGGCGGTCGAGACCCAGGCTGATGCCGACGGCCGGGATCGCGTCCTTGCAGAAAAGCCCGATCAGCCCGTCATAGCGGCCGCCCGACATCACGGCGCCGATGCCTGCAACGCGCGCGTCGGTCAGTCGCGTCTCGTAGATCAAGCCCGTGTAGTAATCGAGGCCGCGCGCGATCGTAGGGTCGAACACGATGCGGTCGCCATGCCCCGCCGCGGTCACCAGTTCGACCACGCGCCGCAACCGCGCGACGGCCTCGAACGTCGCGGCGTCTGAGGCAGTGGACAGGGCGGCGTCGAGTCCTTCGAGGGCCGGTCGCTCCGTTGTGAAGCGCGCCAGCACGGCCCCCGCCACCTCGTCCGGCACGCCGTGACCGACCATTTCGGCCCGCACGGCGTGGGCCGGAATCTTGTCGAGCTTGTCGATGGCGCGAATGCTCGCCAGTTGGAGCGCCAGGTCGGCGACGCCGGCTGTGCGCAGCAGCCCGAAAAGCACGCCGCGGTGATTCAGGTGCAGGCGTGCGCCATCGATGTGGAGCGCGTCGAGCACGGCCAGGCCTGCGCACAACACTTCGGCGTCGGCGATCGCCGAGTCCACGCCGGCAATGTCGGCATCACACTGCACGAACTCGCGGAACCGGCCGCGCTGTGGTTTGTCGGCGCGCCATACCGGCGCCACCTGGTAGCGCCGCAACGGCAACTGGAGTTCGCCGCGGTGCTGCGCCACGACGCGAGCGAGCGGCACCGTCAGATCGTAGCGCAACGCGACGTCACGGGCGCCGTGATCCGCGAAGCGATACAAGAGTTTGTCCCCTTCGTCGCCATACTTGCCTGCCAGCGTCTCCAGGTACTCCAGCGCCGGCGTCTGCAGCGGCACGAACCCGTGGCACTCGAAAGTCGCCTCGATTGCGCGGATCATTGCCTTGCGGGGAGCCTCGATGGCCGGCAAGTAGTCGCGAAAACCTTTGAGCGTCCTGGGTTCCATTCTGTTCCTCGCGGCCCGCACGTCATACGGGTGCCAGCCGCAGCGCGGCGCCTGCCACTGTTGCCTGGCGCGCAGCAGCATCGACGAGGCGGGCGTACAGGCCGTTGTTCCTCATCAGTTCTGAATGGTTGCCAATTTCGACGACGCGGCCGCGTTCGAGCACGGCGATGCGGTCGGCCCGGCGAATCGTCGACAGCCGGTGCGCCACCACGATTGCGGTGCGGCCACGCAAGACGGCAGCGATCGCTTCCTGCAGCGCCTGCTCCGTCTCGCTGTCGATGTTGGCGGTCGCTTCGTCGAACACCACCACGCGTGGGTCAAGGGCGAGAACGCGCGCGATCGACAACAACTGCCGCTCGCCTGCCGACAGGTTGGCGCCCGCTTCGGCCACGCGCGCGTCGAGTCCGCCCAGCCGATCGACCACGAGTTGCAACCGTGCCTCGCGCAGCGCGCGTTCGATGCGGTCGCGCGTGACGGCCGGGTTGCCGAGCGCCACGTTATCGGCCAGCGTGCCCGAGAACAAGACGACGTCTTGCGGGACGACGCCGATCGCCCGGCGCAGCGCCCGCGTCTGCCACTGTTCGACCGGCACGCCGTCGAGCCGCACCGTCGCGGGCGGTGGCTCGTACATGCGTGTCAACAACCGGGTCAGCGAGGACTTGCCCGAGCCGGTCGGCCCGACGAGCGCGAGCACCTCGCCAGGCGCCACGGCCAACGTGATGCCTTCGAGTACGGTCTGGCGACCGTCGTAGGAAAAATCGAGACCCTGGACGTCGACCCGCCCGGCGACGTGGGCCGGAGCGTGGCTTCCCGAAGGCAGCGATCGATCGACATCGAACAGACCGAAAATACGCTCCAACGCGGCGAGAGCGCGCTCGATCGTGGCGACCTTGCCGGACAGTTCGCGCACCGGTACGAAGACGCGCTGAATGTACTGGATGAACGCTACCAGCAACCCCAACGTTACCGTACCCGCCAGCGCACGCGCACCGCCCCACCAGATGAGCAGCGCGATGCACAGCGATGCGACGCCGTCCATGATCGCGTAGAGCGCCGCGTCGTAGACGTTGGAGCGCCGGAATGCGTCGAGGTACTTGAAGTTCAGCGCCTGGTACTCCTCGACGGTCGCTTGTTCGCGCCCGTGCAGTTGGACGATGCGGGCGCCGGCCAGCGCTTCCTGGAAGTGCCCGGACGCTGCCGCCATCGATTTGCGGATGTTCGTCGAGTGGAACCTCAGCCGCAGCCGGAACAACTGCACGACGCCGATGACGACGGGCGCAGCCAGCGCGGTCACCAGCGTCAGTTCAAGGTCGAGCAGCACCATGGCGGCCACGATCGCGAGGATGTCGACGACGTCGCCGACGATGCCCACAATGCCAAAAGTCAGCACTTCACCGAGCGCCTCGACGTCGGTGGTCGTCCGCGAGAGCAGGTTGCCCGATGCGCGCTCGTCGAAGAACGCGGCGCCCTGCTTGATCACGTGCCCGAACACGCCGCGCCGCAGTCGCTGCAGGCTCGCGAACCCCGCCTTCTGCAAGGCCCAATGCTGCAGGCTGCGCGTACCATATTCGGCGATCACGGCGCCCAGAAACGCGCCTGCGATCGCGCCCAGGCTCCACGACGAGGTCGACCAGCTCGCTGTCGGCTCGGGCTGGTGCGCGAGGGCGCGCGCGATTGGTCCATCGATCGCGGCCATGATGAGCCACGGCTGCAAGAGACCCGCCACCGACATGATCGGCACGACCGCCACGCCCAGCGCGACCCAACCCGCATCGGGGCGGACGTACGGCCAGAACCGCGCCGCAAGTTGCCAGTCGGCGAAGCCCCGCTGGGCTGGCGCAGACGTCAGAACGGCCACCAACCCTTCTTTTTTTCTTCTTTCTTTTCCTCGCCTTCCTTGTTTTCAGGCGGCGGCGCTGTGTTCTCGACCCACTGGATCTGGTCGACCTTGAAGCGCAAAGCATGAAACTCGTCGGTATCGCTGGAGTATCCCGTCGTTTCCAGCTTCTGCGAAACCACGGCGACGAGCGTCTTGCGGTCGGTCGTCCAGTACACGGTCTTGAGAGCTGCCTTGGCGAGCGTCTTCGTCTCCTCGTCTTGCTTGATCTTGATGTCCTTGAGCTTGCCGAGCTTGCGCTTGTCGGTGATCGCGACGACGAAGCGGTCCTTTGCCGCCATCAGGCCGAACAACGAAAGGGCCTGCGATTCATCCTTGGGGTCCAGCGGGAACATCGTGTCCTCGACGCCCGGGTCCGTGATCTTGAAACGCTTGCGCGCCTCCTTGATCGTCTTGGGGCCATCGACACGCTGGTACTGCACGAGTTGCGACTTCTTGGCCGGCGCCCCGCTCTCCACGTCGTAGAGCCGCAGCGCCAGTCCTTGGTTCACGTCGTCGAGCTTGACGAGCATCGTTTTGGCTTCGGCATCAAAACCCACGATGTCCATTCTGATTTTTGTTTCCTGGGCGTGCACCGGCAGCGCAAGGACAGCGCTCCCGATCGCGGCGGCAACCCACGCACGGCGCAGCACCTGCGGACTTGGGGACCAGAACATGACTTCCTCCTCAGGCATCCACCGCCCAACGCTCAGCCTGGGCCGCTAGTTCACGCGACAGGAGTGCGTCACGGGCTCTGGTTGGGCCGTGAAGCTCTTGCGGCCCAGCTTGGCCTGAGCGCATGTCGTGAGCTCTCCATTCTGCTTGCCATCCTCGATGGCCTTGACGGCTTCGATCTTGCCGCCGAGACCGACCGTAAACGACACGCGGAACGACGCATTCTCGTCGCCCAGCACCCCCTTGGCACAACTGCGCAAGTCGCCGCTGGCATTGTCGCACATGCGGTTCAGTTCTGCGGTCGAGACCTTTTCCTTGGCGATGCCGACCATCTGCACGCTCTCGACCTTGCCACCGACACCGCCGAGCGCCCGCGCCACGGCATCGGCCTGTGCAGCCCGCGTCGCCACGTCGAGGGCGCGCTGGTCGGCCGCCGAAAGTCCCATGCTGACGGTGCGCGCAGACGCCTTGCGGCGCGCTTGGATCTTGCCGGCCAGGTGCTTGGCCAGTTGGCTCGTCTGCACCTGTTGCTTCGGCTTGACCGGCGGCGGCGCGCCCGGCACGGCCACGATCTGGGCCGCCGCCTCCGGGTCCTCCGTGCCGACGTCCATTGTCACGCTCGTTTGGTACTGCAGCGCGAACATGCCGAGAATCGCCTTGGTATCGCTCATCAGTGAGCGCTTGCGGTCGCCGTCGATCTTCAGCATTACACCGAACACGATGACGCCGACGACGAGCACGCCCATCGTCACCGCGATGCCGACTTTCTGTCGCTTGGTGCGCTTGTCGAGCCGAAACATCACCGAGAATTCCTGCAGCAGGTTCTGGTACTCCTCCTTCGTCGGCTTGTGCCTATTCGGGTCCGGCAGTTGAAATTCGACGTTGTCGAGGTCGTGGGAAAAGAACGCTCCGGCATGGGCGTCGGCCTGCATGCTGTTCAGTTCGGGCGCTGCGGGTTTGCCTGCGCCCAACCGATCGCCACCAGCGGGGCGCGGCTCGCGTACGAGTTTGGAGGACGGTGCGGCCTTGCCGAAAAGGGGCAACGGTTGTTCCAATGTGGGTCCAGCGTCTTCGTAATCGGCGGGCTGGGCTGCGGACGCAGCCTTGGAGTCGGCAGGCCTGGCCGCGGACACCGGCTTCGGGGCGAGTGCGGCCGGCGCGGGCCTCGCGACGGGTTGGGCCGCAGCACCAACCCGTGCGGCCGGCTGCAGCGGCGATGAAGGTCGCGGCGCGGCGCTCGGTTGCGGTGCCGCAGGGCCGGCCGCCGCCAACGGTGCGGGTTGGGCGGCCAGACGAGGCGCGGCGACCGCTGCGGCGGGCCGAGGCGCGGCCGGCTCCGGCGCGGGAACCGGAGCTGCGGCGGCGCCGACGGAGGCGGACGCGACGAGACTCGCCAGCTGCGGCGCATCAACCATCTTCGTCCAATTTGTCATGCCCTTGCACCAGACGAGCGACTCAGGATTCACGGTCCCGGCGCGCAGGAGGCCGGCCAACTGCGCGCGCGTCATCGGCCCCTGCCGGTCGCGGCCGATCGCGACGAACCATGCGACGTCCGAAGGCAGCGGTGCGGGAGCCGCGCCGTAAGCCTGCGCGGGAGCCGCGCCGGGAGCCCGCGCGGGAGCCGCGCCGGGAGCCCGCGCGGGAGCCGCGCCGTGAGCCTGCGCGGGAGCCGCGCCGGGAGCCCGCGCGGGAGCCGCGCCGTAAGCCTGCGCGGGAGCCGCGCCGGGAGCCCGCGCGGGAGCCGCGCCGTAAGCCTGCGCGGGAGCCGCGCCGTAAGCCTGCGCGGGAGCCGCGCCGTAAGCCTGCGCGGGAGCCGCGCCGGGAGCCTGCGCGGGAACCGCGATCGGACTGGCCCCGAAGCCGCCGGACGCCGGTCGCACCAACGCCGCGTGAATCACCGGCGCCGAATCATGGGCCTGGCCAAGTCGGCACTCCAGATTCTCGCCCCCTGTGGCCCGCACGAGCACCGTCGCCTTGCAATTCGGGCAACTGACCTGCGCGCGCCCTGCCGCACCGAGTCGCTCAGGTGGCATGCGGTACGACTTTGCACAGCTCGGACACGTAAAACGCACAGCGACCTCCCTGCCGCGCCGCAGCGCGCGCCGCGGCCCGACGCCTGAGCCAAACCCTGACGCGCGACCCTCACCAAACGGTCTGTGACCGGGCAGGCGCGGCCCGGCCCACGGCGCACGAGCGACCCAAGAGGTCTACCGCCACTTGGCCCGCGGTGCAATACGTCTTTGCAGTGCTTCGCGGCTTTGAAAACACCTGTAACCCCGGTCAGTGCACCGTGCGATCGTCGCCATCGGTCGGCACATCGAAATTCGCCGGCGTCAGCGCGTCCAACACGTCATCGGGATCAAACGGGTACCCCTCCGTGGCGAACTGCACGGTCAGGCCCTGGAAGCGCGCGGGAAACAACAACACGCGACCTTGCCGCGTATAGCCGACCATGACGAGCGATCGCTCTGCCAGTTTGTGATCGGGGTCGTCGGACAACGCCAAATCGTGCGCCACGACGTAGTACCCTTCGGGCCGGAGCGAGACGAGCCCAAGCAGGAAGTCGGCGTCTTCGGCCGTATGCGGGTCGTCTTCAAACACCCACTGGTTGTCTTCGTTGCGGGCGGGAAACAGCACGTATGGCATCGATTCCGGTCGGTGATCGTGCAGCATGACCAGTTGGTCGGGCCCGAGGTGGTCGGCATGGCCCCGCATCGGCACGGTGGTGCGGTACAATCCGCACAACATCGCCGGAATGCGTTGCAGGTCAGACCGCCGTCGCTGGACACCCTTCGCCATCGTCCCCTCCTCCAGCGCCCTGCATGCCCCAAGCCGGCAGCGGAGGCAAGCTGGCGCCGTCGCGAAAACGTCCTTGCGCGCCTGCTGTATGCCTGCTACCGTCCTCGCTCTCTTTTTTCCGGCAAGTTCCGGAGGCGCCCATGTCGATATCGGTTTCCCGCTTCAGGACGGGCTGCGCAACCAACCGGGAATTCCCCGGGCGGTTTGCCAAGTTGGGCGTCCTCGGCGCCTGCCTGGTGCCCGGGCTCGCTTTCGGGATCGACGGCCCCTCGACGCCGCCAGCCGACGCCACGGCCGACGCCACCGCCCAGAAGGCAGAGCGACCGAAGCCTTCCGACAATTTCCCGCTCAGCGGCTCACTCGACCTGTCGTACTCGATCGACGGCGGCACATTCGTTCCGGGTGAGCAGCAGCGCGCCGGAGCTGATGCCAGCGTGGCGCTGGGCGCCGCCTACAAGATCACGTCCGGCCTGTCGTTCTCGGCCAAGCAGCGCCTCGACAAGAACATCGAGACGAACGGCGACCGCGACCAGGTCCACCTGTACCAGACGACGCTGTTCGACACCGCGCTGAGCCTGTCGTGGTCGCCCCAGACCATGAACGCCGACGGCAAATCCGAAGCGATGAAGCTCCCGGGTGGCTTTGGATTCTCGGCTGGCCTGGGAGTCGAACTGCCCGTCTCACGCGATGCGAAGTTCGCGACCCGTTGGCTCAAGATCGCGTCGTCGATTTCCCTCAAGCGGGCGATCGGCATCGTCACGGTGGCTTACGGTTCGTCGTTCGCCAAGAACTTCAACCAGTACCCGAATCGCGTGCTGCACAATGAACCCGGCTCGCCGGGGGTGCTGCCGCGTCAGGGCGGCGCCGAAGGCGTGGGACCGAGCGACGTCCTGCTCGGCATCCAGAACTCGAGCTTCTTCTTTCGCCAGTCCCTGAGCGTCGACATCAAGGCGAGCGATCGCCTGTCGTTCGCGGCCGGCTACTACATATTCAACAACTTCGGCTACCAGTCCTTCCCGAAAGACGAATACACGTCGGAATACGCCAAGCCCGGCCGCATGCGCCGCGACACGCAGTGGGGCACGCTCGACGTGTCGTACTCGCTTGGCGAGGACAAGCTCACATCCGTCAGCCTCGGCACGTTCACCGCGTCGCCTCCGTACAGCGCCGACAACAAGACCCTGCGCTTCCCGTTCTGGGATTTCCGGTCCTTGTCGGACAACTATTCCAGCGTCAGCGTCGGCCTGGCCCGCAGCTTCTGAACATTTTTCGCGCGGCTTCCCCAAAAAGCGTAGCGCGCAGCCAATACCCGAACGCTTGCTCTGACCGAAACCTGGCCTTTCTTGCACCCGCGCCTCCGGAGTCCGTACCCATGAAGCTCCTTCGCCCCACCGCGCTGTCCGTCCTGCCCGCCTTGTTGGCCGCCGCGCTCGCCGCCGCCACCACCGGCTGCGTCGAAGAGGTCGGCAACGACGGCCTGATCGACCGCACGCAGGCCAACTACATCCGCAAAGCCGATTTGCATGGCGTGTGGTACGAGATCGCCGTCGTCAGCGACATGCCCGCCAACGCAGGCTTCGGCTTCGTCGGCCAGCAGAACTTCGGCGGCGAAGACGGCAAGTTGCTGTTCGACATCCAGGAAAACTGGCTGGTCGCCTACCCGTTCACCGAACGCGTCCTGGGTGCCGACGCGAAGTGGACGAAGCGCAAGATCCGCACCTACTGGCGCGCAGGCCACGAGCACGAGTTCATCGACCTGGTCCTCGGCAATCCGGTGGCGATGTACCCGATCGTCTCGCACTTCGACCGCATCCGGAACTTCAACAAATCCACGGGCGCACAGACGAACGAACTCACGGAAAACTCCAGCCTGAACGCGTGGTGGAAGCGCAAGTACATCCGCGTCGACTGGATGGGCAATGCCCTGATGAACGTCATGTTCCCGCAAGGTTCGATGAAGTACAGCCCCGTCGATCACTATGTCCAGGAGCATGACGGCGACGACCCGAACCGCTTCTACATGCACCGCGCAGGCAAGGAAAAGGCGGTGGATTACTTCCACTTCACGCGCCGGATGTTCGGCCAGCCAATGTCGACGGGTGCGTGCTCAACATATTCGCTGGCTCCCGGCGACTGCTCCGGCGCCCAATTCGACGTCCGCGTCGCGTACCGCCGCGTGTCCCCCAAGCGCGTCAACGACTACGAGATCCGGCCGTACCACAACCGCGACGCGGCGGACAAATTCGGCTTCTTCCTCGCGGATCGCTACCGCTACGACGAGGACTACGGCCTGACGTATTCGGGCCACGACTACAAGGCGCAACGCTGGAACATCTGGGAACACTCCAAGAACTTCACGGCCACCAAGGACGCCGCCGGCAAGGAAACGCGTTGCCTGACGAATCGCGACTGTGCGGCCCCCGCCGTATGCGATCAGGCCGACTGGTTCGCGATGGATCCTGACGGCCGCCCCGCCGGCAAGTGCTCCACCGGTGCCCGCATCGAATACACCCAACGTGGCACGCGCCCCATCATCTACCACCTGTCGGCCGACCACCCCGCCAACCACATCGCCGCCGAATACGACACGGCCGATTCGTGGAACGACGTTTTCCGCGACATGGTCTCGTGGCTGTGGTTCTGGGAAGCGAAGTGGGGCAAAGGCTTCGCGGACGGGCAGTCTCGCTTCGGCGAGCGCTTCTGCAAGGTCAACGCCGACTGCTCCGCGCACGCCGCTGCCCAGGGCACTGTGGCGTTCAAGAGCATCAAGTCGAACCGGCTGATCGTCGGCGCGGGCAAGGACGGCAAGGGCGAGGTCACCGTGCTCGACGACGCCCCCGACGCCCGCCCGAAGCTGGCCGGCACCGCCTGGGTGGCGTTCCTGAATGCCACGCCCGGCAGCGCGGCGGCCTCTCTCGACATCGGTGGACTGGCGAAGATCGACGGTGCGAAGTACGCCGCGGGCGTCGTCAAGGCCGCCGATCAGGGCACCGTAGTCAAGCCGAGCAGCAAATCCGTGGAACTGACCGTGACGGCCGGCGCGGTGTCGGTCAAGCTGCCCAACGTCAAGCTCGCATCCGGCGACGTCGTCCACGTCGTGTACTTCGGCGGCGACCAGATCGCGGTGTTGCATTCGGCAGTCGGCAAGGTCGGCGCGCGCATTCTGCACGGCGTGGCCGCGCGCCAGGGCAAGACGTCGGAAGGCGACGCGCTCGAAGTCGGCATCAACGGCACGCGCAAGGCCGACGCCCTCGAGTACGGTCAGGCGACGGATTTCCTCGCCACCTTCGGCGACACCCAGCACGTCGTGTTCCTGAAGTCCGGCGATCGCGCCGATGTCTCGTGCCGGAGCGTAGACGGTGTCGGCACTTGCGTCGGCTGGCGCCAGATGTTGACGGCGGCGGACTACAAGCAGCGCGAGGACCTCAAGGCGACCGTGCCGCACATCTTCGTGCTGTGCGAGAACGTCTACACGCGGTCGCTCAAGTCGTGCAGCGCCGACGAACGCGGCAACTTCAGCACGTACAACGACTGCCGCTACTGGACGAAGAAGAAGGTCAACGGCAAGGAAGTCGACCACAACCCGTGCACCGACACGGCGGACGGTGGCTTCGTGTCGGACGCTGCCAAACCGAAGATCATCGGCGACGGCCGCTACAACTTCCTGTATTGGGTGACGCAGACGAATGCGTCTTCGCCGCTGGGCTACGGCCCCTCGGCAGGCGACCCGGACACCGGCGAGACCATCTGGGCGACGGCGAACGTGTACGGCTCCGCGATGGTGACGTACGCCCAGTACGCCAAGGACCTCGTCGATCTGCTCAACGGCGATCTGGACCCCAAAGATGTCGCGTCGGGCAAGTACATCCGCGACTATATCAACCAGCAGTCCACCACGGCGAAGGACAAGTCGCTGTGGGGCGCGGCGCTTCCCGCCGGTGCGGGCGCAGACGAAGAGACCGACACCGAGGCGCTCGAACGCGCCAAGTCTGAATCGACACTGCGGTTGGCCGACCTCGCGCGCGGTGCCGGCCTGCTGCCGCTCGAAGCTGACAAGCTGGTCCACGATCTGGAGAACCCGAAGAACCTCCAGAAGGTACTCGACAAAGCGATCCCGAGCTTCGACATCAAGCAGGTGTACGCGCAGTTCGACAAGCTCAAGGGCACGTCGGTGGAGCGGGCACTAATCAACGACGAGGTCGCGCTCGTGATGTCCGAGGGCGCCGTGCAGCCCGGCGAGCAGATTGGACCGGAGTTGCTCGGCAAGATCAGTCCGTTGGGATGGGCGACGCCGAAGCGGGCCATTGACGAGAAGCGCCGCCTGCAGTTGCTCGGCATCCACAGCATCACGCCGGCCGAATTCGAGGACGCGTCGCTGCTCGGCCTGGCCAAGCGCATGCGCTGCCAGCCCGGCCAGACGCCGACCGACAAGTACGCGGGTTCGGACACGAAGGTCTTCGATAAGGCTTGCTACAAGGGCGACGCACTGCGGACCGCGCTGTCGGTTGCGCTTTTCCGCGGCGTCATGGAGCACGAGGTCGGCCACACCGTCGGCCTGCGCCACAACTTTGAAGCCTCGATGGACCTGTTGAACTACTTCGACCCGTACTTCGATCCGGACAAGGGCCGCGAAAAGGAGGCCGTGGTCTGCGGCCAGTTGAATGCGCCCTCGGGCGTGGTGTCGGCCGACTCGTTCTGCCTGAACGACGAATTCGGCGAAAAGTGCGTGCTCAAGGCCTGCACGGCCGACGCGGAGTGCCCGGGCGGTGCGAAGTGCGCCAAGACCAAGTGCGTCGATCAAGACGGCAGCCAGGTCGGCACGTGCCACGGCAAGACGCCGTTCACAGTGGCGTGCACGAGCGACGCGGCCTGCGGCGACGGCGCCTTCTGCAAGGGCGGGCTGTGCCACGAGAAGGTCGCGTGCAAGGACGACGCGGCCTGCACCGATGGCCAACTGTGCCAGGGCGGCTTCTGCGCCGCCGCGTTGACCGGCCAGTTCGCCGGCACGCTCGTCGAGCAGGAGTCGAAGCTCGAAGAGCTCAAGAAATACGTGCCGCGCCCGCACATGACGGCGAAGGAAATCGACAACCGCCGCACGGAGTACCAGTACTCGACGGTCATGGACTACGGCCAGCGTGTCCACGCCGACGTGTGGGGTCTCGGCAAGTACGACTACGCGGCGATCAAGTACGGCTACGGCGAAATGCTCGAGGTCTACGCCGACACGAGCTACCTGACCAAGCAGACCCGGCGCTATGCGAAGAACCAGGGCACGTCCTTCGAAAACGTCTCGTGGAAGCAAGACACTGCCGACTGGCAGTGGGGCGGCCGCGTGACGACGTCGCTGGCGTATCCCAACGACTGGATGCCACCGGAACTGAACAAGAAACGCGAGTCGGTGCCGGCGCAGTACCTCGAGCAGGAAATGGACAACAACCAACACTACGGCCGCGGCGACGCCGACAAGACCTTCTTCGAGGTGCCCTACAAGTACTGCTCCGACGAGTACGCTGGCAACCTCGGCTGCTACCGCTTCGACATGGGCTCGAGCCCGGAGGAGATCGTCTTCCACTCCGGCGAGATGCTCAACGAGTACTACCTGTTCGACGCGTTCAAGCGCGAGCGCCTCTGGTTCGCCCGCGGCGGCAGCCCGGCGGGCTACATGGCGCGCATCCAGGATCGCTGGCTCGGGCCAATGGCCGACGCCGGCCGCTTCTACGCCCTGTTCAACAACATC
This sequence comes from Myxococcales bacterium, assembly GCA_009692425.1. GTDB lineage: Bacteria > Myxococcota_A > UBA9042 > UBA9042 > UBA9042 > SHZF01. The sequence continues at coordinate 26,227 of SHZF01000021.1, read as the reverse complement.
TACCGCGTCTACGGCTGGTGGGACCAGTTCGACAACGGCCTGTTCGGCCTCTACCCGCTCAAGCGGGCGTCGGAAGACGCGTTCAAGCGCTTCACCGCATCGATCACGTCGCCGGCGCCGGGCTGCTATGCCTTCGACAAGGACTCGAACACGTACACGAACGTGTCGTACGAAGTGGGCGCCGCAGGCTGTGAGGCGGGTGCCAACGTACCGATCGGCCTCGGCAAGTTCCCGTGGACGGCGTTCGCAACGAAGAAGGGCTACTACTACTACGACCACCCGAAGGTCATCGGCTCCTACTGGGAGAAGGCGGCTTCGATCGGCATGATGACGAACTCGACGGCCAACTTCCTGACCGACTACGTGGGCGAGCAACTTCCGCTGTTCCGCGGCACGGCGATCGGCTTCAACACGATCTACCCGAAGCAACTGGCCGACGTGCTCGGCGGCATGGCGGCGGGCGACGTCCAGCGCATTGGCGGCACGTTCCACCCGACGACCAAGCAGTTCATCCCCTACAACCCCTTCAAGCCGGCTCCCGCCACGCAAGCGCGCGTGGTGCCGTCGGTGATGAACCCGAGCTTGCGGCTGATGGCGTCGGTCGAGGCCATCGCGAACCTGCCGGCCGGCTTCGACCCGAGCTACACCGACTCGATGGCGGTGTGGCTCAAGGGCTCCGGCGGCCAGTACACGTTCGGCCAAGGCAAGGTCGGTGGGGCCGAAACGAAGCTGGAGGTTGCCGAATTCGAGGACCCGTGGGGCAAGAAGACCTACGTGGCGCCCAAGCCGAACTACACGTCGGACCAGTATTCGCCGACATACGAGACCCTGCGCAAGCTCAACAAGCTCAAGTCGGGCTGTGCCTCGGGGTCGACGTGCCAAGACGGCCTGTGCAGCGACGGTGTGGCGTGCGCGAAGACGTGGCTCAGCAAGGCCACAGGCGCCGAGCGCGAAGTCATCGCGAACACGATCAAGAAGGAAATGGAGCTCGTCGACCAGTTCCGCAACCTTTACGGCATCTACGGCTCGATCGGCCTGAACTAGCCTGGCCCACTTGGCCCCCCCGAACGCGCACCATGCGCACCTGAACCCGCCCGCGCGAGCAGCGCACCCGAACGCGGACCACGCAAATCGGAGACCTCAGATGAACGCCCCGACCCACCTCGCCCAGCGCCCGCACCGCTACTTGAGCCGGCTCGCGCTGACCGCCGCCCTGACCAGCGCGTTGGCATGCGCCCAGGACCGGCCCGAAATCAACGAAGTGCAGCCAAACGCCGTCAAGAAGGCGGACATCCTCGGCCGCGAGTGGTACCTGCGCAACACGGTGGTCCACGCTTCGTTCACGTCGGCCTCCTCGTTTCCCGGCGCCATGAGTTCGCTCGTGCGCGGCGTGTTCGAAGTGCAGGAGAAGAACCTCATCTTCTACCGTACCTACGAATTCCAGGTGGGTTCGGAGGCCTACGCGCAGCGATCGGACGTCGACATCGCTGTGAAGGACGCCAAGGGCAAGCCGGTCGTCTCCGCGATGCCGGAGGACTACCAGAAAATCAAATGCGCGCCGGGCGACAACTCCACGTGCGGCAAGGACGCCTGGTGCGCCGACGCGGCCAAGCCAACGCTCACGGGTGAGGAGGACTGGCACGGCTTCTGCGTTCGCAAGACGCCGCGCTACGTGTATCGGGGCGCGCCGATGTGGGCGTGGGCCATTTCGCACTTCGACGTGCAGTACGCCTATTCGGCAGCGACGGGCGAGACCACCAACGTCAAGGGCGAGAACACGACCGACCGCAAGTGGTATCAGCGCGAATACATGCGTGTCGCGTGGGGTGCGGGCACCGTGCTGAGCGAAGAGGTCAACGCGGCTGGGCTCGCCGGCACGTTCGGCTCGCTGTACGAGGGCGACGTCGCTCCCGAGGACGAGCAGTTCGAGATGAGCGAGACCAAGTCGCCGGAGTACGGCACGCAGAAGACGATCACGTTCATGAACCGCTGGGTGGTCGGTGCGCCGACGACGTACCTGAGCGGCTTCGGCATGATCCCCATCTGCTTCTTCTACCCTTGGTACATCGGCGGCGTGTTCGACTGCACATCCGAGGAAATCCGCGCGCGCAGCTATTTCCTCGAAGTGCCGCAGTACAAGGCCGGCGACGAGCGCCGCTATGTGTCGCGCGAGATGGACGACGTCGAGTTCGAGAAATTCGGCTTCTTCCGCAGCGAGCGGCCAGCCTTCGACATCGAGTTTGGCAACATCTTCAACAACGCCGTGCGCCGCGCCCAGCGCCACCGCATCTGGGACAAGTACGTGAAGTGCTACGTTGACCCCAAGGCGAGCGTGGTCGATGGCATGGAAGGCAACAATGCGTGCAAGCCGGCCGGCAGCGCGGGCGCGATGTGGAAGGGCGGCTTCGACTACACGAAGATGTCGCCGGTCCCGATCGTGTACTACCTCAACGACGACCACCCGCGCGAACTCGTGAAGCAGTCGGTCGAGATCGGCGAAGCGTGGTCGGACCCGTACAATCAGGTCGTCGAGTTTCGCAAGGGCAAGAAGCCCGACTTCCCGATGTTCATCGTATGCGAGAATTCGAGTCTGGCGGGTGTCAAGGCGAAGTCTGAGGGAGCCGCCACCGCGGAATACCCGGACCTCAAGCTCGGCAGCAAGACCTACGCGGGCACGAAGTACGGCAAGTATTGCCGCAACATGAGCCAGCCGCACCGCTTCGGCGACCTGCGCTACAGCTTCATGCACGCCGTGCCTGCGCCCAACCAGGCGGGCCTGTATGGCTACGGTCCCTCTGCGGCCGACCCGATCACGGGCGAGACGATTTCGGCGAGTGCCCATGCGTACTCGGGCGTGATGAAGCTCGGCGCCGAGGCGGCGATGCAAGCGATTGAACTGCAGTCCGGCATCAAGGACTTCAACGACATCAAGCGCGCCAGCGAAAAACTCTTTAATGTCTCGCGTGCGGTCAAGCGTGGCTACGACACCAAGGTGCCGAAAAGCACGACAGACGTCCAGGGCATGGTCAAGAACCTGATCGACCCCGACGTACGCCAGCGCCTGGAGACCCTCGGGCTGGAGCACGGCGACGATGCAGGGACGTGGGCCCAATCGCGCATGGCCCGCATCCAGTCCAACCCGAGCATCGACGCGATGCTGGTGAGCGGCGACGACTCGTACTTCGCCCACACCTTGTTCAAGGACCCGCGCGTCAAGGCCGGCACGGCATCGACCGTGAGCCCGGACGACCTCAAGCGCATGTCGATCGCGCAGTGGGGCCACACCGCTGCCATCCGCGCCCGTGAAAAGGTCGTGGCTGAGCTCGGCAAGCGCACGATCCACCTCGCCGATTTCGCCGACGGCGCCTTGGTCGGCATGGCCGAGGAGTACGGCCGCCGGTTCGACGCGGAGATATGCAAGGCGTACCTCGACGCCAAGGTTCCGACCATCTTCGACAACTTCAAGGACGGCAGCCGCGCCACGAGCGATGCGTGCGCCAAGGCAGGTGACTACGAGTCGCAGGGCACCGCAAAGGGCCGCATCTGCCGCACCAATGGCCCGGACCTGCGCTGGCACCGCTGCTCGACGGCGGACCTGATGCAGGACTTGCGCCTCGCCGTGAACCAGGCGAACGCCGCCCAGCCGAATGCGGAGAAGTACCGCTTCCTGCCGGGCCCGTTGTACTCGGACACGACGGACGAGACGGTGCGCGTCACCCAGGAGATCGGCCGCGAGGTCGTCCAGCGCCTGCGCGAAGAGGTCAAGCTCGAACTGTGGCAGCGCATCTACAAGGGCACGCAGTTGCACGAGGTCGGCCACACGCTCGGCCTGCGCCACAACTTCGAGGCTTCGACCGACGCGCTGAACTACCACCGCAAGTACTGGGAACTCAAGCTTGATTCGAACAACCGGACCGACGTCGTCAACCCGTGGCAGCAGGACACGCCGGAGCAGGGGCGCGAGCACATCCGCACGCAGCAACTCGCGTCGGTGATGGACTACACAGCAAAGTTCAACGGCCGCGACCAAGGCGTGGGCCTGTACGACAAGGCCGCGCTGAAGTTCGCGTACGGCGACATGGTGGAGACGTTCGCGAACCCGCCCGCGCTGGACACCGCTCCGCCCGCAGCTGTCGGTCTCGCCGGCGGAGGCGACCTGCCGCCCCTGAAGGATTACCTCGCAACACCCAACGACGAGAACCCGGCCGTGACGATGGTGACGCAGCAGGGCACGCACCCGATGAACATCCTAACGCGCCGGGTCCACTGGTCGTCGTTGCCGCGCTACTTTGCATCGGGCAAAGGTGCCAAGGATGCGATCGACAACATGTACAACCGCAAGCACGTCGCGTGGTCGGACTTGAAGGGCGACCGCTGCGCGGCCGATGCGGACTGCGCCGCCGGCTCCCAGTGCCAGGCGATGGGGGAGGAAAAGTTCTGCGCCAAGACCAAGGGTGCCAACGGTGCCGCCATCGTCGAAGTGCCCTATCGCTTCTGCTCGGACGAGATCAACGGCCAGACCGCGACGTGCGCGACGGGTGACGAAGGCGCCGACGCCTACGAGATCGCGCGCAACTCGCTCGACGACTACGAGCAGTACTGGTACTTCTACGGCTACAGCCGTGATTCAGAGACGTTCCACACCAACAACTATTCGGGCCGGGTGCAGGGGGCGTTCTGGCGCGCCACGCGGCAGTTCCAGTATTGGATGGTCGACTTTGCGACCTACAACAAGAACGGGTGGTGGAAGAAGCGCTACGGTCGCGAGTGGGATCAGGACCCGAACGGCGGCCTGGCGGGATCGTACGCGATGCTGAACACGTTCAATACGATGGCCGGCGTACTGCAGCGGCCGAGCCCCGGCATCTACGCTTGGAACGCCAAGCGCCTGCGCTTCGAGCCGTACAACAACTATGACCAGAATACCGGCGACCCCCACTACCTCGACGAGACGTCCGGTTCCCGGCAGTTGTACGGCGGCTGGGGCGGCGGATACTTGCAGCGGCCGACGTCAGGTGGCCAGATCTACGACCGGCTCGCCGCGTTCATCTTCCTGTCGGACCCGACGATGGCCCGTTTCCAGGCCGTCAACGAGTCCGAAGATCAGCGGCGCTTCCTCGTGAGCTTCTTCAGCGCGTTCCCGCGCCAACTCATGAACATCTACTCGGCGATCAACGTCGAGGACGAGAACCCGGTCGGCTGGCTCATGCTGCACGGCGGCACCGAGGTGGCAGACGACGACATCATCGTCGCGCCGACGTTCGTGGGTCCGGGCGCCGAACAACAGCGCAAGGCGTGCGCGGACGCGAAGGCGTTCCCTCCTGGCACCGTGGCAGCCGACATGAAGGGCTGCATCAAGTACCGCATCTACCCGGACGCCCGCCCGTTCTTCCCGTCGAGTCGGTTCCGGATGCCGTTGCTGGCGGCGCAGTACGGCATGGCGTTGCTGCAGCGCGGCTGGGACCGCAGCTTCATGGACGTCAGCCGCATCTTCCTGAAGGGCAACCAGGCGGCGATCACGCTGCCGGGCGGCACGGAAAAGTGCGAGTTCACCGACCCACTGTCGGGCAAGACGTACATCGCACAGAAGACGTCGACTGACCTGATGAACCCCGGCTGTCTGGCCGTAAAGGCCGCGCAGAAGGAACTCGACAAATTCCCGGACCTCGCAACGCTGCAGGCCAGCTACTTGTTCTCGGAGTACCAGTTCCGCGTCAGCCTGCTCGATCTCATGCGGTCGATGCACGCGACGTACGAACTCTAGCCGCGGCATCCGTTTCGCCTGATTCATGCGCGGCCGTGCGCTGGCTGCCGCGGGCCGCGTCGGTTCCGGCGGGCCGGGGCGGTGGCGCGGAGACTTTGCCATGCGCGCCAGCCGCTTGCATCTGCCCACGCTGCGGGATCCGCCGAAGGACGGCGACACCGTCTCGCACCAACTCCTCGTGCGCGGCGGGTACATCCGGCGGGTGGCGGCAGGCATCTACAGCTTCCTGCCGCTGGGGGTCCGCGTCGTCGAGCGCGTCAAGGCCATCGTGCGCGAAGAGATGAACCGGGCCGGTGCGCTCGAAGTCTTCCTGCCGGCCGTAGTGCCCGCCGAACTGTGGCAGGAGTCGGGGCGCTGGGAGAAGTACGGGCCGGAGCTGTTGCGCTTGAAAGACCGCAAGAATGCGGAGTTTTGCCTCGGGCCGACCCACGAAGAGGTCGTGGTCGATCTGGCGCGCAAGGACGTGCGCAGCTATCGCCAGTTACCGTTGAATTTCTATCAGATCCAGACGAAATTCCGCGACGAGATGCGGCCCCGTGCCGGTCTGATGCGCGGCCGCGAATTCGTGATGAAGGATGCCTACTCGTTCGACGCGACCGTGGCGGGCGCCCATGCGAGCTACCGCACGATGTATGACGCGTACGTGCGGACATTCGAGCGAATGGGCTTGGCGTTCCGACCCGTCGAGGCGGACACCGGCGCGATCGGCGGCAGCATGTCGCATGAATTCCAGGTTTTGGCGGATTCTGGAGAAGACGCCCTCGTGGCGTGTGGCGCGTGCACGTACGCGGCCAACGTCGAGAAGTGCCCGAGTCCCGCGCCAGCCCGCGCCAGCTTGCCCGGGGACGCCGGGCCATCGGCAATCGTGGCCACGCCGGGCGCGAAAACGATCGACATGGTGTGCGCGGCGCTCGGCTGCACGCCCCGGCAGATGATCAAGGCCGTGTTGTACGAGGCTGACGGCCAGCCCGTCGCCGCCTTTGTGCGCGGTGACCGCGAAGCCAACGAGGTCAAGGTAAAGGCCCACCTCGGCGCCGGCCTGGTCGCGCTCGCGGACGCCGCGTGGTTCGCGAAGGCCACCGGCCTGCCGCCCGGGTACGTGGGTCCGGTGGCTGCGGACGGTTCCGGCGCTCTCGGGGGCAACGGGGGCCTGGGGCACGGCGGCGGCGTCCGCTGCGTGGCCGATGCCGAGGTGATGGCCCTGACCACTGCCGTGTGCGGCGCGAACGAAAAACAAGCACATCGGCAGGGTGTCGTTCCGGTCCGCGACTGCTCCGGTCTTACCGTCGCGGACATCCGAATGGCGGTGCCCGGCGACCCATGCCCCCAGTGCGGGGCGGCGTTGCGCGGCTTTCGCGGCATCGAGGTGGGCCACGTGTTCTACCTGGGCCAGAAGTACTCCCAGGCGATGAACGCCACGTTCGTCGCCGAAGACGGCACAGAAAAGCCCTTTGAGATGGGATGCTATGGCATCGGCGTGACGCGCATCGTGTCGGCTGCGATCGAGCAGAATCACGACGAGCGCGGCATCTGCTGGCCGGTCGGGCTGGCGCCGTACCCGGTTGTGGTGCTGCCTCTGGCCATCGATGGCCCGCAGGCCGCGACGGCAGAAGCGATCGAGGCCGCGCTCGAGGCCCGCGGGATCGACGTCGTGCGCGACGACCGCGACGAGCGGCCCGGCGTCAAGTTCAACGACGCAGACTTGGTGGGCTACCCGCTGCACATCGTGTGTGGGCGCAAGGCCCAGGATGGAGTCGTCGAAGTCAAGATCCGGCGCACGGGCGAGCGCTTCGAGACGCCCGTGGCGGGCCTCGTCGATCGGGTCGCGGCCGCTCTCGCCGCAGCGCGCGCGGGCGGGCCGCTGCACGCGGCTGCACTGCAATGACGACGCTCATGCCAGCGCCGCGCGCAGGGTTCGGCCCGGCACTGCCCCGGCTTGCGATCGCGCTCGATGCACCGGCATTGGAACCCTTGGAGCCCGTGCTCGACGCGCTGCACGGCCTGCCGATCCTGGTCAAGGTTGGGCTCTCGCTTTTCACCGCTGTGGGCCCATCCGTCGTGCACCACATGCGACTGGCCGGATTTGAGGTGTTCCTCGACCTGAAATTGCACGACATTCCCCACCAGGTTGGGCTCGCGGTCGACTCGATCGCCCGGCTCGACGTGGCACTGGTCACCGTCCACGCCGCGGGAGGGCGCGCGATGCTCGACGCGGCGCTGCGCGCTGCCAGGGGGCGCACCCGGGTTGTCGGCGTCACCGTGCTCACCAGCCTCGAACGTGACGACCTAGCGGCGGACGGCTACGATGGGCCTGTAGCCAGCCTGGTGGCGCGGCGACTCGAACTGTGCGCGCGCGCGGGCCTCGATGGCGCGGTGCTGTCGGCGCTGGAATTGCCGCTGGCGGCGCATCTGCCGGCTGCGTTTGTCCGTGTCGTGCCGGGCATTCGCAGTGCGGGTGACCGCCAGGGCAACGACGACCAGGCGCGCATCGCGACCGCGGCGCACGCGGCAGCGGCGGGCGCCGATTTGTTGGTCGTCGGTCGGCCCGTCACGCGTAGCCCGGACCCACGTGCCGCCGCGTCCGCGTTGCTGGCAGAGATCGCGCAGGCAGCAGCCCCAGGGCCGCACCCGCTGGAGGGCATGTCATGACCGCTGCCGACGACGAATTGCCCCCAAGCCGTTTCGACATCGCACCGGCCGCACCCGCCGGCCCACCGCAGGGGGACGCGAAGCCAGCCGCGAGCGTCGACGTCCGCCGGGCAGCAGGCCCCCGCGACGCGGGACGTCCGGTCGAGGGACGCCCTGCGGCCGACCGCCGTTTCGATGGGTCGCCTCGCGATCGACCTCCCTTCGACGGTCGCCCACCCGATGGCCGCCGCTTCGATGGTCCACCTTCCGGGAGACGTCCCCTCGACGGGCGCCCGCCCGATGGCCGCCGCTTCGACGGGTCGCCGCGCGGGGGACGCTCCTTCGACGGGCGCCCGCCCGAGGGTCGCCGCTTTGACGGCCCGCCACGCGACGATCGGCCGCCGCAGTCGCGCGCCGCCATCGCGGACGATCTGCTGATCGGTGAACACGCGGTCGAAGCCCTGGTCCGCCTGCGCCCGGAGCGCGTGCGTGAACTGCACATCTGGGATGCCCACCCGCGCACTGCAGCCCGCCTGCGCGAACTCGCGACTGCCGGCGACGTGCGGGTTCTGCCGACCATGCCGCAGGGACTGCCACCGGGACCGTCGCAAGGGGTCGCCGCACGCATCCTGCCGTTTCCCTACGTGGAACTTGACGCAGTTGTGCCGATCCGTGGCGCCGTACCCGGCACGCTGATCGTGGTGCTCGACTCGGTGACCGACGCCCACAATGTCGGCGCCATCCTCCGTTCCGCAGCGTTTTTTGGCGCGACCGCGCTCGTGTTGCCGCAGGATCGCGCCGCCGAGATCACGCCGACCGTCGAGCGGATCGCCGAAGGGGGCAGCGCGATCGTGCCGGTCGTCCGCGTCGTCAACCTCGCGCGCACGTTGCAGGACCTCGCGGCGCGCGACGTAGAAGTCGTGGGCACCGTACTCGATGGCGCGCAGGGCGATTTGCGCACCTGGCGCTGGGGCCGGGCTGCCGCGATCGTGCTCGGCGCCGAGGGCAACGGCCTGCGCCCGCTCGTCCGCAAGCGCTGCGACGTGCTGTTGACGTTGCCCGCCGTGGGTCCAATGCAGTCATTGAACGTGAGTGTTTTCGCAGGATTGGCCCTCAGCGCCGTACGCGCTGCGATGCCCCCTCCAGCCGCACCGGAGCTTGCCAGCGTGCCGCCGGAGAGCGCCGCCGAGCCTTGACAGCCCCAAGGACTGCCTGTACAGTCGCGGCCCCCTTGGGTTCTCCGTCGTGCGCGGAGGCGTCTCCGGGGGCGGGCGAGTCCCGCAACCGGAACGCGCCAGAACCATGCTGGTGTAGCTCAATTGGCAGAGCAGCTGATTTGTAATCAGCAGGTTGCGGGTTCGATTCCCATCGCCAGCTCCGGAGGGTTGCCCGAGTGGCTAAAGGGGTCTGACTGTAAATCAGATGGCAACGCCTACGGTGGTTCGAATCCACCACCCTCCACCGAATAAGCTGGGTTTGCGGCCCTGATGGCCGCGCGCTGCAGAGAGGCCGACGCGGTGTGTCCGTAGAGGCTGCAGCGTGTCCGGATGCATCACGGCGAGCCTGGCTCGGTCGGTGCGGGAATAGCTCAGTTGGTAGAGCGTCAGCCTTCCAAGCTGAATGTCGCGGGTTCGAGTCCCGTTTCCCGCTCGTCTTCTGCAGCGTCCGGCGCGGACAAGTTCGACTTCCCGCGCCTATGTAGCTCAGTCGGTAGAGCACTTCCTTGGTAAGGAAGAGGTCACCGGTTCAATTCCGGTCATAGGCTCCGCGTCCGGGCATCGCCTCTACGCGGCCCGGCCGCACGCAGAGTAGTTTCACGGCGCAGGGCGCCGCACGCAGGGTAGGTCAGCGGCGCAAGGCGCCGCACACAGGGTAGGTCAGCGGCGCAAGGCGCCCCAACACGCCACGCACACCGTGGTGGGAGGATCAGGCAATGGCCAAGGCCAAGTTCGAGCGCACCAAGCCCCACGTCAACGTGGGCACCATCGGCCACGTCGATCACGGCAAGACGACGCTGACGGCCGCGATCACGAAGCATCAGGCCAGCAAGGGTCTCGGCAAGGCGAAGTCGTTCGACGAGATCGACAAGACGCCCGAGGAAAAGGCCCGCGGCATCACCATCTCGACCGCCCACGTCGAGTACGAGACGATCAAGCGCCACTACGCCCACGTCGACTGCCCCGGCCACGCCGATTACATCAAGAACATGATCACCGGCGCGGCCCAGATGGATGGCGCGATCGTGGTCTGCGCAGCCACGGACGGTCCGATGCCCCAGACGCGCGAGCACATCCTGCTCGCCCGCCAGGTCAACGTGCCGAAGATCGTGGTCTACCTGAACAAGTGCGACACGGCGTACGCCGACGACCCGGCTGGCGAACTCGTCGATCTCGTCGACATGGAACTGCGCGAGCTGCTCTCCAAGTACGACTACGACGGCGACAACGCGCCGATCATCCGCGGCTCGGCGCTGCTCGCGCTGCAAGGCGACGGCTCGAAGTTCGGCACGCCGTCCGTCGATGCGCTGATGGAGGCCCTCGACACCTTCATCCCGGACCCGGTCCGTGATTTCGAGAAGCCGTTCCTGATGCCGATCGAAGACGTGATGACGATCTCGGGCCGCGGCACGGTCGTCACCGGGCGCGTCGAGCGCGGCACGATCAAGATCAACGAAGAAGTGGAGATCGTCGGCATCCGCGATACGGCCAAGTCGGTCGTCACGGGCATCGAGATGTTCCACAAGATCGTCGATCAGGGCCAGGCTGGCGACAACCTCGGCGCGCTCCTGCGCGGGGTGAAGCGGGAAGACGTCGAGCGCGGCCAGTCGCTGTGCAAGCCGGGTTCCGTGACGCCGGCCAAGACGTTCAAGGCGCAAGTCTACGTGCTGTCGAAGGACGAGGGCGGCCGCAACAAGCCGTTCTTCAAGGGCTATCGCCCGCAGTTCTTCTTCGGCACGGCCGACATCACCGGCGACATCGACCTGCTGCCGGGCGTCGAGATGGTCAAGCCAGGCGACCACATCGAAATCGTGATCAAGCTGATCTCCCCGGTGGCTCTCGAGAAGGGCATGCGATTTGCGATTCGCGAAGGTGGCCGCACGGTCGGCGCGGGCGTGGTTGGCGAAATCGTCGCTTAGGGCGGTCGTCCATGCCGCTCGTTCAGGCCGCGTTGCGCGGTTGAACGCACAGTGGGTCCTGCCCGCCGGGAGCATCTCCAGAGGCCCCGGCAGTGCGCCAACACCGCGTTGGTGGTTCCTGCCCACCGCAGGCGGGTCCAAGAGGCACGGCAGTGCAGTAGGTAGAGGAAATCATGGCCGGATCCAACCGCAGCATCGTCCACTTGGAATGCCAGACTTGCCGTGCGAGCGGCATTCCGGGTGTTTCGCGCTACACGACGACGAAGAACAAGAAGACGACGCCCGGGCGTCTGACCTTCAAGAAGTACTGCCGCTACGAGCGCAAGCATACCGAACACAAAGAAGCGAAGTGATCCACGCGACACGCCGTAGCGCGACAGGCCAGTAGCTCCAACGGTAGAGCAGCGGACTCCAAATCCGCGGGTTGTGGGTTCAAATCCCGCCTGGCCTGCTGGCGGCAGGGAATGCCCCGCCGATCGACCGGCCTTGAAGGCCGCGCCGCTGAGGTTCTTGCCCCCCGAGGCCCCTGCGCCCACGCCCGCAGCGAGAGGAGACCCCGATGAGCCAGGAACGCATGGTGAACTTCGCGTTCGTCTCCACCGCCCTGCTGCTGTGGCTTCTGACCGCGCATCTGTTCGCGGGCGTGTTCGACCTCGTTCGACCGGAGTGGGATGTCGGCATCATCGGCCGCGAATTCCGCCTGTCGAACCTGTGCGGCATGTCGGTCGGCGTACTCGGTGGCATTGCGCTGTGGCGCGATCAGCGCGTCTTCAACCTGGCGCACGAAGTCGCCGGCGAACTGCGCAAGGTGACGTGGCCGTCGTTTGCCGAAACCCGGTTGTCGACCGTTGTCGTCATGGTGACCACGGTGCTGGTCGCGGTGCTGCTAGCGCTGTTCGACTTCGGCTTCCGCCTGCTGACGAAGGCCATCTACGGAATCTAGCCCAGGTTCCGCGAGGATTCCCGCCGTGATGGCGACTGGCGCACGTACACGCTGAGACGATAGGTCAACAGCGGCAAGGGGACGGAGATGGTCGAACAGATGACAATGGCCGACCAGGGCAACGGGAACGCACCGCAAGCGGTGGCCGTACCCGCGCGCCGCAAGCGCTGGTACATCGTCAACGTGTACACCGGCTCCGAGAACGTCGCGCGCGCAAGCCTGCTGGAGCGCATGAAGAACGAGGGGATGGAGGACCACTTCGGCGAGATCCTGATCCCGACCGAGAAGGTCGCCGAGATGCGCGCCGGGACGCCGCGGGAAACCAAGCGCAAGTTCTTTCCGGGCTACCTGCTCGTGCAGATGGCGCTCAACGACGAGTCTTGGCACTTGGTCAAGGGCACGCAGAAAATTATTGGCTTTCTCGGCACTGGCATGCATCCGCCGCCGGTGCCCGACGCCGAGATCGCCAAGATCACGAAGCAACTCGAGCAAGCTGACGTGCAGGCCAAGCCTGTGCTGAGCTTCGACGAAGGCACCGAGGTGCGCGTGGTCGACGGGCCGTTCGCCAACTTCACGGGCACGGTCGCTGAAGTCAGCGGCGACAAGCAGAAGCTCAAGGTTCTCGTGTCGATCTTTGGTCGCGCCACGCCGGTCGAACTCGGCTTCATGCAGGTGCAGAAGATCGGCAGCTAGCTGCAGAGATTTCGGCGGAGGTTCGGCCTCCGCCGTCCGTGCGAGGCCCGTTGCCGGCCGTTCGCAGCACACCACGCCGGTTGTCGGCGGGTAACAGGCACCGCGCCGCTTGGCGGCGTGCAAGAGGCAACGCGCAATTTCGCCGCTCCAGGCGAGCATCGAGGCAGGCCACAGTCATGGCAAAGAAAATCACGGGCTACATCAAGCTGCAGTTGCCGGCCGGCAAGGCGACGCCCTCGCCGCCGGTGGGTCCGGCGCTCGGCCAGCACGGCGTCAACATCATGCAGTTCTGCAAGGCGTACAACGCCGAGACGCAGGCGCAGGCCGGGATGGTCATCCCGGTCGTGATCACGGTCTATTCTGACCGGTCGTTTTCGTTCATCACGAAGACGCCGCCGGCGAGCCGCCTGTTGCTCAAGTATGCCGGCCTCGACAAGGGTTCCGCCGTGCCGAACCGCGACAAGGTCGGCAAGGTCACGCAAGCCCAGCTCGAAGAGATCGCCAAGATCAAGATGCCGGACCTGTACGCCACGCAGTCCGCCACCGCTATGCTGACCATTGCCGGCACCGCCCGCTCGATGGGCATCGATGTGATCGGCTAGCCCGACGCACGCCCTGAAGGAGTCCCATGCCTACGCGTTCCAAGAAATACCGCGCCGCGCTCGCCAAGTTCGACCGCGCCAAGCGCTACTCGCTCGACGAAGCCATCTCGACCATCAAAGAGTTTGGCGGGGGCCGCTACGACGAAACCGTCGAAGTCGCCGTCAACCTGGGCGTCAACCCGAAGCACGCGGACCAGATGGTGCGCGGCGCGGTCGTGCTGCCCGGCGGCACCGGCAAGGTCAACCGCGTCCTGGTGTTTGCCAAGGGTGAGAAAGAAAAAGAAGCGCTCGATGCGGGCGCCGACTTCGCGGGCGGCGACGAACTCATCGAGAAAATCAAGGGCGGCTGGTACGACTTCGACACGTGCATCGCAACGCCAAACATGATGGTTTCGGTCGGCAAGATCGGCAAGCTGCTCGGCCCGCGCGGCCTGATGCCGAATCCGAAGGTCGGCACCGTCACGTTCGACGTCGGCACCGCGGTCAAGGCGGCCAAGGCCGGCAAGATCGAGTTCCGCACCGAGAAGTCGGGCATCGTGCACGCCGGCGTCGGCAAGAAGTCGTTCGAGCCGAAGCGCATCCGCGACAACATCGCCGCGCTCATCGAGACGCTCGCCAAGCTCAAGCCGTCCACGGCCAAGGGCACGTACCTGCGCGGCGTGACGCTGGCGCTGACCCACTCGCCCGGCGTGCGGGTCGACAACGTGGCGCTCGCCGCCGAGTTCAAGCTCGTCTAGTCATTTATCGGCTGGCCCTTGGGGGCCCGTCGTCCGAACTGCAACGCGGCTTCGGCCGTACGCAGGGGCCGCGCCACGGCGGCCGAAAACTCCCGTGGCAGCCTGGGAAGCCGGCAGCGCAAGCACAAGTCCGGCGGAGGCATCGGGGCGCACACGCGCTCCAGGGTTGCGGGAAGGTCCCGGGACTCGTCTCCCTCAGGCGCAGCAAAGGTGTCCCGCCCGCATGGGTGGGGAGGTAGACCCGTGAACAAGCAAGAAAAGCAGGTTCGGGTCGATGCGCTGAGGCGCGAACTCGTTGGCATCGATGCCCTGGTCGTCGCGGAGAACAAAGGACTTTCGGTCACCGAAGTCCAAGCTCTCCGCAAGGCGCTCCGGGATGTCGGCGGCACGGTCCGCGTCATCAAAAACACCCTTGCGCGCTTGTCGATCAAGGGCACCTCGCTCGAGGTGGTGAGCTTTCAACTGGTTGGCCCCATCTTGGTGGTCTTCGGTGTGGACCCGTCCGCGCCGGCCAAGGCCATCCTCAAGGTGGCCGCGGATCAGCCGAAACTCGTCATCAAGGGCGGCTGCGTCAGCGGCAAGGCTCTCGACCTCAATGGGGTCAAGATGCTCAGCATGCTGCCGAGCCGCGACGAGTTGAGGTCGATGTTGCTGGGCACGTTGCTGGCGGTCCCGACGAAGTTCGTCGGCACGCTGGCGGCGTCTCCGCGCTCGCTCTTGAACGTCCTCAACGCGCGCAAGGAACAACTCGCAGAGACCGCGTAGGTCGCTGCGGGTGCGCATTCGTTCCCGCCAGATGGCGTCGCACGGCAACCCGGCGGCGCACGACGGCGAAGCAAAGAAGGGAGTCCCATCATGGCCATTTCTCGTGACGATCTGATCAACCACCTGTCCGGCCTCACCGTGCTCGAGCTTTCCGAAATCGTGAAAGACCTCGAGGCGAAGTGGGGTGTGTCGGCCGCAGCTCCGGTCGCGGCGGCGGGAGCAGCTCCGGCGTCGGCCGCAGCGGCGGCCCCGGTTGTTGAAGAGAAGACGGAGTTCGACGTCATCATCAAGGAGCCGGGCGCCAACAAGATCAACGTGATCAAGGTGATCCGCGAACTCACTCAGCTTGGTCTCAAAGAGGCCAAGGAACTGGCGGAGAAGCCGGACGGCCTCGTCAAGGAGGCCGTCTCGAAGGCGGACGCCGAGGGCTTCAAGAAGAAGCTCGAAGACGCCGGCGCGAAAATCGAGATCAAGTAGCACCGCGAGGGCCTGGCCGCTGCGCGCAGCCTTTGGCCCCTTGTGATGCTTCAGGCAGGTCCCAACTTTTCGGGCCCACCCGGTGTCTCGGGCAAACCCTGCGACCTCTGGGTCGCGGCGGGGTTCACGCCTCGCTGCGACCCGGGGGCTTCGCCTTTGCCCGCCCTGTTTCTGCACGCACGCACCGCTAGCTCAAGCCGAAGTTCCCGCTAGCAGGAGTAACGACGCAATGGCCCGTACCGCGATGGATCTCCGTGTCCGCAAGACGTTTTCGCGCATCAACCGCGTCGTCAAGGTGCCCGACCTCATCCACGTCCAGCGCCAGTCGTACGACAAGTTCCTGCAGCGCAATGTGCCGCCGGCGCAGCGCGAAACCGTCGGTCTGCAGGCCATTTTCTCGTCGGTGTTCCCGATCCAAGACTTCAACAAGACGGCGAGCCTCGAATTCGTCAGCTACCACCTGGAGGAGCCGAAGTACGACGTCGGCGAGTGCCGGGCGCGCGGCATGACGTTCGCCAGCCCGATCAAGGTGCTGATCCGTCTCATCATTTTCGACGTGTCCGAGACTGGGGTGCAGACCGTCCGCGATGTCAAGGAGCAGGAGGTCTACTTCGGCGAGATCCCGCTCATGACGGACGCCGGCACCTTCATCATCAACGGCTCGGAGCGCGTCATCGTCAGCCAGCTGCACCGCAGCCCGGGCGTGCTGTTCGAGCACGATAAGGGCAAGACCCACGCGTCGGGCAAGCGCATTTATTCGGCCCGCGTGATTCCGTACCGCGGCTCGTGGCTCGACTTCGAGTTCGACCACAAGGACGTGCTCTACGTCCGCATCGACCGGCGCCGCAAGATGTACGCCACCGTGCTGCTGCGCGCGCTCGGCTACACGACCGAGGACCTGCTCAACTACTACTACGATGTCGAGACTTTGCGTCTGCAGCCCGACGGCGCCAAGAACGAGCACCTCAAGGTGTTCCGTTCGCTGAACTTTGACCTGCTCGACGGCCAGCGCACCGGCGACGACATCATCGACCCCAAGACGAACACGGTGCTGCTGCACCGCAACAAGAAGTTCACGCCGCGCCTCATCCAGAAGCTGCGCGACGCGGACGTGCACGAACTCGAGATGCCGGCTGACGGCCTCGAAGGCAAGGTGCTCGCGCACGACGTGATCGACGAGGACACCGGCGAGGTGCTGTTCGAGATCAACCACAAGCTCGCGCCTGCCGACGTCAAGGTGCTGATCGATCGCAAGGTGCTGACGTTCGAGGTTCTCTACATGGACCGGCTCAACGTCGGGCCCTTCTTGCGCGACACGCTGGAGAAGGACGTCGACGACGTTGCCAAGCGGCGCCGCCTGCCGTCGACCGAGCAGGCAATCGAAGACATCTACCACCACCTGCGGCCCGGCGATCCGCCGTCGCAGAGCCAGGCGCGCAACTATTTCAACAACCTGTTCTTCAACGAGCAGCGCTACGATCTGTCCGACGTCGGCCGCATGAAGGTCGAGTACAAGTTTGCGCGGCGCAAGGCGTTGATGGCGCTCAAGAAGCAGGGCCTCGTGCGGTTGGAGACCGTGTCGGTGCGGCGCGATCGTTCGTTCGACCTCGGTGCCACGGGCAGCGACTACCGCAACTGGAAGCTGGAGTTTTCGCTGTTCCAGTCCGGCCAGAAGCTGAAGTCGTTTGCCGTCAAGCTCGACGCGAAGGCCTTCCCCGACATGAAGCGGGTGCTGCCCCACGATCTGGTGCACCACCTGTCGGGCGTGTTCTCGGTCGCGGACCTGTCGCGGCCCGACGCCGTCAAGCAGGCCGACTGGACGCTCGGGTTCCTCGTGCGCACTGCGCAAGGGACCGAGCAGAAGGTGACGTGGAAGATCGAGCAGAAGGCGTTTGCCAACGCGGCCGTCGCATCGCCGGCGGACCTGTTCAAGGCGCTGAACGCGGCGTGGGGCGCGTCGGCGACCGGAGCCCAGGCGGGCATCGTGCAACTGGAGCTCGAGAACAACTGCGAGATCGTCATCAAGCCGGTCGCGGTGGGCGCCGAGATCGCCGTGGAGGCGCACGAAATCCTGCGCCAGCGGCTCGACCTGCCGGCTGGCGTGTTCGACGCCGAAGTGCGGATGTCGACGGGCCTCTTGACGGCCCAGGTCTCTGAGCAACGCACCGTGTTGATCATGCCGGTCAAGGGCAACCGCCAGGTCCAAGTCCGGGTCGACGGCAACGAGGAGCTGCGCAACCGGCTCGGCCTCGCCCCCGTGGCGCCGTGCTACACGCTGACGCGCGCCGACATCCTGCGCACGATCCAGTACCTGCTGGCTCTCAAGAACAACCGCCTCGGCTACAACATCGACGACATCGACCACCTCGGCAACCGCCGGGTGCGCGCGGTCGGCGAACTGATGGAGAACCAGTGCCGCGTCGGTCTGGTCCGCATGGAGCGCGCGATCAAGGAGAAGATGAGCATCGCGCAGGACATCGAGACCTCGATGCCGCACGAGCTCATCAACGCCAAGCCAATGTCGGCCGTGGTGCGCGAGTACTTCGGCTCCAGCCAGCTGTCGCAGTTCATGGACCAGACCAACCCGTTGTCCGAAGTCACGCACAAACGGCGGCTTTCGGCGCTGGGCCCGGGCGGTCTGACGCGCGACCGCGCCGGCTTCGAGGTGCGCGACGTCCACACGACGCACTACGGCCGGATCTGCCCGATCGAGACGCCGGAAGGGCCGAACATCGGCCTCATCGCCAGCTTGGCGACGTACGCGCGGGTCAACGAGTACGGCTTCATCGAGACGCCCTACCGTGAAGTCGCGGGCGGCAAGCCGCTCGACGCCTACGAGTACTACTCGGCCCTTGAAGAGGAAGAGCACACGATCTGCCAGGCCAACGCGAAGCTGGACGCGAACGGCCACCTGCTGGGCGACCTGATCGACGCGCGCATGTCGGGGGAATTCCGTCAGGTCCCGCCGAAGGAAGTCGAGCTGATGGACGTCAGCCCGAACCAGCTCGTCAGCGTGGCGGCCTCGCTTATCCCGTTCCTGGAGAACGACGACGCGAACCGCGCGCTCATGGGCTCGAACATGCAGCGTCAGGCCGTGCCGCTCTTGCGCACCTCGTCGCCCTTGGTCGGCACGGCGCTCGAGCGCACGGTGGCCGCCGACTCGGGCGTCACCGTGGTCGCGCGCCACAACGGCACCGTGGTCAACGTGGATTCCACGCGCATCGTGGTCAAGCGCGACTTGGAGCCGGACGATCCGTCAGCGTCGACCGACATCTATAAGCTGGTCAAGTACACGCGTTCGAACCAGTCGACGTGCGTGAACCAGCGGCCGATCGTGCGGCGCGGCGACCACATTCGCGCCGGCGACGTCATCGCCGACGGGCCCGCAACCGATCGCGGCGAACTCGCCCTGGGCCGCAACGTGGTCGTCGCCTTCATGCCGTGGGGTGGCTACAACTACGAGGACTCGATCCTGATCAGCGAGAAGGTCATCAAGGAGGACCTGTTCACCTCGATCCACATCGAAGAATACGAGTGCGTCGCGCGGGATACCAAGCTCGGCAAGGAAGACATCACGCGCGACATCCCCAACGTGTCGGAAGAGGCGCTCAAGGACATCGACGTGTCGGGCATCGTGCGCATCGGCGCCGAGGTCAAGACGGGCGACATCCTGGTCGGCAAGATCACGCCCAAGGGTGAGACGCAGTTGAGCCCGGAAGAGAAACTGCTGCGCGCGATCTTCGGCGAGAAGGCCGGCGACGTGCGCGACACCAGCCTGAAGGTTCCGCCCGGCACGGTCGGCACCGTCATCGGCGCCAAGGTGTTCACGCGCAAGTCGGAGCCGAAGGACGAGCGCACGCTGGAAATCGAAGAGGACGAGAAGTCGAGCCTGCTCAAGGACATGGGCGACGAGGTGCAGATCCTCGCGTCGTCCACGTTCGACAAGGCGCGGCGCGTGCTCGCGGGCCAGAAGACGGTGAGCAAGGTCGTCGACGATCAGGGCGAGGTGGTGTTCTCCAAGAGCACCGACCTGTCGGACGACACGCTGGCCAAGTTGCCCGAGCGGCTGCTCGACGACGGCGAGCGCTTCCGCGTGCCTGCGGTGTGGCGCGACCTGCGCGTCGGCGACAAGGACGTGCAGACGCAACTCGCCGGGTTGCTCGATCACCTCGAAGACCACGCGAACGAGACGCGCTTCTACTTCGAGGAGAAGATCAAGCGGTTCGTGCGCGGCGACGAGCTGCCGCCCGGCGTCATCAAGATGGTCAAGGTCTACGTCGCCATCAAGCGCAAGCTGCAGGTCGGCGACAAGATGGCGGGCCGCCACGGCAACAAGGGTGTGGTCAGCCGCATCCTTGCCGAGGAGGACATGCCGTTCTTGCCCGACGGCCGCCCGGTCGATGTCGTGCTGAACCCGCTCGGCGTGCCGAGCCGCATGAACGTCGGCCAGATTCTCGAGACGCACCTCGGCTGGGCCGCGCGCATGCTGGGCCTGCAACTGATGGCGGAACTCGAGGGCGGTCGACCGATCCCCGAAGTCCGCCGCCACGCGCAAGAGTTGTTCGGCATGAAGGAGATCGTGGACCACGTCGCCGAACTGTCGGACGAGGACTTCGTGCGCTTCGTCCACGACAACGCCGACGGCGTGCGGCTGGCCAGTCCCGTGTTCGACGGCGCGACTGAGGACGAGATCCGCACGCTGCTGACACGCGCCGGGGTCCACACCAGCGGCAAGACGACGCTGTACGACGGCAAGTCGGGCGACAACTTCGACCACGAGGTCACGGTCGGCGTGATGTACGTGCTCAAGCTTCACCACCTGGTCGACGACAAGATCCACGCGCGTTCGATTGGCCCGTACAGCCTCGTCACCCAGCAGCCGCTGGGCGGCAAGGCCCAGTTCGGCGGCCAGCGCCTCGGCGAGATGGAAGTGTGGGCGATGCAGGCCTACGGCGCGGCCTACGCGCTGCAGGAGTTCCTGACGGTCAAGTCGGACGACGTGGTCGGGCGCACCCGCATGTACGAGTCGATCGTGCGCGGCGAGGCGATGCTCGAACCGGGCCTGCCAGAGTCGTTCAACGTCTTGCTCAAGGAACTCAAGGCCCTGTCGCTCGATGTCGAGTTGCTCGACAAGGACGGCCAAGCGATTCCGTGACGTGCACTCCGTGCCGATATGAGTCGGCGCCCTGGGCGCCGGGAAACACGAGAACAGAGACAGAAGATGCCGGTCCGGGGCCCAGAGCCGGGACTGCGCGCCCCGACCCGACAAGGATGTGAACCATGCGTGAAATGCTGCACTTCTTCGAGATGCCCAAGAACCCGCTGAACATCCAGGCGGTTCGCATCGGGCTCGCCAGCCCGCGCAAGATCGCGCAGGACTGGTCGTTCGGCGAGGTCAAGAAGCCCGAGACGATCAACTACCGCACGTTCAAGCCGGAGCGCGACGGCCTGTTCTGCGCCAAGATTTTCGGGCCGGTCAAGGATTACGAGTGCAATTGCGGCAAGTACAAGCGCATGAAGCACCGCGGCGTGGTGTGCGAGAAGTGCGGCGTCGAGGTGATCCAGTCCAAGGTGCGCCGCGAACGGTTGGCGCACATCAACCTGGCGACGCCGGTCGCGCACATCTGGTTCTTGAAGTCGCTGCCCAGCCGCATCGGCAACCTGCTCGGCATGACGCTCAAGGACCTCGAGTATGTGCTGTACTGCGCGAAGTACGTGTGCCTCGGCGCGCTCAAGCTGCAGACCCAAGTGGATGGCGTACGCAAAAGCCTGTCGGTGTTCTACATTCCGCGCGATCGCAAGCCGGAACTGCTTGCCGAACTCGAGGCGCTGCAAGAGCACGCTGAGATGGGCAAGATTATCAACCGCCACTCGAAGGACGTGCAGCGCGGCACGCTCATCAACGAAGAGGACTACTACGACGTCCAGGGCGGCATGGTCATCGAGCGCGTCTCGAAGGACACGAAGCCCTTCTTGGACGAGGTCGGCCCGCTGGTGCCTGGCCGCATCCTGTCGAACGAAGACTACGACATGGTGGTCGATACCTTCGGCATGAACGCGATCGACGCGATGCCGGCGTCTGACTACCTGAAACTGGAGATGGGCGGCGAGGCGATCCTCGAACTGCTCACCTACATGGACCCGACGCGCGTGCCGCCGGAGAAGCCGCGCTGGCCCGGTGACGGCCTCGATGTCGAGACCCTCGACGACCTCGGCAAGCGCCTGCGCCACGAAATCCACGTGTGGGAAGAGAAGACCCAAGTCGACTCGAACAAGCTGTCGGGCGAGGCCAAGGTCAAGAAGGCCGGCAAGCGCCTGAAGATCGTCGAGGCCCTGCGCTCGTCGGGCAACAGGCCGCAGTGGATGGTGCTCACGACGATTCCGGTGCTGCCGCCAGACCTCCGCCCGCTGGTGCCGCTCGACGGCGGCCGGTTTGCGACGTCGGACCTCAACGACCTGTACCGCCGCGTGATCAACCGCAACAATCGGCTCAAGCGCCTGCTCGAACTCTCTGCGCCTGAGATCATCGTGCGCAACGAGAAGCGCATGCTGCAGGAGGCCGTGGACGCGCTGTTCGACAACGGCCGCCGCGGCAAGGTGATCACGGGGCCGAACAAGCGGCCGCTCAAGTCGCTGAGCGATATGATCAAGGGCAAGCAGGGCCGCTTCCGCCAGAACCTGCTCGGCAAGCGTGTCGACTACTCAGGCCGTTCGGTCATCGTGGTCGGCCCGGACCTGCGCCTGCACCAGTGCGGGCTGCCGAAGAAGATGGCGCTCGAATTGTTCAAGCCGTTCGTGTACGCCAAGCTGGAGGAATTGGGCTACGTCACCACGATCAAGAGCGCCAAGAAGCTCGTCGAGAAGGAGACGCCCATCGTGTGGGACATCCTCGACGACGTCATCAAGGAGCATCCGGTGCTGCTCAACCGCGCGCCGACGCTGCACCGCCTCGGCATGCAGGCGTTCGAGCCCGTGCTGATCGAGGGCAAGGCGATCCAGCTGCATCCGCTGGTGTGCACGGCGTTCAACGCGGACTTCGACGGCGACCAGATGGCGGTGCACGTGCCGCTCAGCCTGGAAGCGCAGATCGAAGCGCGCGTGCTGATGATGTCGACCAACAACATCCTCTCGCCCGCGTACGGCAAGCCGATCATCAACCCGTCCCAAGACATCGTGCTGGGCTTGTACTATCTCACCCGGGAGGTGCCGTTCGAACGCGGTGAAGGCAAGCTTTTCGCGAGCCCGGAAGAAGTGCGGGCTGCCTACGACTCACAGACGGTCAGCATGCACGCGACGATCAAGTGCCGCATGCCGATCTGGCTCGAAGGGCAGAACCCGGACACCGATGCGCCGGCGCGCCGCGAAGTCACCGCCACCACGGTCGGGCGCGTGCTGCTGAGCGAGATCGTGCCGCACGGCATCAAGTTCGAGTTGTACAACCGGGAACTCGGCAAGAAGGAGTTGCAGACCCTGATCGACGAGGTGTACCGCGCGGCGGGCTCGAAGAAGACGGTGCTGCTGGCCGACGCGCTGCGCACGGCAGGCTACACGGCGGCGACCAACGCGGGCGTCTCAGTGTGCTTGGACGACATGGCGATCCCGCTCAAGAAGAAGGAGATCATCGAAAAGACCCAGGGTGAGGTCACGCGCATCACCGCCGAGTACCAGGAAGGCCTGATCACGGACGGCGAGCGCTACAACAAGGTCGTCGATGCGTGGTCGAAGGCGACCGAAGACATCGCCAAGGAAATGGTCAAGGGCATCTCGACGACGCGCGTCACCAACCCGCTGACCGGGGAAGTGAAGGACGCCAAGTCGATGAACAGCATCTTCATCATGGCCGACTCGGGCGCGCGCGGTTCGCCGCAGCAGATGCGCCAGTTGGCCGGCATGCGCGGTCTGATGGCCAAGCCTTCGGGCGAGATCATCGAGACGCCCATCACGGCGAACTTCCGTGAAGGTCTCAGCGTGTTGCAGTACTTCATCTCGACCCACGGCGCCCGCAAGGGCCTCGCGGACACGGCGCTGAAGACGGCCAACTCGGGCTACCTGACGCGCCGCCTGGTCGATGTGGCCAACGACGCGGTGATCACGGAATTCGACTGCGGGACGCTGGACGGCATCGACATGGATGCGCTCGTCGAGTCAGGCGAGATCATCCAGCCGCTGTCGGACCGGATTCTCGGCCGGGTCGCGCAGGAAGACATTGTCGACACCGACGGTAACGTGCTGGTAGAGGCCGATCACGTCATCGACGAGACCTCGGTCAAACAGGTAGACGACGCCACCATCCGCAAGGTGAAGATCCGCTCGGTGCTCACGTGTCGCAGCCAGACGGGCATCTGCGTGCTGTGCTACGGCCGTGACCTCGCGCGTGGGCGCATGGTCAACATCGGCGAAGCGGTCGGCGTCATCGCGGCGCAGTCCATCGGCGAGCCGGGCACGCAGCTGACGATGCGCACGTTCCACGTCGGTGGCGCGGCGCAGACGGGCAAGGAACTGCCCCAGCACCGCACGCCGGTCGAGGGCACGGTCAAGTTCCGCGAACTGCCACTCGTCGATCCGGGCACGGGTCGCGGGACGATCGCGGTGGCGCGCGGCCACATCCTGGTCACGCTACCCGGCGTGCCCGACGACCGCTGCCCGGCGTTTGCGGTGCCGGCGGGCGCGCGCGTTGAGGTCAAAGACGGCCAGCACGTCAAGAAGAACGACCTGCTCGCCGACTGGGACCCCGGCTACACGCCGGTGCTCACGCACGTGGGCGGGCGCGTGAAGCTGATCGATGTCGAAGAAGGGCTGACGATGAAGGATCAGGTCGATGAAACGACTGGTCTTTCGCAGAGGTTCATCATCGACACCAAGGTGCCCAGCCTGCGCCCGCGCGTGGCCGTGCTCGACAAGAATGGCGAGACGATCAAGATCGAGCGCACCGGCGGCGAGGCGGTCTACAACCTGCCCGTCGGATCGAATCTGGTGCTGATCGACGACCAGATCGTCAAGCCGGGAGAAGTGCTCGCGAAGATCGCGCGCGAAGCCGTCAAGGCCAAGGACATCACGGGCGGTCTGCCGCGCGTGGCGGAGCTTTTCGAGGCGCGCAAGCCGAAGGACCACGCCGTCATGGCCGAAGTCGACGGCATCGTCTCGATCGCGCAAGGCCACACGAAGGGCAAGCAGAAGGTGTTCGTCACGTCGGAGTTCGGCCAGAAGCGCGAGTACCTGATCCCCAAAGGCAAGCACTGCATCGTGCTGGAAGGCGACCGCGTGCGCGCCGGCGATCCGTTGATGGACGGCCCGCTCAACCCGCACGACATCTTGCACGTGCTCGGCATCGAGGCGCTGGCGAAGTACCTCGTCGATGAGATCCAGGAGGTCTACCGGTTGCAGGGCGTGCGCATCAACGACAAGCACATCGAGGTCGTGGTGCGCCAGATGCTGCGCTGGGTGCGCGTGACGAAGACGGGCAACACCATGTTCATGGTGGACCAGCAGGTGCTCAAGTACCGCTTCGATGAAGAGAACCAGCGCGTGATGACCGACGGCGGCAAGCCGGCCTCGGGCGAACCGCTGCTGCTCGGCATTACGAAGGCGAGCCTGTCGACGGAGTCGTTCATTTCGGCCTCGTCGTTCCAGGAGACGACGAAGGTATTGACCGAAGCGAGTCTCAGCGGCAAGCGCGACTTCCTGCACGGTCTCAAGGAGAACGTGATCATGGGGCGGCTCATCCCGGCCGGCACGGGCCTCAGCGCCTACACGACGATGGAGATCGAGGTGTCGGGCGACGAGACGCGCGGGCTGGAGTCGATCGGCATGATTGGCGTCGGGACGTAGCCGGCGGGCTCAGGGCGCCGACGAAAACAACTCAACATGCCCAAGGCCGTGACCCCGCGCCCTTTTTGGTGCCGGGTTGCCAAGCTCGCGGCCAGGGCCGACTCGCGGCAACGGCAAGAGGGATCGAATTATTTCGGTCGGTACTCTTACCCGCGGGCGCCAGCGGTGCAAAAAAACGGTTGGCGCACGTCGTTGCGTGTGCTACTGTGCTGCCACACCTTCAGTACAAGTCGTGATGCAGGTGGACAACTCGCTCGAAGCGTCGAGCTCATGCAAACAGGTGTTAGTGTAATGCGGAACAAGCTTTTTGTCGGTGGCCTGAGTTGGGACACGCACGATGCGTCCTTGCGCGCGGCGTTTGCTGCGGTCGGTGAAGTGACGGATGCCAAGGTGATGACGGATCGCGAGACGGGACGGTCGCGCGGTTTCGGCTTCGTGACGATGGCGGATGAGGCGACGGCGAAAGAGGCGATCAGCCGCCTCGACGGCCAGACCCTGGACGGCCGGGCCATCAAGGTCAGCGAAGCGCAGGAGCGCGCCCCGCGCACGGGCGGCTTCGGCGGCGGCGGCGGCGGCGGTGCTCGCAGCGGCGGCGGCGGCTACGGCGGCGGCGGCGGCGGCGGCGGCTACGGCGGCGGCGGCAGCGGTGGCGGC
>SHZF01000089.1 GCA_009692425.1 Myxococcales bacterium | reverse complement strand
GATCGAGGTCTTCCCACGAGTGGTGCCCGCCCGCCTTGCCGCCCTCCACATGGGCAAACAGCGTGACATCGGCCAATTCGCGTGCGATGCGGCACACCTGCTCGATCTGGGCCAGCGTCCCCGGCTTGAAAGCGATGTGCCGGATGCCCGCCGCTTGCCACTGCCGCACCCAGCGCACGGCGTCGGCCACTTCGGGTATGCCCGCGCTCACCGTGATGCCATCGATGGGCACGCCGGCCGCGCGCGCCTTGACCAGAAGCCCGCGCCGGATTTGCAGGTCCCACAGCCACGGGTCGAGAAAAAGTGCATTGAAGATGAAGCCGCGGCCCGGTTCGAGCAGCCCGGTCAGTTCGTCGAGACGCAGGCGCAGGATGTTCTCGGTGGGCTGGCCGCCGCCCGCGAGTTCGCTCCAGAATCCAGCATTTGCCGCAGCCGCGACGATTGGCGCGTCTGAAGTCGTCGGGGTCATGCCCGGCAACAGCACGGGCGGTTGGCCGGTCGCGGCGGTGAACCGGTTGGCAACGCCGATGCTATGGTCGGCGCGGCGCACGAGGCGGGGTCTGGCCTCGCTCCAGTCGTCGGGCAGCGGCCCCGGGCCCGCGCGGTCGAGCAGGAGGCGGCGGCCTTCGCTGGTGCCCAAGGGGACGACCCGTCGGCCGCTGCCGCGCAGGTTCGCCGCCGCCAGCTTGGCCACGCCGTCGCCCGGCCCCAGGTCGAGCACGACGTCGGCCAGGGCGGCGAGCGCCGCCACCGTTGCCGACCAGCGCACGGGTCGCACGAATTCATCGGCCAGCACTTCGCCGACGACCTCATCCGTCGCATAGGGCCGTGCCGTGGCAGGCGACAGCACCGGTACGCACAACGTATTCAGAGGAATCGAGAACCCGTCGCGCGTCGCCTGTGCAAGCATCGCAGTCAGCCCGTCTGCCATCGCCGGACCGTGGAACGGTGCACCGACGTCGAGCCACTCCCACGTGAACTGCAGTGGTCGGCCGCCCAGGCGCCCCTGCTTGCGCAGATCGGCCTCGCGCTTCGCGGTCGTTTCGAGGGCCGCGTGCACGGCGCGCAGGGCTGTCACGGGACCGCTCGCCACGTGGCGCGTGCGCGTGTTGTGCAGGGCGACGACCGGCCGCGCCGCTCCGGTGAAGCCGTGTGTTGCCCGCGCCACGAGGGCCTCCAGCGTCGCGAGGTCGGGCCCCGCGACGGCGGCCATCGGACTCGCGGCATCGGTGCGAACCCCGTGCGGGCCGGCCGACTGCGCCATGCTCAGGGCCTGCCATGCCATTGCACGAACGTATGCCTGCAGTCGCTCCGGCGCGATGTTGCCGCGTGGGCTCTCGGCGGCCAGCAGCGCCGCCATCACCCCCTGGGAGTGCCCGGTCAGCGCGACGACGTGGCCCGCCGCGAACGCCGCGCCGAAGCCTTGCTCGACGAGCCAAACCCAGCGCGCGACCTGGGCGAGAAAAATGCCGGGCTGCGACACCACCGTCCCCGCAAGCGCGTGGGTAGCGGGCCGCGCGGCGGGGTCGCGCACCCAGCGTGCGAGCGGCCAACCGGACGGCAGGTGGCCCGACCAGGCGAATGCGCGCTCGGCACCCAGTTCGACGAGTGTCGCGTCGGCGGCATCGACCAGGCGCCGCACCGACGGCAGCGCGCGGTCGAGTTCGGCCAGGTCGTCGATCCAACCGACGCCTTGGCCGGCGAAGGTGACGGCGACTCGGAATTCCCCGCGCGCGATCCCGTCGAGCAGCATCCCGGAACCAGACAACAAACGGACGGGCGTGCGCGAGGTCGGCTGGTCCATGGGGCCTCGAATCGGAAACCGACTGGTCGGTTTGTTGGGCGGCGGTGGATACACCCGGGCATTGAGGACGTCAACGTGAACGGCCGCCCCGGATCCGCCGCCTTGGGCCCATCTACGTCGTTGTCGCGGCGGCGTTGGTGCTCAACGTACCCAAGTACGTCTTCGACACAACCTATTGTTCAGACTAGCATCTTTACCCATTTCGGCGTCCCGGTAAGGTCTTGGGGTGGTGGATTTGGGCCGCTGCCAAAGTCGGGCTTTCGACCCGCCCGCAACGGCGCACGGCAATCCTGCGCGCAGCCACCCACGACATGTCGTGGCGCCGCCGGCCACTGATCGCGGAATTGCGATTGAACGCCCATGGCTCCGTCGCTATGCTGCCAAGTGCGGGTGGGCGGCGGGCCCCGGTCCAACTGCCGTCCGACGGGGCGGAACTTGCGCCTGGAGTGGAACTGGGAATGCTGCGCGCGACGAACCTGCGGACCGCCCCTGGCGACCCCACCGATCGGGCGGCGCGCGACCGGACGGAGCGCCTGCTGCGGCTGCAATCCCGTCTGGCGGCCAGCCCCGACGTCCGCGCCCTGCTGGCCGCACTCGCCGAAGACCTGCGCCACCTCGTCCCGGCCCGCGATCGCGTCTCGCTGGCCTTCGTCGAACCCGACGCCCAGAGCCTGCGCATCTACCGCGTGCTGCCGGTGTGGACCGACATGCCGGCCGAACTGCCGCGCGTCCGCATGGAAGGCACCGTGGTCGGCGACGTCGCCCGCGATGGCCAGCCGCGGGTAGTTGCCGACGTGCGGGCCAGCGACAACCTGCGCTTTGGCCACGCGTCGCACGATGGCATCCGATCGACCGCGTCCGTGCCGGTGCTCGTCGCCGGGCGCGTGGTCGGCGTCATGAACGTGGGCTCGCGCGCCATCGGGGCCTGCCACGCCGGCATGATCGACGGGCTGCGGGCGGTCGCAGTGATCGCGGGCCAGGCGGTGTACGCGGCCGAACGGGCGCTCAACGGCACGGACCAGGTCGGGCCCGTGGCGCTCGCCGCCGCAGCGCCGTCCGAGCCAGTGGGCGACGAGTGGCCGACGCGCGACGAACACGAGCGCCGCTACCTCGCCCGCGTGCTGCAGCACACTCAGTGCCGCGTCGAAGGGCGCAACGGCGCCGCACGCCTGCTCGATCTGGAACCGTCCACATTGCGCAGCCGCATGAAGCGCCTCGGCATCGACCTGCACGACGCACGCAACCCCCGCAAGGACTTGCCATGAACCGTACGATCCGCGCCGGCCTCGTTGGATGTGCGCTGGCCGCCTGCTCCGTCGATGACGCGAGCCCACCGGCACCGCCGCCCGAGGCGCATTGGGGGGTCGATCACGTTGTCGCCAACGCCGCGCTGGCCAGCGTGTGGGGTGCCGCGCCCAACGACGTGTGGGCTGCCGGCGGCACGGCGGACCGCGGCCTGCTGCTGCACAACGACGGAGCCAGGTGGGAGGAGTACAAGGTCGCCGCCCCGGGCTTCCTGTGGTGGGTCTATGGCGTGACGGGCTCGGACGTCTACGCGGCCGGCGCGAGCGGTGTGCTGTTGCACTTCGACGGCAACGGGTGGTCGCGCCTCGCGAGCGGCACTACGAAGACCCTGTACGGCGTGTGGGCGAAGTCGGCCGACGAAGTGTGGCTGGTGGGCGGCGACCCGTGGGGCCAACCCGGCGGCGCAGTCGTGCTGCGCGGCAACAGCAAGGTCGGATTTCGGGACGCTGAGGTGCCGGCGGCGTTGCGGCCGGAGGCGTTCTTCAAGGTCTACGGTACGCCGGCGGGCGACGTGGTCGCGGTCGGCTCGGGCGGGGCAGTCGTGCGTTTCGGCGGCGCTTCGCACGGCGACGCGACGGGGCGGCGCGGCGGCACCTGGCAGCGCGACACGGTGCCGACTTCGGGCAATCTCGTCTCGCTGTGGGGCGGCGGCGGCGAGCGGCTGTACGCGGTCGGCGGCCAGGGCGCGGGCGAACTCCTGCACTTCGACGGGACGCGGTGGGCC
This sequence comes from Myxococcales bacterium, assembly GCA_009692425.1. Classification (GTDB taxonomy): domain Bacteria; phylum Myxococcota_A; class UBA9042; order UBA9042; family UBA9042; genus SHZF01. Next base: position 11,723 of record SHZF01000089.1, on the reverse strand, counting down.
CAGGTCGGCGGCGTGCAGGCGGGGCTGGAACTCTACGGCGTGTACACGGCACCCGGGCAGCCCCTGTTTGCGGTGGGTGCCGGCCCGCGCATCGTCGAGTTGGCGGCGGGCAGTTGGGCCCCGGTCGAGCGCGACACGCCCGAACTGGACTCTTCGATGGTGCTGCATTCGGTGTGGGGCGACGGCGCCGGCACGGTCTATGCGGTCGGCGGTACCCTGTACGGCGGGGCGGCGGGCATGCGCGGGGTGGTGCTGGCGCGGCGCTGACAGGCGCTGACAGCGGCGCCCTTGCACACGCGCCCCTTCGCCTCTAGCCTTCTGGGCAACCCTGCGGGAGCCGCCGATGCACGACCCCACCTTGGCCCGCGAAGCGCTCGCTGACCTGCCGCCCGACATCGCGGACTCGCCGCTTTTCAACCCTGACCTCGCCCCCGTGCCGGCCGCGCGCCGCAACTGGACGACGTACAACTTCGCCGCGCTGTGGATCAGCATGGCGCACTGCATCCCCACGTACATGCTCGCCGGCGGCCTCATCGCCGTGGGCATGAACTGGTGGCAGGCGCTGCTGACGATCGGCCTTGGCAACCTCATCGTGCTCGTGCCGATCTTGCTGAACGCGCACCCGGGCACCCAGTACGGCATCCCGTTCCCGGTGCTGGCACGCGCGTCGTTCGGTACGGCCGGGGCCAACGTGCCGGCGGTGCTGCGCGCCATCGTCGCGTGCGGCTGGTTCGGCATCCAGACGTTCATCGGCGGCGAGGCGGTCAAGACCTTCGTCGTCGCGATGTGGCCGGGCTTCGACGCGCTCGGCGGCGGCGCGCAGTTCGCCGGGCTGAGCCTGCCGAGCGCGATCACGTTCCTGCTGTTCTGGAGCCTCAACATCTTCATTATCTACCGTGGCATGAACGCAGTGCGGGTTTTCGAGAACTGGGCGGCGCCGATCGTGCTCGTGCTCGCCGCGGCGCTGCTGTGGTGGGCGGTCGACAAGGCCGACGGGCTCGGGCCGATGCTGGAGAAGCCATCGAAGTTCAACGACTTCAGTAGTTTCTGGGCGGTGTTCGTGCCCTCCTTGACCGGCATGGTCGGCTTCTGGGCGACGCTGTCGCTGAACATCCCCGACTTCACCCGCTACGGGCGCGGGCAAAGGGAGCAGATGCTCGGCCAGGCGCTCGGCCTGCCGACGACGATGATCGCGTTCTCGGCGATGGGCGTGATCATCACCTCGGCCAGCCAGGCGATCCTGAAGGGCGCCGACGTGACCAAGCTGTGGGACCCCGTCTACATCCTCGCACAGCTGACGTCGGACAAGGCGCCACTGGGCCTCGATGCGCCGCTCATCGCCGACGCGGGCACGCGCTGGGCCGTCGCCATCATCGCGCTGCTCGGCGTGGGCGTCGCGACCGTGAGCGTGAACATCGCCGCCAACGTGGTCAGCCCGGCCAACGACTTCGCCAACCTCGCGCCACGCCGCATCGACTTCAAGACGGGTGGGCTCATCACCGGCGTGGTGGGCATCGTGATGATGCCGTGGAAGCTGCTGGCGACCGCAGGCGACTACATCTTCACGTGGCTCATCGGCTACTCGGCCCTGCTGGGGCCGATCGCAGGCATCATGATTGCCGACTATTTCATATTGCGGAAACGGCAGTTGGATCTACCCGACCTCTATCGTGTGAACGGCCGCTACCCGCGCTGGAATCCCGTTGCGCTGGTCGCCCTCGTCGTCGGCGTGCTGCCGAACCTGCCGGGATTCTTGCGTGCGGCCGGCCTGATCGAGAAGGTCGGCGAGTCGGCGTGGGATGCGCTGTACGTGTACGCGTGGTTCACCGGCTTCTTTCTGGCGGGCGGCGTCTACCTCGTGGGCATGAAGCTGCGTGGCGGGCACCCGCAGCCGACCGAGGTCAAGGCATGAACGGACAACCCGCCGTCCACAAGGGCTGGCTCTTCACACTGGCAACGGTGGCGGTCGGGTGCAGCACGCCGCAGCCAACGGCCGGGCCTGGCGGAGCGGCGGCGGCCGACGCGCTGATGAACGCCTTCGGCCTCGACGGCGCTGCCCTCACGGACGCGAACCTGCAAGATGGCAAGCCCGTCGATGGTGCCGCCGACGCGAGCCCGACCGCCAGCGGCCCGTGTACCGACGGCGAGCGCGGCTGCCTGAGCGTCGCCGTGTTCAAGGTGTGCCAGCAGGGCGAGTGGCTGCCGCAGAAATGCCCCGCCAACACGCAATGCGCCGAGGGCTACTGCGGCCAGCCGGCGTCGTGCTCGCCCGGCGTCAAGGGCGGCTGCGACGGCTACACGAATGAACTGGTGTGCACGGCCGACGGCAAGGCGTTGATCCCCAAGAAGTGTCCCGGCAAGCAGCAGTGCGCGATGGGCTCGTGCAAGGACGTCGCGTGCACGCCCAAGTCGCCCGAGTGCACCGGCAAGGCAACCTACCACCTGTGCCGCGACGACGGCCAGGGCTGGCAGCCCGACGTCGACTGCAAATCGGGCGCGTACTGTCTGGGCGGTACGTGCGTGAGCCTGTGCGAAACGAACCTGAAAGTGGCCTCGAACGTGGGCTGCGAGTATTGGTCCGCCGACCTCGACAACGATCCGAGCCCGCACCCGCTGACAGGCCAGGCGCCCGAGATGGTGCCGCATTCCGTCGTGGTCGCGAACCCGGGCATCTATCCGGCCGAGTTGACGTTCACGGTGGCGTCCGCGTGCGCCGACAAGACCGCGTGCCAGCCCACGAAGACGACATGTGGCGCGCCGAAAAGCGTGTGCCAGACACCTGAAGCGCCGTATGCCCTGACCATGGCGAACCCGGTGGTGCCGCCCGGCGAGACCCGCGAGTTCAAGCTGCCGGTGATGAACGTGACAGGGTCGAGCGTGTCGAGCAAGGGCATCCAGGTCAAGTCGACGCAGCCGGTGGTGGCGTTCCAGTTCAATCCGTTCGACTCCGAGAACGCCGCATCGAACGACGGCTCGCTGCTGTTGCCGCAGAACACGTTGGGCAAGCTGTACTTTGCGGTGTCGTTGCCGTCGACGCCGGACATCGCCGCGTTTCCCCAGCTGTCGCAAAAGGGCTTCCTGACAGTGGTGGCGACGCTGGCCGGCACGACGACGGTGACCGTGACGCCGACCACGGCTGTGATCGCCAACCCCAAGGACGGCGTGCCCCAAGACGGCAGCAAGCCCGCCAACCTGGCCGCGGGCAAGCCGTGGACGTTTGCGTTGCAACGCTTCGAGGTGTTGAACCTGGAGTCCGTCGGCACCCTGGGCACGGCGCCGTGGCAGGACCTGACCGGCACGCGCATCGAGGCCGACAAGCAGGTCGCGGTATTCAGTGGTCACGAGAACTCGGGCGTGCACGACCCGGACAAGAAGGGTGACGAGAACTTCGACACGTGCTGCACCGAGCACCTCGAGGAGCAGCTCATGCCGGCCGAGGCGTGGGGCACGGATGCCTTGTGCGTCAAGACGAAGCCGCGCGGCTATGACAAAGACCTGTGGGTGGTCGTTGCGGGGCAGGACAACGTGACGATCCAGACCACGCCGTCGATCAAGGGCCTCGATGGCGTGACCCTGGCCAAGGCGGGCGGTGTGGCGCGCGCCCACAGCACCGAGTCTTTCGAACTGGCGGCAACGGGCAAGGTGCAGGTCGTGCAGTTCCTGGTCGGTCAGGGGCAGACGACGACGAAGACCGGCGACCCGTCGATGATGCTGGTGCCGCCGCGCCAGCAGTACCGCACGGAATATGTGGTGCGCACGGCGGACGGTTTCGGCACGAACTGGCTCACCGTGACGCGACCGCAGGGGTTGGACCTGACGCTCGACGGGGCGCCCTTGGCCGCGAACTGGGCGGGCGTGGGAAAGGGCACGTGGGAATTTGCTTGGGTCGAGGTCAAGAAGGGGACGCACACGGTGGCGGCCAAGCCCGGCGCGCAGCCAGGCGGTGAGGCGACGCCGTTCGGCCTGATGGTCTATGGCTACGGCAACGTGACGGCGTATGGGTACCCGGGCGGGATGAACCTGGCTTGGTGACCGCGAGGCTCGGCTCGCCAGGGCAAGCTCGAGCGCGCCGATCTGCGGCCCGCAGTGGAGACTCCGAGCCACGGTCTTTCCCGCCCCGCCACCCGTGGCATACTGTTGCGCCGCGCGCGCCGCCGCGCTGGAGGTCGAGATGACGCAGCGAGGCATGTCGTGGGGAGCCGTTGTCGCGCCCGGATTGGCGTTCGCACTCGCCTGTGGAGGGCCGACGCAGGACGTCCAGACGTCGCCGCTACCGCCGCCCGCCCCGTTGCCGCCGCCGCCGTTGCCGCCACCGCCGCCCGAGGCCCCGACGCTGCAGGTGTGCCGCCAACGCATCGCCAAGGTTCGCGAACTCCGCGCGTCGGTCATCGCGCTCGCGGCCCAGCCGACCCGCACCACGCTGGGCGTCGTGGACGTGTTCAACGACCTCGAAATGGAGCTCGGCAACGCGGAGAACGAGCCGGCCCTGTTCCGCGCGGTGCATCCGGATGCCAGCGTGCGCGATGCGGCGTCGCAGTGCGAGCAGTTGGTGGCCGGGCTGCGCACGGAGCTGTCGCTGGACCGCGCGCTCTACGAAGCGTTCGCCGGCCTGGACGCGAGTGCGGAAGCGCCTGACGTCCGCCGGATGGTGGCCAAGACCGTCGAGGACTTCCAGCGCGCCGGTGTCGACAAGGACGCCAAGACGCGCGAGCGCATCAGCAAGATTCGCGACGAACTGGTCGAGGTGGGCCAGCGCTTCGACAAGGCCATCGCATCGGATGTGCGCACCGTGCGCGTGCGGCTCGACCAGTGCAAGGGGCTGCCACAGGACTGGATCGACGGCCACAAGCCCAATTCAGACCCCAGCAAAACCATCGCGGAGCTCGGGAAGCCAATCGCGGAGCCCGGAAAGCCAATCGCGGAGCCCGGCCAGCCCAGCGCCGGGCCGACCACCCCCACCGCCGACGGCCTCGTCGCGGTCACCACGAACTACACCGACTACATCCCGTTCATGAGCTACGCCGACGACGACAGCGCCCGCAAGGAACTCTACCTTGCCTACCGCCAGCGCGGCTGGCCCCAGAACAAGGACAACCTGCAGCGGTTGCTCGAACTGCGCGCAGAGCTTGCCGGGCTGCTCGGCTTCGCCAACTGGGCGGCCTACGACACCGCCAACAAGATGATCAAGTCGGACAAGAACATCGAAGACTTCATCGCCAAGATCACGCAGGCGGCAGACAAGCGGATGCAGCGCGAGGCCAAGCTCCTGTTCGATGAACTGCGCAAGACGGACAAAAGCGCCAACGGAGTTGCCGACTGGCAGCAGGCGTACCTGCTCGGCCGGCTCAAGAAGGCAAAGTACGCGTTCGATGCCCAGGCGATGCGCCCCTATCTCGCGTACGACAAGGTGAAGCAAGGCCTGCTCGACCTGACTTCGAAGCTTTTTGGCGTCACGTACAAGCCGAACGCCGACAAGCAGCGCTGGCACCCCGACGTCGAGGTCTTTGACGTGTACGAAGGCGACAAGCTGTACGGCACGATCTACCTCGACATGCACCCGCGCGACAACAAGTACAAGCATGCCGCGCAGTTCTCTCTGCGCAATGGCGTCCTCGGCAAGCAGTTGCCCGAGGGCGTGCTCGTGTGCAATTTCCCGAGTCCGAAGCAGGCCGGCGGCTGGATGGAGCACAAAGACGTCGAGACATTTTTCCATGAGTTCGGCCACCTGATTCACCACACGTTTGGCGGCCACCAGCGCTGGGCGCGGTTTTCCGGCGTGGCGACCGAGATGGACTTCGTCGAAGCGCCGTCACAGATTTTCGAGGAGTGGGCCATCGACTACGCCACGCTCGCGACGTTTGCCAAGAATGCCGCGGGCAAAGTCGTGCCCAAGGACCTCGTCGCCAAGCTCAAGGGGTCCGACGAGTTTGGCAAGGGCCTGTGGGTGCGCCACCAGATGTTCTACGCGGGCGTGTCGGTACGGCTGCACGTCACGCCGCCCGCGGCCATCGATCAGGACAAGATCGTCGAGGCGGAGCAGAACGGCCACAGCCCTTACCCGTTCGTGCCCGAAACCCACATGCAGGCGAGCTTCGGCCACCTGAACGGCTACAGTTCGAACTACTACACGTACATGTGGTCGATGGTCATCGCCAAGGACATGTTCAGCGCGTTCCAGAAGGGCGGCATCTTGAATCCGGCGGTGGCGAAGAAGTACCGCCAGGCGGTCCTCGAGCCCGGGGGCATGAAAGACGCGGCCGACCTCGTCGCCGATTTCCTGGGGCGGCCGTACTCGTTCAAGAGTTACGAAGACTGGCTGAATCTCGGCAAATAGCGCGTACTGCACCGAACACGCGTGGGAGCCTCTCAGGAATCCGCGTCGGGTGACTCGTGGGCGCGCAGGCCGACAACCGCAGCGAGCGCGCGGTCAAGGTCTCTGACGCCATACGGCTTGGGCACGACGCCAACAAAGCCGTGGGCCTGGGGCTCGGCCATTACGGGGTCATCGGAGTATCCGCTCGCGACGATGGCCTTCACGTCGGGGTCGATGGCACGCATGCGGCGCACCGCCTCGAACCCGCCGACGCCGTTCGGCACGGTCAGATCGACCAGCACGACATCGAACGGCACGCCAGTTGCGCGCGCCTGCTGCCACAGTTCAGTGGCGACGGCACCGTCCACGGCTTGCGTGACGTCGTGACCCAACGCGCGCAGCGCCAGTGCCGCCACCTCGCGCACATCCCGCTCGTCGTCCATCAGCAGGATCCGCGCGGGGCGCGCCGTGGCCCCGGAGGCGCGCACAAGACCGCTCGAGGGCGTCGACAATTGAGCGCGGGGCGGAGGTGCGGCCGCGGGCAGTTGCACCGTGAACACCGTACGACTGCCAGGTTCGCTGGTCAGGTCGATCTGGCCACCGTGGCGCTGCACGATTGAAAACGCCGCCGTCAGGCCGAGGCCCACTGCATTGGGTTTCGTCGTGAAAAATGGATCGAACACGCGGGCCTGGTCGCGCGACGAGATGCCGGCGCCGTGGTCTTCGATCTGCAGTCGGACGACGCGGCGTGGCTGACTTGTGCCTCCAGCCGGCGCGACCGTGTCCCCGTTGGCCAGGCGCACGGTGACGGTGCCGCCGCCTGGCATGGCCTGGGCCGCATTGCTCAGCAGGGCCTCGATCGCCTGAGCGACCTGCCCGGCGTCGATGTCGACTGGCCACAGTTGCGGGGCCAGTTCGCAGCGCACGGCATAGGCGGGGCCCGGCTCCCACTGCGTGATGACCTGGCGCACGAGTTCGGCCAGGTCGGCCGTCGCCTTGGCCGGGGCGCCACCGCGCGCAAACGTGAGCATCTGCTGGCTGAGTTCGCGTGCTTTCAGGCACGACGTCTCGGCGGCATCGAGCCGCGCCACTTGCTGGGCCTCAAGCCGCGAGTCCAGGCGCACCAGCGTCACGTTGGTCATGATCGCCGTGAAGACATTGTTGAATTCATGGGCGATGCTGCGCGCAAGTGAGCCGATGGCCTCCAGCTTGCTGGCGCGCGTCGCCACCTCCTCGAGCTTGCGGCGCCGCGTCATGTCTTGCAGGACCAGCACCGCGCCGGTCACCTCTCCGCCTGGCCCGTGCGTGGGCGTCATCGACCCCGTGACCGGACGCCGTCGGCCCTGGTCATCGACCAGCACCGTGCCGGTGTCGATCTCGACGCGACGGTCGGCGAGCACGACGGAGAGGTCGAGCGGGCGCGCTGCCCCCGTGTGCTCGTCTTCGAGGCGAATCACCTCGGCCAGCGCGCAGCCTGTGCCGGTCGTCGGCAGTTCGAGTCCAGTGATGCTGCGCGCGACGGGATTCGCCAGCACGACGCGCCCGACGCGGTCGGTCGTCACCACTGCTTCGCCGATCGAGCGCAGTGTCACGTCCATGCGCTCGCGCTCGGCCAGCAGCGCCATCTCGGCCGCCTTGCGCTCGCCGATGTCGCGAAAGTACACGGTCAGGCCGTCGGGGGCCGGCCACACCGTGAACTCAAGCCACACAGCGAACTGGGGCAGGTAGTCTTCGAATGCGGCCGGCGTCTGCAGTTCGATCGCGTCGTGTAGCCGTGAGCGGATGCGTGCGAAGTCGGGCTCATGGAAGACCTCGCCGACCGTGAGGCCAAGCATCTGTTCCCGCGTGCGCTTTGCTCCACGCATCGCCATGAGGGCATGGGCAGAGCCGTTCAGCCACGCGATGCGCAGGCTGCGGTCGAGCACGACGAACCCGTCGGTGATGCGCTCGAGCACCGCCGTCACCTCGTTGCGTGCGGTCTCGATGGCGCTGGCGTCGGGCAGACCTGCCGGCCCGCCCTCGGCGACCGTGGCCAAGGTGCGCGCACGGTCGCGGTCCAAGGCTCCTGCGGCGCCAAGCACGGCCAGCGCTTCGGCCAGGGCCTGGTGCTGGATGCGCAATGACGCTTCCGTGAGCTTGTAGGCCGTCACGTCGAGCAGCACCCCGCACAGGTGCGCCGACTCGTCGGGCGCGGTGGGCCGGGTTGCCAAGGGCGCCATGCCGCCCCGGTCGAGCACCCACACGACCCGGCCACCAGGCAGGATGCGGCGGTACTCGCAGAAAAACGCAGCACCACTGCGCACGCTGGCTTCGACGGCCTCGTCGTAGGCCGAACGGTCGTCGGCGTGGACCTGTTCGAGCCACAAGTGGCGCGAGAAGGGCCCGCGCGGCAGGTTCCACGCGAACAGGTTGCCGGTGCAGACGATGGCATCGAGGCGGAGGTCGCAGTCGTACAGGACGACCATCGCAGCGGTCGCTGCGTTGACGTACGGCGCGTCGAGGTCCATCACGTCGCGCATCGGAGCGCCTCCGCTTGCGCGTGTGCCACGTCGCCTCGCGGATGGCAAACACAAGTCGCGCGGCCCGCAGCGGGCATCCTTGCCGGCTTCGTTACCACACGATAGCTTCGTCGCAGTCGCATGGCGGCGACACGATGAGGTGCCGACATGCCTGCAACTTGCGCCGAAGTCCTGAAGTGGGTTGCCCGAATTCCCTCCGACGGCCTCGGGCGGTCGGCCGGACAGGGCAACCCGACATGCTTGCAGGCCACCCTGCTGGCCACCTTGCAGGCCACCCTGCTGGCCACCCTGCTGGCCACGCAGGCTTGCGGCGCCGCGGCACCCACCGTTCCGCCCGACACGGCGGACGCCGCCACCACCGACGCCGGCCCAGACGCCGACAGCGCTGCCGGATCCGACGCGGGTGCGCCCTTGGGCCGGGCATTCCCGACGGGCTTTCTGTGGGGCACCGCCGTCGCCGGGTTCCAGGTCGATATGGGCTGCCCCACGCTGCCCGCCGACGCCTGTGAGGACCGCCAGAGCGACTGGTGGCAGTGGGTGACCGACCCCGAACTGAAGCAGGACCAGACCACGTTCCTTTCCGGCCAGCACCCCAACGTCGGCCCGGGCATGTGGGAATTGTGGCCGCAGGACTTCGACCGCGCCAAGAACGACCTGCACAACAACGCCCTGCGCCTGAGCATCGAGTGGAGCCGCGTGTTTCCGACTGCGGCCGCGGGCAGTGCGAAGTCGGTCGCCGAGTTGAAGGGGGTGGCCAACGCGGCGGCGGTCGCGGCCTACCACGCGATGTTCCAGGGCGCCAAGCAGCGCGGGTTGAAGCTCCTCGTGACGCTCAACCACTACACCCTGCCACTGTGGCTGCACGACGGCAAGGACTGCCACTTCAAGGGCGTGGCGCCAGATACCGGCTGCAAGAACCGCGGCTGGGCCGATCGCGAGCGCATGTTGACGGCCATCACGCTCTACGCGGCGTGGTGTGCGGCCGAGTTCGGCGCCGAAGTGGACCTGTGGGGCACGCTCAACGAGCCATTTGCCGTCATCGTGCCCGGCTACTTGATCGGCACGAAGGACCGCACGAACCCGCCCGGCGTGCCGTTCGAAATCGAGACGGCGCTCAGCGTGGCGTTCACGATGATGATGGCGCACTGCCGCATGTACGACGCCGTCCACGCCTACGACAAGGCCGACGCGGACGGCGACGGCAAGGCCGCGCGCGTAGGCATCGTGCACAACCTCGCCGCGATGAAGCCCAAAGACCCGAACAAGCCGGGCGACCTCGTGGCCGCGCAGCATGCCGACTATGTGTACAACCGCGTATTCCTCGACGCGACGGTCCACGGCAAGCTCGATCTCAACCTCGACGGCAAGATCGAGGGCCCCGGCGAGGGGCCACTCGACGACATGAAAGGGCGCATGGACTTTATCGGCGTCAACTACTACACCCAACTGCTCGTGAGCGGACTGGCGGCTCCGTTGCACGAAAAGTACAAGTTTTTCGACTTCTTGCCCGACAGCGCGCTACTCTTCAACGATTGGCCGGCGGGGATGCACGACGTGGTCATGCTCGCGGCGTCCTACGGCAAGCCCGTCATCATCACCGAGAACGGCTCGGGTGGAGACAAGTCCAAAATACTCGAAGGGTTTCTCAAGCCACACCTGGCCGAACTGCACCGCGCGATCCAAGACGGCGCCGTCGTCGAAGGCTTTTTCTGGTGGTCACTGGTCGACAACTACGAGTGGAACCACGGCATGGCGATCCAGATGGGGCTGTACGGCATTGACCCCACGGATCCGAAGAAAACGCGCAAGCCGAGTCTTGTGGGTGCCGGTTACGCCGCGATCGCCAAGGCCAACGGTTTCTGAATCTCATCCGGCCGCGACTTCGCCGGCTGGCCGGTAGCGAAAGTCGACAGACGCCCGCAACCGGTCTGGCGTCTGGTTCGGCAGTGCGGCGTGGACGGTCCAGCACGAAAACAACAGCACGTCGCCCGCCGCGAGGTCGGCGGCGGCCCAGCGATCGTCGATAGATGTGGCGATCCCTTGCAGGGCGTCGGCAGCCACGCCTGCGGTCGGCGCGTGCGGCCAAAGCCCGGCGGTGTGCGACCCGGGCAGCAGGCACAGAGGGCCAAGCGCGAGTGGGCAGTCCCACAGCGGTGTCCATGCCGCCCAAGCACGTGGGGTGCCGCCCAAATATGCCGCGTCCTGGTGCGGAGGCGTGGTCAGCGCGGGCCAGCCAGGCGACACGAGACGGCACACGTCGCCGGCCTGCGGTACGGGCCTGTCCTGCCACAACGCCTGCAAGCATTCCAGGATCGCCGGGGTGTGGCGCACGGCATCGAACGCGGCGCTCGGCAGGACTTCGCTGAGCAGCTCAATCCAGCGCGGGTCGTCGTAGGCGCCCAGGCGCACGGCCGGGTCCGTCGTATGGTCGGCACGCAGCCAACCGCGGGTGCGACAGGCGCGCGCAACGAGGTCCCGCAGCGGCGACAATCGCTCGTCCGGGACCGCCCTTCGCAACAGCAGGAAACCCTGACGCTCGGCAAGGGTGCGCAGGGCCGCCGAATCCAGCCCGTTCGCGTCGGTCAGCGCTGCGAAGCCCACGGCCCCGACTTGCGGCGGCGCACGACCACGATGGCCAGCGCGACCAGGCTCGCCCACAGCCACGCGCTGCCCTGCCCCGGTCGTTCCCCGCCCGCGCTGCAGCCGAACACGCCGTTCGATGGCGCCCTGGGTGCGATGTTTGCGATCTTCGCACCGGCGTCAGGCAGTTGTCCGATTGTGCTCGGGCCGAAATCGACGGCTTCGGGTTGTAGGGGACATCGTTCTTGGCGATAAAGTTCCAGACGTCCTTCTTCGTCCAATTGAGAAGCGGGTTGATCTTCACAAGATCG
>SHZF01000088.1 GCA_009692425.1 Myxococcales bacterium | reverse complement strand
GCCGCCTGTTGCCAAACCGTCGCTTGCCGCCCGCGCGGCTCCTCGCCACACTCCGCGCCCTTCCGGCCGCCCCGTCGTCCGGCGCGCAGCCCCCGATGCACCCGCGCTACAGCCGCCCCGAGATGACCGCCCTGTGGACCGACGCGGCTCGCATGCAGCGTTGGCTTGCCGTTGAGCTGGCGCACCTGGGCGCGCTCGAGCAGCTCGGTCTGGCCCCGGCGGGCAGCGCCGCCACCATCGCTGCCCAGGTGGTGCTCGACCCCGCGCGGGCCGACGCGATCGAGCGCACGGTCAAGCACGACGTGATCGCCTTCCTCACGATGGTCGAGGAGTCCGCCGGGCCGTCGGCGCGCCTGCTGCACCGCGGGCTGACGTCTTCGGACGTGCTCGACACCGCGCTGGCCCAGACCCTGGTCGCCGCCGGAATCCTGCTGCAAGATGGCCTCGCTGCCCTCATCCAGGCGACGATGGACGTGAGTGCCCGCCACCGTGCGACGCCCACCATCGGCCGCAGCCACGGTATGTTTGCCGAGCCGACAACGTTCGGCGTCGTGTTGGCGTCGCACGTGGCGGAGTTCACCCGTTGTCGCAAGCGGTTGCGGGCCGCCGTCGCAGAGATCGCGGTCGGCAAGCTGGCAGGCGCGGTCGGCGTGTACGGGCAGACGCCGCCGGAAGCCGAGTCCCTTGCCTTGGCAGCCCTCGGCCTGCGCGCCGAGACCGCGGCGACCCAGGTGGTGCCACGCGATCGCCATGCGGTGTTCTTTGCCGCGCTGGGGTGGACCGCGACGGCCGTCGAGCGCTTCGCCGTCAACATGCGCCACCTGCACCGCAGCGAGGTCGGCGAGGTGCGCGAGGCGTTCACGGCCGGCCAGAAGGGCAGTTCGGCGATGCCCCACAAGCGCAATCCGATCCTCGCCGAGAACCTGTGCGGCCTGGCCCGCCTTGTGCGCGGCTATGCGCGCATTGCCGAAGACGACGTGGCGCTGTGGCACGAGCGCGACATTTCGCACAGCTCCGTCGAGCGGGTCATCGGCCCGGATGCGACGGTGACGCTCGATTTCCTGCTCCACCGGGCGACCGGGCTGGTGCGGAGCCTCGAAGTCGATGCCGGCCGCATGCGTGCCCACCTCGACGCGGCCGGCGGGGCGTTTTTCACGGGAACGGTCCTCAACGCGCTCGTCGATGCGGGCGTGGGCCGCCAGGACGCCTACACGTGGGTGCAACGGGCAGGGCTCGCTGCGCTGGATGGCGCCGGCGCCTTGCTCACCTTGCTGGAACGCGACCCGGACGTGTGCGCCAAGCTCGGCCTGGATGGGCTGCGGCGCTGCTTCGACCTCGACCACGCCCTGCGCCACTGCGGGCTCGTGGTGGACCGGGCTTGTATGGCGGCCACCGACGAACTGGCATCGTGTGAGGGAACCAAATGAACGACATCACCATTCTCGCGCCGATCTACGAAGGCAAGGCAAAGGTCGTGTTCGCGACGCCGGACCCCGAACTGCTTGTGCTGCACTTCAAGGACGACGCCACCGCCTTCAACCGCCAGAAGGTCGGCACGATCGCGGGCAAGGGGCCGATCAACCTGCGTGTCGCTGTGCGCCTGATGCGCGAACTGGAGGCTGCCGGCATCGCCACTCACGTGGTCCGCGTGCTCGACGAACGCCGACTGCTCGTGCGCAAGGTGGCCATCATTCCGCTCGAGATCGTGGTGCGCAACCGCACGGCGGGCACTTTCAGCAAGCGCTACGCGGTCGAGGAGGGCATCGCGCTGGCCGCGCCGCTCGTTGAGCTTTTCTGGAAGGACGACGCCCACGGCGACCCGCTCGTCAACGACGCCGCCGCCGTGCTGCTGGGGTTTGCGACGGCCGCCGAAGTCACGGCGATTCAGGTGCTGGCGCTGCGTGTAAACACGGTGCTGCGGGCGTTTTTCGCGGCGCGCGGCATCGAACTGGTGGACTTCAAGATCGAAGCCGGACGCGCGGCCGACGGCGCACTGCTGCTGGCAGACGAAATCTCGGCGGACTCGTGCCGGCTGTGGGAAATCGGCACCGGCCGCAAGCTCGACAAGGACCGCTTCCGCCGTGACCTCGGCGACATCGAGGCGACGTACGCCGAAGTGCTCGCCCGCGTCGAAGCCGTGCCCGCCTGATGGACGCGCTGCTTGACCCTTACCGGCGCGTGCTCGAGCGCTGCGAGCCGTTCCTGATTGCCCACGACGGCATCGCCCGCGACCTGCGACTCGACCCGCTCGGCGTCGCGATTCCGCCCCACAACGTGTTCAACCCGCAGCACCGCCGCCACGCCGAATTTCTTGCCATGCTGCAACTGATGGACCGCCTGACGTTCGGCCCGTTTGGCATGGAGATGCCGTCGTGGGTGTTCTACGACTGCGCCGTGATGCCGGGTGCGGTGTTCGGGCTGGCCATTCGGGCGGCTGGGCTCGAACCGTGGGCGCGCGAGGCTTTGCGGGTGCCCGACGGGTACACGGGGCTGGTGCCAGTGTCGCAGTGCATCGCGATCCCGGTGCTGGCAGGCTTCGAGGCGGGACGCGAAGTGCCCGACACCTGGCTGTTGTATACGCTGGAGTCGCTCAACCAAGTCTCGCCGGGCATTGCGCCAGCCAGCACGCTACGGGTGACGTTTGCTCTCGGCCTGCAGGTGTTCCCGATTCGCGAACTCATCGGCATCACGCAGTGGCGCGCGCCGAAGTTGCCGGTGTACGCCGACCTCGGGCCGCTCGAATTGCTCACCGCCTACACGCCCGCCCACTCGATGCCGCGCACGCTGTCGTTTCGCATCCGACCCGGCCACGACGCCGTGGCACGCCTGCTGCGGGCGCCGGTGCCGGGACCGCCGCTCCTGGTCGCGAACGCGGACGTGGACGCCGACGACGCTGCCCAGTTGATCGCCCTGCAACGCGAGATCGAGGCCGGGCGCCGCATCTGCATCGTCGGCCATCCCTCCGAGCAGGGGCCGCTGGTGCGCGTGCCGCTGTGGAAGGACCCGGCGCATGGCTCCGACGCCGCGGAGGCCGCATGAGCAAGCTGCCATTCGCCATCCGCAATCCCGCGCTGCTCGACGAGTTCGAGCCGTACCTCGTCGCCACGCCGTTCAACCTGCCGCTGCTCGACCCCGAGCCGTTCGGCATGCCGACGCCGCCGCAGAACGTGCTGAATCCGCTGGCATTGTCGTCCGAGCCGTTCTTGACGCTGCTGCACCGCCTCGACGGGCTGACGTTTGGACCCGAGGGGATGCCGATGCCGCGCTGGGTCTTCTTCGACTGCAGCGAGATGCCCGGCGCGATCTACGGTCTGGCCCGCCGCGCCAGCACGTTGTGGCCGGGCGTGCGCGACCTGTTCAAGTTGCCCGCCGACTTCGACGGGCTCGTGCCGGTGTCGATGTACGTCGCCATTCCGATGCAGCGGCCGGGGCAATGGTTCGGCCACAACCTGTCGAGCCTCGCGCCGGTGTTCAACAAGCTGGGCGCGGTGCCGCTCGACCTGCGCGGGCTCGGCAGCCTGACGAAGGGGCTTGCGCTGCAGGCGTTCGGTGTGCGCGAGTTCTGGGGCGCGACGCAGTGGACGTCGAAGGCGCTGCACATCCACGCGAAGTTTGGCCCACTGGCGCTGCAGACGGCGTACACCCCGGCCCACAGCGAGCACGAGACGCTGACCTATGGGTTCCACGTCACCGAAGCCGCGCTGCGGGCGTCGATGGGCGACCCGAGCGTGGTGCTGGCGCGGCCGCCCGTGGATTTCTGGTTGGACAGTGCGGATGTGGCGGGGATGATCGCGTTGCAGGACCGGATCGAGGCCGGTGGACGCTTCGTGATCCCGGGGGCGCCGCGGCTGGGTGCGACGGGGCGGGCGGAGGTGCCGATCGCCGAGCTCGCTGCTGCCGCCGCCGCGACGCCGCACGCAGGCGTTTGACGCGACCAGGCTGCGGCAGCTCGCTGTCGTCACACTCCGTTGCTACCCCGACCCCGACTCCGACCCCGACTCCGATCCCGGCGCCCCGCCCAACGCCAACTGCCGCGCCCGCCCCTTGCGCCGCAGCACCGGCTCCACGAGCCCGACCACGCCCGGCAGCAAGTCCGCCAGTCGCGCCAGCCACGCCCGGTGCCAAGGCCGCGCCGCGATGCGGGGCCGCCGCACCAGCACATCGTCGACCAACCAGCGCGCCACGTCGCCGGCCGTCGCGATGCTGCCGCCCGAGAACGTGAGTGCCGCCTCGGCCCGGTCGCGCTGCAGGTCCACCATCGGCGTCTGCACCGCGTCGGGGCACACGACCGACACGGCCACGCCCAATGGGGCCAGTTCGTGTGCCGCCGCCAGCGAAAACGCACGCACCCCGAACTTGCTCGCGCTGTAGTGGGCCAGCCCCGGCACGGGAGCGAGCGCGGCCATCGACGCCACGTTGACGATGTGGCCATGCCCGCGCGCCACCATGCGGGCCGCGGCCTGCTGCGTGCCGTGCAGCGTGCCCTTGAGGTTGACGTCGATGTGCAGATCGATGGCGTCGGCGGCGGCGGTGTGCACCCAGCCCGGCCGCAAGACGCCCGCGATGTTGAACAGCACGTCGACCGGGCCGAATGCGGCTTCGGCGGCGTCGAGTTCCTGCCGCCAGGCTGGCGCGGTCCGCACATCCAGGGCGGCGCAGCGCACCTGCTCCGCGGGCCACCCATCGGCTGCTGCGGCCCTCGCAAGCGCCTCGGCATCGCGGTCGGTGGCAGTCACGCGCCAGCCGGCCGTCTGCAGGCGACCTGTGGTGGCGCGGCCGATGCCGCTGGCGCTGCCGGTGACGAACGCGTGTTTGCTCATGGTTCCTCGAATCCAATCTGCGCTGCCTGCCGCTCGCCCCAGCGCCCGAGCGCCAATGCGACCGCCCACAGCCCCGGCAGGGCGCCGACCGTCACGAGCCACGGCCCGATGCCCGGCAACCGCCCCACGCTCATCGCCAGCACGGCGGCGACGCCGAACGCGACGACGCTCCAAGCGGCAGTTCCCAGCATCATGCCGGCGTAGCCAAACAGATCGTCACGCACGGCGCGCAGCGTGGCCAGCGGCAGCAGGGGACCCGGGAAATCGCCGCGCGCCGCCGCCGCCAGCACCGGAACCGGCAGCCACGCCAGGGCCAGCGCCACCCACAGGCAGACCACGATGCGGTGGGCTCCGCGCGTCCACGCCACCACGGCCGGCGCCACGGCGATCAACACGGCCAGGAAGCCCGTCAGCGCAGCCATCGAACCCCGCAGGTTGTCGATGACGTGCGCCGGCGCTGGCAGCCCCGCGTGCGCCGTCGCCCTCCAACGGACGACGCCGAGAAAGTAGGTCCATGCGCACGCTGCGGTGGCGACTAGGACGAACGGAAGGGTGGTGACGACGAAGCCCGCGTACAGCATCGGCACGGCCAGCGCCGCCGCGCACGCCAGGCCGAGCGGACTGTAGGCCTGGCGCAGGGCACCCCACGGTGTCGTCAGGGCGGCGGAGTCGATGTCGAGGCGCTGCAGCGCGCCGCCACATTGCAGACAGGTGCCCAATGGGGTGGTGCGGCGGTCCGTGCGGCGCTGGCATGGCCCGCAATGGCCGCGCTGGCACTTTGCGCACACCCAGGCCGCCGCCAGAGCCGGGTGCAGGCCGCAGCGCGCGATCGGGTTCGCGAGGAGGGGCAGGGGGTCGATCGGCATTGGGCGGCTCCGCAGCCCGCGATGGTGCCTCCAGCACGGGGCCATCTGCAACGGCGGCGTGGCCCCTGCGTGCCCGGCCTCACAACCGGGTTGTCTCCCCCGCCGCCGCTTGCTACGGTTTCGCCGCGCCCCGGATTGGGCGTCGAGCGGCCCCGATGCACACTCCCCTCGGCCCCGGTGGCACGCCCGGCGGCATCGGCCCGTTCGTTGCAGGCGCGGCGCTGAGTACTGGTGGCCTCTACCTGCTGTTTTCGCGCGTGGTCGTCTCGTCGGCGGGCCTGTGGCACGGCTGGTTCGGCAGCCACTACGGCGCGGGCGGCAGCATCGGCGCCACCGTGCTTCCGTTCGTCACCGGCGTCGGCTTGCTGTTTTTCGACGGCAAGTCGCGCCTGGGCTGGGTCATCGTCGCGTTGAGCCTCGCGTTCATGACGCTGGAGGTGGTGTCGAGCCTGCGCGTTCACTTCCAGCCCACGTCGCTGCCGACGCTGCTGGCGATACTGGGCGCCATCGGCGGTGGCATCGGCCTCATGGCGCGGAGTTTTCGCGCGTCGTGACGTAGCAGCCAGCCCAAGCGGCTTGAGCTGGGCGATGATGTGCGCGTTCGGCACCGCAGCGCGACGAGCGCCAGTGCCGGTGCCCGCCGTCATGCCCGCCGCAGCCCTGCCCACATCGCCAACAGGTACAGCACCGCGGCGAGCAGGTAGAGTGGCTGTAGGCCCACCAGCAGCGACAGGTACTCGAGTGCGCCGCCGGCCATCGCCCCCAGCAGGTTTGAACCGAACAACAGGTTCGGGTGGCCGGCGTGCGCGAACCGCAGCGAAAACACCGCGCCCGCCAACGCGATCGGCGTGAACAGCACCAGCGCCGCCAGCACGGCGCGCAGCGGCAGGTTCGCGACGTACAGCGCCCCTGGGTCCAGCAGCCACCCGCCGAGCAGCGCGGCCAGCACGCCCAGGTACAGCGCGGTGGTCAGGCGTGGCAGCGCGGCGGGGTCGGGCGGTCGGGTCAGTTGCCAGCGCGTCACGGCGGCGTTGGCAAGCCAGACTGCGGCGAGGATGGCGGCAAACGCCAGCGCATTTACCTGCCAGGTGGAGCCGAAGAGCAGCGCGATTTCCGTGACGCTGCGCGTCTCGATCAGCAGGAATCCTGCGCCGAGAAAGAAGAACTGCAGATTGACACGGCGCTCGTCGCGAGGCAGCAGCCACCGCGACAACGTGCCAAGGACGAGCAGGAGCGCCATGAAGTAGAGGTAGTGCGGCGGCAGACTGCGGCGCGGCAAGTACAGATAGGGCCAGTCGTCCGACGGCAGCGAAAGACCTGTGATGAGCGCAGCCAGTTCCTGTTCGGTTAGCGGCCGCCAGTCCGCGCGCTTGTCGGCCCAGAACACGCGCCCGTTCGTCCAGGGCACCCGCGCCGTCTGGGTCGGCGCGCGCATGGCCACCGCCACCAGTGCGTCGAGGCGCACGCGCAACCAGTGCGTCGCCGTCGTGAACGTCACGGCGAGGCGGCCACCCGGCGCGACCAGGGCAGCGGTGTGCGCAAACGACTCCGCCGTGTACACGTAGTTGTCGATGCGCAGGGTCGACATGCCGCCGCTCAGCAGGGTATGGCTGTCGAGGAAGCCGAACACCACCGTGTCGAAGCGTCGCGCCCCGTTGGCCGAGGCGTTCTGGAGGAATGCGCGGGCGTCGTCCGTGACGACCTCGACGCGCGGGTCGGCATACGGGCGTTCTGGGTGCAAGCGGCGGCCGAGTTCGACGATGGCGGGGTCGATCTCGACGGCCGTGACAGTCGTGGCGCCATTGCGCAGCGCCGCTTGGACATCGTTGCCACTGCCCGCGCCGACCACGAGGACACGGCCCGGGGTGCGGCCGCGGTAGGGCATGTCATACAGCGCGCGCCAGCCGGTCAGGAATGCATCGTCGTCCGCGCGCGGCCGCAGATCCAATGCCATCTGATGGTAGTCACTGTTGACCCGGAGCCGCACGCCGTCCGGCCGCGCTCGTCCGGGGCGGTGCACCACGTCGGTCTCGATCTGGTAGTAGGGCGACCAGATCTGCCCGGCCCCGGTCAGCGCTACGATTCCCAGCGTCGCCGCCAGCAGCGCGGCCTGCAGGCCAGCAAACCACCCCGTGGCGGCGGGCTGCCGCCAGGGCAGCAGGGGCACCAGCAACACCGTCCCCAGAGTGAACCACAGCCATGGCGGCGCCTGGAGTTGCGACGCGACCATGAAGGCCACCACCCCGCACAGGCTCCCGCCCAGGTCCCACGAATAGGCGCGCAGTGGCGGCAAGTCGCGGAACTGCTGGCCGATCGCATGGCCGAGCAGTGCGAACATGCCCGCCGTGCCCAAGAACAGCGCGGTGACGAGCGGCAGGAAACCCACGCCTTGCAGCGGCAGCGCCAGCAGGTGCAGGGCGGCATCGAGGGCCGTCGTCATGGCCGCCACGGTGGGGGGCACATGCGGCGCGTCGCCGCGCCAGAAATGCTCTCCACCCGGGTTCTTGACGTCGGTCAGGCCTGCGACGAGGCAGAAGACCACGAAGCCGAAGCTCGCCATCGGCCAGAAACGCAGCAAACGCCACGGCTTGCGCGACAACAGCGCACCTGCGCCGAGCCCCAGGAATGCCGCCAGCAGGACCAGGTTCGTGAAGTATCCGACGACGCGGACCTGGCCGGGCACCCAACGGATGAACGCGAGTTCCCAGAACAGAGCACTCGCGCTGAGCAAAAGCAGCCGGGCGTACGGGCTCACCGACAGACGCAGGCGTCGACGTGGCCGGCCTGAGTGCTCGACATGGGCCGTGTTGGGCTGCCATGGCGGCTCCGCTTGGCGTTCTCGGGCGGTAGCGCCTGCATGCTCGTCGTGGTCATCGGTCCGCCGCGGCTGCTGCGGCAACCGGTGCACTGCAGTATTGCATGGTCGCGCCGCAAGGATACCCCGGGCCTGGTTTCAGTCGGCGGCCAGCGTCAACCCACCCCAGCGCACCGGCAACGCCGGCACCACCACCATGTTCCGCGCGGTCGAGGTCGCCAGGCCCGCGGCTTCCGCCTTGGACTCAGCCCGAGCCACGGAGCAAGGACCGTCCTTCGCCGCCGCATTCGGTGTCGCTAGTTTCCTTGGGCCAATTCGTCGAGTGGTTTCGCCATTGCGGTTGGGTCAAGCGCAGCGGTTGAGCGAAGGGCGGTATCGCTTGACCCTGGCGGGGGCCAGGACCCACTTCCGGCGTTTGAGGATGGCGCGCCCCAAGCGGCCGCCGCGACCACGATTCGCCACAATCCGCCCCGCCACCGACCTCAAAACTCCCCCTGCACCTGCACCGTCCAGCGCATCCAGTCGACGTCTGGCACCCGCGTCCCGTCGGAAGCGTGCGGCACATCGTCGAGCGCCAGACTCCCCGCCTGAGTGGCGTAGTGGCTGAAGTCCAGCAGCAGGCGCGCCCCCTTGCCCAGATCGACGTTGAGTGCCGCACTGCCGAGCAGTCGCTGGCCGTGGTCGGTGTCGGCGCGGTCCACATCGAGCAGTTCGGCGCGCACGGCCGGCATCACGCCCACGCCCCACAGCCGCGCCCGGTACGACGCGACGCCCCACGCCGCCATGAACGCGCGCCCTTGCTTGTACGCCTTGCGCAGCGCCAGGTCCGTGCGCGTCCCAGTCAGGGCCTCGTAGCGCAATTCCACGCCGCCCAGAGCCAGCGTGGCATCGGCGCCCGCCATCCAACCCGAGTCGATCACATCGAAGGGCGTCTGGCCCTTCTTCGGGTTGTACGCCTGCACGGTCTCGCGCCGCAGCGACACACTGCCACCGAGCCGGAGGTGGCCCTGCCAGGGTTCGCCTTCCAACCGCAACGCCAGCAGCTTGCCTGGCTCCGCCGCCAGCCCGTCTTCGACGCCGCCGCCCGAAGCCATCGCGTGGACTGTCAGCCAGTGGCGCTTCGGCAGGGGCAGGAACCGCACCAGTACACCCGTGTCGCGCCCGGACCATCCCATGTCGCGCAGGAAGCCGTCGGTCGGCCCCGGCCACGCGAACTCGAACTCCGCCGTCGGGAAAAGCTCGAGCAACGATGAGCGCCGCTTGATGTACCCCAGCGTCACGTCGAAGCGCTTGCCGGAGCGCACTTCGATGGCCGCCAGTTTCATCGCCTTGTGCGCGTTGTCGGCGTGCAGTTCGGCGAGGTCGAGCACGAAGCGTCCTGTGACGCGCTTGCCGGCCTTGGCCAGCAGACGCACGAACGCTCGTTCGACGCGCCAGCCATCGTCATCCTGCGCGGTCGCGCGCTGCTGCAGGGCCCATTGCGCAGCCGTGGCGGGGTCGAGCTTGCCGAAGCTGCCGCCGTCGTCGCCGGGCTGCACGAGGTCCCCATCAACCACGTTCGTCCACGCGTAGCGCACCTGGATCAGCGCGCGCAGGTCGATGCGGCCGGTGCTGCCGCCGCGAAAAGCGTCGTCGCGGGCATCGGTCAACGCGGTCGGCGGTTCGTCGTCCGCCTCGGTGGGAGTCTCGGGCAGTGCAGGCGGGGCAACGTCGGTGGTGGGCGTCGTGTCGGCGGCGCCGTCGCGGGCGGCTTCGGCTGGGGCCGCGTCGCTGGGCAGGGCTGTTGCGTGACGAAGCGGCGCCAGCGTCGTCAGCGCGGCAAGGCAGAGCAGTAGGCGGGCGTGGCAGGCAGATGGCGTACGCATGCGCAGACGCTACGGCTAGCGGCGGGCGTGGGCAAGGAAACTGCGTGGCCTCAATCCGGGTCGTCGAGCCGGCACACAAGACCCGCAACGTGCCGCTCCTGCACCCACGTATTCACAAGGCTCAAGTACGCGGGTTCGCGGATGAAATAGAGCTTCCAGCCCTTGGGGTCCTGCCCCGAATAGCCGTTCAGCGTCGGCACGCCCGTGCGCTGGGCCACGAACATCGCGTCGATCTGGACTTCGGTGTTCGACAGCTTCGATGCCGGGTGGCTCGTGATGTAGAAGGCATCGCACCCGGCGGGCAGTCGTGCTGCCAGGCGGTCGAGGCGGGCCAGTTCGCGCTGCTTGTCGTAGCCCTGCCGCGTGCCGGCCTGTTCCACCAGCGCCAGCGCCGCCAAACCGACGAGGCCGAACTGTGCCCAGCGTCGGCGGTGTGCGGGCAAGCGGCCCGCGCGGGCCAGCAGTCCGTCGAGGGCCAGCGCCAGGCCGATGCTGATCGGGAGCGCCAGCACGACCACGTAGCGCGCCACGGCACGGATGCCCTTGATGCCGGGAACGGTGTGGAACGCGAACCACCACGGCGAGCGGCCGAAGTATTTCATCCCGAGCAGGTAGAACAGGCTCACCGACAACACGAGGGCAATGCCGACCAGGCGCGGCGGCAGCGTGGGCGCGGCAGTCGAGGGGTGTGGCCCGGCCTGCGGCGCCATCTCTTGCAGCACCGCCATCTCCTGTAGCAATGCCCGCCCGGCGGCAACGGCGAGCACGAGCCAGCCCAGAGTGACCACGGCGCCGAGGCCGATGCGGTGTTCCCACCAGAAGTTCATGGCGTACAGGCCGGGCAGCGCGCCTTCGACCCAGCCCCACAGCAGGTTGGTGTCGCCCATCAGCAGCGGCGAGAACCACTGCGGGATCATTCCCTGGGCGTCGCCGTAACTGCGCCAGCCGGTCTCGCGCAGCACCGGGACGTACAAAAGCAGCAACGGCACCAGGCCGATGCCGAACACGCAGCCCGCGCCCGCCAGCGGTCGACGCCAGGCCCGGGCACGCTGGAGCAGCCACGCCCGCGTCGGCGCCATCGCCGCCAGCACGAGCGCGAAAAGCAGGCACCAGAAGCAGAAAAACCACGCGACGTAGACGCCCGACAACAACTGCAGGTTCAGCAACAGCGCCAGCGTCGCCAGCCGCCGGAACGCCACCCGTCGGTCAAGGACGGGGGTGGCGCGACCGAGCCGGAGGACGACCGCGACGAGCACCGGCAGCAACGCCAACGGCTGAAGCTGGATGTGAACGAACTGGTTGAACTTCGCGCTGTTGTACGCAAACAACGCCGCCCCGGCCGCGCTGGCGATCACACCCAGCCGCAATTCGCGCCGCAGCAGCCAGGCGCCGCTCGCATAGGTCAGGCCATTCCACGCGATCAGCGCCCCCTGCATCGCCGTGAGCGCATCGACGCCAAGCGCCCGCAGCGGCCAGAACACCAGCCCATGCAGCACGAAGGCGTCGGCGTAGCCAAACGTGCCGGCGGCGGGGTGGAACATCGGCGGCGACGCGATCGGCGCGGTGCCATTCAACGCACGCCAGCCGTGTTCGAGCAGGAACGTGACGAGGCGCGTGTCTCCCGTGTCGCCCGAGATCGCGGAGAACCCGGAGATGACATCGACCCGGTGGTACCACGCGAGGCCCAGCACGCCCACCGCGACGAGCACAGCATTGTCGCGCCAGCGTGAGGGCGGCGCCGGCAGGCCAGCGGGCCCGAGCGCGGGTTGGGGAGCGGGCCCGGTGATGGCGGTAGAATCGGGCACGGTGGCGCTTATGGGCGCCGGCCGTGGCGCGGTGCGACGGTACTGGAGGTGCGTGGGCGCGGCAAGGTATCCCGCCTGGCGTCGCCCGCTGCGATTGGCTCTGCCGCCGTCGGCTGCGCTGGCGTCCGCCGCAGCCGCTCGACCCGCCGTGCCACGAACCCCGCCGCGCGCGCCGCCAGCGCCATGATCGTCAGCTGGGGATTCACCCCGAGCCCTGGCGGCACCGTCGAGCCATCGCACAGCCACAGGTTATGAACGTCGTGCGTCTCGCCGGTCGGCCCGACGACGCTCCGCAGCGGGTCGGCGCCCATTGAACAGGTGCCGAGCGGATGAAACGCGCTCAAGTCGAAGTGCCGCGCTGCCGGCCGGGCCCGCTCGAAGGCCGCCACGTCGGCCGCCCCGCGCAGGCGCTCCCAGCCGCGCACGCCGAGGTGGACTTCGCCAGCGCCGGCCGCCAACAGCAAGCGCGCCACCAACCCGGTCGCGCGCTGGATCAGGGCCCGGTCGCGCTCGTTGACCCGATACGTCACGAACGGCTCGCCGCCCGGCCCGGGGCGCACGCGGCCGCGCGACTCGTCGCAAATCATAAATCCAAACAGCAAGGTGTGGTCGAAGCGCTCCATCAGGTCGATGAACCCGGGGCCGTAGCCGGTGTGCGTGGCGGCCATGATGTCGAGCGGCGTCGTCGCGCCTTCCATCAAGATGCCTTCGGCATGGAACTGATCGACAGCGTAGCCCTGCGGCACGGTGCGCTGGGCGCCGACGGGCTCGCGGAACAGCCCCATGGCGCCGGCGGCCGGGTGGATCGACAGGTTCTTGCCCACGGACCCCGATGCGTTGGCAAGCCCCTGCCGCAGCAACAGGTTGGGCGTGTGCAGCGTGCCGCACGCGAGCACGACGACCTGGGCGTGTACCGTGACCGGCAGGCGGTGGCCGTCCTTGCCAAGCGCCCAGCCATCGACGCCCGTCGCCGTCTCGCCGTGCATCCTTACGCGCTCGATCGTGACGCCGGTCCACAATTCGCCGCCATGTGCCAACGCCCGCGGCACGAAGCTGACGTTCGTCGAGCGCTTGGCATCGGTCGGGCAGCCGAAACAGCACAGGCCCTGGCCGTCGCAGGCCGGTGCGTTGCGGGGCAGGGGCCAGTGGCTCCAGCCGAGGGAATCCGCGCCGCGCGCCACGATTCGGGCCACGTTGCCGAGCGCGGCGGGGCTCGACGGCGCGACCTGCAGTACGGCCTCGACGCGGCGGAAGAACGGGTCCAGCGTCGCGGGCGTAAAGTCGCGCAACCCCAGCCCGTCGCGCCAGGCTGCGAGCACGCGGTCGGGTGGGCGCAGGCACGTGCCCGAGTTGACCGTCGTACTGCCGCCAACCGTACGGCCAATGGGGATGGGGATCGCGGTGTTGCCGAACGCGACCGTAGCGCCCCCTTTGCGGTAGAGCTTCATCATCATTGCGGCCGGGCGGCCGGTGAAGTCGGCGCGGGTAAAGTGGGCGCCTTCTTCCACGAGCAGCACAGCGCAGCCTGCTTCGGCCAGTTCGCTGGCCACGACCGCGCCGCCCGCGCCGGTGCCGACGACGACCACCTCGGCTTCCAGTTCGATGGCGCGGTCAAGGCCGCTCGCGTTGTGGACCTGGGCATTCCAGCGTTGGCGCTCTGGCTGCGGCGGGTCGAGCGCGTACCTGCAGCCGAGCGCCGCGTGCAAGGCGGGGTCGTCAAAATGGGCCAGTTTCAAGGGAGCCAACAGGCCGCGCAGCCACAGCCGGCGCAGGTCGCCGCCGCGCCAGGCGTCGAGTACGTGCAGGCGCCGACCCAGCGGCAACGCGGCGAACGCCTCACCGCAGCGGGCGCGGGCGTCGGCATCCAGCGCGCGCAGCAGGCCGCGGTAGCCGAGGAGCAGCGCGGGGTCGAGCGCGGCCACGAACCCGAGCGTGGCAGCGATCGTGCGCGCACCGGCACCCGGCAGCAGTCGACCCGGCGGCAGCGCCGTGACCGCCAGCGCCGCCAGCGTGGCGTGTTCGCTGGCAGTCAGGCCCGCAGTCACCTACGACTCCCCATCGAGGCGCCGGCGTTCAAGGCCGCGCCGCTCGGCGTCGAGGTGCTGCTGGGGTCGGCCGACGCCGAAAAACGACAACAGGAACGGTCGCAGTGTCGCGAGCGGAAAGCGCAGGTCGCCGTGCGCCAGTTCTTGGCCGGCGCCATCGAAAAGCGTCACGGGCAGCAGCGTCATCGTGGCGAGCACCGCGCGCAGCCGCACCGTCTTGTGGCCGGCCAGGCGCAGGCCATCGAACGTCAGGTCGTAGTGCAGGTGCCGCGCCGCCGCATCGACGCGCATCGAGCCCGTGGCAGGCGCGTTTGTGGCAAAGGGCGGCATGTGCACGACGCCGGCCAGCCGCAGCACGCCATCCCGCAGCACCTGGCGCAGTCCACCCGCTTCCGCCTTGACGCGGAATTCCGCCGGGTGGCTGCCGCGCGCATCGATCAGCGTTCCGCGCATCGTCTCGACGAAGGACACGCGCATCAAATCACCTCCACGGCACCGTCGGCACTCGGTCGCAGGAACTCGAGGGCACCACCGTGTTCGCTCGTGCGCGAGAACGGTGCGGCGTCGCGCGGCCGCACGTGGAGCACGGCGCGGGCCAGCTTGGAGTTGAAGCAATAGCGCGTGCGCCCGTCGGGGTTGGCGTAGGCCAGGCACGCCAAGGGGCGATCGGTCGCGTCGAGGCTGAGGTCCACTTCGCCAGCCGGGCCGCGCAAGGCCAGCGTCCAGGTCCGGTCGGTCGCGCTGGCACGCTGGCGCCACAGGTCGATGAGCGCATCCCAGCGGTACTCGCGGTCGCGGTCGCGCACCACCAGGCACGAGATCGGCGGCGTCAGGCGCCCGGCCATGCGCACGCGTGCCGTGAAGCCCTCGACCCAGGCGTCGTCGAAGCGGACCTGGCCCCAGGCATACTCTTCGGCGTGCTCGCGACCCCAGTTGTGGCCGTGCATCCCTCGCCAGCCGCGCACGTCGACCGTGTCGCCGCCAAAAGTGACGCTGCCGTCGAAACGCAGCGCCGGCCAGGGCGTGAGCGTCTTGCTGCGCGGCACGGGCGCTTCCAGCATCCAGGCGTGCGGGAACAGCGTCGCGTGGGCCCCCAACAGTCCCGCTTCGGGCTGGAACGTGAGGTCGAACCGACACTCCACGCCGGCGCGCTCCAACGAGCCGACCGCGCGGCCGTCGCGCCCCAACCCCACCCGCAAGCCGCAGCACGCGACGTCGGTGCAGGCCGAGTCGGGGAAGGCCGCGCCCTCGACCGGCGCCGATTGACGCGCGGCCCACGCGACACTCTTGCCCGCGTCGAACCAGATCGCCCAGGCCTCGCCGAGCGCGGGCCCGGTGAGCGGAGCGAAGATCGTCGCCTTGACCCACAGCGCGCGCGGCTGGTCCGGGTCGTTCAACCGCAAGAACCAGCTCTCGACGTGACCACGGTCGCCCTGCCAGCGGCTTGCCCACGGCGAGACGGTCGCGCTGCGGCCCGAACGCGCGCGGCGGGATGCGAAAAGCATGTGCACCTCGGTCGAGCCACCCGCGAACCGCTGCATTGTCTCGCGGGGCGTTGGTGGGGACAAGTGCCGTCGCAGGCAGCGGCTGCCAATCCGTCCGTCGATGCGCCCGTTGACAGCATGGCCCGCCCGGGGGGCAGCTTGGCTGCCGCGGAGGTTA
>SHZF01000087.1 GCA_009692425.1 Myxococcales bacterium | reverse complement strand
GAATTGGGTATTGTCAGCAACCGTCTGTCGCGTTTACGTTGAGGCAGTACACGTGTACTAAATCGCCACCGGCTTGACGGCCCCCTGCTTGAGCGCCGCGACGTAGCCCACCATGTCGACGGTCGCGGTCAGGAACGGTACCCCCAGCATCTCTGCGTAGCGGATATCACTGGACTGGGCTAACAAGTCGTAGGTGCGCTTGGGCGAGCCGGGCTGGTCGGGGCTGGCGAGGTCGGTGTCCTGCTGCAAGATGTGGC
Organism: Myxococcales bacterium; assembly: GCA_009692425.1. Classification (GTDB taxonomy): domain Bacteria; phylum Myxococcota_A; class UBA9042; order UBA9042; family UBA9042; genus SHZF01. Next base: position 15,979 of record SHZF01000087.1, on the reverse strand, counting down.
GCTGCCGGCGGCGACCGGCCCTCCCGACACCGATCGCAGGGCTGTGGTCAGGGCCCGCCCGGTCGCGGCAACCCGTGCAGGTAACCAACGCCGCCGTGGAGCCCGGGCCCCCAATTCTTGACCAGCTCCGCGTTCACCGCCGTGCTGCCGCCGCCCGGGTGCTGGAAGTTGAGCGTGACGTAGGCAAAGCCGTTCAGGTCATCGATCGCCTGCAGACCCGACGTCTCGGCGCCCACCGGAACGGCGGCCACGATCGCGAGCGCGCCGGAGTCGGGCTGAAACGCCCACACGAGGTTGTTGACGTGACCACCGCCGTCTTCGCCAATGAAAAGCGTGCGCAGGTGCGGCGACCACGCCAGGTTGTCGGGCTGGGCGGGCACGGCGAGCGAGGCCGCGTTGCCCATCGCGTCGGCGGCCGGCAGGTCGATGCCGCGGATGCGCGCCTGCATCGTCACGGCCACGTGGTCGCTGGCAATCGGTTGCCCACCCGCGTCTTTTTGTCCTGCCGCCAAGCCAAGTTCGTAGACCGCGCCGGCCGCCACGAACGGCAACTGGATGTGGTCTTGCGCCGCCCCGGGCTCAGCCTGCATGCCGCCTGCGATGGTCGAAATCGACACGTACACGCGCTGGTCGGCGGCGGCGACCGCGACACCCTCCATCTTCTGGAACTCCGTGGTCGCCCCGCGCAGGGCAGCATAGCGCCGGGTCTCGAGGAAGGCGGCGGCCGTCGCCATGCCGGGCTTCAGTTGCAGCCACTCCTGGCCCTGGTACGTGCGCACGCGCTGGTACGCGGCGCTTTTCGGGTCCTTGTCTTCCGCCAGGAAGATGTCGGAGAACACCAGCGTGTCCGCCAACTTGGAGACTTCGGCGTCGGTGGCGTGGCCGAGCCGATGCCACAGCAGCGTCGCCTTGCCGCCGTCGGTCGCCGCCGTCTGCTGCCAGCGCGCCGCGTAGAGCGTGCCGGCCGACAGGTCCGCGGGCTGGTCGGCAACGAACAGGAACAGGCCATTCCACGAGCCGTCGTCGCCCATGTAGACCGTGCGCTGGTCGGGCAACACGCGCACGAGTTCGCGCGACAGCCGCCCCAACACCCAGTGCTTGACCACCTTGGCGCCGCCGCCGCCCAGCGTGACCTCGGGCACGTGGCCGTACCAATAGGGCCGCGCGGTCTTGGCATCGCCGAAGTATGCGGCGAAACCGGCGACGGTCAGCTTGCCGGTGGCGGCGCAGGTGCCCTCCTGCCAGCAGCGCGCGTCGGGCTCGTACTCCTCGGAACCCAGGTGCGTGCCCCACGGCGAGGGACCGCCGGCGCACGGCAGCCACAGGCCGTGGATGAGCGTCAGGTCGAGGTTCTGGTAGGCGATGGCGGCGAGCGTGCCGGCCTTCGGATCCTGATCGAGCGTGGTGAGGCTGATCGCCATGGGGAACTGGCCGTAACCAAGGTCCCCACCCGGCGTCAGGGTCACGTATTCGTAGTGGGTGACGAGGCCGAGTGCGTGACCCGCGACGCCCACCGGCTTGGCGCCCGGCCACGGCAGCAGGCTCGTGCCGTCGGGGGTGTTGGCGATGATCGGCTGCGGCGGACCGGCCACCGAATCGTCGAGCAGGGGCGCACCCTTGGCGCTCCACAGCGAGCCCGCAAGCGGGCCTTTGCCGGCGATCGGGTCGCCGGTGCGGAACAGGGGCTTCCACACCAGGGGGTGCGCGGTCTTCGTGCCGTCGGACCAAGTCGCCCCAAGCGCTGCGCCCGACGTGACGCTGGCCATGGCCGCGGGCGTGGACGGCATGACGATGCCTTTGAATGACAATGCTTTCATGAGCAACGGGGAGGGCAAGGAGTCCATCGCGATGCCGGCGTCGGCGGCCCCCTGCGCATCTGTTGGCCCTGCGCTGGCGTCTGCGCGCGGGCGACTGATGCCGGGGTCTTGCGCGGCATCCCCGGCTGCGTCCGGCGCCAACAGGGAGGTGTCGAGGACATCGGCCGAAACCGCTACCTCGACGGGCGACAAGCCTGTGCAGCAGGCGATCAGGGCGAGCGGGAGGGCAAGGACGTGGCGCATCGGCAGGTCGCGGCGGCGGGGGGGTGGCGGTCTGCGCGCGGCATGGTCTAGGATGCACCGCTAGGGAGGTTTCCGCCATGTGGAAGGTCTTGCGCTCGTTGGCACCCCTGCTGGGCTGGATGGCAACCATCGCCGCGTGCACGTCAGCAGCGCCGGCCGCGCAAGGGACCGCCGCCGACGCGCTGGTGACGGCAGACGGCGCGGTCGGCGACGGGGATGCGGGGGTCGGCACGGCACGGGCCGATGGCGCGACCGTGGAGGCAACTCTTGCGGCGGCCACGGTCGATGTCTTGTTGGACGCCGTGGTGGACGCCGCGGTGGACGCCGCGGTGGACGCCGTGCTGGATGTCGCGGTAGAGGTCGCCGCAGACGACGCCCCCGCCAGCGCGGACGCTGGGTCCGACCCAGGTGGCGATGCGCCCCCAGTTGCCGACGTGCCCGCGCCACCGTGGGGCAAGCCCTGCGCCGCAGACGCCCCGTGTGCGCCCGGGGTGTGCGCATGGGGCCGCACGAGCAAGGCATGCGCGGCGCCGTGTGCGGATGGCTGTGGGGCGGGCACCGCGTGCGGACCGGCGAATCCGAAACTGCCGACCGGGGCGACCGCCTGCATCGACGTGCACCGCGCCTTGTGCAGCCCGTGCAAGGCGGACCTGGATTGTGGCCCTGCCGCTGGCAAGTGCGCCGGCAGCGGCGTCGGCTCGACCTGCGCCACGCCGTGCCCCACCGGAGCCTGCCCGGAAGGCTTTGCGTGCGCCGGTTCCGGCGTCGATGCGGTGTGTAAGCCGACCCAAGGCGGTTGCACCTGCTCGCCGCTCGCGGTGGCACTGGCGAGCAAAGGCGCGTGCGCCATCGCCAACGCCCACGGCAGTTGCGCGGGGACGTTTGCATGTGGTTCCAGTGGACTGGGCGCGTGCCAGGCCAAGACGCCCGCGGCCGAGGCCTGCAACGGCAAGGACGACGACTGCGACGCCCAGATCGATGAAGCATTGGCGCCAACGGCGTGCACGGTCGCAAACGCGTTCGGGTCCTGCCCGGGCACCGCGACGTGCACGGTCGGCAAGTGGCTGTGCGCGGGCCCGGCCGCCGCGAAGGAGGTCTGCAACGGCAAGGACGACGATTGCGACGCGGCCACCGACGAGGGCTTTGCCAACACCGACGGCGACAGCCAGGCCGACTGCATCGACCAGGACGACGACGGCGACGGCGTGGCCGACTCCACGGACGTGTGCAAGAGCGTCGCGGACCCGGCCCAAGCCGACGCAGACGGCGACGGCGCGGGCGACCTGTGCGACCCCGACGACGACAACGACGGCCAGGGGGACGGCGCAGACAACTGCCCGAGCGTCGCCAACGCAGCGCAACTCGACACCGACGGCGACAAGGCCGGCGACGCCTGCGACCCCGACGACGACGGCGACGGGATCAACGACGGCAAGGACAACTGCCCACTCGCGGCAAACGCCACCCAGGTCGATACGGACCAGGACACGCTCGGCGACACCTGCGACCCTGACGACGACGGCGACGGAGTCCTCGACGCAGTAGACAACTGCCCGCTCCACACCAACGCCAAGCAGATCAACACCGATGGCGACCAGGCCGGCGACGCCTGCGATCCCGACGACGACAGCGACGGGGTCGAGGACGCCAAGGACAACTGCCCGCTCGTGGCCAACGCGGCCCAGTTCGATACCGACCAGGACAAGGCCGGCGACGTGTGCGACCCCGACGACGACGGCGACAGCGTGGCAGACGGCGCCGACAACTGTCCGCTGCAACCGAACAAGCTGCAGGGAGACCTCGACCAGGACGGACTCGGCGAACCGTGCGACGACGACGACGACGGCGATGGCCACCTTGATACGAAGGACAACTGCCCGCTGGCCGCCAATGCCGACCAGGTCGATACGGACTTCGACAGCGAGGGCAATACCTGCGATGCGGACGACGACAACGACGGCCTTGGCGACGCCAACGACAACTGTTCGACCACGCCCAACAAGGGCCAACTCGACACCGACGGCGACAAGGCCGGCGACGTGTGCGACGACGACGACGACGGCGACGGTGTCTCCGATGGCCTCGACAACTGTGTGCTGGCGGCCAACGTGGGTCAGACCGACACCGACCAGGACGCAATCGGCGACGTGTGCGACGCTGACGACGACGGCGACAACGTGCCAGACAAGCTCGACAACTGTCCGCTATTCGCCAATGGTGCCCAAGTGGACGTCGACAACGACAAGCTGGGCGACGTCTGCGACGACGACGACGATGGCGACGGGGTGAACGACGCCATGGACAACTGCCTGACCACGCCGAATCAGGGCCAGCAGGATACCGACAACGACGGCCTCGGCGACGTCTGCGACCTCGACAGCGACGGCGACGGCACGCCCGACGTCGATGACTGCGCGCCGTTCAACAAGAAAATCCACCCCAAGGCGGTCGAAGCCTGCAACGGCGCGGACGACGACTGCAATGGCAACACGGACGAAATCGATGCGGTCGGTTGCTCGGACTACTGGGCCGACACCGACAAGGACGGCTGGCCGCAGAACCTGTCGCTGTGCCTGTGCGGCGCGCTGGGCGGCTTCACGTCGCTGACGGGCCCGCCCGGCGGCAAGGTGGACTGCGACGAGACGACCGCGCTCATCAACCCCGGCGCCAAGGAGAAGTGCAACGGCTACGACGACGACTGCGACGGCTTCAAGGACGAGGCCAACGCTGAGGGATGCGCCAGCGTGTGGATCGACGCCGACAAGGACCACTGGGGTGGCACGGCGACGAAGTGCGCGTGTGGCGTTCCGAGCGGTTGGGTGGACCGGCCGGGAGACTGCTTTGACGGCAACGCCAACGTGAACCCGAAGGCGACAAAGTTCTGGCCGACGGGCTACGGCACGCCGGTGTCGTTCGACTACGACTGCGACGGCCTAGAGACGCAGCAGTATGAGCTGGCCAAGTGCCCATACAACTTCTGGACTGGGATGTGTGCGGTCACGGCCGAAGGGTATACCAAGTCGAGCAAGTGTGGGGCCATCGTGGGGTGGTCGATTGTGTGCGACAACTGTGCGCTGAAGGTGACGAGCATGGTGACGGTGTGGTGTCGGTAGCGTGGGCCGGCCCCGGCGTGGTCCTGGTGTGACGTGGGTGGGCGCGACCCGCACTTTGCCGAATACGGGGTGGAGGTGGTGTGGTAGCGGCTAGTACCTGCGACCCGAAGTTCGATCCGGGAGTTCGAGAGACGGTTTCGCCCAAGGCAAGGCACGACGACGAAGCCGTAGTAGCACAACGGCGCGGAGGAGAAACGCAGCCATGGGCGAGTCGGCCGAAGAAACCTGGGTAGCGAACTTCAGAGAGCAGGTACTAGGGCGCGCCGCTGTCGTTCGACTGCGCCTGCGACAACTGTGCGCTGAAGATGACGGGGGCGGCGACGGTGGGCCGCAGACGCGCCGACGGCGCAAGGGCACCCGTGCGCCCGCAACCCTGAATCCCGGTTTCGGGATTCGTCCAGACAAACCGCCCCGGCCGTGCCAAGCTGCTCGCCATGATCGCCGACTCCACCAACGACCCCACCACCGCCTATCTCGGCCTGACCCCCGACCGCATCCTCGCCGCGATCGAAGCCACCGGCCTGCCCTGCACGCCACTGTGCGACCCGCTCAACTCTTTTGAAAACCGCGTCTACGACCTCCAACTGCGCGACGGGACCCGCCTTGTCGCCAAGTTCTACCGCCCCGGCCGCTGGTCCGACGCCCAGATCCGCGACGAGCACGACCTTCTCCGCGAACTCGACGAAGCCGAAGTCCCCGTCGGCGCCGTCCGCCCCTTCCCCGACGGCACGACGCTGCAGCACGCCGGTGCCATCGCGTTTGCCCTCTTCGAACGCAAGGGCGGCCGCGCGCCGGAAGACGTCGACGATGCCCTTGCTACCCGTCTCGGGATGCTGGTCGGCCGCCTGCACAATGTCGCCGCCGCCCGGCCCGCACCGCACCGTCTGCGCCTGGATGCCGCGACTTTCGTGCGGGCGCCTCTCGACTTCCTGCTGGCGGGCGAGGCGGGGGCCTCGCGCAATGCTTCCGGCGGTGGAGGGCGCGGGCACCTGCCAGCGACGCTGGCGCCGCGCTACGCACGGGCTGCGCGCGAACTGGCAGACCTGCTGGACGAACGCCTCGCCGGCCTGCCGACCCACCGCCTGCACGGCGACCTGCATTCCGGCAACCTGGTGCTGCGCGACGGCGTGTTGCACGTGCTCGACTTTGACGACCTGATGACCGGCCCGGCGGTGCAAGACCTGTGGCTGCTGTTGCCCGGCCGGGACGCGACGACGCTGCACCAGCGCGAGCAGTTCTTGGCCGGCTATGAGCAGTTCCGCGCGTTCGATCGCACGACGCTCGCCCTCATCGAGCCCCTGCGCGGCATGCGCTACGTCCATTACAGCGCGTGGCTGGCGCGGCGTTGGCACGACCCCATTTTTCCGGCGACGTGGCCGCATTTTGGCACGCCGGAGTACTGGCGCGGCTGCCTCGACGACCTGGAGGACGTGCTGGATTGCGCCCACGCAGGCCCGCAAGCGGTGGCAGCGCCCGTGGCGGCGGCGGACGGGCAGCGGGAGCTAACGAACGCAGATTTCTTCTGGGACCTGCCGGAGGGGGCCGTGCAATAGGGCGGGAAGGTAGCGATGCAGATGCCCGACTTCGGGTTCCATGGCTAGCGGCCTGCAAGTACATCTGGTGCTTCCCGCCTGGGGGCAGGGCAAGCATTTTCACATGTTCGAGGGCACGCCGACGTGGCGCGGTCGACGTAATGCAGGCTTGGGCGGACGGCACCGCGTTGCATCAGGTGGCCGGCGTGGCGTTCCTGGGCGATGACGGCAAGGTGCTGTTGACGCCAAAGCGCATGCGGATTCGAGACTTGCACGACCTGCCGCGACCCGCCTGCCACCTGTTCGCCATCGACGGGTACCAGCGGCGGCGGTTTGTCGGCGGGGCGCTGTGGCAGGGGCGGCGCTCGCTGCCGATGCTCGCCAGTCGCGGCTGCCCGTACCAGTGCACATTCTGCACGTCGCCGGCGATGTGGTCGCCGCTGTGGCTGCCGCGCACGCCGGCCGACGTGGTCGACGAGATGATCGCGTTCCGCGCAATCATCGCAAGAAACGTCGGTGTTTCATGGGAGTTGCACAGCGGCACGCGCCTCGAGCAGGTCGACGCCGCCCTGCTCGACCTGATGCGCCGCGCGGGCTTGGCGTATTTGGTGCTGGCACCCGAGAGTGCCTCGGAGCGAACGCGCGCACGCGTCCAGAGAACGCATGAAGACCAGCGACATCGAGCGCGCCATCTGCGGCGGACACGAAAAGCAGTTCTTTGACAAGCTGTTGCGCGCGCTTGGCACGGTGGTCGTGCGGCTGGCGGTGCCGGCAGCCACCAGCGCACCGATGACGTGGCCGGCGGTCGATTATCGGCGCTTTGCCGTGGCCGATCTGCTGCGACCGGAGCCCACCAAGTAGCCAGAAAGTGTGCGTGGGCTTTGCGCTCTCGACGCTCCACCGGCTGCGCGGGGATGGGAGTCGGTGGTGGGTCCTAGTGCTGGGCGCGCATTGCATAAGTCGTGGCCTCACGTACACTCGACCCGTGATCCCTACCTCGCACCACGGTCGCTTCGCGGGTACCAACCGGTTATGGTTCATGCCCGGGACGCCCGCCCACGTATCTGACGCCACGCTTGTCGTCGCCGCCGACCGCGTGTCTCTGAGTTGGGCGCACGAAGGGGCGCCGCAGGAGGGCGAACTCGTACTCAGCGGACCGGGTCCGGCGTGCCGCGGGGACTTCACCGACACGTTCCACGCGGCAAGCGGGCTGGTTCTGCACGGCCACATGCAGGGCAGCGCGGTCTTCTTGTACGGCACGTACTCGGCTGGCGACGGGTCGCCGGCTTGGGGCTGGCGCATCGCCCTCGACTGGTACGACCCGGATCACTTGAGCTTTCGTATGTTCAACGTCCTCCCGGACGGAGTAGAAGCGCTGGCCGTCGACCTGTGCGGCGCGCGGTCGGCCTGATGCGATCAGCCTCCCCTTCGTGTGGGAGATGTCCATCTGGGTTCTCGCACGCGCGGGGTACGCACGTACGTTCCTTGCCCAGCGCCGACCGCAAGCCACCCGCCGATGGTTCCGTCCTGCGAGAGTCTTTGCGCTTCGCTTTCCCACTCTCCCCGCTGCCCCACTCTCCCCGCTGCCCCACTCTCCCCGCTACCCCCTGCCCGCCGCCCAGGAGCCTGCTATGCACCAGACACGCTTCGCCCTGATCGTTACAGCCCCGCTGCTGGCCGCCACATTCCTTGGCAGCGCCGCGCCCGCCCGCGCCGCCACGCTGGCCGTCCAAGGCAGGCTGGCGTCGGTGTCTGGCGGTCCCGTGGCAGACGGCTCCTATCCGCTCGCGGTGAGCCTGTACGTCGACTCCCAGACCGCCGATGCCCTGTACAATGAGAAGTTTCTCGCCGTGCAGGTAGCCGGCGGCGTGTTCGCGCTGCCCCTGGGTCAACTCGACCCCAAGGTCAAGATCGACGACGCGATGTTCACCTCCAGCAAGGCGAAGTGGGTCGGCGTGCAGGTCGCTGGCGAGCCGGAACTGCCGCGCGCGCCCCTGCACCCGGTGCCCTACGCGGTGTCGGCTTTGCACGCGCTGAGTGCCGACGACCTGCAGTGCTCGGGCTGCGTGGGCGAGGCCGACCTGGCCAAGGGCGCCGTCACCGCCGACAAGATCGGCACCGGTGCGGTCAAGCCGGAGCACGTCGCGTTTGCCTACGCCGGCTCCGACGACAAGGGTGGCTCCGCCAAGCACGCGCTGACGGCCGATAGCGCCAAGGCCGCCCAGTCCGCCGCCAACGCCGATTTCGCCGCCAAGAGCGATGAGGCGGCGACTGCTTCGGTCGCCAAGTCCCTCGCTTGTACCGGCTGCGTGCTGGCGGGCCACATCGCAAACAACGCGATTGGCGCCCAACACCTCGCCGACGACGTCGCCAAGAAGTACCTGCCGCTGGCTGGCGGCACGGTCACCGGCGATTTTGCCGTCCAGGGCGCCACCACGCTGGGTGCGCTCGGCGCAGGGGCCGTCGGCATCGCGGGGGTGACGACGCATGGATGGAACGAAATCCAACAGTTTCGCGTGCATGTCGCCGACGCGGCACCGACCAAGTGCGACGGTGGCAAGGTCGGCGCGGTGTACTTCGACACCAAGCTGAAGGCGCTCGCGTATTGCGACGGCAGCGGTTGGGTGTCCGTGAAACCGAAGGTGGCGCTCGGCAGCGACCCGAGCGAACCCGGCACATCGTGCCTCGCCATCAAGAGTGCGGGCCCGGCGCCGTCGGGCACATACTGGCTCGACCCCAATGGTGGCACGCCGGGCGACGCGTTCCAGACCTGGTGCGAGATGACGCTGGCCGGCGGTGGTTGGACGCTCGTCTACGTCGCCGGCAACGACGCGCGCCCCGGGGTGTGGAAGGGCAACGCGGCGCCGATCACGGGCGCGTCGCACTTCGGCAGCGCGGGCACCGGGCTCGCCCAGGTGTTCGACGCCGCCAAGAACGGACCGGGCGACGGCGTGAAGAACTTCTCGATCGTCGCCAAGGAACTGTTCGAGCAATCGGCCAAACGCGAAGTCCTGCTGTACATGGCCGGGCCCGCCGACGACTACATGACGTTGGAGATGCCCGCCAAGTGCAACCCGTTCGACCCGGCCGTGACGTGCGGCGAGAACACAGTGACGGGCCTCGAAGTGCGCGACGCCAAGGGCGCGGTCATCACGAAGGCAGGCCAGGTCTGTGGCGGCAAAGGGGATTCGTGTGGACACAATGAGTTCGGCTTCCACCTGCTCGATGGCGCGGAGAGCAACAATTGCGCGTGCCATGTGGGCAACGCCGGCACCGGCTTTCAGGGCATCGGCCGCCTGTGGACGACGTTCAACCGCAGCGACGGCGGCTTCTGGAGCAGCGGCGTGCACTCGGCATGGAAGGGCGCTCACGACCAACCGGGCGCCCTGCTGCTGCGCTGACGGGCGCAATCGCGCGGTCCCCGGAAGAATCGACTGCCACGCGCCCGAGGAAGTCGCCCTGAGCGGGGCGCCTCAAAACGCCTCCTCCGCCACGTCCATCACCGCCAGGTCGGACGCCTCCACCAACTTGCGCGTCAACGTCAGCGCCGGCAGCGTGTTGCGACAGTACCAGCGCACTGCGGCGACCTTGCCCTCGTAGAACGAGCGGTCCGCCCGCGCCACCCCGGGCCTGGCCAGCGCTCGCAGCGCCACGCCCGCCTGGCGCACCAGCAGCCACCCCGCAACGAGCTCGGCCACGGCAAAAAGCACCCGGTTGGCCTGCAGGCCGACGTGGTAGACCGACTCCTGCATCTTGCCGAGCAGCGCCACGAGCGTGCCCTGCACGTCTTGGAGCGCCCGCTGCAGGGCCGCCCGCTCGGTCGCCAACGCCGCGCCGCCGTCGTCGCCGCCCGCCGTCTCCGCGACCTCGGCCAGCAGGGCTTGCAGCGTGTGGCCGCCGTCGCGCGCGATCTTGCGGAACATCAGGTCGAGCGCCTGGATGTGCGTCGTGCCTTCGTACAGGCTGTCGATCTTCTGGTCGCGCAGGTACTGTTCGAACGGAAAATCCTGCACGTAGCCGCTGCCGCCGATGCACTGCAGCGCCATCACGCACATTTCGGTTGCCTTCTCGCTGCACCAGCCCTTGACCAGCGGCAGCAGCAGGTCGTTGCGCGCGTCCATCGCCCCGTGCGCCGCGTGGCCGCCTTCCAGTTCGACGCGGTCCTGCACGTGCGCCGTGTACAGGCACAGGGCACGCATCGCTTCGGCGTGGGCCTTTTGGGCCATCAGCATCCGCCGCACGTCGGGATGCTCGACGATGCGCACGCGCGGCGCCTTTTTGTCGGTCGCGCGCTTCAGGTCGGGTCCCTGGACGCGCTCTTTGGCGTAGGCCAGCGCGTTCAGGTAGGCCGTCGACGCCGTCGCCATCGACTTGCAACCGACCGCCATGCGCGCCTGCTCGATCACGTGGAACATCTGGCGAATGCCGTCGTGCACGTTGCCGACCAGCAGGCCGCGCGCAGGCTCGCCATCGCCGAACACGAGTTCGCAGGTGGAACTGGCCGTAATGCCGAGCTTGTGCTCCAGTTTGCTGACGCGGACGCCGTTGCGCGCGCCCAGCGAGCCGTCTTCGTTGACCCAGAACTTCGGCACGATGAAAAGGGACAACCCCTTGGTGCCCACTTCGGCACCTTCGGGGCGCGCCAGCACGAGGTGGACGATGTTGTCTACCGCGTCGAAGTCGCCGTTCGTGATGAAGCGCTTCGTGCCCTCGACGTGCCACAGGTCGCCCTCGATATGGCGCGCGCGCGCCCGGCCGGCGCCCACGTCGGACCCGGCATCGGGCTCCGTCAACACCATCGAGCCGCCCCAGTGGTGCTTGAGCATGGCGGGGATGAAGCGGGCCTTCTGTTCCGGCGTGGCCAGCCGGTCGAGCGTGCGCAACACGAAGGTGCCGAACAGGTAGAACACGGCGTTGGCGTTGGCGCCCGCGCCGAGTTCGAAGCTGGCCCAGGCCACCGACGGCGGCGCGCCGGCTCCGCCCATGTGCGGCGGCAGTTCGAGCAGGTGCCACTCGCCCGCATACCAGTCGTGCAGGGCCTTCTTGAGCACCGCAGGCAGGCGCACGTTGCCTTCGGCGTCGAGGTGCAGGCCTGCGCGGTCGCTCGCGGCCCAGGACTTCGCGAGCTCGGTGCGCGCATACTCGTCGAGGCCTTGCAGCGCGGCACGGACGGTGTCCAGGTCCAGGTCGGCAAAGGCACCGTGGCCGAGCACCGTTTGGCTGATGTCGTGCAGTTCGAACAGGTTGAACAAGATGTCGCGCAGGTTCGAGCGGTAGTGCAGCGTGGTCGTCATGAAGGGCGCCGGCGCGGGCGGTGGCGGGCCCGTGGGCGGGCACCCTGCCAGACTTCGACGCGGTGCGTCAAACGGCGCGCAGGCTCGCGTTGCCTGCGCCGCCGCGCCCACGTATCCTGCCGAGCGGAGGCGCCCGATGCCCATGCCCGCTGCCAAGACACCGGCCGAGCCGCGACGGGAAGCCACGTACGCCGACATCGAGGCCCTGCCGGAGCACGTGGTCGGCGAGATCATCGACGGCGAACTGGTCGTGAGCCCGCGGCCGCGCTCGCGCCATGCCCGTACCGCGACGATCATGGGATCGGACCTCAGCACCGCGTTCGACCGCAAGCCCAACGGCCCGGATCGCCCCGGCGGATGGTGGGTCCTGTTCGAACCAGAACTGCACTTTGGCAAGCAGGTGCTCGTCCCCGACGTGGCTGGTTGGTGCCACGAGCGGCTGCCGGACCTGCTCGACGTGCCGTATTTCACCCTCGCGCCCGACTGGGTGTGCGAGGTCATCTCGCCGCAGTCGGGTCGCCGCGACCGCATCCAGAAGGCGCGCATCTACGCCCAGAACGGCGTGCAGTGGTTCTGGCTCGTCGACCCTCTGCAGCACGTGATCGAAGTGCTGGAGCGGCAGGGAGAGCACTGGCGCCTGGTCGATACGTGGGGCGGCGACGACGCAGCGGCGAAGATGCCGCCGTTCGATGCGATTGGCCTCGAACTCGGGCGGTGGTGGCTGCCGCTGTCCAATGACTCGGGAACGTAGGCATGCGAAGCAGATCCGCAGCCAGGCGACCGAGGGATTTCCGATTGGTGCTCTAGACGAGTTGGCGCGCGAGGCCCGCGAGCGCGGCGACCGCGACCACTTCGAGCACCCCGCGCCGGCCTACAACGAGCGCACCGAATGCGGCCAGAGCCACGCTGGCCGCGAACGCATCGATGGCTCCGCCGCGCACGAACACCACGCGCCCCAGGTTGAACCCCAGATCGAGGATGACGCCTACCACCGCCGCCGAGATGGCCGCCAGCGGGGCCACCAACCGCACTTCGCCGCGCGACGATTCGACCAAGGGCCCGCCAGCCAGGATGAACACGAACGAAGGCAGGAAGGTGAACCACGTCGCAACCGTCGCGCCGAGCACGCCGCCAGCGAACGCGTGATCGGGGCCGAGCAGCGCGCCCAGGTGGCCGCCCAGGTAGCCCACGAATGCGACGATCATGATCAGCGGACCCGGCGTCGATTCGCCCAGCGCCAAACCGTCGAGCATCTGGCGGGCGTCGAGCCAGCCGTGGTCGTGCACCGCGCCTTGCACGACGTAGGGCAGCACGGCGTAGGCGCCGCCGAACGTCAAGAGCGCTGCTTGCGTGAAGAACGCCGCCATCAGAGTGTACGCATGGGGCAGCCCGAACCCAACAGCGAGCGCACCGAACGGCGCGGCCCAGCCCGCGAGGCCCACGATGACCACTCGCGCCAGGCGCGGCCAGCTGAAGCGGGCGTGGTCGGGCGTGGGCGTGTCGTCGTCGATCAGTGCAGGCAGCCCCGCGGGAGCCGATGCCGCGAGCCCGGTGCCGCCAGCCAACGCAGCAGGGCGCCACTTGCCCAGGACGCTGCCGGCAACTGCCGCGGCCAGCACGACGAAGGGAAACGGCGCGTCGAACCCGCCAACGGCGACGAGCGCGACGAGTGCCATGCCGACCGCCCAGGGGGTCCGCAGCGTGCGTGTGCCCAGGCGCCAGGCGGCGTGCACCACCACCGCGACGACCGCCGGCCGAATGCCGCCGAACAGCGCCGCGACCCACGGCAGCGCGCCATACGTCAGGTACGCCCAGGCCAGCGCGATCAGCACGCCGAGCGACGGCAGCACGAAAAGCGTACCGGCCGCGATGCCGCCCCAGGTGCGGTGCAGCAGCCACCCGAGGTAGGTCGCGAGCTGTTGCGCCTCGGGACCGGGCAGCACCATGCAGAAGTTCAGGGCGTGCACGAAGCGCCGCTCGCTGATCCAACGGCGCCGTTCGACAAGTTCGCGGTGCAAGATGGCGATCTGGCCCGCGGGCCCGCCGAAGCTGACGCAGCCGAGCCAGAGCCAGAAGCCCACGGCGGTGGCGAACGGGACGGCGGGCTTGAGACTCATGGCGAGGTCACGGAACCAGCATAGGTCCGTGCGGCGCAGCGGGCAACGGCGCCGGCCCGCCCGGATCCGCCGATACGGTGCGACCCTGATTTGTAGCTCTGCATGGGAGTTGCGCGGACGTCTGCATGGTTCGCTATCGTCAGTCCACGCGCACGACTCTCGCCCGCCACGCGAGCCCTCGATCCGATTCGGCGGGCTTTGGTGTTACAAGTCCAGGTTCCGCACATTCAACGCATTGCGCGTGATGAAGTCCCGCCGCGGCTCCACCTCGTCGCCCATCAGCACCGTGAACACCTGGTCCGCCGACACAGCGTCTTCGACCTTGACCTGCAGCAGCACGCGCGCGGTCGGGTCCATCGTAGTTTCCCAGAGTTGCTCGGGATTCATTTCGCCGAGGCCTTTGAAGCGGTTCAACTGCACGCCCTTCATGCCGAAGTCGAGCACGCGGTCGAGCAGTTCCTCGAAGTCTTCGACCTCGTGGCGTTGGCCATCGCGCACCAACGCATACGGCGCCGGACCCAGCGTGGCCTCGACCTCGGCGATGCGCGTGCGCAGCAGCTTGAAGTCGGCGCCCGACAGCATCCGACGGTCGATCATCGTCGAGCGCGCCGTGCCTTGCAGCCGCGAGCGCACGTTCAGCCGGTAGTTGGGCTGGCCGGGCAAGCCGATCGGCCCCGTGGAGCGCCGCATGTCGTTGGCGGCCGCTGTCGTCATCGACCCGGCCACGGCACCCGAGGTCGCCACTGGTGTCACTTCTTCGACCACCTCGGATACCTTTGCGTCCGGGTGCCCCATGGACGCGTGATGCTTTTGCAGCCACTCGAACGCCAACTGGATCGCCTCATGCAGTTCGTCGGGCCGGTGCACGGACTCGGCCGTCAAGTGCGCCGCCTTGACGAACGCCGCCACCACGCGCTCGTCCGTCGCCGGCCCGAGCCGCCGGGTCAGCCGGTGCAGGGTGGAGCGGAACTCGACGATGCGCCGCACCAGCCGCTGCAATTCCTCGCCGGCCAGCGTGCGGCCCTTGCCGTCGACACCCTGGGCCTGCAGTTCCACGTCCTCGGTGCCGGCGCCGATGAGCCAGGCGTCCTTCGCCACGTCGTCGAGCAGGTACTGCTCCTTCTTGCCGCGTTTGGCCCGAAACAGGGGCGGCTGGGCAATGTACAGGTAGCCGCGCTCGATGAGTTCGGGAAACTGGCGGTAGAAAAACGTCAACAGCAGCGTGCGGATGTGCAGTCCATCGACGTCGGCGTCGGTCATGATGATGATGCGGTGGTAGCGCAACTTGTCGAGGTTCTTCTCCTCGCCGATGCCGCAGCCCAAGGCCGTGATCAGCACGATGATTTCGTTGCTCGCCAGCATGCGATCGAAGCGCGCCCGCTCGACGTTCAGAATCTTGCCCCGCAGCGGCAGGATCGCCTGAAAGCTCCGCTCGCGCCCCGACTTCGCCGACCCGCCGGCCGATTCGCCCTCGACGATGTAGAGTTCGCATTTGGCCGGGTCGCGCTCCTGGCAGTCGGCGAGCTTGCCGGGCAGCGACGACCCCTCGAGCACGCCCTTGCGCCGCACCATGTCGCGCGCCTTGCGGGCCGCCTCGCGTGCGCGCGCCGCGTCGATCGACTTGCCGATCAGCCGCTTGGCCTCAGTCGGATGCTCGGCCATCCAGTCTGCCAGCTTGTCGCCGACGATGCCCTGGACGATGGGCGCGACTTCGGACGACACCAGTTTGTCCTTGGTCTGCGAGCTGAATTTCGGGTCGGCGATCTTGACTGAAATGACGACGGTGAGGCCTTCGCGGATGTCGTCACCGCCCAACGGCTCCTTCATCTTCTTGGCCAGCGCGTCGTCCTTGGCGACGTACTC
>SHZF01000086.1 GCA_009692425.1 Myxococcales bacterium | reverse complement strand
CCGACACAGTCACTGCGGATGCGACGGCGGCGGACACCGCGATCGCCGACACCGGGCCTGCCACCGACGCTGGTGGTGGCTCCGACGCCGCAGTTGTCACCGGCTGCGAAGCGACTGGCGGAACGGTTGCCACATCGAAGTGCTGTGGCACCATAGTTGACTTCCCAAATACCTGCGCAATTGGCGCTTGCGGGTGCAGCCCAGACAACAGCAAAGACACCAAAGTATGCAATTGCCCAACTGGCCAGTGTTACGACGGCAAGGCCTGTGTGAAGGTGCAGCAATAGCCGCTGGGCAGTGCATAGGACATCCAATCGGGGGTGCCCCTCGCACTTCGTCCGTCCTCAGCACCTGCCAGACCGTCCAGCAAACCGCCATCGCGCTGCCGAAGCCCACGGCACGCCCGCCAATCGGCCCTGACAAGTCAAAAACGGTGTAAAAACAAGGATTAAGGCGGGCCGGTGCGCCGCCACGCCCTGGCGCTACTTGGCGTTGTAGGCCGCCGTGAACTGGCCTCCGGCGTCACGGCCCGCGGTCAGCTTGCTGCCGGTCTGGCAGGTGCGGAAGCCGTCCAGGCGCCGCTCGTTCAGGGCCGCCTCCCTACGCCCGCGCCGGCTTGCGCACTTCCGCCTCGTACTGCAACTGCGCGCCGCACAACACGTTCAACCCGCAGGCCAAATCCATCGCGTGCAACCCCAGCACCGATTCCGGGTGGTCGTCCCGGTAGCCGCCGAACAGGGCCAGCGTCACCGGCACCGGGCGCCCCAAGCGTTCGCCGCACCGGCGCAACGTGCCGTACACCAGTTCAGATGCCTGCAGCCACTCGGCCGTGGTGCACTGCGAGCCGAGCTGGTCCCACTCGTGCGAGTCAGCGCCGTGGGCGAAGGCGACGTAGTGTACTTCTCCTGCCGTGACGCGCGCTTCCAGGTTGGCCAACAGCCGCTCCAGGTGCGCGAGGTAGGCGCCATGCGTGCCGCTGGGATTCAGGTTCATGCCCGGCAGGATCGCCTGGTCGAGGTCGGGTGCGAACGCCCGCGAGTCCTCGATGCTGTTGCCGAAGTGGCCGTCGAGGTCGATCCAGGCTCCGGACAGCCCTTGCCCACGGTAGAGCTGCAGGGCGGCGATGACCTGGCCGCTGAACGTGCAGAACCCGCTGCCGCGACTGGGGCCTGCGTGGTGGAACCCGGACACCGGTGCCATCGTCAGCTGCTCGGGCGTGGCGACCGCGGCGCGGATGGCGGCCGACAGGCAACCGTTGGTGAGCAGCACGGAATCGCGGAATTCTTCAGACCAGCGCAGGCCGCTCGACTCGCACAGCGGCTGCGTGCCGGCCAGAAATGCGTCCACGTACGCAGGCGCGTGCGCGAGCAGGAGGTCGTTGCGGCTAAGGGGCTGGAACTCGTCGCGCAGCTCGATGTGCGGCCACATCGGTGTCTGGCGCAGGAACTGCAGGAATCGCCGCGGTTTGGACGGCGACCGCGAGTAGTTGCCGGGAGCATCGGCCGGCACCATGTCGTCGCGGTAGTACAGGGCGAGGGGAAGGGTGTGCATGGGAGCCTCCTTGGCCGGGACGGCGCAGGACTCGGCCGCAATGTAGGACGCCGAGCGGTTGGTGCAGGTCGCCGTCACCGGACCATCCGGCGCGAATGCGACAAGATGTGTCGTTTAGAGTGCGGCTGGGACTGCACGACCTTGCGCGGGAGCCGGGACGAAGGCGCCTCTCGCAACGCTTCTGACCTGGGCTCAGGCGTGGAAGCGAGCATTCGGCAGGGATCTTTTAGACTGCGAGTGTGGCGGCCGCAAGCGCGTCATTGCCGTAATCCAGGCCGGCCCGGTCGTGAACCGAATCCTCGCACACATCGGCCTGCCGACGACGGCGGAAGACTTCGTCGAAATCCGCGGGCCTGCCGCCCGTCAGTGGCCCTGCCCGCCGCAGGCGACTCAATTGGCGCGAATGGCCACGATGTCGTCGGCGTGCCGCCAGAGCCGGATGTGGCGCAGGAAGCGCTCGATCTGGGCCTTGTTCTTGACGGCCGCAATCATTTCGCGGCGGCCACCGCAGTGGCAGTCGAGGACGTCCCATAAGAACGAGCGCTTGTGAGCCTCCGACCAGAGCAGTCGTGTAGACGCCTTGCGATCGTCTTCAGGTTCGCCCGTCGTTGGCTTGCGCCGGCACTTCGGCCTAGAGCCAGCGGGGACGACGTGTTTGCGAGCGTTTGCATTCGGTGCAAAACATCCATAGTAATGGACGGATGGTCGTCCAGACAACGGAATCTGCGTCAATGCCCGGATGAGCAACTCTCGCGCCTTTGCGCCCACGCGGGTCTGTCCGCGTCCCAGTCTGGCGCTGGCTCCGCTCCGCTACCAGCGATGGTACGCCGGATGCCCCTCGCGCACCGCAACGAACGTGCCACGGCAGGTCGCCGTCACCTTGCCGGCGCTGGTCAGTTCGGCCTCGACCACCGCCTTGTCGCCCGCGTGCTCGACGACCCGCGCCGTCAAGCGGAGCGGCGCCTCGATCGGCGTCGGCCGCCGCAGCTTGACGTGAAAATCGGCAGTCACCGTGCACGGCGGCGCGTCGAGCCGACGGTCGCGCATCAGATGCAGCGCGGCGGCCCAGTTGGAGTGGCAGTCGAGCAGGGCCCCACAGATCCCGCCGTTGAGCATCCCCTCGAACGCGAGGTGGTGGGGCTGCGGCGTCCAGTCGCACACCAGCAACGCCGGGTCCTCGGCCGCAGGGAACGAGCGGATGCGCAGGCCCTGGGCATTCGCAGGCCCGCAGCCAAAGCAGCGGTTGGCGGGCGCGTGGCGCTCCTGCACGGACAGGTCGATGGCGCTCGAAGTCTCGACGGCGGCGGACATGGACAGCACCCCTCAGGAGCCTGGCGGTGAGCCCGAAAAACTCCGCAGCCGGGAGTATGCCTGAGCCGCAGGTTGACGTCGCCGCGGCTCTGCGCGATCGTCCGCGCCTCCGTCGCCCACACAGGCGCTCGGCGCAGGAGGCCGCCCATGTCGAACAACCTCGCCCAGGTTCAATCCATCGGAGGCGCCATCGCGGGGGCCCTCGGGCGCATTCGCGGGCTGCTCACGCCGGGCGAGGAACTGCTGTCGGTGGCCGTGCAGTCGCGCTGGCACGCGTGGACGCACCGGCGCGTCATCGTCGCGGCGACGTCGAATCGGCTCATCGTGTTCCGCCGCAAGCTGCTGGGCGGCTTCGAGATGGAGGACCTGCAGTGGCAGGACTTGCGCGACGGCAAGCTGCGGGAAGACATGGTGGCGGCCACGCTGTCCATCGTGGAGGGCGCCAAGACCATCGTGGTGGTCGGCCTGCGCAAGGACCACGCCCAGTCAATCTATGTTGCGTGCCAGGCTCAGGAGCAGGCGTGGCGCGAGAAGAACCGGGTGCGCGGCCTCGAAGAGATGCGGGCGCAGTCGGGCGGCGTCCAGGTCGGCACCGCAGGGCTCGGGCTGTTGGGCGGGGGCACGGGACCGGCAGGCGACGGCGCTGGCAGTGGGGCCGATGATGCGGTGGCGCGGCTCGAGAAGGCGAAGGCGATGCTGGACAAGGGATTGATTTCGGAAGCGGAGTACGAGGCGGTCAAAGCGCGGGTGATCGAGAAGATTTGAGGGCGTCGGAGCCGGGTACGCCTAGCCGGCGTTGCCGCGGTCATGGCGGCGCCGATTGCGTACACCCCAGCGCCACGTTCGTCACCCCATCGGCCACCGCCGCGGGCTTCGTCCACGCCCCGGCGCTGAACCGCACGTGCTGCACGCCGCCGGTGGCGCCCACCCACACGAGTTCCGTGTCGGCGCCCGCGACGCCCCGGCACACGGCGGGCGGTGACAACAAGGTGACGTTCGGGCTCACGGCGACGCCGACGCTCGACCACGCCGAACCGTTCCACTTGACCACGTACAGCTTGCTGTCGAGCCCGCGGAACGCCGCCGTGGCCAGCCCGGGGCCGGCGCCTGCAACTGCCACCCGGCCCTCGGTAAAGGCGCCGGAAATCGCCGCCGACGCCGTCCACTTGCCCGCGACGCGCCCCTGCCAGTGCACCTGGCCGCCGGTGTCGAGGTGCAGCGCGAGCAGGTCGGGTTGCAGCGGGTCGGTCGCGCTCGTGGCGGCGAGCGTGACCGGCAGCTTGAAGTCGAGGCCGCCGCTGAGGTCGGTCACCGTCGTCCAGCCGCCGGCCTTCGTGTATTCGCGCACGGCGGCATGGTTGACGTTGCCTCCATCGACGAACCCGAGGGCCACGGAACCCGGACCGCCCACTCCGCCCAACTGTGCAGCCAGCGACGCACCGACGGGACCGAAAATCGCGGGCTGGCCTGCCGGATTCGGCCCCTGCCACTGGGCGCCCGACCCGAACGCGACGTAGTGCTTGAAGTCGAGGCCGTGGAACGCCACCATCACCTCGGCACCGATGGCCGCCAACGCTGGCGCCGACTTCGTGGTCGCCTTCGCGCCCGCAACGCCGGAGATGGGAGTCCACCCTCCGCCGGCCCATTTCGCCCACTTCAACTGGTTGTCGGTGGGGTCGCCCAGTTGCGTGTGCCGCAGCGCGATCCACGCGTCGCCCTTGGCATCGAACGTCGCCGCGGCCGCATCGACCGATACCGCATCGAGCGGTTGCACCTTCCACTGGCCGCCGGGCACCCAGGTGGCCGCCCATGCCTTCTTCGCGTCCGTGCCGACAACGACGAGCGCCGGACACGCCGCGCACGCCCCACCGCAGTCGACGCCGAGTTCCGCACCGTTCTGGACCTTGTCGTCGCACGCCGGCTTGGCGCATTGGGCGCCACCACACACGCCGCTGACGCAATCTGCCGCCACCTTGCAGAACAGCGCCGCGCCGCACGCCGGGCACGCCGGTCCGCCGCATGCCGCAACACCGCCGCAGTCGACGTCCGTCTCGCCGCCCGACTTCGCGCCATCCTGGCAGGTCGCCGCCGCGCCGGCCTTGCACGCACTCGCCGCACACGCGTCGTTGGCCGAGCACGCATCGCCATCGTCACACGCTGCGGCATTGGCGACCTGGCTGCACTTGCCGACCTTGTCGCAGAGGTCGTCGGTGCACGCGTTGCCGTCGTTGCAATTGACCGCCTTGCCGCCCTTGCACACCGTCGCCGTGCACGCATCGGCCAGGGTACATGCATCGTTGTCGTTGCAAGTCAAGCTGTTGGCGGCGTGGGTGCAGCCACTTGCCTTGGCGCAGGCGTCGGCGGTGCAGGCGTTGGCGTCATCACAGTTCGTCGGGGCGCCGGGCTTGCACTTGCCCGTCTGGCACACGTCCGTCGCCGTGCAGGCATCGCCATCGCTGCACGGTGCGGCATTGGTCAGGTGGCCGCAGCCGGCCTTGGCATCGCAGAAATCGTCGGTGCACCCGAGGTTGTCGTCGCAGTTCAGCATCTCGGTCGGTGTGCACGCAGACGCCAGACACACTTCCGCCTTCGTGCACACGCTGCCGTCGTTGCAGGGGCCGGCCTTTGAAGCGTTCGTGCAGCCGCTGCCCTTGGCACAGGCGTCGGTCGTGCACGCGTTGGCGTCGTCGCAGGTGGTCGTCACGCCGGGCAGGCACAGTCCGTCCTTGCACATGTCGCCGAGCGTGCACGCGTTGGCGTCCGTGCACGTCGCCGAAATCGGCGGATAGACGCATCCTTTCAATTGGTTACAGCCATCTTCGGTGCACGGATTGCCGTCGCTGCAGTCGATCTTGTCCTTGCCGACGCAAGCCCCATCGATGCAGGCGTCGCCCGTGGTACACGAGCTGTTGTCGGAGCAGTTCGCCTGCGTGGGAGCGAAGTTGCAGCCGAGCTTGGCGTCGCACGCGTCGGCCGTGCACGGGTTACCGTCGGTACATTTCAACAGACCCTGGCCGAGGCATTTCGCGTTGGAGCACTTGTCGTCGGTAGTACACTTGTCGCCATCGTCGCAGGAGCCAATCGCGACACCGTGGACACACGCGCCGACCGCGTTGCAGATGTCAGTCGTACACTCGACACCGTCGTCGCACGAGCCGCCGGGCGCCACGCTGCACACCACCGCCTTCTTGCAGTCGGCCGCACAACTGGCCTCAGTCTCGCTGCACGCGGCCTCGCACTTGCCGTTGCCACACGCACACGCCAGAGCCGTATCGGGGGCCTCAAGGTCCTGCTCGCGAAAAAGCGGCAGGTCCTCGCCGGTATCGGCGGCTCCGTCGGCATCGCCCGCGCCGGGTTGGGCCGCCGTGCGGTCGTCGCCGCATCCGGTGAAAGCGCCGAGGGCGACCGCCGCACAGACCCATCCCGGCGCGACACGCGCCACACAGACCCTTCCCGGCGCGGTGCGTGCTGCACACATGCCGCTGAAACTACTTAACATCGTTACTCCGTCATCATCCCTGACCCGATCGACCTGCCTGCTGGATGAGCTTGGCTACGAGCGCCGTCCAGCCAGTCTGGTGGCTGGCTCCCAGGCCCGCCCCGGTGTCGCCGTGAAAGTACTCGTAGAACAGTACGCCGTCCCGAAAGGCGGGATCGTGGTCGAACAGATCGATGCCCGCGTTCACCGGCCGACGCCCGTCGGGTCCGCGCGCGAACACATCGATGAGGCGGCCCGACAACTCGGCGGCCACCTCGCCCAGGTGCATCATCTTGCCGGAACCCTTGGGGAACTCGACCTGAAACCGCTCGCCGAAGTAGAAGTGGTACTTCTGCAGCGCCTCGATGATGAGGTAGTTCATCGGAAACCAGATCGGCCCGCGCCAGTTCGAGTTGCCGCCGAACATCCCCGTCGAACTCTCCGCCGGGTCGTAGCGCACCTCGTGGCGTACGCCTTTGACTTCAAGAACATACGGATTCTTCTCGTGCGCCTTGCTCAAGCTGCGGATGCCGTAGCCGCTCAGGAATTCCGCCTCGTCGAGCATGACGTCGAGCACGCGCCGCAGCCGATCTTCGCCGACGATGCACAACAGGTGGCGGCCTTCGGGGCTGACCTCGGCCATCTTCGCCACGGTCGCGTGCAGATCGCGGCGGTTCTTGACGAACCAGTCGAGGCGGCGGCGGAACTGCGGCAGCGGAGCCAGGGACTCGACCGAAATCGACTCGACGGCGAAAAGCGGAATCAACCCCACCATCGACCGCACGCGCATCGGCTCGTGCTTGCCGTCGGGCAGCGCCAACACGTCGTAGAAGAAGCCGTCCTTCTCGTCCCACAGGTGCGTCGTGTTCATCGCATGGGCGATGTACATGAAGTGTTCGAAGAACTTCGACGCCACGTCTTCGTAGGCCTTGTCGTGGCGCGCGAGTTCGACCGCGATGGCGAGCAGGTTCAGGCAGTACATCGCCATCCACGAGGTGGCGTCGGATTGCTCGATGGTCCCGCCCGTCGGCAGTTGCGCACTGCGGTCGAACACGCCGATGTTGTCGAGTCCCAGAAAGCCGCCTTGGAACAGGTTGTTGCCCTCGGCATCCTTGCGGTTGATCCACCACGTGAAGTTGATCAGCAGCTTGTGGAAGACCTGCTCCAGGAACACGAGGTCGCCCTTGCCGGTGCGGCGCTGCTCGATCTTGTAGACGCGCCACGCGGCCCAGGCGTGTACGGGTGGGTTGACGTCGGAGAAGTTCCACTCGTAAGCCGGAATTTGGCCGTTCGGGTGCATGTACCACTCGCGCAGCATCAGGCGGAGCTGCTGCTTGGCGAAGTGGGCATCGACGAGCGCGAAGGCCACGCAGTGGAAGGCGAGGTCCCACGCGGCGTACCACGGATACTCCCACTTGTCGGGCATCGAGATGACGTCGTCGTTGTAAAGGTGCGACCAACTCGCATTGCGGCCATCCAGCCGGGCCTTGGGCGGAGGCGGGTGGGCGGTGTCGCCATGAAGCCAGGTGCGCACGTCGTAGAAGAAATACTGTTTGGTCCACAGCAGGCCGGCAAAAGCCTGGCGCATCACGTTCTTGCGGTCGGCGTCGAGGTCGGCGGGCGTGACTTCGTCGTAGAAGTCGTCGCACTCCAGCTTGCGGTCCTGGAGCGTCGTGTCGTACGTCAAGCCAAAGGGCCCGCCCGGCAGCGCCGCCGCGCGTTCGGGGTCGATGTCGGTGAGCCGCAGCCGCAACTCGACCTCGGCGCCGGGGGGCAGATCGACCACATAGACGGGCGCGGCCTTCGTGCCGGTGCGCGCCGGGTTCACCGCGTCGCGATCGCCGTGCACCACGAAATCGTGAAATGCGTCCTTGCTGTAGCGGCGCGGGGCACCGGGAGCGGGCCGACCCCAGCCCAGGCGTTCCGTGTTCGATTCGTTTTCGGTGAACACGACTTCAGGTCCACCTTCGGCATACAGCCAGCGCCGGCCGAGCGTCGGGTGCCACGCGGCGACCGTACGCCACTCGTCGCCGCCGCCGTCTACCGCTTCGAGCAACGGCTTCGTCACGGCCGCGTCCCACGTCCAAGTGTTGCGGAACCACAGCGTCGGCAGCACCCACAGGCGCGTCGGCTCCGGCCCGCGGTTGGCGCACGTCACGCGTACGCAGACGTCGTCGACCGAGCCCTTCGCATAGTCCACGAAGACATCGACGTAGCGCTGGTCGTCGAAGGCGCCGGTGTCCTGGATTTCGAATTCAGGCTCCGTTCGACTGCGGCGACGCGACTCCGCGAGGAGGCGCTCGTAGGGGTACTCGCAGAGCGGATACTTGTACTGCCAGCGCATGTAGCTGTGCGTCGGCAGGCTGTCGAGGTAATAGTAGACTTCTTTGACGTCTTCGCCGTGGTTGCCCTGGGGCCCCGTCAGGCCGAACAGGCGCTCTTTCAGGATCGGATCGCGGCCGTTCCACAATGCCAGCGCGAAGCACAGGCGCTGGTGGTTGTCGCTGATGCCGGCCAAGCCATCTTCGCCCCAGCGGTAGGCGCGCATGCGCGCGTGTTCGTGGGGGAAATAGCTCCAGGCGTTGCCGTCTGGACTGTAGTCCTCGCGCACGGTGCCCCACTGCCGCTCGCTGAGGTAGGGGCCCCAACGCATCCAGTGCGCCTCCTGCCGACTCACCTGACCGAGGCGGCCGTGCTCCGGCAGGACCTTGGCGATCGGTGGAATGTAGGCTGAGGTGCGGAGGAATTCGCGCTTCTTCGACATTGTGGTGGCTCCGCACGCAGCCTAGGCGTTTCGCGCCAGAACTGTAAAGTGGTGAAGGTGCATTCGCGCCGGGGCATCCCCGCCACTCAGGGCGTGTCATTCGCCGGGCAACCCGCTAGACTCGTTGGCCGCGCGCCCGCTGTGGCGCAGCCCACCGTCGGGCCCCGGTCCCGCGTACCCGATGCCCCACCGCATTCCGCCCCAGCCGATCCCGTCTGCGCCGAGCGCGCCGCAGCCCGCTCGCGAGGAGCCGATGGTGATCGTGCTGCGCCACGACGCCGACGCGCGTGCCGTCGCTGCCGCGTTGCAGGGGCTCGGCTTGTGGACGCGGCCGCTCGACGGCGGGCCGGGGCCGGTCATGGTCGAGGTGCAGCCACATTCCGCCACCGTGGCGGTCGCGGCCGTGCTGGCGGTGGCCGGCGTCGCGCAGGTGCGCACGCGCCGCTCGCCCCACCCGCGGGTCGATGCCCTGCCGAACCGGTACCTGCTGGCGTGCGCGGCTGGCGTCGAGGTCGAGTTCGGTGGGCCGCTGCCAATCCTCATCGCCGGCCCGTGTGCGGCAGAGTCAGAAGCCCAGGTCGAAGCGACCGCGACCCTGGTGGCGGCTGCCGGTGGGCGCCTGTTGCGCGGTGGGGCGTGGAAGCCGCGCACCTCGCCGTACTCCTTCGCCGGGACTGGCAGCACGGGTCTCGACTGGCTGGCTGCAGCGGCCCGGCGCCACCGGCTCGGGCTGGTCACCGAGGCCGTGTCGGAACTCCAGATCGATGCGGTTGCCGCGCTCGCCGACATGATCCAGGTCGGCTCGCGCAACATGCAGAACTTTGCCCTGTTGCAGGCCGTCGGTCGCACCGGCAAGGCGGTACTGTTGAAGCGCGGGCGCGGCGCGACGATCGAAGAGTGGCTGATGGCGGGCGAGCACCTGCTGGCCCACGGCGCGACGTGGGTGCTTTTCTGCGAACGCGGCGTTGTCGGCCTCGACCCGCACACGCGCAACCAACTCGACATTGCGGCGGTCGCGCTGCTGCACCACACGCGAGCCTTGCCGGTGGCGATCGACCCGTCGCACGGGTGCGGTCGCCGCGATCTCGTGGTGCCCTTGGCGCGGGCCGGTGTGGCGGCGGGCGCGACGGCCGTGCTGGTCGAAGTCCACCCTGACCCGGCCCTGGCCCAATCCGATGGGCCCCAGGCCCTGACGCCGCCGCTGCTGACGGAGCTCGCGCTGGCGCTGGGACTGCCCGCGGTCGAGCAGCGCCTGGTGCCGAAGCCGCACTACACCAGCCGTTTCAAAGATTTCTACCAGCGCTCCGTCGAAGACCGCCGCCGCACGCTGGCGCGCCACCTCGACTTGACGCCGGAGACTCAGGCGTGGCTGCGCACCGGAGGCCTGCCGGTCGAAGTGGCCGATCGCATGACGGAAAACGTCATCGGCACCTTCGGGCTGCCCCTGTCGGTGGCGCTCAACTTCCGCGTCAACGGCCGCGACCACCTCGTGCCGATGGTCGTCGAGGAGCCGAGCATCGTTGCCGCCGCCTCGAACGCCGCGCGCATGGTGCGGGCCACGGGTGGTTTCCGCGGCGATGCGACCGCATCGGTGATGACGGCCCAGGTCCAGTTCGACCACGTCGCCGATGTCGAACATGCGGGCGTCCGGTTGCGCGAGCGGCGTGCCGAGATCCAGCAACTTGCCAACGACAGCATCCCGCGCATGGTCGCGCGCGGCTGCGGGTGCGTCGACGTCGATGTGCGCGTGCTCGACGTCGAAGCGGGCCTGCTGGTGGTACACCTCTACGTCGACGTCGGCGATGCGATGGGCGCCAATGTGGTCGACACGGTGGCCGAGCACGTGGCGCCCGTGGTGCAAAGCTGGGTGGGCGGCGACATCGGCCTGCGCATCCTTTCCAACCTGCCGCTGCGGCGCATCGTGCACGTCGAATGCGACGTCGGCGCGGAGTTCCTCGGCGGCGAGCGGTTGGCAGACGGGGTGGCGCGGGCCAGTCGATTCGCTGAAGTCGACCCGTTCCGGGCGGCGACGCACAACAAGGGCATCCTGAACGGCATCGATGCCGTAGCCGTCGCCCTCGGCCAGGACTGGCGCGCGATTGAGGCCGGTGCCCACGCCTACGCCGGCCTCGGCAGTGACTACGGCCCGCTCTCGACGTGGACGCGCACGGCAACCGGGCTGCACGGCACGATGGAGTTGCCGCTCGCCATCGGCACGGTCGGTGGCTCGACGCAGGCGAATCCGGGCGTGCGGGCGGCAATGGAACTCGTGTGCATCGACGGCGCGCGCCAGCTCGCCACCGTCATGGCGGCTGCGGGCCTCGCGACGAACCTCGCGGCGCTGCGGGCGTTGGCGGGCGAAGGCATCCAGCAGGGTCACATGCGGCTGCACGCGCGCAAGGGTGCCGTCCAGCCGGCGGTTGTCGTGGGCAGCGGCCTGGCAAGTGTCGACGCGGCCATCGCAGGCGTCGCGAGCGCGCCGGAAGATGGGCGGAACCACAAGGGTGCCGCCCGCGACGGTGCCGCCTGATCCCGTTTCCGCGCCTCCGCATCGAGCGCGACCGCTTGGTGCCGCTCGGGTCGTTTGCCGAGGCGCAAGCGACGTTCCTGCACCCGGACCAGGCCAGCATCGCCGCGCTCGACGCCCGCTTGCAGGCGACCGGTGCCGGCGTCGTCGCCCACTTCTACATGGACGCGGAGTTGCAAGGCGCGCTTTTCGCCTGCAAGCACCCGCACATCCACATCGCGGACTCCCTGCAGATGGCGGACCGCGCCGTCGCGATGGCTGCTGCAGGCGCCCGCGCGATCCTGGTAGCCGGCGTCGATTTCATGAGCGAGAACGTCCGCGCCGTACTCGACCACGCGGGGCATGCCGAGGTGCCGGTCTACCGCCTCGCCACCGAACCGATCGGCTGCTCGCTGGCCGAGAGCGCGGAGCGGCCAGCGTACGGTGCCTTCTTGGCCGAGGCGGCGCGCACGCCTCACTCGCTCCACGTCGTCTACATCAACACGTCGCTGCGGGTGAAGGCCTTGGCCCACGAACGCGTGCCAACAATCACGTGCACGTCGTCGAACGTGGTCCAGACGGTCCTGCAAGCCACCGCCCAGGTGCCCGACCTGCACGTCTGGTACGGCCCCGACACCTACATGGGCGAGAACCTGAGAACGCTGTTCACGGCTTGGAGCGTGCGGTGCGACGCCGACGTGCGCGCCCTGCATCCGGCCCACGATGCCGCGAGTTTGCGCGGACTGCTGGAGCGGTTCCATCCGTTCCAGCAGGGCGTCTGCGTCGTGCACCACCTGTTCGGCGCCAGTGTGGCCGCGCGGGTCCGGCGCGAGCACGGCGACGACCTCTTGACAGCCCACCTCGAGGTGCCGGGCGAGATGTTTGCCTTGGCGGCCGACGCGCAGCAGCGCGGGCGCGGGGTGGTGGGCTCGACGTCGAACATTCTCGATTTCATCGGTCGCCATGTCGATGCGGCGGTTGCGTTGCCGGCCAGGGTCGGCGGCGCCGCGTCGGTCGTGCGCGTCGTGCTGGGCACAGAAGCGGGCATGGTGACGTCCATCGTGCGCTCCGTGCAGGCCAGGTTGAGGGCAGGCGGGCGCGATGATGTCCACGTCGAGGTGGTGTTTCCCGTCGCAGCCGATGCCGTCACCGCAGCGCCGGGCACGGAACTGGGCGTGGTGCCGGGCGCCGCGCAAGCAGAGGGTTGCTCGGTCGCGGGCGGATGTGCCACGTGCCCGTACATGAAGAAGAACAGCTTGGACGCCCTGTTCGAAGCGCTCGACGACGTCGCGGCGGGCCGGCCGCGGCTCGCAGACCTCCTGCCGCGGCTGGCACCGCATCGGGTCGGCGGGCGCAGCGTGGCCGAGGCTGGGAGCGTGCCCATCGTGCACATGCGGGAGTTCCAGCGCACGGGGCGACTGCCGGAAGCGCTCGTGGCCGATGTGCTGGCGCGCTGACCTTGTTTCCAGAATGGGTGCTATACCAAATCCCTTGAATTCGGCTCGGTGCTCGCTCGCCCGCGCATCGGGCAACAGCGGTGGCGCTTTTCGCCAATGGCCCCTACCGTGCAAACCCGGCCCGCTCGTGGCCGCTACGCTGCCTGTGTCTGCCGCCGGCCCGCTCGCAACCCTGTTCGCTCCCGTGGTCGCCGACCTGCGCGGCCGCCCGCGCCGCCAGGGCATCCTTCTCGTGCTCGCGGCGTCGGTGATGTTTGCCGTCATGGGTGCACTCGCAAAGGCGGCCAGCGACGCGATGCCGACGATGCAATTGCTCGCCGCGCGCTGTGCCGTGACGTGGGTGGCGGTCGAGTTGCTGCGGCGCCGGTTGCATGTGCCGCTCGTGTTCCACCAATGGCCTGCCCTGGGCGCGCGCACGCTGGCGGGGTTCTTCGCCATGGCGGCGTACTTCCACGCGCTGCGGTTCATCCCGCTCGGCGACGCGGTCCTGATCACCCACGCCTCGCCCGTGTTGACGTCGGTCGCCGCCGTGTGGCTCCTGCGCGAGCGCATGACCCCCGTGCGCGCCGCAGGGCTGGCGACCGCCATCGTCGGTGTATGGCTGCTCGTGGGCACGCGGCCGGGCGAGGTGGCGGCGCGCGGCGCGTGGATGGCGGCGGCGTCGGCCGTGCTGTCGGCCGTGTCGGGCGTGGCGCTCAAGGTGGCGACGCGGCAGAACCGCGCGCTGCTCATCGTGTGGGCGCTGGCAGCCGTCTGCACCGTGAGCGCCTTGGCCTTCTGGAGTCGCGAATGGGCCGTGCCGGGGGCGCGCGACGTGTGGCTGCTCGCGGGCACCGGACTGGCGGCGGCGGCGGCACAACTGGCTTCGACGATGGGCTGGAGCCGGCTCGAGGCGTCGGAAGCGTCGTTGTTCGGCTACGCAACGCCGCCGTGCGCGGTCCTCGTCGGCATGGTGGCGTTCGGCGAGGTGCCGGGCGCGGCGAGCCTTGCCGGGGGCGCCCTCATCGTCGCGTCGGGGGTCGGCGTCGCGTGGCTCGGGCGCGGCCGGCGGATTTGAGAATCGCGGGAGCGAGCCCGGATCAAAGGGGGCAACTGGCTTGACCGCAGGCGTCGCGTCCGAAATCGGCACGCCCTGCCGAGGGCAGCGACTGTGCCAGCCGATAAAACGGCATGGAATCCAGGCAGTGCACGGCGACGATGTGGGCAATCAGGCCCGGCCCGTACTGCGTTTTCTCGATGACCTTGGGCGGCGGCGGCGCCACCACGATGTGCGAACCGCAGGCGCAGCGGGCCTTCTGCCGCTGGTGGTCGATGCGGATCAGCTTGAGCTGCAATTTCTCGTATTCGCTGGAAATTTCCGGCGGCATCACCACACGTGGGGTTATGGCGCAGGTTCGATGCCGACTGTGAAAACATCGATTGGCTCATCGTACCCTTTCATTGGGAATTGACCGAGTCGCACGACCGGTTCAGTCAAAGAGTCGGCAAACTCCGCCGAAAGGACGATCCCCGACAGAGCCAAGTGAGCCACGCTCTCGATTCGTGAAACGCGGTTCACGGCGTCACCGATGACCGTAAAATCGAGCCGATTTTTGGAACCGACATTTCCGTAAACCACCGCTCCAACGTGGATCGCGATGACGGTTTTCAGGGCAGGCCGGCCCTCGGTCGCCGCGTTTAGCGCATACGCCTCCACACGGCACTGAGCTTCACGAGCTGCAGCCAAGGCCACCCGACACGCCTCCTCTTGGCCGCGAAACTGGTCCACCGGGAAAATGACTAACATCGCATCGCCGATGAACTTCAGTATCTCGCCCCCGGCTTGTTCGACAGGCGCGGCCTGTGCATCGAAGACCTGATCCAACCACCGAACGACATCGGGCCCGGAAAAATGCTGACTAAGCTGGGTAAATCCTCTGATGTCGCTCAACCACAACACCGCCTGGATCCCTCGGGACTCCCCGCGCCGAAAGCGCCCCGCCAAGACCTCGCGGGCGCTTCGCTCCCCGATGTAGGTACGCAGGAGGATCTGCTTTAAAAACCGCGCCGCGTGGAGTTCAAGAACGACCGACAGCAGCGGTAAAGCTCGTTGGATTACGGCAATGGCGCTCCGATCCTGGGTCGTGAGGGCGAGACTGAGGACGCTGCACGGACCGTGGCGTGCAACCAACGGCCACGCCTCGTACCTTTGGAAACCCTTCGCACGAAACTCCGCAAGGATCGGAAAGTTCGCGCACGCAACGACGTCCGTTAGATCGTAACTGAGGGAGCGGCGCTCCTCGGTGACGATGCGGACCGGTGAATTCAAAAAAATTGGACTCACCAAGGCGTTGTGGTCCACAACGACGCGAGTTAGGGTGTCGATCGCGGCGCCGGAGAAAGCGATGCCGGCAACCTCGGGGTGCAACACGAACATCCCAAGATTGAAGAATCCAATGGGGAGATCCGCCGCCAGAAAAAAGTCGCGCAAGCCGTTCGCGAACCCATCGACCGAATCGACTGCGGCTCCCACTTCGAGGAGCCAAGTCTCGACGGTGTCGATTTTCACGAATCGTGCTGCACATAAGACGCGCAAACGTCCTGTGCCGATCGCCCGCCACCGCCAAAAACCGCCATCATCGGCAAATTCCAACGACCACCGCGGGCAACGAAGAACAACCGATTGAAACGTCGAATTTTGACCCAACTAATAGGGCAACTCATTATTCCTCAAAGAACATTTCGCTACGGCTTTGGTAGCGCGAAACAGACAAAAAGCAACACGCAGCGCTCACCACCGGCGGCTTGACTCCCAGGAACTGGCATCGTCGGAAGAGAGGAATTTGTCGCGGTGGTCTGCATGGTCGTCTCGGCCGATGGCACCGCATGGTCGCGGCGTAGCTACAGACCTCGCAAGGGGCGTGCCAACGCCTCCGGCTCGCAACGCAATGGCGCCAAGCGATTGACACAAGGCGAGTCCGCGGTCAGTCATGCCCCAAACAGCGCAATCAGGTGCGGTTGTCCGGCACCGATTTGAGCCAAGGGGCTCACTTGGCCCATGCGATCCCATGCGATCCCATGCGATCCCATGTGACATCGGTTGTGACATGGCGCTGTCGATGACAGGACTGGACACGCAGTGAATCTGGAATAATTTGCATGAGGATAGCCCATGCAAACGGCCTACGCCCCGATTCGAGCCCACCGCCACCGTCAAAACCGACCATTCGCCGCCCCAGCACCGCCATCGCGGTACCGTCAGCGAGCCTACGCCCGCCGATCAACCGCTGTCAATCGCTGTCAACCGCTTGGAGGCGCCCGCAAACCGTCAGATTCGACCGGGTTTTCCCGGCGCCCGACCACCGCGGACGTAGCTGTGCCGCGCAGCGCCGATTCCCCGACCCCACGCCCGCTACCGGCTGTTCGATCGCCTAGGTTCACGCCGCTTGTGGCAGCACTTCCTCATGGTCGAAAAACGGTCGCAACTCG
>SHZF01000085.1 GCA_009692425.1 Myxococcales bacterium | reverse complement strand
AAGAAACGCAGTTGCCCAACGCCATGCTGCCTCCGGTTCGCGCCGGCAGGAGCCTACGGGTGCACGAGCGGACTTGTCAAAGGCGCAACCGGCGCTCTTCCTGCGTTCGATCCCGGGACTGGACGGGAAGCAGTCGCGGCACCGCCATCGTCAGCAGCACCGAGGCGGCGAACAACACAGCCCCGACTTCGACCCGGAACCGCGCGCCGCCCGGCAGCGACTTGAACGTGAGCAACAACAGTGCGAGTACGACCGGTCCCGGGCGGGAACCTCTGCTTGGCTGACGGCAACGTAATAATCCTGGCCAGCGATGACCTACGATCGGCCGCCGAGGTCTTTCGCGCAAGCTGCCAGGCAACAGCAAGCGAGCCCGCCGGCGAGCCATCCTAGCACGCTGGCAACCGGCGGGCGCGAAGCGCGAGAATTCATCGATGGCACAGCGGGCCTCACAATACGTGAGCGTACGCTCGGGGGAGGTGAGCCTCAAGGGGCCTCACAAATCCAACCCCACACCACCGCCGCCATACCCCACCCATCCAACCGCCACCACCCCACGCCACTCGTGGCCCGCCTCGACCCCCACACGCACCTCCCACCCCGACGTCCGCTGCGGCCGCCAGCCGAGGCCGACCTCCACGCGCCCGCGCAGGCCCAGCCGCGTCCGCACGACTTCCCAGCCCGCGCCGGCCTGGACGAACGGAATCCACTGCAGCGCATCCAACGCCAGCCGCGCCTCGGCCGTCAGCGCCGCCGAACCCCACGGCGACTGCCGGCCGCCGAAGCGGGCATCGGTCAAGGAAAACCAGTGCCGCACGCCAGCGCCGAACGACCAGAAGTCCGTCACGTCGCGCAGCCAGCGACCGTCGATGCCGACGCGCGCGCCCGAGGTATCCGTCATGCCGCAGCAGCGGTTCTCGGCCCAGCCGCCGACGCCAGCGACGGCCGCGTGCCATTCGCCTTGTGTGGCGTGGGCGTGCGGGACGGCGAGCGTGTGGAGACCGACCACTGCAGCGGCGGCAGCGACCCAGCAAGCCGGTGAGCCGCTGCGCGAACCCCTACCCATCGAGGCCGACCCGCGCATAGAACACCGACTCGTCCACCAGCGCCAACGGCTGGCCGGCGGCCACCAGTTTGCGCGCCTTCTTCAACTTCGACGACGGAAGCGCCGCCTCCAGTTCACCGCCACCGACCACGACCAGCGTCGTCTCGTTCGTCACGCTGTCGCCGCACAGCCCGCCCATGCGCACCACGGCCTGCTGGGCGTCGCGCCGCCCCATCCGCTGGAGCGCACCGGTGAACACGACGACTTCTCCCGCGAACGGCCCGATGGCCTGGGCCCGCTGCGGCCGCACCACCTCGATGTGCGCGCGCAGCCGATCGATGAGCGGCCGTTCGCGCCCGAGGCCGTCAACGATCGCGGTACCGGTCTTCACGTCGAGCGAGTGCAGCTTGGCCAGGTCCGCCGCTTCGAGCCCGAGCAGCGCGTCGAGGTCCCAGCGCGCAGCGAGCAGGTTCGCGGTCTGCTTGCCCAGCGACTCGATGCCGAGCGCCCGCAGAAACACCGCGAGATCGACGCTGCGCGTGCGCTCCAATTCGGCGAGCAGGTTCTGCACCATGGTCTTTCCGAACCGTGGCAGCCCCTCGAGGTCCGCCGCCTGCAACGCGTAGAGGTCGGCCGGGTCGCGCGCGAGCCCTTGGTCCATCAGCACGTCGATGACCTTCTCGCCGAAGCCGTCGAGTTCGAGCGCCTGGCAGAAGTGCAACAGCGCGCGGCGGCGGGCCAGCGTGCACGTGGTCGGCGTCGTGCACCGCAGCACGTGGGTGACGACGACGTCTTCGGCCACCTTGCGCGTGGTCTCGGTCACGGTCGTCGGGCTGCCACACGCGGGGCACTGGAGCGGCGACTCGACGAGCGTGTGGCCCCCGCCGTGGCTGGCTTCGACGTGCGGGATGACGCCCCCGCGCCGCACCAAGTCGAGCGTGTCGCCCACTTTGAGCGCGAGGCGGCGCAGGTTCGACAGGTTGTGCAGCGTGGCCCGCGTGATGCTGGCGCCGGACAGCGCGACGGGCTCCACGATGGCGACCGGCGTGATCGTGCCGGTGCGCGACACGCTCCATTGCACTTCGACCAGCGTCGTGCGGCCGCTCTCGGTGCCGAATTTCCACGCGATGGCACCGCGCGGGTGGTGGGCGGTGGTGCCGAGGCGCTGCACGGTGGCCGTGTCGTCGAACTCGAACACGACGCCGTCGGTCTCGTACGGCCAGTCCGCGCGGCCGGCGGTCCACTGCGCGAACTGACCCGGGGCCGCCTCTGCACTGGCCACACAATGCGGGGCGGCGTCGAAGCCGAGTGCTGCCAGGCGTGCGAGTCGGTCGCGCTTCGTGGACAGGTCGAGCCCCAAGACGTCGTAGGCGAGAAATGCCAACTGGTCGGGCGGCAGCGCAGGGCTGTCTTTCGCCTTCAGCACGCCGGCCGCGAGGTTGCGCGGGCTCATGAATTGGTCTTCGACGAGGCGAAACGTCGCCAGCGGCAGGTAGACCTCGCCCCGCACCTCGATTCCACCGCTCGCCGACACCGCAGCCGCCGGCAACGGGTTGGGCACGCTTGGCATCTGGAGGATGTTGCGCGTCACGTTCTCGCCGCGCGCGCCGTCGCCGCGGGTGGCTGCCAGCTCAAGCCGGCCATCCGCTCCGTACCGCAGCGTGCAGGCGAGCCCATCGACCTTCGGGGTCCCCACCACGTCGACGCCCGGCGCATTGCGGGCCCAGCGCAGGAACTCCTCGGCGGTCGTGCATTTGTCGAGCGACAGCATCGGCACGCGATGATCGACCTTGGCGTCGTCGTCGACTTGCACCGGATGGCCAAGGCGTTGCAGCGCGGGGTGGTCGGGGTCCAGGGCACGCAACTGCGCCACGAGTTCGTCGTAGGCGGCGTCGGCAATGAGCGGTGCGCCCAGTTCATGGTACTGGCGGTCGTGCAACGCGATGGTAGCGGCAAGGTCGTCAGGCGTCATGGCAGCGGGCGATCGGCGGACCGCGGAGGCAAGGCAAGGCAAGTGCAAGCCAACGCGGAGTGCTTGTCGCCGCGCCGGGTTGCTGGTAGCGTACCGCGGCCCGGGTTCGGCTCGGGTCGTGGGTTCGGTCGTAACGCCCAGCCCGGTGTCCCTAGCGTCCCCCTGGTCCCCAAGGTCCCCGTAGCTCAGAAGGATAGAGCGTTCGCCTCCTAAGCGAAAGGCCACTGGTTCGATTCCAGTCGGGGACGCCGCCACCGCGCACTCCCCAGGGCCACAGCCCGCGGCCGCAGGCTCCCCGATCGCGCTGGATTCGTCCGGCCCGCTCGCCAGGCCGCCCGGCTGCCCCACCCGCAACGATGCGCGAACCCAGCGCACTACAGCCAGGCACATGCCCGATTCCCTTTCCGCGTCCGCGCCATCTGGCCCGCCCGCACCAAACGTCACGGAAATCCTGTTCGAAACCCTGCCGATCCCTACCCAAGTGCTCAAGGGGCTCGATGCGGCGGGGTTCGCCCACTGCACGCCAATCCAGGCCAAGACACTGCCGTTGTTGCTGCAAGGCCACGACGTCGCCGGCCAGGCCCAGACCGGCACCGGCAAGACTGCGGCGTTCCTCGTGTCGATCTTCACCGAATTGCTCGAAACCGACCGCGACCACCCGACGGCGGCGCGCGCAGTCATCGTGGCGCCGACCCGCGAACTGGCGCTGCAGATCGCGAGCGACGCCGACAAGCTCGGAAAGTACTGCTATTTCAAGACGGTCGCCGTGTTCGGGGGCATGGATTGGGAGAAGCAGGCCAAGCAACTCGAAGGCGCCGTCGACATCGTTGTCGGCACGCCCGGCCGCATGATGGACTACATGAAGCGCGGCCTCCTCGACCTGCGCCACGTGCAGTCCGTCGTGATCGACGAGGCCGACCGCATGTTCGACATGGGGTTCGTCGACGACATCCGCTTCATCCTGCGCCACACGCCGACCGATCGGCAGACCTGCCTGTTTTCGGCGACGCTGACCTACGACGTGATGAACCTCGCGCAGCGCTACATGCACGAGCCCGTCGAGGTGCGCATCGAGCCCGAGAAGGTGACGGCCGAAGGCATCGAGCAGCAGCTTTTCCATGTGGCCGAGAAAGAGAAGCTGTCGCTCCTGCTGTGGTTGCTCGAACAGGACCCCCCGCGCCGCGCGCTCGTCTTCGTCAACCAGAAGCGCACGGGCGAGTACGTGCAGTTCAAGCTCTGGCACAACGGTTGGGAGAGCGAGTACATGTCGGGCGACGTCGCGCAGAAGAAGCGCCTGCGCCTCGTGGAAGAGTTCAAGGCCGGCAAGATCGAGGTCCTGGTGGCCACCGACGTCGCGGCGCGCGGGTTGCACATCGATCACGTCGACCTGGTGGTGAATTGGGACGTGCCGCAAGACGCCGAAGACTACGTACACCGCATCGGTCGCACGGGCCGGGCGGGCGAGAAGGGCCGCGCGATCATGTTGTGCGACGAGCACCTGTGCGAGTACCTGCCCGCCATCGAGAAGTATATCGGCGGCAAGGTGCCTGCGACCTTTCCCGAAGCGCACATGCGCATGGACGTGCTGGGGCCGTCGTTCAAGCATTCCGCGCAGGCTGAAAAGCGCCGACGCACCGGCCGACGTGGGGCTGGCGGAGGCGGCGGCGGTGGTGGATTCGGCGGCGGGGGCGGCGGTGGATTCGGCGGCGGACGGCGGCGGCGCTAATTCACGTCGGGCCGCCGAGTTGTATGCAGGCAGGGGTCAACTCGCGGGCATGAGCCGCACCAACTGCACCGAAGCCGCGATGCCGCGCAATTCGGCGGCAAATCGCTCCACCCGGCGGCCAGCCAACCACGTCGCGACGGCGGGGCGGTCGGCGAGGTCGGCCGTAAAGACGACTTCGTTGCCGCGGCTCTCGTGCTCGGTGCGGCTGGCGCGGTTCACGGTAGAGCCAAAGTAATCGAGGCGGTGATCGAGGTTGACGGCCAGGCAACGCCCCGCGTGCACGCCGACACGCAACACCAGGTTGTCGCCAGTCGGGCCGACGATGCGCGCCACACCCACGATCGCATCGTGCGCCGCCTGCAACGCATCGAGCGGCTCGCGAAACACGGCCATGACCGCGTCGCCGACCGTCTTGACCACGGCTCCATTGCAGCGTTCGGTGGCGGCGAACAGGATGGCAAAGTGCTCGCGCACGCACGTCAACGCCACGTCGTCGCCGGCGCGTTCGTACATGCACGTCGACGCCTTCAAGTCGCTGAACAGGAAGGTCATGTTCTCGATTTCGAACATCTGGTTCGGCGGCATCACCTCGCCCACGAAGCGGCCGCGAAAGGCGTGCAGCGCAGAGACATCGGCACCTGAAGCTGCGAGTTCGCTCCACGCCGGGTCGTCGACGGACAGCAACTGCTCGAACTCCGTCTTGTTCTCGACCTGGGCGGTGGACGCGCCACTGACGGCCGTTCCTTCGACCGCGATGCCCGCGCTGTCAATGGTGATGCGCAGGTCGGCGGCGGGTGTCCCGGGCGGCGACACCTCGATGTCCACCGCCCCAACCGACAGCGGCGAACGCACGCGCCATCGCCCGGCCGGCACTTCCCACGCCACCGCCACGGTCGCACCCGGCGGCACCCGGCGCTGGAGCGTGACGTGCGGCGTCTTGCCTGGCCCGCCGACGCAATGTTCCGACAGGTCGAGTTGGCGCACGGCGGGATGCGGCAGGAACGTCACCTCCACCTCGCGGTCGAAGCGCGCGGAGTACTCGAGGTTGCACGACAGGCAAGCGTTCATGGCGCGCACGCCGGCCAACGATTTCTGCCGGACGCCGCCGCGGCAGTGCGGGCAGTTGATGTCCCACGCGAGTTGGATGAGCCCGGCGTCGGCGGCGATCAGAAGGGCGCGCAGGGTCGGCATCCGGGCCGTCGCAAAACGCGCGGCCAAGGCGTAGGGGCGCAGCGTCGCCACGTCGCGGTCAGGCTCTTCGAGAATCATGCGCACAATGGCTGCCGACAACACGGGGTCGACGCCAGCGGCCACCATCATCTCGCCTGCCCGGGCAGCACGCACCTGGGCCTCGGCAGCCAGGCGCGGCGGATCGTCGGGATACGCAAAGCGCACGCGGCCCTGCAGGAACGCCTCCATGTGGTTGAATGCGCGGGTAAACCCCGGCCCGACCAGCCCTTTCATCTGGCCGTGCACGATCGGCATGCCCCACAGGGC
The DNA here is from genome assembly GCA_009692425.1 of Myxococcales bacterium. Taxonomy (GTDB): domain Bacteria; phylum Myxococcota_A; class UBA9042; order UBA9042; family UBA9042; genus SHZF01. The sequence continues at coordinate 10,480 of SHZF01000085.1, read as the reverse complement.
GCGCAGCACGACGTCGACCGTCACCGTGACCGCAGACCCGGCACCGACCGCCTCGAGCGCAAAGTGCACGACCATGCGCCGCATCGGGCCCTTGCGATACACGCGCTCAACGCTCATCCACTTGCCGGCAACCCACTCGTAGGGGCGCTCGTCCCACTCGATTTCCATGCCGAGGTAGATGAAGCGGCCCCTCCGGCACGCGCCGCCCTCGGGCGCCGCCTCGTCGCTGAAGTGAACGACCTGGAGACCGGCCGCCTTGTTCATGCGTTCGGTGTCGCGCAGCAAGGGCCAGACGCGCGCGGGGTCCGAAGCGAGGGGGTAGCGCCAAGAGTAGTGCATCGGCTTCACGCGACCGGTTGGGCGCAAGGTGCGGCGCCGTCGGCCCGCCGGAGTGTGAAGGGTCGGCGTGGGCGCGGCAAGGGGAGGGTTGGCTGGTGGGTTCTGGCCAGGTTCTGGCCAGACGCTTGGTTGACAACCGACCCACCCCGCCCCATCCTTTCGGGCCGCGGGCTGCACCCCGCCCTCGCCCGCGCGGCGATGGAACTGCGAAAGTGGCGAAATTGGTAGACGCGCTAGATTCAGGTTCTAGTGGGTGCAAGCCCTTGTGGGTTCAAGTCCCACCTTTCGCACTGTCAACTTCACTGGAATCGGCTCCCCTGCCTCGCTTGTCAAACTTGCCGGCTCGCTCGTCAATCTTGCCGGCTCGTTCGTCGAAGCTGACGGCGCTGTGCCTTGCCGCGCGGGCGTTGCTCGTCTTTGCGGCTGGCGCCGGTGGGTGGTTCGGTTGCGCGCGCGCGCCGGCCGATGTCGTCGCCGACGAGTCGCTCGTGCACCTCGAGGCGGCCGTGGGGCTCCTGCAGACCGCCGATGGCGACACGTTCGAGTTGGCCAAGGCCGTCACGAACTACCGCGCCGAGCACCGTGGGGAACTGCGCGCCCTGCGCGAACGCGGCGAAGACGCCCTGCGCGCGCTCGACGACGAGGGGCGTCGCGCCGTCGAGACGCGCGCCAAGAACAAGGCAACTCCTCTGCTGGCCCGCCTCGAGGCGGAGTCGCGCAAGTTCAAGGACCCTCGCATGGCGCTGCGCCTGGTGCGACCGCTGATCGTGCCGGCCACGCCGCGTCCGCCGGCCGTGGGCGCCAAGCCTTCGTTCTTGCCTGAGATTCCTGACCTTCCGGCTGGAGCGGAACCGCCACCGCCACCGCCACCGGACCCGCACGCCGGCAACGACCACGGGCCGCTGCCGGCGCCTGCCGCGGCGCTGCCTGCCGTGGTCAGTCCCGCTGTCGTCCCCGCTCCTTCGACCCCATGAGCGCCGCGCGTCGCGCCGCCCCGACTTCCGTTCACCCCGCGGTGCTGCTCGTCGCTGCGGCGGCGACGGGCATCGCGGTGTTCCTCGCATTCCCGGGCTGGAACCTGCACGCGTTGGCGTGGGTGGCCTACGTGCCGCTGCTCGTGGCCGCGCGCAGCTTGAAGCCGGGTGCCGCGCTGCGCTGGGGACTGCTGGCGGGCACGGTGACGAATGCGGGCGGCTTCCACTGGATGACCGAACTGCTGCAGGAGTTCGGTCACCTGCCGACTGCCGTCGCGTGGGCCATCCTCGGACTGCAGGCGGTGACGCAGGGCATCGGGTTTGCGATCGGCTTCGGCCTGTGGCGCTGGCTCGCGACCCGGGGCGCGGCGTCGGCACCGGCGGCGTGGCTGTCGCTGTGGGCGGGCGAGGCGGTGACGCCCATGATCTTCCCGTGGTTTCTCGGCAACGCGATCTCGGCGGAGTTGCCCCTGATCCAGATTGCCGACCTCGGCGGCGTGCACCTCGTGTCGGCCCTGCTCTACGCCGCCAACGTCGCACTGGCCGATGCACTCGGCGGGCTGCTCGACCGGCGCCGTCCTGCATGGCGCTTTGTGGGCGCCACGCTGCTGGCCGTCGGGTTGGCGGCGGGGTACGGCGTCGTCCGCATCGATCAGGTCGACGCGGCGCAGCGCCAGGCACCCACCCTGCGCATCGGCATGGTCGAGGGCAACGTCGGCATCTGGGAGAAGGAAGCCAAGTACCTCGAAGGCGCCGAGCGCGCCCGCACGCTGCGCCACAACCTGCTCAAGCACCAGCGCTTGTCCGCAGAACTCGAAAAGGCGGGCGCCGAACTGATCGTGTGGCCCGAGAGCGCCTACATGCCGTACGGGCTCAATCCTGTCGTGCACACGCTCGATCGATTCCTGATGGTGGGCGCCGGCGGCACGGTGCTGCGCCACGACGGCCGCGTCGTGCGCGCGGAGCCGGCCGATCGCGTGGGCCTGCCGCGCGATGTGACGCTGCTCACCGCGTTGTCGAGTCCGCGCGGCGACGTGTGGCGTGCAATCGATGGAGGGCGGCGCATCGTCACGGTCACGCCCCGCGGCGCCCACGTCACGGAGTTGCCCGCAGGCGAGCTTGCCGTCGCGACGGTGTTTGCTCCCGTGGACCCACTGGGCCGCCTGCAGGCGGGCTGGGTCGTTGCGCGCAGCGGTCGCGTGTGGCGTCTCGACGTTGCGGGCCTGGCGCCGGACCCAGACCAGGCAGGCCTGCCCGGGCCGCCGCGCCGGGCGGATCTCATCGAGGTCGCCGGCCCCGCAACCCCCGCCTTGGACATCACGGCCGCAGCACGCAACGGCCAGGGCGCCCTGTGGCTGGTCGGTCGGCGTGGGGCGGTCGCAGAACTGGTCGATGGCCGCGTGGAGCCGCGAGATTCGCCCACGCGTGCTGACTTGTGGGCGGTGGCGGCGGACGCGCACGGCGCACTGCTCGTGGCGGCGGGCGCGGCCGGCACCGTGCTGCTGGGCGACGGTTCGCGTTGGGTCGAGGCGCGGGCGGGCACGGCAGACCTCTTTGCGGTGTGGCTCGGCGGCGACGGCACGGCGTGGGTGGCCGGTGCGCACGGCAATCTCTGGACGCGCGCGCGCGATTCCAACTGGCGCCGCGTCGAGGGCCTGCCCGCCATCGATCTGCTGGCGGGCGCCGCGGATGCCGATGGCCGCGTGCTCGTGGTCGGCCGGGGCGGACGCGTGTTCGTCCGGGCGGCGGGCCGGGGCGGATTCGAAGAAGTCGCGGCAGGCGCGCGCGGCGAACTCACTGCCGTGTTGGGCTTCGTGCCGGTGCCGAGCCACTCGATTCCGCGCAGCGCCGCCCGCATCCGGCCGAGCCAGGCGCCCCTGCCCGCGGCGAACCTGACCTATCCCGCGGTCGTCGATGCCGACGCCGACGTGCCCGAGGTGGATCGCACCTCGCCGCGCCGTGGCTTTCGAGCGCCCCTGCTGTTCGGCGCGATCACCCACAGCGGCACCCTGCCCCTGCGTCAGGCGGGCTGCACGGACTGCTACAACACGGCGCTGCTGTTGGGTCCCGACGGCGAAGTGCTCGACAAATACGACAAGGCCTTCTTGCTCATGTTCGGCGAGTACCTGCCGTTCGGCGAGATGCTCCCCCAACTGTACGCACTGTCGCCCGAGACGAGTCGGTTCCAGCCCGGCACACGCACGGCCCCGATCGTGCTGCAGACACCGCGCGGCGACGTGGCGCGCCTGGGGATGCTCATCTGCTACGAAGACCTCGTGCCGCGCTACGCGAAGAAAGTCGCCACCCACGATCCGCACGTCTTGGTGAACATGACGAACGACGCGTGGTTCGGCAAGACAGCGGAGCCTGAGCACCACTTGAACCTCGCGCTGATCCGCACCGTGGAGTATCGGCGCTGGCTGTTGCGGTCGACGAACACGGGCATCTCGGTGTTCATCGACGCGGTCGGCCGGCGCGTGGTGGAGACGAGCCTCGACGGCGAGGAGACGCTGCTGCGCGACGTGCCGCTGCTGACGGGCCGCACGGTGTATGCTGCTCTTGGCGACTGGGCTCTGCTCGGTCTGGCCCTGGGCTTGCTCGTCCTGACGGCGCGCGCCGTGCGGGGTCGTTCGTGAGGGACTGTCGCGCTCAGCGCGGCGTCTTGGGTGTTGGCACCGGGGCGCGCGGACGCCCGGCCAAACGAGCAAGGCAACGGCTGAGGTTGACGCCACCAGCGGGGGAGCGCCACAGTGGGCGGGGCCGCAGCGAAATCGCGTCTTGTCGGGAGGCGCGAGAGGTGACGCGTAGATGACGACAGCAAGCCTTTTGGACCCTCGGCGTCGTACTGCGGCCTGGGCGGCGGGCCTCGCCGTGGCGGCGGCGTCGTTGGCCGCGTGCAGCGATGCCGGCACGGAAACGGGAACCGTCAAGACCGATACGAAGTCGCTGTTCAGGGGCCTCGAGGATGGGGCGGTCGGCGGCACCGGTGCCAAGGGAGATGCGGTCGATGGAGTCGGGCCGCAGCCGAGTGACGGCGGGCTCGGCGACGGCACGGCAAGCGGCAACACCGCGATTGCCGGCCCGCTCGACGGCTTCGTATCCACGTGCCCGGGAGGTGCTGGCTGCCCGTGCGCCGAGAACCAGGAGTGTGACAGCGGGTACTGCATCGACGCGGCAGCCGGAGCGCAGTGTGCGCAAAAGTGCACGGAAAAGTGTCCCGCCGGGTCCAAGTGCCTCACGGTAGCGGTCGGCTCCGATTCGGTCACGATCTGCGTGCCGGAGTTCGCCAAGCTGTGCAACCCCTGCGCGGCGTCCAAGGAATGCGAGGCGATCGGCGAGACGGACGCCTTTTGCGTCGATCACGGCCCCGCCGGCAGCTTCTGTGGCGTGGCGTGCGCGGACGACAGCCAGTGCCCGGCAGACTTCGCGTGCATCCAGGCCCAGACGATCGAAGGCGCGGCCGCCAAGCAGTGTGTGCCGAAGCACGCGGGCGGTGCGGCGACACCGGGCGCGTGCGGGTGCAGCAAGTCGGCGGTGGCGAAGAAACTGGCGACGCCGTGCTGGGTGACGGCGGCGGGCTCCGGGGCCAAGTGCCTCGGCTCGCGCGCATGTGGCCCCGACGGCCTCGCCCCGTGTTCCGCCGCCAAGCCCGCGGCCGAAACGTGCGATGGGCAGGACAACGACTGCGACGGCCAGACCGACGAGGGCGGCTGCGACGACGGCAAGCCGTGTACGAACGACAACTGCGACCCCGGCGCGGCGAACGGCGAGGTCTGCACCCACGTACTGTCGCCCGGCGTTCCGTGCGACGACGGCACGGCGTGCACCGATGGAGACATCTGCGACGAGGTCGGCTGCAAGGGCAAGCCGAAAAGCTGCGACGACGGCGATGCGTGCACCGACTCCTCGTGCGAACCGGTGGTCGGCTGCCAGTTCAAGCCGCAGTCGGGCCCGTGCAACGACGGCAGCGCATGCACGACGGTCGACGTGTGCAAGGGCGGCGTCTGCACCGGCAAGTCGGTCGCGTGCGACGACGGCATCGACTGCACGGACGACGCTTGCCTGCCGGCGGGCGGCTGTAAACACACGAACAATGCGGCGGCGTGTGATGCCGACGGCTCAGTGTGCACCGTGGGCGACGGCTGCGTGGCCGGCAAGTGCAAGGCGGGCAAGGCGCTCGCGTGCAACGACGGCAATCCGTGCACCCAGGACGCGTGTGACCCGGCAGTCGGGTGTTCGGCCGTGCCCGGCGACGGCGCGTGCGACGACGGTGAGCCATGCAGCGAGGGCGATGCGTGCGCTGCCGGCAAGTGTGCGGCGGGCGCGCCCAAGCCGTGCGACGACGGCAATCCGTGCACGGTCAATGGCTGCCAGAAGGGTGAAGGCTGCACCGCGAAACCGCAGGCCGGCGTGTGCAGCGACGGCAACGCGTGCACGCAGAACGACGTGTGCAGCAAGGGCGTCTGCATGGGCAAGGTCGCGATCCCGTGTGACGACGGCAATCCGTGCACCGATTCGCAGTGCGATGCCGGAGCGGGCTGCAAGCATGTCGACAACGCCGTGGCGTGCGACGATGGCGACCCGTGTTCCGTCGGCGACAAGTGTGGCTCCGGCAGTTGCCAGGCCGGCGCTGCCAAGGACTGCAGCGGGTTCGGCAACGCGTGCAACGCGGGCGTGTGCCAAGGTGGCCAATGCTCGCAGCAACCGAAGGCGGGCGCGTGCGACGACGGCAACGGCTGCACCGTGGGCGACGCCTGCGCGGGCGGCGCATGCCAGCCGGGGTCTGCAAAGGATTGCAGCGGGTTCGGCGACGCGTGCAACACAGGAACGTGCCAGGGCGGCGGCTGCGTGAAACAACCGAAGGGCGGTGCCTGCAACGACGGCAATCCGTGCACGCTCAATGACCAGTGCTCCGGCGGCACCTGCACCGGTCAGGGCGGCGGTGGGGTGTGTACGCCAAACCAGAAGCAGATGGAATCGCAGGCGTGCGGCCTGTGCGGCACACAGACCCGCTCACGCACGTGCGGTTCGACGTGCGGTTGGGGCGCGTGGAGCGATTGGGGCGCGTGCGGCGGCCAGGGCGTGTGCTCTGCCGGCACCACGGAAACGCAAAACCAGGGCTGCGGCAACTGCGGAACCCAGTCGCGCAAGCGCACGTGCGCGGCGTCGTGCCAGTGGGGCGGTTGGCCGGCGACGTGGGGCGCGTGCACCAGTCAGGGCGTCTGCAACCCGGGTGCGACGCAAGGGTGCGGCACCGAACCGTGCGCGGTGAACACATGCACGGGGAGTTGCCAGTGGTCTGGTTGCAAGATCAAGGGCTCGGCGGCGTGCCTGTGGCAGGATGGCAAGAACTTCCAGTGCTGCGGCGCGCACAAGTGGCAGTATTGTAGCCCGTTGTCGTGCGATTGGTTCCCGTGCCAGTCGGAGTTGAAGGCGCCGTATGCGTGCTGTGCGGCGGGCGTGAAGTGCTGATCAGCCGCCGGGCCCGACCGGCGGCCGCCTCACCAGCAGCAGGCCGTGGGTGCCGGGTGCCAGCGGCGCGTCCTGGACGTCGTAGGGCGCGCGCCCGGCCTTGACCTCGCGCAGCAGCAGCCACTCGGCCCAGAATCCGGCCCGTGCGTCGGCCAGTTGCAGCCAGGGCCGGTCGCGAAACCGGGTCAGGGCAATGACATCGGGGCGCTGCGCCAGCACCCACGCCGTGTGCTCACGCTCGTGGCCGATCCAGTTGCGAACGAGGCGGTCTGGGGGCAGGGTCGCACCGCCGCGGGCGATCTCGCGCTGGGTGAGGCCGACGAGATCGAGCACTCTCAGGCCGGAATGCCAACTCAACGCACCGATCGGCACGGTCGCGACGCGCGCGTTCGGGAAGTGCTGGCGCAGGTACAGGCCCAACAGCGCCCAGCGCTGCACGTTCGCGAAGCCATGCGTCGGCGCCAACCGGTGCGTGCTGGCACTCCAGACCGCAAACAGCGCCGCGACCGCGCCCGGCAGCCACGCCGCGTGGCGCTGCGGACGACTCGGCCCCACGCGCGCCGCCCCCGCCGCCAGCCCGACGACGCCGAGGGCGGTTGCCGCAGGGACCAGCGGCGCAACGAGGCGGCCGTAGTCGAAGTGGTCGCCGCCGGCCCACACGACGAGCGCAAGCCACAGGGCCGCGCCGAGGAGTCCCACCGACGCAGCGGGCCTGTGGGCCGCAGGGCCGAGGGCCACGCGCGCCACAGCAACGGCGACAAGGCCGAGCGCAGCCACGGGAAACAGCCGCGCCGATTCCCACAGGTACGCCGCGCCAAGCTGCACGTGGGCGAGCGACCCGCCTGCCTTGGCCCGCGCCGTGTTGGGCAGCCAGTCGTCGAACACCGCCCAGCGCAGCGCCACGACGGCCGCGACCGCCGCTGCCAGCGGGGCCAGCCAGCGCGGGGCGCGGTACGGTCGGTGCACGAGGAGCGCGACTCCGAACACGGCAGCCTCCGGTCGGGCGAGCCACGCGAGGAAGATTGCGGTCTTGACCCAACGGTCGTGCACCAAGGCCAGCGCGACGCCGGTCACGGCCCACGCGGCGAGCGCCGTCTCCATGCCAGTCACCGCGTTCAGCAGCCAGACGTGGTCGGTCAGGAGCAGGCCCGTCGCCAGCGCGGCGGCCGGGCCGACGGCCGAACCGTATGCGGCAGTGAGGCGCCAAGCGAGCACCATCGCCGTGGCTGCGGCACCGAACGTGGCAACGGCACCGCACGCGCCCGCCCAGGCCGGCAGGGGAGCACCCACCAGGCCGCCGACGACCAGTGCGGCGAGGTGGAGCGGTGAAGTAAAGCCTTCGACCGGTGCATCGGCGCAGTGGAAGCGCAGGCCACATCCGCCCATGAGGCTGGCGACGTAGCGGAAATAGATGAAGGTGTCGTCGTACAGCGCGCCAGAGTGGTCGGCCACGAAAAAGCCGAGCCAGGCGGCATACGCAGCGAGGGTGGCCAGCGCGGCCCATGTGGTGAGCGCGGCGGAAGCTCGGCGAGCGGGTTGATCGAAGCGGACCACGGCTACTTCACGTACCACTCGTACCGGTACGCGACGCCGACCGAGCAGTGGTTCGCGTAGTGGTCGGTGCCGATGGCGGCCTTGGTCTTTGTATAGTTGTTGCCGCCGTCCGGGTACGCGGTGCACTGGGCGCAGCCCCCCGTGCAGTAGCGCTGCGGGTCGCCGTAGGTATCGATCTTGAGGTGCGAGCCTGCCTCCAAGCTGTAGGCCCCTTTGCTGTCGCTGTCCATCTGCAAGCCGAGGCCGACGTTGGCGTTGTTGGCCCAGCGGTACCACGACGACAGCCGGAAGCCATCGGCGGTGCCGCCACACCCCCCGTAATACGAGTTGGAGTAGATGTCCTGGGCAAACCCGGTGAACGTGTCGAAGGGGGCCGCGACGCCGCTCGAGCGGATGCCGGTCGTCTGCTTCCAGCCCGCGCCCGCGTGCCCGCCGTTGCAGCCGCCGGTCGAGTTGGCGCTGAACGAACCCATCTGCACCGTGAAGAAGCTCTGAAACGTCTTGTTGCCGTTCAGGTTCCAACTGCGCCAGCCGATCGGTGCCGCCCCTTCGACCGCCGTCGCATTGCGCACCACGAGCAGCAGTTCCGGGCCGGAGACGAGGTTGGCGGCCGGGCTCTTGAAGTCCTTGGTCCAGCGGTTGACGAACGAGCCGAACCCGGTGGCGTCGGTCCACAACGGCGTGTCGAGCGTCGAGAGGGTGCCGTCTTGCGTGTTCACGCTCATCACCAGCGTCCAGCCGCCGCCGTCGGTGTCGAAGTCGCACCAGACCGCGAAGGGCACCGTGCCGCCGGGTCCATCGGGGTCGACGTCGTACACGCCCGACTTGCCGCCGTTGACGTCGGCGCAGCGCTTGATCGACTCCAGCCCGCACGTCGCCGAACAGCCGTCGCCCGGGTTCTTGTTGCCGTCGTCGCACGCCTCGCCCGCGTCGGCAATCTTGTCGCCGCACGTCGGCTTCTTGCACGTCTTGCGGCACTTGTCGGCCGCGTCGGCGTTGGCGGTGCCGTCGTCGCACTCTTCGACACCGACCTGGAGGTAGCCGTCGCCGCAACTCGCCGCCTTGCACGCGATGCAGGCGTCGGTGGGCACCGCATTGCCGTCGTCGCACGCCTCGCTCGCGTCGACCAGCTTGTCGCCACACGCCGGCTTCTTGCATGTGGTCTTGCACTTGTTCGGGGCATCCGCATTGCCCTTGCCGTTGTCGCACTCCTCGGGTGGCTCGACCTGGGCGTCGCCACAAACCGAATCGAGCGCCACGCGCCGCCAGATGCCCTTGACGTACAGCCACGTGCGGCCCTGGTCCTTGCGGTAGACGAACACGCCGTCTTGCGCGAACTTGCCCATCTCGGCGTCGCTGCCGGCCACGCGCGTCCACAGGGCCGGCGCGCCGTCGATGCACGTCGTGCCGCCGTCGGTCGCCACGTCGAGCGCGCAGTTGTTCTGGGGCGGCTTGCCGATGCCGAGCCGCACGTCTTCAGGGTGCAGTGCGGTCGAGAAGCCTTGCAGGAAGTCGGCCACGTTCGTCTTCTTGGCCGGCACCTGTAGCGTCACGTTCTTGGCGTCGAGCACGTTGGCAGCGAGGTGTTCGAGCGCGACGCAACCGGTGCACTTCAGCGCGGTCGCCGGCCCGCCCTTGCTGTCCGACGCCGCGTAGGGAAAGCCGAGGGCCGCCGCCGCCACCGACCCCGCCGCCAGTTTGTCGCCCGTCAGCCCACCCGCGATCGTGTCGGCGGTCGCCGCGTGCAGGGCATAGGGCACCGCGAGCAGGGGCATGCGCGGCAGCTCAAGGTCGGCGGCCACCTGCACCGACAGCGCGGCGCCCGGGTTCTTCGCGAAGAAGTCGGCCGGCAGCGCGTTCGTGTCGTCACTGCCCAGCGTTGCCGCGAAGAAGCCGCCCTGGACGGGGACGGCGACGAGGATTTCCTTCCACGTCGGCTTGTCGGTCTGCAGGTCGGTGTACAGGCGAAACGTGAACGGGTAGGCGCCATCGGCGACCGGGCCGCCGGCCGGAGCGCGCAGGAGGCCTTGGACGGGCAGGGCGGGCTTGGGCGGGGCGGCCTCGGCGGGCGGTGCGCAGAGGAGCGTGGCGGCGACGAGCGTGGCCACGGTCGCGGGCAGCATGGCGGCCCACGGGGCGGC
>SHZF01000084.1 GCA_009692425.1 Myxococcales bacterium | reverse complement strand
GCAAAAACAAGTCGATCGCCTTGGTGTCGCCGTGAGTCGGCTTCAGACGCGAACTTGGCGACCCAACCAGCGACAAGGGACCGTGCCGCTCAAATCTCACTCTCGCTCCGTCGGGTGGCAGTTCATTCGGTAATTCTTGCACGGGCCCTAACGTGTGGCTGCGCTGGGGCACCGGCCGTGGCTTCGTGGAGTTCAACTACCTGGAGTGGCAACTGCCCGGACCGACGGGCCAGTTGCGCTCGCGAGCGGCAGGACTGTGCGTGGGGTTGCCGGTGTGGCGCGGTTTGTACGGGCCGCCGGCTCGTTGCTGGGCGGGCCGACCCCTGCGGGCTACTTCGACACCGACACTTCCGGGTTCTGCTGCTGCGCGAACCGCCAGAACGTCGACAGGAAGCGCCGCTCCAACTGTTCGCTCCGATCCGTCGAAGCCGTCGCCGACGCCTCGCCCATCTTGCGCAGCTTCGCATTCAGGTTGACCAGCGCCCGGTGCGACTGCTCCAGCTTGATGAACAGCGGTTCCTCGCCCACTTCGCTTGTCTTGATCTTGTTGACTGCGACTTCGATTTGCTTCTCGATCGCGTTGGCCACATAGCGCACCCGATCGGCGTCAACCTCTGTCTTGATCGCCATGTCGATGTCGCCGCGCGTCCCGATGAGCACGGCCTCGAACGCCTCGTTGAACTGCTTGACGGCGTGCATCGCCAGAGTGCGCGAGTAGTCCAGCACCATGTGCTCGATCATCTGCCGCAAGCGGGCCGGCGCTTCGCGGACCACCGTGTCGCCGACGAACTGCACCAGTCGCGGCACCTCTGTGCGCACCATGTTTTCGACTGCGCGCTCGGCGTCCGGCAGGTTTGCCTCGACGAAGCCGCCCGCCGCCGCCGCCAGATTCACCGGCTTCGAGAACTCGCGCACCGCCAGGAAAAGCCACGTCATGTACGTCAGTACGATCACGACCAGCGCGATGCCGGTAAACGCCATCCGCTTGCGCCGCACGTGCAGCGCCGTCACTTCGGCCTCAAGGTGGCCGCGCAGCACGTTGGCGGTGGTCGGGGCTTCGGGAGTCGTCGGGTCGCTCATCTTGTCCTCCATCCGGGGCGGGCGTGGTGCCGCGTCCGCTACTACTGCGGCGGCGCCTACTTCTTCTGGGGCAACGGGAGCGGCGAATTGAGGCCTGCCTTGCGACCGGCCGCTTCCCTGCGCATTGCGTCGAGTTCTGCCCGGTCCTTTGCCGTCAACAGGTCCGATTCGCCGTTGCCCTCGACCGCCTGCTCAAAGACCTCGAGCCACAGCCCCACGAGTTGCTCCGGTTGCACGCGCGTATCGGCGACGACCTTGCCATCTTTCTGGGCGGCCTGCTGTGCCGCGACCATGCCCGCCGCTTCCTTGGCCACAAGTTCGTTGAGTGTTTTCTTGATGTTGCCGAACTCCACGATGTGCTTGTGGAACGTCTGCGCGAGCAAATCGCCCGCCCACTTCTGGAAGCCCATCTCCAAGGCCTGAGTAAACCGCTCCACCTTCTTGCGGTCGCCCTTCAGCTCCGGGAACGACGCCTCCAGCAGTTGGATCTGGTACTCCCCGGCCGCGTGCAGCTCCTTGAGCACGATGCCCGTCATCTTGTCGGGCAGTTCTTTCTTTGCGAGCTGCATCTCCTCCTCGACGCGCTCGCTGAATTTCGGGAGGATCGCGCTCGCCTGCTTCGCCAGCGCGTCGGCCAAGTGCGGTGTCACGCGATCGCCGATGTCGGTGAGCCGCTGTTCAATGCGCGGCGCAATCCGCGTCGCCTGCTTTTCAAAGGCGGCGGCCAACTCCTCGCCCGACACCGCCTGGACGGTCGAGCGGATCATCAGCACGTACGAGAGGATGATGAGCAGTACCGCGAGCGGGATGCCCCGGCTGAGCCAGCGCAGGTGCTTCTGCAATGTCACATGGGCGTCGCGTAGGTCGGCGTCGTTCATCGACGTCAACTGCGGCGCGGCGGCGAACCAAGCCTTCATGGGGCCTCCCGGTCGGAACCGCAGCGCGGCCCCGCGGCGTGCGGGCGAGCACAGACGCTCTTGCCCGTTGAACAAACGGCACGAGCACGCAAACTGGTTTTAGCGAACGCGGATGGACCGGCAGGGCACGGTCCGCTGGGACGCGACAACAGATACCATGCAGCCGGTCAGCCCGCAAGCCGCCGGCACCGATCGCCAACCCCATGACCGCAAAGCACTCAGCCCGATCCTGCGGCCGCATGCGGCATCATGTCACGTCGGCTCCCTACTTCACGAGGCGGAACAGTTCCGACAGGTCCGGCAGCAGCAGGAACTCAACGCGGCGGTTCTTCGCCCGGCCCTCGTCCGTGTCGTTGGGCGCGACCGCAAGGTAGGGGCCGTAGCCACCGGCCGACAGGTTCGCGGGCGGCATGCCCTGGGCCACGAGTTCGGCGATGACGGCGAGCGCGCGTTCGGTCGACAGCTTCCAATTCAGCGCCGCCGGCCCGGTGTTGTCGGTGTGGCCCGCGACCTGAAAGCGCTTGTCGGCCAGTTCCTTGAGGGCCGCCGCCACCTGGCCGAGCACGGGCCCCGCGCCGGGCTTCAACTCTGCCCTGTTCAGGTCGAACAAGATGTCGCTCGACACCTCGATGACGAGAAAGCCGTGCTGTGTCTTGATTCGCAGCGTGCCGCCGTCGATCAACTTCTGCAGCTTGCCCTTGACCTGTTGGATGCCGGCCTCGACCTTCGACAGTTGCCCGTGGAGCCGGTCCAGTTCGGCCTTGCCCGCGGCGGACGCCTGCTGTTGCGCCGCGAGATCGCCTTCGAGCCGCTTGCGGTCGGCACCGCACAGCACAATGGAGCGGTCCACCTTGTCCTTGTCCATTTGACAGGTTGCCAGTTCCTTCGCCGCCGAGCCGCGCGACTGCGTGCAGCCGTCGAGCGCCTTCTTGGTCGATGCCAGATCGTCGTCGAGTCCCGATTTCTCGCGCAGGCACAAGGACGTCTGCTCCTTCGCGACCTTCAGCGCCGCGCGTTCGGCCTCGGCGCCCGCGTGCAGCGCCGCCTTCTGCCCCTCGAGGCGGTCCATCTGCTGGCGCACGACGTCGAGGTCCTTCATGTGGTCCTCGCGGTGCACATAGGGCAGCGAGCTGCAGGCGCCACAAGCGAGCGCAGCCACGGCGATAAGGCTAGTCTTCATCGATCGTCCTCCCTCAGATTTCGCGCGACCGCAGCCACGACACGAGCGCAAGCCCGCCGGTAAACAGGCCTTGGGCGGCGAGGATTCCCGCATACCACCACAAGGGGCCCCACTTTGGGCCGCGCAGGGCCGGCAGCAGCACGACCGTGAACAGCGCCCACGCCGCCAGGCTGTAGGTCGACACCAGCACCCGGTTGATCGAGCGCTCGTGGCGCCGCGCGCGTTGGTTGGCGCCCTCGTCGTGCAGGTTCAGCGTCAGTTCGCCGTTCTTGATCCGCCGCAGCACGCCGCGGATTTCGCCCGGCAGCACCCGCGACAGCCCCCACCAGTCGTGCAGCACGCGATACATCTGGCGCGAGTAGGTCTTGGGGTCGAGCATGCGCTTGAGGTAGAGCTCGACCAGATACGGCCGCAGCTCTTCGAGCGGATTGAACTGCGGGTAGAGGTCCTGGGCGATGCCTTCCATCGTCGAGATCGACTTGCCGATCAGGATCAGCTCGACCGGCAGCCGCACGTGGTAGCGCACCACCGTCTCGAACACCTCGCCGATGAAGGTGCCGATGTCGATCTGGGCCAGCGAGCGCCCGTTGTAGCGCGCCATGATTTCGGCGATTTCGCCCTGCATCGCGCGCACGTTGACCGAGTCTTCGACCAGGCCCAGATCGATGAACTGCGTCACCAGCATCTCGGGGTCGTTGAGCAGCAGCGCGACCAGAAACGCGAGCAGATCGTCGATCGTGTCGCGGTCGACGGCGCCCATCATCCCAAAGTCGATCAACGCGATGCGTCCGTCGGGCAGGATGAAGAAGTTGCCCGGGTGCGGGTCGGCGTGAAAAAAGCCGTACACGAAGATCGACTCGATCACGATGCGGGTGCCGAGCTTGGCGATGTGCTCGTTCTGCACGCCCCACTGCGCCAGGCGCGCCTTGTCGCTCACCTTGCAACCATCGATGAACTCCATCGTGATGTGGCGGCGGCTCGAAAGCGCGGGATAGGTCACGGGCAGATGCAGCCCCAGCTGGTGCGCGAAATTGCGGCGGAATCGCTCGATGCTTTCGATCTCGTTGCGAAAGTCCGTCTCGCGCTTGAGCCCTCGCGCAAACTCCTCGATGGCGGCGACCGGTCGGAAGGGGCGCGTCTCGGGCACGCGCTCCTCCAGCGCCGAGGCGATCACGTGCAGCAGGTCGAGGTCCGTGCGGATGATGCGGTCAAGTTGCGGGCGCTGCACCTTGAGCACGACTTCGGCACCGGGCGAGCCGTCTTCGTTGCGCAGACGGGCGCGGTGCACCTGGGCGATGCTGGCGGCGGCGAGCGGCGTCGGCGTCACTTCGGCGTAGACGTCTTCGAGGCGGCGGTTGCCGAGCCCGTCTTCGACCACCTGGCGCACATGCTCGAACGGGAACGGCGGCACGTCGTCCTGCAGCTTGCGCAGTTCCTGAATCAGCGACATGGGCAGGATGTCGGCCCGCGTCGCCGCGACTTGGCCGAGCTTGACGAACGTGGGGCCGAGCGCCTCGCAACACAGGCGCACGCGGTGCTCCCACGTCAGGTTTGCCAGGCCGTCATCGGCCTCGCTGAGGGCCGTGCGCGAGAATACGCCCGCGTACTTGTCGAGCCCGGCGCGCATGAATACGTGGCCGAAGCCGTGGCGCGCGACCACGCTGGTGACGTGGCGCAGCCGGGCCAGGTTGCGCGCGTACTGCGGCAGGCGCAGGAGTTGGGCGATCGTGCTCATGGCAGCGCTTCCGTGGGGCTGGTTGCACCAGGAGCCGGAGTCGCCGCGGCAGCTGCGGCCGTAGGCGTGCCGGCTCGCGAGCGCTCCGCCAACACCTTGGCGCGCAGTGCGGCCGCCTCGGCGGATTGCTGGGCGACTGCGACGGCCAGCCCGCCCACTTGTCGCAAAATTTGCTGGAACTCCGGCAGGTGCGCGCCCACCTCCTTCAGGCCCGCCCACATCACGTCGGCATACGCCGCGCCGTCGTCGTGGACCCTGCCGAGGTGGTCCAGCGTCTCCCGCCGCACGCGCGCCATGTCCTCTGGCTTCAGCACGCCGGCGCGCTCGACCCGGGCCAGCAGCGCCTCGGCCCCGCCGTCGAGGAGCAGCTTGGCGACGACGGACGCGAGCCCGCGCTCGACGACGTGGCGAATCAAGACCGGCCCCGGCGCCCGCGGCTACAGACTGCAGCGCTTGATGCGCCACAGGTTGTTGTTGTCGCGATCGATGTACACGGAGCAGGGCGTGGGCAGATCGCGAAAGCGGTTGCCGACGAAGTAGTCGATGCCCTCGTTCGACAGCGTGCGAAAGTCGCGCAACACGAAGCAGCCCTGTTCATCGAGGTACAGGTGGTGTTGGCGCCGCATCCGGCTGAACGAGCCCGCGAGCCAGCCCTTGAGCGCGTTCGTCGAGCGTTCCTGGGTGTGCAGGATTTTCTGGAAGCGACCCCACCCCTTGTCTTCGTCCTTTTCAGCGGCCGCCATCAGGGCCTCGCGCAGCACCCACTCGGCGGATTCCGGCTCCGGATTGCACACCGTGATGCCCAATACCTTCATGCGCGCCTTGTCGAGGGTTTCGCAGCCGGCCGATGCCAGCACGACGGCGAACCCCAGCGAAACGGTCGTCCAGCGAGAAAGTTGGGTCGAGCGGGCGAGCTTGGCCATGCGGAACTCCCTGCAGCAGCGGCGCGGCGGCAGGCTAGCGCGGCTGTGGTGGTGTGTCCAACGCCGGGATCTGCCGAAGGCGGCGGATCGGGGCGGTGGGGATTGCCGCGCGCCGACGCGTGGGCCAAGCTGCGTGCCGCCCGCCTGCCCAAGGACTCCATGCATTTTCGCGCCGCCCACACCTTCGCCCTGCCGCTCGCCGACTACGAGAAGCTCCATTACGACGAGGATTTCAACGCGGCCTTGTGCAAGGCCACCGGCCTGCAGCGCACGCTGGTCGAGCGCACGCTCGATGGCGGTCGCCTGCGCCGGGCGGTCAAGGTGTCTCCCGAGCGCCAGGTGCCGGCGCCTGTCGCCAAGCTGCTGGGCGGCGCGCGCATCGAGTACACGGAACATGTCGACTACACGTTCGGTTCCGGCCGCGGCACCTGGCGGACGGTGTCGTCGCTGCTCACCGACAAGGTGAAGTCGGCGGGCACCATCCAGTTCACCGAGCGCGGCGGCCAGACCGAGCGCGTCGTCGAGGGCGACGTCGACGTGAAGATCATGCTCGTCGGCGGCACCGTTGAACGCTTCGTGGTCGACGACGTGCTGGCCAGCTACGAGCGTGCGGCCGAGTTCACGCGGAACTGGATTCGCACCGGTGGCAAGGCCTAGCGCGCGATGGCCGAGATCCTGGTCACCGGCGGCACGGGTCGGCTCGGGCGCGAGTTGGTGCCCCGGCTCGTACAAGCTGGGCATCGGGTGCGCGTATTGACGCGGGCCGCACCCCAGGACGTGCCCACCGATGCCGTGCCGATCGTCGGGGACCTGCGCACGGGCGCCGGGCTGCGCGAGGCCATCGCTGGGGCCGAAGTCATCGTGCATGCGGCCAGTTCCCCGTGGCGCGACGCCCACGCGACCGAGGTCGATGGCTCCCGCCGCCTGCTCGAAGCGGCCAAGGCTTCGGGAACCGGGCACTTCGTCTATGTGTCGATCGTGGGCGTCGATCGCGTGCCGCTGCCATACTACCGCGCGAAGTTCGAGGCGGAACGGCTCGTTGCCGCCGCCGGCGTACCCTACACAGTGCAGCGCGCCACCCAATTTCACGAGTTCGTCGTCGAAATCTTGGCCACGCTCGGGCGCGGGCCGCTGCTGCCCAGTCCGTTCGGCGCCCAGCTGCAACCCATCGACGCGGGCGAGGTCGCCGACCTGCTCGTGGCGCGTGTTGCCGCCGGACCGGGCGGGCGTGTCGCAGATGCCGGCGGGCCAGAGGTCCGCGCGTGGAGCGATCTCGCCCGTTCGTGGTTGCGCGCGGCGGGCCGCAAGGCGTGGCTGATCCCCCTGCCGGCCTGGGGCAGTGGCCTCGCGGCGGTCAAGGATGGTGCACTGACGTGCCCGCACGGCAAGGTCGGCAAACTGACGTTCGAGGACCACCTGCGCCGCGCGTACGGAAGCTGATACCAAAGCCCGCCGAATCGGATCGAGCACCGAGCCGAATTCAAGGGATTTGGTATGGATCCCTTCAACTCCGCCGTCGCTCACGCCGCCCGCGCAACTCGCGCTCGACCTCGGCCAGCCCGACCCCGCGCCGCCGCAGCAAGGCGAGCGTGTGGAACAGGACATCGGCCCCCTCCCAGCGCGCCTCGGTGCGCGTGCCCGCTGCCACGAGTTCGTGAGCTTCTTCCAACACTTTGGCTTCTGCGAGCCCCGGTTCGTTCAGCAGGCGGGCGGTGTACGACCCGGCGTCGGTCTGCAACCCCGTTGCTTGCCGACCGAGCAGGGCGTCGAGCGCGCCCAGGTTCCACGCTGCATCGCCAAAGCAGCCGTGCTGATCAAGGTGGCACGCGCGGCCAGTCTGATCGACCACATACAGCAACGCGTCGCGGTCGCAGTCCCAGCGCACGGCCCGGACGTGTTGCACGTGGCCGCTGGTCTCGCCCTTGCGCCACAGTTCCGCGCGGCTGCGCGACCAGTAGACGGCACGCCCGCTTTCGAGCGTTTCTTGCAGGGCTGCGGGCGTCGCGTGTGCCACCATCAGCACCTGGCCGGTCGCGGCGTCTTGGGTCACCACGGGCAGCAGGCCGCCGCCCTTTTCCCACTGCCCGAGCCCCACGACACAAGCGCCGAGGTCGAGGCGCCCCGTATAGATGGCCATGCCCAACTGGCACGACGCTCCCATCGCGTCGAGCGCGGCGACTTCTGCGAGCGTCGTGATCCCGCCGGCCGCGACGACCCGGTTCGGCGTCGCGTCCACGACAGCGCGTACGGCGTCGAGGTCCGTGCCGCCCAGCATCCCCTCGCGCTCCACCACCGTGAACAGGAACTCGCTGCACAGCGCCCCAAGCCGCCGCGCGCGTGCCACTGCCGTGTCGTCCGTGGTCGTCGTCCAGCCGTGCTCGACAACCTTGCCGCCCTTGCTGTCGAGCGCCACGACCAACACGTTGCGGGGATAGCGCCCGAGGAAGGCTGGGGTCGCCGCTGTGCCGACGATCAGCTTGCACGCACCCATCCGCAACAGGCGGTCGGCCCGCGCGTGGTCGCGAATGCCGCCGCCGACCCGGCAATCGATGCGCGCGCAGATCGCTTCGATGGTGGCGAGGTTGTCGCCGCGCCCGAGCGCCGCGTCGAGATCGATGACGGCGACTTCGCCGTGGCGGTGGAAGCGCTCGGCCAGCCCGACCGGGTCATCGACCGTGACGACGCAGTCGGCGGGATCGCCGCGGCGCAGTTGCACCGCCTTGCCGCCCATCAGGTCGATGCTCGGATGGATCATGAGCCTCCCGTTGGCCGCACCGGCAGGCCAGCCGCCGCCATCGCCGCCTTGACGTCCGCAATGCGCAGCGCGCCCGAGTGGAACACGCTCGCCGCCAGCACCGCCGCTGCCCCGCCATCGCGTACGGCCCGCACGAAGTCGTCGACCCGACCCGCGCCGCCGCTGGCGATCACGGGAATCGGCACCGCCCGGGAGACAGCCTGCAACAGATCCACCCCGAAGCCGGCCTGTGTCCCGTCGGCGTCCATGTCGTTCAGCAGCAGTTCGCCGGCGCCGAGGTCGGCCACCATCCTCGCGAAGGCGACGGCGTCGAGCCCCGTGTGCACGCGGCCACCGTGCGTGGTCAGTTCAAAGCGGCCATCGGCGGCACGCTTCACATCGAGCGACACGACGATGCACTGGCGGCCAAAGTGGTTGGCACAGCGCGCGACGAGATCAGGGTCCCGCGCTGCCGCCGAGCCGATGCTGGCCTTGTCGGCACCGGCAAGCAGCACTGCGCGCACGTCGTCGATGCCGCGCAGACCGCCGCCGACGCTGAAGGGGATGAACACCTGGGCCGCCACCTGGGCCACCAGATCGAGCAGGATGCCGCGGCCCTGGTCCGCCGCGCGTACGTCGAGCAGGGCGAGTTCGTCGGCACCTTCGGCGTCGTACCGCGCGGCCAGTTCCAACGGATCGCCGGCATCGCGCAAGCCCTGAAACCGCACGCCCTTGACGACCCGCCCGGCTTCGATGTCGAGGCACGGAATCACGCGGTGCGTCAACATGGCACACACAACACGGGCTGGCTCAATTCATCTCGAACGACTGGTCGCGCAGGTCGATCAGGCGCTCGCCCGCCACGTCGGCCGCGGGTGTGCCGGGGAAGCGGTCGAGCACCGAGCGGTACGTGTCGAGCGCCACCGCGCGCGCCCCCACGGCTTCGGCCATGCGCGCCTGCACGAGCGGCGGCTCGGCCTCGGTGGGGCGCAGCGCTCCCAGGAAGCGCGCGGCGCGGTACAGGCTCTCGGGCTCCGACGTGCGCTGGTAGCTGTTCATCAGGTTGCGCAGCACGCGCTCGGCGAGGCCGTCGATTGACACCGTGGCGAGGAACTCATCCTGCCAGTTGACCGTGCCCGTCGACAGGTTGTCGACCATGCCCTTGCAGTCCGGCACGCTCAGCATCTTGCCGCCGCCGAATGGGTCGGCGAACACACCGCTCGACCCGCCGATCCGCACGATGAAATGACCGGGCAACCCGATGCCGTCGATCGGTACGCCAGCCTGCTCGCCCGTCAACATCCACACGGCAGACAACAAGATGGGCTGGCCCTTGCGCCGGTCAAGCACGCTGGCGAGACAGTTGTTGCGGGCGCCGTAGTAGTCGGTCTTCTCGCCGTGAAAGCCCTCGGCCTCGACCAGCACCCGCACGAACGCGGTCGGTGGGTCGGTGCGCTCCAGTTCGCTGCGCAGCGCGGTGCCGAGGCGGCAGATTTCAGCACGCGCGTCGGCACTCGCGTGGGCCGGCGCACCTTCGACCGCAAGCAGCAGGCCCGCCAGATCGCCATTGCGCAGCGACACTTCGAAGGCACGTACGGCCTCCTGGTCCAGCTGCGACCACAATTCGCGGACCTTCATGCGCCTCCCGAGCGAACCGACTGCGCCGGCTTGCGGCCAAGTCAGCGGTGGCTCGCACCGGGTTGCAGACTAGCGGCCGGCCGCCAAGCGCGCAACGCAAGGTGGCCACCGGCCCCCTCCGGTCCGCCGCGTTCGGCGCATCTCTGCGTTGTCGCGGCGGATTCGGCGTTCGACGTGCCACTTGTACGCGTTGACGCCGAATCCTTGCTCAGCCTTGATCTGCATCCGAAATCGGCGTCCGGGGGGAGGCTCGCGGTGGTTGATTTGGGCGGCGATTCCAGCCGAGCCCTTGCCGACCGTTCCGCGCGTGGGCACGATGCGCTCCTCATGGTTGACAGAACTGCCGCCGCCCTCGCCCTCGCCCTCGTCGCCTGTGCGCTCCTGGTGCAGGCCGCCTTTGCACCCTCCGCCGCCGCGCAGACCCCGACCGCCCCATGGGTGGCGCGCCTCGCCGCGTTCGACCCGGCCAAGGACAGCCTCGCGACATTCCTGCCCGAGATCATTCCGCCGACGGCGAAGTACTTCCTGCAACTCGGTACCGCTTCGTTGCGCAAGGGCGGGCCGCTGCCCGAGGCGTTCAGCGGCGACCTCGGCCAAAAGCTCGACGCCAGTCCCGGTTCCCTGCCCCTGATCGTGTGGCAGAAGGAGGAGGGCCGACTGCCGGGCGCCCTCATCGTGGCGCGCTACCGCGGTGTGCAGCCGCACCAAGTCTGCATGCGTATGCACCAGCGCCAGTACGTCGTTCGGCATCCGCTGGTGGACCAGTACCTGGGCGGCGAGGCGCATGAAGGAATGGCCGACGGCTGGCCGGCGGGCGCCAAGCTGCGGGCGGCGACGGCGACATATTTCGTCGACATGCCGTTCGGCGCGGGGCTTTTCGGGCTGCGTCCGAGCTACGCCCACGGCGGCTGGACGCTCGTGCAGATGCCGAACGGCGTGTGCCTGGGCAGTTTCGTGCAGGTGCCGATGCCCGCCGAAGAAAAGGCCCGCCTGCGCACTGCGAAGGACAAGGATGGCGACGCCATCGCCCTCGACGACGACTACTACGAGGCCCGCGAGTACCGGCTGTCGAGCATCCTGCTGCCCGAACTCGAGGGCGGCGTGGTCCGCAACGCCATCCACCTGTACTTCGTGCGGATCGTGCCGAGTCTCGACGCGGGCACGGACCTGAAATCGACCGGAGCGCTGGCAAGTTGGCTTTTCTCGCGCGGCGCAGAAGAAGCGGTGATCGTGCCCATCAAGCTGATTCGCAAGACGGTGGCGCAGTTGGCGGGCAAGTAGGGAGCCGCCACACGGGCCCGTCGCGACCCTTGGTGGCTGCAAGCCCCCCCACTGCGTTCACGCCAAGACCAGCACGGCAGCTCCGACCGGCGCCACCTCGACAGCGACACCCCCCTCGGTCGGAACGATCGTTGCCGCATCTGCCCCAATCAGCCGGAACCACGGCCCGCCCGCCAGATCGAACCACGCCGACTCGGTCGGGTCGGCGTTGAGCAAGACGGCGACATCGCCCCGGGGCGTGGGCACGCGGTAGCCCAGCGCGAGGTCGCGACTGCCGCCGAGTGCGTCAACCGCCGCATGGAGCGCGAAGGCGGGAGCCAGCCATTCCTTGCGGAACGCGACCAGACGGCGCACGCGCTCGACCAGTTCCAAGTTGCGCTCGCGGTCGCGCCAGTCGAGCTGATTCGTCGCGTCGGTACGGTTGTAGCTGTTGCCATCGAGGGGACCGGCTTGCGCCGCGTCGCTGGCCTGCACCTTGGCGCGACCCCACTCCTGCCCGGCCGCGAGCATCGGCGTGCCGCGCGCCGCCAGCAGCGCCGTGGCCAGCAGCAGGTGCACACGCAGGGCGGGAGGCGACAGGCGGGCGACATCGGCGCGTTGCACGGGCACTCCCTCCTCCACCTCGCCCAATGCCAACCTGACGAAATCGCCGACCGTGTAGTTGTCGTGCGACTCCAGGTAGTTGATCGAGAGGTGCGCTGCGTCGAAGGTTCCGCCGGCGCCACGCACCCAGCCCAACAGCAGCGCGGCGACATCGCGCCGGCTTGCCCCGCCCTCCCACCGACCGAGGCCATAGCCGCGCCCGTGCACCGGGTGATGGCCCTTGACGCCATTGCGGAACCGGTCGTTCCACACGCTGTGACCGAGCCCGGCGATCGCCTCGGGCCGGTAGCTGCCGAGTCCCCACGGCTCAGAAATCATGAGCCCGCACGGAGCCTCGGCGCGCACGACCGCGCCGATCGCCGACAAGGTCGCATCGTCAATGAGCGCGGCCAGATCGAGGCGCAGGCCGTCGAGGTGGAACGTGCGCATCCAGTGGCGCGCCGCATCGACCACAAGGCGGTGCATGGTCGGATTGCGCGTGTCGAGGTCGTTGCCGCAGCCGGACTGCGAGCGCAGGCGCCCATCCGGTTCGCGGTGGAACCAGTCTCCAGGGTCCAATTGCAGCAGCGGCTGGTCGTCGTGAATCGAGACGTGGTTGAACACCGCATCGACGACCACCGCGATGCCCGCGGCATGGCATTCCCGCACGAACGCCTGCAATTCCGGGGCGGGGTCGCGGTAGGTGCCGTCGTCGTCGACTCCGACCCAGGCGCCAGCCAGCGGGCGGACGCCGTGCACGCTGAACCGGTGCGTCGGCGCCATCAGGTACGACGGCATGTAGCCCCAATGGTTGCGGCCCGTCGGGTTGCCTTGGCCAGCGATGACGCCCGGATCACCCGGCATCGGTTCCAGTTCGGGCCACGCCGCCTGGGGCAAGAGTTCGATCGCGTTCACACCGAGGTCGCGCAACGCGTGCAGCCCGCCCGGCGCGCGCGGCTCGAGGTCGTATGCTCCTCGCCATGTGCCCGGATAGCGGCTTCCAGCCGAGGCGTGTGCAGTGAAATCGCCCACGTGCAACTCGTAAAGCACCGCCGCGCGCACGTCGACGCCAGGTCGGCAATCGCCACGCCAATCAAACGTGGCAACGGGCTGTGCGACGGACCACGTCGCATGCCCCAACGCGTACTGGCGCGCCACCGCTGTCGAGCGCGGGTCAGCGACGTCATGTGTCGCACCGGCAGATTGCACGCGATAGCGGTAGAAGCGGCCGGCGGCATCGGGGCAGCCACACGCAAAAACGCCCCCGGCCGCCACGCGCGGCATGCGCACGGTCCGCTCGCTCGCCGCGTCGGCCGGATGGCGCCGCCAGACGAGCCAAGCGGCCGCAGCACCCGGTGCGACCAACCGAAACGTATGGGTCGCCGGATTGTAGCCGAGCTCAACGGATGCCGGCACGTCGAACGTACGGTGGCGCACGGTTGGTCCCCGCCTGGACTAGCGGGTAGCCGGCGAAGCGTCGCGTGCCAGGTCGGTCGGCACCGTGTCGCCGCGCGGCCGCAGTTGGGCGCACGCGAGCTTTTCGCCGCCGCTGCAAGCTTTGCGCAGCAACTGCTCTGCGCGGGCTGCGTCTTTGGGCAGGTCGGCGCGGCCCACTGCGAACAGGTCACCAGCCCGCAAGCACGCCATCGTCTGGCCGGCGGCGCAGCCGCGCACGAGGAACTGGACCTGCCGAACGCCCGCGCACCCCGGCACCTGCCCGCCCTCGCACAAGTCGGCCACGGTGACACAACTCGGCCCGTGACCAAACATGCACGCCCTCTCCCGGTTGATGCGCGCCTTGCGGGGGTCGGCTGCGACCGCTCCGTGCTCCAGCATCGTGGCGGCAAACGCGCACGCGGTGGCGTGGCCCGAGTCGCACGCCCGCTGGATCGACTGATAGGCCTTGGCGTTGCTGGCGCCCAAGCCGAGACCCTTCTGATGCACGAGGCCGAGCAGGAAGCACCCGGAGCCGCCGCCGAGGTCGCACGATCGCTCGTAGTAGCGCACCGCCATCTGCAGGTTCTGCGATACGCCGCGCCCGGATTCGTACAGGTTGCCGAGGTTGGCGCACCCCGGAGCGTAGTCCTTGTTGCAGGAGAACGCGAAAAGTTCCGTAGCCTTGGTGTAATCTTGCGAGAACTCGCGGCCGTCGGCGTAGAGGCTGCCGAGGTTGTTGCAGCCGAGCGCGTCGCCCGCATCGCAGGACGACTTGTACAGCCGCAGCGCGAGTCCGAGGTTCTTGCCGGTGCCGAGCCCCGCCTCGTAGTGCGTGCCCCACTGGGCGCAACTCGTCACGTCGCCGGCCTTGCACGCCTGGCTCACGAGATCGATGGCGCGAGTCAGGTCGCGCGGCACGCCCAGGCCGAGTCGATACATGCGCCCGAGCTTGCCGCACGACGGCCGATCGCCGGCGCCACAGGCCTGTTCGTAAAGGACCGCGGCGCGCCCAGGGTCGGCGTCGGCGTGCTTGCCCTCGCCAAAACGGTCGCCGAGCTGTACGCAACGGGCTACGTCGCCGCGCAGACACGCGAATTCGACGGCCGAGTCGTCGAGCGGCGCGGGGCCGTCTCCCGCGTCCACCGCGGCGCCGCTGCAGGCGGCAGCGAGCACGAAAAGCGCTGCCAATCCCACGCGGGAGGCGCCCTCGCGGTGCCTCGCGATGCAGGGTCGGGCCGGTCTCCGTGTTGTCGCTGCCAGTTCGGCCATGCTGCTCCTCGCCTCGCTCAGGGTTCGGGTCCGACGTCGCACCGGCATCGGATGCCGGAAGCGCCCAGATTCGGCGCGAAACCCCGTGCTGCCGTCCGGCGTGATCACGTGACGAAACTGCGCCGTCGCCCGCACGAAGCGCCCGCCTGTTGGGTCTGCGTCGTTCGCTTCTGGCTGCCACACGCCGTCGATCATCATGCCCATGAGCGCATCGTAGGCCAGATTGCAGCCGTGGGCGAGCATACCCACGGTAGCTGGTCCCCTCGGGGCGCCGCGCGGCCCCCTTGCCCCCAGCAGCGATCCGCAGCCGCGGCCCGCACGAGATGCCCATGCAGACCGAGGCCTTTCGTTCATTCTGCGCGGGGCGCTTCGCAGCGACATCTCTTGGTTGCCCCGCGCGCGCCACGCGCCTACGCTGCGACCGTGCAGCCACAGGTCATCATCGTCAGCGACTCCCTCGGCGAGACGGCCGAACTCGTCACGCGCGCGGCGCTTTCCCAGTTTGCTGGCGCGAACATCGACATTCGCCGCTATCCCATGGTGACTTCCGCCGCGCAGATTCCCGCCATCGTGCGCGAAGCCAGCATGCGGCCGACTCTCATCGTCTACACGCTGATCGTGCCTGACGTTCACCAGGCGCTTACGACGCTTGCCGAGCAGGCTGGCCTCGTCGCGATCGACGTCATGGGGCCCCTCATGTCGGGCTGCATGCAGTTGCTCGGGCAGGCGCCGAAGCTGCAACCGGGCTTGATCCACCAGCTCGACGAGGCGTATTTCCGGCGCGTCGAGTGCGTCGAGTTCGCGGTCAAGTACGACGACGGCAAGGACCCACGTGGCTTTCTCCAGGCCGACGCGGTGTTGGTCGGTGTATCGCGCTGTTCGAAGACGCCGGTGTCGATGTACCTCGCCCACCGGCGCTGGAAGGTGGCGAACCTGCCGCTGGTGCCGGAGGTGCCGATTCCGAAAGAAGTGTTCCAGGTGCAGCGCCATCGCATCGTCGGCCTCCGCGCGGACCCCGAGAAGCTCGCCGCGATCCGGCGCCAGCGCCTGAAGACACTGGGCATGCGGCGGGACGACGGCTATGCAGAACTCGAGAGAATCCTAGGTGAACTCGACTACGCCGACGAGGTCTTCCGCCGGCTCGGCTGCGCTGTCATCGACATCACCGACCGAGCGGTCGAAGAGACGGCGGTTCGGGTGATGGAGCTGGTGAATCGCGCGCACGCTCCCGCCCAATAGGGTTCCCCAATCCACCACCCCAAGTCTTTTCCGGCCCGCCGAGATGGGCCCATATCTGCGGATTCAGGGGGGGGTGTGCTGGGCGTTGACACAGAGGGGTGGTTTCGGGCAACGTCCCCGTCCCGTCGTGCACCTGTGCGGTGCCGGTCTGCGCGCATAACTCAGCGGTAGAGTATCACCTTCACACGGTGGGAGTCGTAGGTTCGAATCCTTCTGCGCGCACTCTGGAAACCCCGCTTCCCGGCGGGGTTTTTCATTTCCGGCGGTCCGCCGGTTTGGCCCCAGGTCCCCTTTTGGCGCCGAGGTCCCACATCAGGTCCCCTTTTGACGACGTCGCCGGCAGCAGCACCTAGCTGTCCTGCCCGGCGTGCGGGCGCTTCAGCAGCCGGGCCACGGCCTCCTGCTTCTGGTCCACCGGCACGCCGGCGTACCGTTCCGTCATGGCCGGCGTCGTGTGCCCCATCATCGCCCGCAGGATGACGCCGTCCACGCCCGCACGCAGCAGCAGCGTGTTGAAGGTCCGCCGGAGCACCTGCGGCCCCACCTTGACGTCGATGCCGGCCGCCTCCGCGACGAGCTTCGTAACCTTGTGCAGGCTCTGCGGGATCCGGTGGCCACCGTGGTCCGCGGGGAACACGAGCCCGACCGCCAGACCGCGGTGCTGCACCCCGCCCAGGTACTTGCGGTGCGCACGGAGCAGGTCCCGCAGCTCGGTCGGCAGCGGCACCTCGCGCGGGTCCGTGGTCTTCGTGGGC
>SHZF01000020.1 GCA_009692425.1 Myxococcales bacterium | reverse complement strand
AGTCCTCGTCCATCATGAGGCGGCGCAAGTCGGGGTGGCCGCCGAAGCGGACACCGACGAGGTCGTACTGTTCGCGTTCCTGCCAGTCGGCGCCCGCAAACAAGAGGGCCAGGCTGTCGAGTGCGCCGTCTGCCGGGACTTCGACACGCCACGCAAACGTCGTGCTGCCGCCAACGTCGGCACCCCGCGCGACCGGACGCCGCAGTACGGTGGCGACCTCGAAGTGTTCCGCACTCTCCGGCGCCGCCTTTGACGCCACCTGGGCGGGCCAGTGCGAGGCACAGCAGGTCACGTAGAACGTGTAGCCGTGGTCGCGCAACAGGGCAGCCAACGCGAGGTGGTGGTGGCGCGCGACCTTCATGCCTGCGGGCGCCACGGTCTCGATGGCCAGCAAGGTGGCGACGGCGGCCTGTGTTTCCGGGCTCATGCGGCACCGTCGGAGGCGGGGGCGGCAGCGGCGGTTGGATGCGGATGGGCCGCGCGCAGAACATGAGCCGGCACCAGACAGCCACGCGGGAGCGAATCGCCCTGCGGACCCGAAGCGGAGCTTGCGTCGGCAGTGCGGTGCTCGTTGCCGTCGAGGCCGAGACCCAGCGCGGCCTGCAACTGGAGGTTGCTCAACAGCGGATCGCGCCCCGCGTCTTGCATGCGCCCGATGGCCGGCTGGATCATCTTGGCGGTCTCTGGCCGCGTCGCCGGTTCGACCCACGTTCCCGCAGCCTGGGCGCGAATCTTGTGCTGGAGGTACAGCAGGCCGTTCATCAGTTGTTCCGGGTTCGGCGGGCACCCGGGAATGTAGACGTCGACGGGCAGGAACGTGTCGATGCCCGGCACGACCGAATAGATGTCGCGGTAGAAGTCGCCAGAGATCGCGCAACTGCCCATTGCCACGACCCATTTCGGCTCGGGCATCTGGTCCCACAGCTTCTTGACACGCGGTGCCATCTTTACGGTGATGGTGCCGGCGACGACCATCACATCGCAGTGGCGCGGCGTGCCCCGCATGATGGCGCCCATGCGGTCGAGGTCCACGCGCGCCGCCGCTCCCGCCATCAGCTCGATGCCGCAGCACGACGTCGCCATCGGAAAGATGAACAGGCTGTTCGAGGCACCCCACGCGAACAGCTTGTCGAGCGTCGTCAGCGCCACGTCGAGGCCGGGCACGCGCGCCACGATGTCGAGCAGCGGCTCGTCGTAAGGTTGCGCGGCCTTGCGGCTCATGCGGATCGGATCTCTTACTGCCACTGGAGCGCCCCTTTGCGCAGGGCATAGAGCCAACCGGCGAGCAGCACAGCAAGGAAGATGGCCATTTCGAAAATGGCGAACCAGCCCAGCCCGCGGATGCCGAGCGCCCACGGCAGCAAGAAGGCGGCCTCGACGTCGAACACCACGAACACCAGCGCGACGATGAAGTAGCGCGGGTGGAACTGTATCCACGCCGCACCGTCGGGCTCTTCGCCGCACTCGTAGGTTGACAGCTGCGCGCTGGTGTCGCCGCGGCCCCTTACCTTGAGCAAGAGGTTGCCGACGACCATCGACGCCGCCACCACGGCGCTCAGGCCGAGGAAGACGAAGGCGGCGATCCACTGCGTGCTGTCGGCGGCGAGGTCCATCGCGTCCAAGGCGCCGCCGGGCCGAGGCACCGGGGCGGGTCGCTGTCTAGCATGGATGGGGGAGGCGGGCAACGGTCACGGCCGCCGCGCGACCCCCAATTCCCCAAGCCGCTTTGCAATGTCGCCACCATGCGTCCGCACGCTCACGTTGTCGTCGACGGCCAGCACGTTGCCGTCCGCGCCGATGTACACCGTGTGCCGCTTGGCCATGCCCGTCAGGCCGCGCACGCCCATCGCGCTCGCCACCGCGCCGCCCGGGTCGCTGAGGATCGGGTAGTCGAGGCCCAACTTCTCCGCGAACGACTGGTTGTCGGCGGGCGCGTCGGTGCTGGCCGCGTACAGGGCGACTTCGTACTGCCCGATGTCCTTGCCGCTCTCCCGGAGCGACTTGCATTCGAGCGTTCAACCAAAGGTATGGGCCGCCGGATACCACGCGATGACGACGGCGCGCTTGCCGACGTGGTCCGCCAACTTGTGCTGGTGGCCGTCGGTGCCGGGAAGATCGAAGGCGGGCGCGGGCGCGCCGGGCTTCAACGCTTGCTGCTGGCCTCCGCACGCGGCGGCGAGGCCCGCGATGGCCGCCGCGGCCTGGTGGGCAAGCTTTTCTGTCAGCGACATGGAAACCTCCGGGTCAGGTGCGACACGGTCGTTCTCTCGCACGGCCGCGCGTGCCAGCCTGCGCGTGGATGCCTACGGGGTCAACTGCCACAAATCCAGGTGAACTTGCACTTGCCGCCCGTGCACTCGTCTTTCGTGCACGGCTTGCCGTCGTTGCAGTCGGCCTGGATCTTGCAGCAGCCCGCGGCCAGCTTCGTCACGCAACTGCCGGTCGAACAGGTCGGCACGGTGCACAGGTCGCCGTCCTGGCAGTCGTCGTTCGACTTGCAACAGCCCACGACCTTGTCGCCCTGCACACAGGCCTGCTTGAGCGCGCCCGTGCACATGTGGACGATGCACGAGGACGGATCGCAGACGTCGCCCAGCGCGTCGCCGTCCTTGTTGGCCTGTTCGGCGTTGGCGGTGGTCGGGCAGTTGTCTTTCACGTTCAGCACGCCGTCGCCGTCGCAGTCGCCATTGAAACACGAGGCGCAGGCCCCGCCCTTGCAGGCGTCGCAGGCAAAGGCAGGTGTGCAGCAGTCTGGCGCGGTGCCGGCGGCGAGGCAGGTGGACTTTGTGGCGCCCAGCACATCGATTCCGTCGAGAAAGAAGACCGTGCGCATCTTCTGGTCTCCGACCGCCTTCGCGACGAAGCCGACTTTGACGGGCTCCGCACCGGCCAGACCGCTGAGCGGGACCGAGAACTTCAGCCATGGCGTGCGCTTGGCCGCCTTGCCGGTGATCTGCGCGCTGACCTCGTAGAGGCCCGCCGGGTAGGTGCCCTTGGCGCCCGATGCAGTGCCCGCCTTGCAGAAATCGCCGACGGTGACGGTGAATGCCATCTTGCCACCGATCGTGACCGTCAGCGAGTCCTGGTAGGCCTGATCGCCACACTTGTCGACAAACTCCTCGCTGACGACGAGCAGCCAGAAGTCGAGCGAGCCGCTCGTCGATTGCAGCGAAGGCCAGGTACGCGCAGCGCTGCCATCGATCTTCAACTCGCTCGGCTGCGTGCCCAGGACGAGGAAGTCCGCGCCGCCCGTCGGCGAACCCACGTCGGCGACCTTCGACGCGCGCGCGGCGTCTCCGGCAATGCCCCAGCCCGCGGTTTCGGGGTCGCACGCTGCACCGAACGGGTCGCCGCAGCAGAGCCAGCCCGGCGTCGGCGGCTCGCTGCACTTGCCTCCCGGCTGGCAACCGACCGCGCCCGTCGTGCACGGACTGCCGTCGAGCGGGCCCGTGCACTTGGCGCCGCCGATGGGAATGTTCACGCAGCCTTTTGCCGGTTCGCACTTGTCGTCGGTGCACGTGTTCTTGTCGTCGCACGTGGGGGCTGGGGCTGTGGCCGTCGCCATGCACTTGCCGATCTTGCAAGCCAGAGGTCCCGCGCACTTGTTGGCGCCGCTACACGGCGTGCCGTCGGGCTTGCCGAGCCACAGACAGCCCTTGATGGGGTCGCACTTGTCTTCCGTGCACGGGCTGCCGTCATCGCAGTCGACCGCTTCGCCTGACGCCAGCTTGCACGGTACGGGGCCGGTATCCTGGGCCAGCGGCACATCGGGGGGCGTGGCGTCGTCCGCGTCATCGACGGGTACGCTGCCGTCGGGCGGGAAGCCTCCGTCCGGCACCGCGACCGGGGAGTCGGATGCGCGGGTGGCGTCCGGGTCAGGAGAGACGGCGGTGTCGCTGCCGAAGGGCAATTCGGCCGACGGGGCCACCGAATCGCCTACGACCGCGGAGTCAGCGGGCCCCAGCGCCGCGCCATCGCCAACCTGCCCGCTGCCGTCGGCCGTGGCTCCCGCTTCTGCGGCACCGTGAGGCGTCTCGGCGTCGGTCGCTGCGACGTCCATGACATTCGCGACGCTCAGCAACGGTCCACCCGCGTCGGGAGGTGCGGTGCATGCGACGGTGAGCAAGCCGACACACGCCGCCGCACAAGCCATCGCCCACCCGGTGCATGCCCCGCAGTCTTGGGCCTGATCGTCTTTCCGCGCCGGTCGAATCTTCGCCCTCATGGCTTCAGCGTAAGGCACGCCGCGCAACAAGGGCAAGAGTCCATCACTCATGTGCACACCCATCGCGCCACGTACCCTGCGGAATCTTTGCGGGCACACGTCGGTGACGCAACCGTGACCGCAGCGGCGGCGCGGTGGTGACAACGCCCGGCCATCCTGCAGCGGTCGGTGGGCGCTCCTCGTAGGGACCGCGGCCCGCTCCCCGGCACCTGCCCTCGCAACGCCGAGCAACGCCAGGCAACCGCCGCCGCTGTCCCCCCACGCGCATTCACCATGGCCCACGCCGCTCCCGTCGTCTCGCGCAACTCTCGTGGCAGCCGCGCCGTCGGTGGTTACGATGGCGCCGCCGTCTTTGCCATGGCCGTGCTGCACGTCGCCGCCGCGATCGCGCTGTGGCTGGCGCCGCCGACCTGGCCCCTCGTCGTACTGGCCATCGGCAGCTACGGCCTGCGGATGTTCGGGATCACTGCGGGATTCCACCGCTACTTTGCCCACCGGGCCTACCGGACGTCGCGCGTGTTCCAGTTCGTGCTCGCGTTCCTCGGGGGCGCATCGACGCAGAACGGCGCCCTCTGGTGGGCGGCGCACCACCGCGACCACCACCGCTTGAGCGACCAGCCCGGCGACCTGCACTCTCCTGTGCGCGACGGCTTCTGGTGGAGCCACATCGGCTGGATCGTGCACTCGTCATCGACGCCGATTCGGCGCGAAAACATCAAGGACTTCGCACAATACCCGGAGTTGTGGTGGCTCGACGAACATCGCCTCGTCGCGCCGGCCATCTACGGCGGGCTCCTGTTCGCGTTCGGCGGCCTCGATGCGTTCCTGTGGGGCTACTGCGTAAGCACCGTTGCGCTGTGGCACGGAACCTTCGTCATCAACTCGCTCGCCCACGTGTGGGGGTCGCGCCGCTACGCTACGACGGACGCGAGCCGCAACAACTTCTGGCTCGCCCTCGTGACGCTCGGCGAGGGCTGGCACAACAACCACCACCACTACCAGAGCGCGGCGCGCCAGGGGTTCCACTGGTGGGAGATCGACGGCTCGTACCTCGTGTTGCGCGCATTGGCCGCGGTCGGGATCGTGTGGAAGCTGCGCGAGGTGCCGGCACGTGTGCTCCATGCCAACCTCGTGGCAGCGCCGGCCGTGTCCGAAACGACGCCCGAAGCCGCAGCGTCGCTCCTCGAGGCCTACGAAGCCGCTCCTGCAGGGCTTCGAAGCTGACGCGGAGCGACGCGGAGCGCGGTCGATGGCCGCACGCCCGGGTCCGCGCTATCCTGCGCGCGCGTCCGAAGTCGCGCGACGCAGCAGGATGCAAGGACCCGCCATGAACGTCACCCCCGCCGAGACGGCCGAGCCGCGCGACGTGCAGTGGACGGGCGACGGCCGCGTGCACATCGAGTGGATCGACGGCCACACCACCACACTCGCCTTGGCGCTGTTGCGCGAGCGCTGCCCGTGCGCCGGCTGCAAGGGCACGCATGGGCCGCCGACCACACTGGTGCGCGCGAGCCGGAGTGGCCTGCCGATCGTCCAGGGGCCGGCGCGGGCGCCAGTCGCCGCCAGCGAGGTGCGCAGCGTGGTGCCGGTGGGCAACTACGCGATCCGATTCACTTGGGGCGATGGCCACGACTCGGGCATCTATTCTTGGCGCTTGCTGCGAGCGCTGTGCGGGTGCCCAGCCTGTGCGCCGGCCATGAGCACGGCCGCACCGGTGGGCGAGACGCCCCTTGCCGGGCGGGAAGCCGAGTGACGGCATGGCGCAGGTGACCTTGTGCCGCGCGGACGAATTGCAGGATGGGCGCTGCACGGTGTTCCTCGACGATGGCGACGCCGTGCTGGTGATCCGCTTCGACGGACGTCTCTACGCGCTCGACGGCCACTGCCCGCACCAGTACGCGCCGCTCGAGGGCGGCACAATCGAAAACGGCATCCTGGAGTGCCCGCTGCACGGTTGGCGCTTTCGGCTCGATGACGGCCAGTCGCCGGACATGCCCATGGCGTGCGTGCGGACGTACCGTGTCGCGCAGGTGGACGGCGCGATCGTGATCGAGCGATGACGCTGCGTTGACCGAGCAAGGCCGTTGCCGCCGCCGGGCCGTACCCGTGTGACGCGCGTTGGGCGACACTGGGCGAGCAGGACGACGGAGTGGCCCATGCGCACGATCGTCCTGTGGTCCGTTGTCGGTCTGGTCACAGTTGCCACCGCAGCGTCCGCGAGCGCTGCGACCAAGTCGATGAAAAGCAAGTCAAAGGCCAAGCCGGTGGCTACGGCTCCGGTCGCCGGCAAGCCGGCTGACAACGCGAAGCCGGCTGACAACGCGCCAGTACCTCAAGGCAGGCCTGGTCCACGAACTTCACTTGGTGCAGGTGCCCCTGTTGCTGGGTCGAGGAGAACGCATTTTCGAGGGCTTGGTCGGCGTGGAGGACTCGGATGAATGCGTTGAGTTCACGTCTTCTCAGGTCGTATCCCGCCTTCGCATTGTAAAAAAATCCAAGTAGGGGGCGGGTATCGCCGAGTCCTTGAGGGACGGCGAGGGAGTCACCTGCCCAGGGCCTCGTGCTCTTGCGTGCCCGTGCGCGACCTGCGACGAAAAATGGCCCCTCGACGGGGCCCTCCCGCCAGAAAAACGCCCTCCCCGCCGATCGCCCAGGGCGAACCCTAGACAGATCACCACCTTTCGCGGACCACCCAGCTCTCGCTAGGCCCGCCCTTCCTTCGGCCCGGGAGCCTCTCGACCCCCGCGCCCGGCAGCAACCCGACCACCTCCGGAGCGCGCGTC
This sequence comes from Myxococcales bacterium, assembly GCA_009692425.1. Taxonomy (GTDB): domain Bacteria; phylum Myxococcota_A; class UBA9042; order UBA9042; family UBA9042; genus SHZF01. The sequence continues at coordinate 56,608 of SHZF01000020.1, read as the reverse complement.
CGCTGGTGGCCACCACGCTTCGGTCCGCGCGGCGTTCGTCCACGATGCAACGCTCGTGCCAACACACAACCAGCTATAACTCCACGGCTTCGTTCCGCCTCCCGCAGTCACAGTCTCACACGATGCCAGTCTCAGTCACACCGGACCGAACGGACGTGAGACGCCGAACGCGTACCGTCCGCAATCCGGCGACTGAAACCGTTGCCGTGACCGCAACCAGGAACAACTAACGCCCCGAATGCAAGCCCAAGCTTGGGGCCCATGCGCATCTTCTGGAGCCAGGTGGTCTGGGGCGGATCGGCGCCGGTGTCGGCGGCGGCGGCTAGTGCGTCAGGTGGCATGGCGGCGAGGGTACGCTCGTGTGCAGCGAAGGAGAATCAGGCACGCCGAGGCCCGCGGTGCTGTCGTCAGCCGCCGGGTGGCGCCTGCGCCGCGGGGGCGCTATCGTCGGGACGCCCGCAGGGGACGGCGCGAGAGGCATAGATAGGACCGGAAAGCGAGGAGCGCTCCCGCGGGTGTCCGCGCGGCCGCGGTCGGGTGTCGGGCCGGGCCACGCTGGCGGCGCTACAGTGTGGCGACCCGGCGCCGCGACCGGGCACGCCGCCCTGCGTGCTTGCCGATGTGGCGGGCAATGACGCGCGAGCGGAGCGCCCCAGTGCTGGGGCCGCAACCACGCGGGCCAGTTGGGCGATGGGGGCGACGCGGACAGCACGGGCGCCGTCGCCGTGGTCGGCCTGCCGTCGGGGGTCGTCGGCATCGCGGCAGGCGCGTCGCACACGTGCGCGTCGACCGCGGAAGGCAGCGGCTGGTGCTGGGGTCAAGGCAACCAGGGCCAACTCGGCGTCGCCGGCAGCCACCCGTCGTCCTCGAACGTGCCCAAGGCCGTCAACCTGGGCACCGATATCGGCGAGATGGCGGTCGGCACCTTGTTCACGTGCGCGCTGCGCAAGTCAGACACCCGTGTCGCGTGCTTTGGCGACGGCAAGGGCGGCTCCGGCAAGAAGTCGGGCATCCCCTTCGTCGTCGTCGGAAGCGATCTGTAACCATTTTTCCCAGTGCGAGGCGAAGGCGTGGGCGACGAATTCCCGAAAGTGCAGTGGACCGAAGCGGACCAGCCGCGCCATGCTCGCTGGCAGTCTGAGGCTGGGTTGCCGCCGCCGCCCCGCGTCGTGGTGGCCGACGACACGTGGACAGCCGACGCAGCGTACCAGCTGGCATGTGCGGGCACGGCGCTGCTGTGGCGCGGCGACTACCACAACGCGCGCCAACTGTTGCAGGCGATGGCTCGCCGTCTCGACCGCTCCCAGCGGCCCAACGCCGTCCGGGCCGACCGCTCGATGGCCGACACCTTTCACCAGCACCGCCAAGCCCAGGCGCAGCGGGCGCGCACGCTGGGGCGCCTGCTGGTGCCCTTCGACGCCCACCACCGCATCGCCCTGCGGCGTGCACCCGACGTGCGCGCGCCGTGTCTGGCCGTACATGGCGAACGCCCCGAGCCCTACGTCGCTGCGCTGCGCGAGGTGCTGGGGCTCATCGGTGCCCAGCAGTGGCGCGAAAAGGGCGTCGCCGTGCTGGCGGGATCGTTGACGGTCCACCCGCATTACGGCGTGTTCGCTCCGGTGCGCAGCGAATACGTGGGGCTCGTCGGCGCAGCGCCCCTGCCGTCGGCGGAACTTGCGTTCGACATCGGCACGGGCACTGGTGTGCTGGCCGCCGTGCTCGCGGGGCGCGGTGTAAAGCGAATCGTCGCCACCGACAACGACCCGCGCGCCCTGGCTTGTGCCCAGGCCAACGTCGACCGGCTTGGGCTGACGGAGCGTGTCGACGTGGTCCAGGCCGATCTGTTCCCGCCCGGCCAGGCAGCGCTGGTGGTCTGCAACCCGCCGTGGCTGCCCGGCAAGCCGAGTTCGCCGCTCGAGCGTGCCATCTATGACCCCGACAGCAAGATGTTGCGCGGCTTCGTGCGCGGTTTGGGGGCCCACCTCGCGCCGGGCGGCGAGGGTTGGCTGGTGCTGTCGGACCTGGCGGAGCACTTGGGATTGCGCAGCCGTGAGACCTTGCTGGGCTGGTTTGCGGCGGCGGGCTTGCAGGTGTTGGGGCGGCTGGAAGCGCGGCCGGTGCATCCCAAGGCGGCCGACCCAGACGACCCGCTGCGTGTGGCGCGCGAGGCCGAGATAACTTCGCTTTGGATTGTAGGGGCTTGACGGCGTCGATGGGACAGAGTGATCGGCGCGACCGGGGCTCGATCGGTGCCACCGCAGCGGCCTCCAACGCTACATCGGCACGGCCCCCGCCGCCTGCAACTGCCGCAACGCCGCACCGAAATCGTCATGCACGAGCAACACCCCGAGGTCGCCCGGCTGCAACCATGCCAGCGAAACAGTCAACGCGGCGCCCTCGTCGGCTGCGTGCTCCAGCGCGCGCTCCGGCACCCCACGTTCGCGCAACAGGCGGGCCAGCAGCGCAGGCATCTCGCCCAACGCACGGCCGCGCAGGTAGTGCAAGGCCTCCTTGAGCACGTAGCGGTCGAACTCCAGCTTTACGGCCTCGTCGCACAGCGCGGCCACGTCGGCATCGCGCCGATCGCCGGCCTGCCCGACGATCAGCAGCCGCCGCCGGGCCGGCAGCTTGCGCACCACGTCACCGAGCCGCCGCAGGCCATCGGGATTGTGAGCGAAATCCACAAGCAAGGTCGCGCCGTTGCACTGGAACAGGTTCGCCCGCCCCGGGTTGTCTCGCGCGTCGGGCCGAAAACCCTGCAGCCCGCGCCGGATCGGGTCGGCTTCGAGCCCCATGCCATACGCGGCCAGGGCCGCAGCCAGCGCATTCTCGACGTTGTGGCGCGCACAGCCGCCCAGCGTGATCGGGACGTCGGCGACGGAACCGAGGTCCATCTCGCGCCCGCCTTCGACGATGACCAGGCGGCCGTAGTTGTCGAGCGCCACGGGCTCGCCGCGTTCGACGGCGTAGGCCACCGAAGGCCACGGCGCGACCGCGAACCAGCCGAGGCGGTGTGATCGGTCGAGGCCGAGACGGGCGGCGGCGAGCACCAGCGGCGCGTTCATCAGGTTCAGCACGAGCAAGCCGCGCCGGTGCAGACCCTTGGCGACGATGAGCTTGGCCTCGGCCATCTGGTACGCGTCGTCGATGCCCCATTCGCCCAGGTGGTCGTCCGCCGCGTTCGTCACGATCGCCGCATCGGCCTGGTCTGTCGCGAGCCCGCGGCGCAACAGGCCCCCACGCGCCGTTTCGAGCACCGCAGCCGTCGCGCGTGGGTCGCGCAGGGCCCTGCGGGCGGCAACGGGTCCGGTAAAGTCGCCGCTCTCGACGAGGTCATCTCCGACCTGGATGCCGTCCGTCGACGTCAGGGCCACGCGGTGGCCGGCCTCGCGCAAGATGCGGGCGAGCACCCGGGCCGTCGTCGTCTTGCCGTTCGTCCCGGTGACGAGCGCGACCGGGATCGCGCCGTAGGCGTGCAAGTCCACCGTCGCGGGCGCGGGCAGGTCGACGGTGGGCCAGGTGCGACTGTGGTCGCCGAAGCCGATCGAGACCGCGTCGTCGTCCCACAAGAATGGCAGCCCTTCGGCGCGCGCCCGGTCGCGCCACGCCGGCTTGCGCGGGTTCTGTTCGGTCCCCAGCAGCGTGCGCAAGCGCAGCAGGTGGGCATCGAGCGCACCGGCGCCGTCGAGCGACGCGGGGTCGGCCACGGCAGCGGCGGCCCACTCGGCAACCTCGACCGTCGTGTGCAGTGTGTCGATTTCCGCAGCGACGATCAGCGTGGCGCCGCCGACGTGCGGCCGGTGCGTAGTCACGGGGGCGGCCGTTTCTACCAGCAGGTGCAAGGCGTGCAGCCCGTCGGTCAGGTGCGCGCGCCAGAGGGCGTGCACGTTTGCGGCGTCCTCACCGGCATCGAGCGTGACTTCGACGGCAGCGCCCGTGGCATCCAGATACAGGTTCGGGCCCGTCAGGCGGCGACCTTCGACCACGCGCATCGTTGCCCCGCGCCCGCAACCTTGCAGGATCAATCTGATCGCTGTCAGTCTGCTTCGTCTGTTCGGGCCAAGCGGACGCCGCGCTCGTCGCGCACGACGCCTTCTGGCAGCCCGAGGCCGAAGGGGCCTTCACCGCCCGCGTCCTCGCCGGACTCGTCGCGCTGGACGTCAGCTGCGGATTCGCCGTGCGCCTTCTGGCGGCCTTGCACCGCAGCGCGGCCCGCGGCCATCGCGCCGGGACCTGCCCCGTCCGGTTCGGCGAGGCGCGCTTCTCCGTCTGGGCCGATGCGGACCTCGCGCCCGGCGAGCGTGCCGTGGAAGTAGATGATCTGCTTCCACGACCGCGAGACCTTGTCGCAAAACGCCAGCAGCACGTCGCCGGGCCGGCACACTTCGAGCGCCGCCTGCAGCGCATCGACCTCGTAGGGGATCACGCGCACCTGGTCGGCCGCCAGTCCGGCTTCGAGCAGCACGCTCTCCAGCATCCGCGGCACTTCATCGGGCTTGCGGCCGCGCGGATTGTCGTCGCGGCGGCAGATGACCAGATCGAAGGTCTTGGCCGCGATCTGCGCCACATGGCGGATGTCTTCGTCGCGGCGATCACCCGGCGCCGCGAGGATGCACACCTTGCGCCCCGGCACCGCGCCACTTTGGTGCAAGCCATCGACGAGGCGGCACATCGCCTGCACTGCCGCGGGGTTGTGGCCGTAATCGAGGATGACCTTGAAGCCGAGCCCGTCGTAGATGTTCATGCGGCCAGGGCTTTGGAAGTACGTCGAGTCGAACGTCCGCAGCCCGTGGCGCACATCGTCGAGCTTGACCCCCATGGCCACGGCCAGCGCGGCGGCGAACATCGCGTTCTGCACGTTGTGGAGCGCGCGCCCCTCGATCGTCGCCGGGATCAGGTGCGTCCACAGCAGCGGCAGGTGTGCTCCGCGGTCGTACAGCGTGATCATCTGGCCGTTGACGCCGCCCTCGAGCGCGACTGCCTTGCCTCCCGCGCGGATGTGTTCGCGTACGAGCGTGTGCTGCGGGTTGACCGTGACGTACCAGACGTGCTTTGCCTCGCTCCAGTCGGCCATCTGCAGGCACAGCGGGTCGTCCGCGTTGAGCACGACGGCGTCGCGCGCCACCTCGATGGGGATGCGCTTGACTCCCGCCAGTTGGTCGAGCGTGTCGATCCCGCCGAGGCCGAGGTGGTCCGCCGCGACGTTCAGGCAGCACGCCACGTCGGGGAACTTGTAGCCCATGCCCGCCCGCAGCAGGCCACCGCGCGCGGTTTCAAGGACGGCCACGCTGACGGTCGGGTCGCGCAACACCATCTGCGCCGACACCGGGCCCGTCATGTCCCCTTCGACGGTGCGGCGCCCGTCGATGTAGACGCCGTCGGTCGTGGTGAGGCCCACCGTCTCGCCGCGCAGCTTGAAGATGTGGGCCAGCATGCGCGCCGTCGTCGTCTTGCCGTTCGTGCCGGTGATGGCCGCGATCGGGATGCGCGCAGGTGTGCCCGGCGGGAACAGCATCTCGATGACCTTGGCCGCCACGTCGCGCGGCTTGCCCTCCGATGGCGCCACGTGCATGCGGAACCCGGGTGCGGCGTTGACCTCGCACACGGCGCCGCCCACCTCGCGGTAGCTTTTCGAGATGTCGGGCGTCAGGAAGTCGATGCCGATCACGTCGAGCCCGATCGCCTGCGCCGCCCGGATGGCCATCTCGGCGTTGTCGGGGTGCACGACGTCGGTCAGGTCGATGGCCGTGCCTCCCGTCGACAGGTTGCCCGTCGAGCGCAGGTAGAGCACCTGGCCGGCCTCGATGACCGTGGTGCGCGTCACCCCCGATTGCTGGAGCAGGCGCTCGGCCTGGTGGTCGAATTCGAGCCGTGTCAACACTTTCTCGTGGCCGATGCCACGACGCGGGTCCTGGTTCGTGAGGTGGACCAGTTCTTCGACAGTGTGGACGCCGTCGCCGACGACATGCCCCGGCACGCGCTTGGCGACCGCAACGAGTTCGCCGTGGATCACCAGCATCCGGTGGTCTTCGCCGGTGATAAAGCTCTCGACCAGCACGGCCCGGCTGTGTTCGCGGGCCTTGTCGAACGCCAGCCGTACACCTTCATCGTCGCGCAACCCGATGCTGACGCCGCGACCGTGGTTGGCGTTGAGCGGCTTGACGACGAGCGGCCAGCCGACGCGCCGTGCCGCCCGCAAGGCGTCTTCAAGCGAATAGACCATCTCCTGCTTCGGCACCGGCAGGCCGAGGTCGGCGAGGATGCGGTTCGTCTCCTGCTTGTCAGAAGCGATCTCGACGGAGATGTGGCGTGTCTCGGATGTCACGGTCGCCTGGATGCGCTTCTGCCACTTGCCGTAGCCGAACTGCACGAGGCTGTAGTCGTTGAGCCGCAACCACGGGATGCCGCGCGCCTCAGCGGCCCGCACCAGGCTCAGCGTGGACGGGCCGAGCGCGCGCCGCTGCGAGTCGCGAATCAACTTGTCGCGCTCCACGGGGAAATCGAACGCCGCATCGAACGGCGCGTCGGTGGCCAAGTCTGGACCGACCAGGTGATGCAACAGGCGCAGCGCCAGATCGCCGGCGGCCTGGCCGACGCGGGCGTCTTCGTATTCGTAGACGACGTGGTACTCGCCGGACTCGCCGCTGCCGCGGGTCTTGCCGAACGATACGCGTGCGCCGCACAGGTTTTGCAACTCGATCGCGACGTGTTCGAGCACGTGGCCGAGCCAGGTGCCCTCGCCTTCGGTGAGGCGCCGCACGAAGCCCCCTGCACTGCCGACGGAACACGTGTGCTCGGCCAGCGTCGGGATCAGGTCGAGCAGGCGGTCGCAAAAGCCGGGCAAGGTCGCGGACGGCCGAGCCTCGAGCGGACCCAACTGCAGCGTGAGGCGCATGACCGGAAAGTGCGCGTAGAGATTCGGGCCTTGGTATGTGCGGGTCTCGAGGAGCTTCATGGGCCAGCGAGCGTAGCACGGGCTGCGGGCGGCGAGCGAGTGGGCTCACGGAGAGTCCTTGAAGTTTGGTGCGGCCGATGCGTACGCTGCGGGCTTGGTACTTGCGACTCTGAGGTTCGACTTGGGAATTTGAGAGACAGTTTCGCCCACGGCAAAGCGCGACGACGACGCCGTAATCGCACGACGGCGAGGAGGAGGAACGCAGCCATGGACGAAAACGGCCGAAGAAACCCGGAGCGAACTTCAGAGAGCGGGGACTAGTGCGGGGGACAGCGAAATGTACACGCGCGAAGTCAGCGGGAGGGCGGGGATGCCCCCACAGCGCGGGGGATGTACCCTCGCGGTGGTGGTCGTCGTAGCCGGCGCCCTGGCGTGCACGGCGCCACTGCCGCCTGGCGAGGCGACCCCGGTGGCGGACGCCGGTGCGGATACGAAGGGCGCGGACCTGGCGGGGACGCCGGCCAACCCGACAGACGGGCTCTCCGTGGTCGATACGGCCGACGCCGCGCATGTGCCCGACGGGCAATCCGGCGCGCCAGACTTGGGCGCGGCACTCGATGCAGCGGTGGGCGATGCGGCACCGACAGACTTCGGGCCCACCGATGCGACCCCTGACGCGCCGGCGCCGACTGATGGAGCGACGCCCGACGCCGGGGCCGCGCCGGACGTGGCTCCCGATGTGCCAAATCCGCTCGTGGTGGCGTGCGTCGGCAAGGCAACCGGCAGCGACTGCAGCACCGACGGCTGTACCAGCGGCCAGAAGTGTGCACAGGGCCTCTGCCTGGGCGGCCAGCCGAAGGTGTGCGAAGACGGCAACGAGTGCACGGTCGATGGCTGCGCCGCGCCGACAGGGTGCACCTTCTTGATGCCGCCGCCGGGGCAGGCTTGTGACGACGACGAGAAGTGCACGTCCGTCAGCGAGTGCCAGGAAGGCGCCTGCGTCGGCACCCAGAACGTGTGCCTGAAGGACAAATGCATCGATACCCAGATCACGTGCGGCAACACGAAGATGCTGCCGGTCACTGCCGACCCGGTCACGAAGGAGTTTCAGAGCTTCAAGTGTGGCGCCGGCATTGCGACGCCGGGGCCGGAGTTCGTGTTCACGCTCGACACGCCGTGCAACGCGACCGCGCTCGTGATCGTGCGCACGTGGGGCAAGGGCAGCCCGGGCCCGACGGCGCCGCCCGCACAGCAGCCCACGCACCTGTACCTGCTCGACACCGCGGCATCCGCCCTGGCGTGCGGCATGGCGATGAGTTGCACTGAAGTGACGGCGGCGATCCCGTGCGGCAAGGCCGGGCCGCTGTTCAAGCCGGGCTGCGTGAGTGAATGGGCGTTCCCCTTGTTGTTCCAGGTCGGGGTGCCGCGGCGCCTGGTGGTCGACACGCTGGCAGCCGGTTGGGTCACCGACGTCGAAGTTTCGGTGGCGGCGTGCGGCTGCGGCAAGCCCGGCAAGTGTGGCGACGCGACGTGCAACAACAAGGAAGACAAGGGCAACTGTCTGGCCGACTGCGGCACTGGCACGGGCTGCGGCAATGGGGTGTGCAACCCGGCCGCAGGCGAGACGCCGAAGGGGTGTCCGGCCGACTGCATCTCGCCGACGTGCGGCAACGCCAAGTGCGACCCCGGCGAACTGGCTTCAAATTGCCCGAGCGACTGCCCGCTGCTCGTGTGCGGCGACGGCGTGTGCAGCGCAACGATGGCGGAAGCGTGCGCGACGTGTCCGGTCGACTGCGGCACGTGCAAGCCGAAGTGCGGCGACATGATCTGCAAGACGCCCGAGGAGGACTGCACGACCTGCAAGCCCGACTGCGGGCCGTGCCCGAATGAGGTCGCCTGCGGCAACACGATCTGCCAGCCCGACTGGGGCGAGTCGTGTTCGACATGCCCGGTGGACTGCATCGGCAAGGGGGCCTGCAAGTGCGGCGACAACGTCTGCAACAGCGGCAACTTCGAGTCGAAGTGGAACTGCCCCGGCGACTGCTTCAAGCCCTGCGGCGACGGCGTCTGCGAGGTAAAACTGCTGGAGACGAAGGCGAGTTGCCCACAGGACTGCGACGCGACGTGCGGCGACAAGGTGTGCACGCCGTTGCAGGAGACGTGGCTCACGTGCGCCAAGGATTGCCCGGCCGAGTGCGGCAACCTGTTGTGCGAGCCTTGGTCGGGCGAGACGGCGGCGGTCTGCAAGAATGATTGCCTGTCGGTGTGCGGGAACGCCAAGTGCGAGCCGCACGGGGGCGAAGGGCAGTTGTTTTGCTTTGAGGACTGCAAGTAGCTGTCATGCAAATGCCCGCCGAACCGGATCGAGGGCTCGCGACGGACGCGGCGCGCGAGGCAAGGCGCGAAGGCCAAGGAATCGCAGGAGGATTTCAAGCCTGAGCAACGCAGCCGCAGCCGTCGCCTCCGGCGCATTTCGTCGTTGCCGTCGTCAGTTGGCGGTTCGACGTACCCGGTGTACGCGTTGACCGGCAACCTCCTGAACGCAGAGACCTGCATCCGAATTCGGCGTTAGGGAAACGTTCGCTGGTGGATCTTGGCAGGTCCAGCCACTTGACCCCGCCAGCCGGATCGCGCATCCCACGCCGGCGCGACTCTGCGTGCCGAAGGGTCAATGCACATCGCCTACGCTCTCGACCTCCTGGCCAGCGGCGGCGCCCAGCGCCAACTGGTAGAGTTGGCGTGCTTCTTGCAACGCGAGCGCGGGATTCGGGTCAGCGTGCTCACCTATTACGAGCACAGCTTCCACCAGGCGCGCCTGCAAGCTGCGGGCGTGCCAGTCATCGACATGGGCCGGCGCAGCAAGTTCAGCGCGACCTTCGTGGCAAAGGCCAGGGCGTGGCTGCGGGCCGAGCGACCCGACCTCCTCCACGCGTTCCTGTTGGGGCCGGGCGTGTGGTTCGGGCTCGCGGCGGCCGGCATGGGCTCGCAGCGACCGGCGTTCATTGCGGCAGAACGGGGCAGCCTGCTGTGCGAGAACGTCGGGCGACTGCTGGCCCGCACCGCGCTGGGTCATGCCGCCGATGCGGTCACGGTGAACTCCGAGGTCATGACCGAAGCCGTCGTACAGCGCCTGCGCGTGCCGGCGGCGCGAGTCCACTATGTGCCCAACGGCATCGACTTGCCGCGGTGGGACAGGCTGGCCGCGCAGCCGTGCCCGTGGGACCTGGAGCCGGGCCGTGTCCACCTCGCCCTTGTCGGCCGTCTACAGCCGGAAAAAGGCCACGTGTACCTGCTGCGCGCGATCGCCCGGCTGGAGCCTCATCTGCGCGAGTGCGTCCGGTTGTGGTGCGTGGGGGCGGCGACCGGTGGCGCGGGGGAGTCGAACGCCATTGTGGCCGAGTCCGATCGGCTGGGCCTAGGCGACGTCGTCCGCTTCGTGCCGGCGACACACGCGATCGCCCCGCTCCTGGCACGGCTGCACGGCGTCGTGCTGCCATCCTTGCACGAGGGTTTTCCCAACGTGGTGCTCGAAGCGATGGCGAGCCGGCTGCCGGTCGTGGCGAGCGGGGTCGGCGACGTGGCAAACCTGATCGATCCGGAGCGCAGTGGGCGCATTGTGCCCCCGGCCGACGTGCCGGCGCTGGCCGACGCACTGGCGTGGCTGCTACAGCAGACACCCGAACAGCGCAGCGCGCTCGGCGGCCGCGGGCGGGCCATCATCGAGGAACGCTATGCGATGCCGCTGGTCGCCGATCGGTACCTGACGGTGTATCGGGCGGTGCTGGCCGCGCGTGCGGCGCCGTAGCCCTTGGCACGCGAGCGGTTTCCTGCCAAAAGGACGGCCAGCGCCCCGCAGGTGCATCGGCCATCTTCATGAAATCTTCATGGTGCGCCACAATCCTCGTCGCGGGCCACGTCATAGCCGCGCCGGGCTGGAGCCAACCTGCGGACCTGCCCGAGCCGGTATCGCGCACCATTCCCGCAGGGGAGCCACTGCCGACCATCGAGGCGCCATTCCTGCTCGGAGAAATCGTCGTGGGCGCCCGCCGTCCCACGGTTGGCGCAGTGACGGAACAGCGTATTCTGCAATCAGAAGTCGCGCGCCAGGACCCGCGCAACCTGGTCGATCTCGGCCGCACCATCCCCGCCGTCACGGCGCCGACGAACTCGCGCGGCGAGACTTTTTTCTATGTGCGCGGGGCCGGCGAACGCCAAGTGGCGCTGTTTTTCGACGGTGCCCCACTCCAGGTGCCCTGGGACTACGCCATCGACACCAGCCTCGTGCCCGCCGCGATGGTCGGCTCGATGACCGTGGCGAAAGGCGCCAGTTCGGTGCTGTGGGGAGCGAACGGCGTGGGCGGCAGCGTGAACCTGCTGGGCCGCGCGGACGCCAGGCCGGGCACACACGCTGACTTTTCGGCGTTCGGGGGCACGTCGCAGCGCCTCGGCGGGGCCGCTGCGGCCACGTCCAACCACGGCGCCTGGCACCTGGCCGGCGCGCTGGGTTGGGTACAGCACGGCAATGTGGCGCTCCCGTCAACCGCGCGCCCGGACGTGCGCGCGACGCCGCACTCGAATCCCCAGGTCACCGAGCGCAACAACACCGATGGGCGTGGCTTCAACGCGCTGGTACGGGCAAGTCGCGACCTGCCGGGCGAGGCCAGGGTCGCGCTCACGCTGCTGCACCTGGACAGCGCCAAGGGTGCTCCGGTCGAGGGCCACAAGGACCCGGCCGACCCGGCGTTTGCGGCGCTGCGGTTCTGGCGGTATCCGCTGTGGGAGCACAGCCTGGCGATCGCATCGTATTTCTTGCCGCTAGACGCGGGCATGGGCGAGGTGCGGGCGACGGCGTGGGCGCAGCGATTCGCGCAATCGATCGACAGCTATACAGACGCCTCGTTTGCTCCCGCAGGGCGCAAGGCGTCGCAGCACGACCTGGATGGCAGCTTGGGCGCGCGGTTGGCAGTCCAGCGCGCCGCAGGACCGGGCACGCTGCGCGGTGCCCTCAGTGAATTGGTGGCCAACCACGACCAGGTGGATGCCGACGTGAGCGCCGGCACGGAGACCGCCAAGCCAAACCAGCACTTTGCCCAGCACATCGCGTCGGCGGGCGCGGAGTACGAGTGGCAGGCCGCCGCGCGGCTGGTGGTCAAGGCGGGCGCCGGCTACGACACAGTGATCATGACGGACATCGACAAGTTCGGTACGTTGACAGCGCCGCCCGACTTCGGCGACTGGTCCGGCAACCTGGGCGCGACGCTGACGCTCCAACCAGGCCTGTACCTGCGCGCTTCGGCGGGCCACAAGAGCCGGTTTCCGACCCAGCGTGAGCTCTACGGCGCCGCGCTCAACAAGTTTGCCCCCAATCCGCACCTACAGCCCGAGTCGAACGCGCTCGGCGAGGTGGGGCTGGCGTACAGTGGAGCACAGGTCGAATGCGAGCTCACGGGCTTCGCCACGCTGACCCGCGCAACGCTCGACAAGCGCAAGGTGACCGTCCAGGAAACGGACCCGGCCGGCGCCGTGACGAACGTGAAGAAAGACCAGCGCTACAACCTGGCCGGCGGCGTGCGGTTCGGCCTGGCCGACATCGCGAGCTCGGTACTCGGCGTCGAGGCGCTGGCGCGGCTGCGGCCCTGGCGGCACGTCGCGTTGACGGGACACGGAGCGGTCATGGCCATAGACGCCTACGATCCGGCGCGCCAGGATTTCACCAAGCACCTGGAGAGGCGACCGAGCGCGGTGGCGACGCTGACGGGAGCCTGGGAACCGCCGACCGGATTCACAGGACTCCTGCAAGCGAGCCTGATCGGTCCCGCGTGGTCGTTCAACCTGGGCGACGCGCTGGAGCGACTCGACCCGTATGCGCTCGTGAATGCGCGCGCCAGCTACGTGGTGCGCTACGGAGCGGACGCCGCCCGCACGCTAGAGGTGTACGGCCGGATCGACAACGCCCTGAACACCCTGGCCTTGCCGTCGTTCGGCCTGCCCGAACCGGGGCGCTCGCTGCAGGGCGGCGTGCGCGCGCTGTTTTAGTGGTCGTGGACAAGTTGACGCCTGCAGTAACCCCCACTCCCCACCGCCCGCCATCGACCGGCCGTTCGTCTGCGACCGCCCTTGCTGTGCCGAACACCTCGACGACGACGACGAGCCCTCCCAATGGCAGGCAAGGCTGATGAGCCTGCCTTGGGGTGATGACGATGACATCCCGTTTTGATGGAGGGTTCTGGACGCATTCGGCGTGGCTTCGACTGTGGGATTGCGCAGAGTCGCGTGCCTCCCTACGACATCCACGAAGCATCCGCCTGCAGCGACCACTTCGTCGTGATCTTCTTGGCCTTGCTCCAAAACTGAAACCCCTCGAATCCCGTCAGGTCGCCGTGCCCAAACTTCGAGTCCTTGTACCCGCCGAACGCGAACGGCTCGCGCGGCACCGGCACGCCCACGTTGATGCCCACCATCCCGGCCGTCAGCCGCTCCGCCGCGTAGCGCGCGATCGCCCCCGACGAGGTGAAGATCGCCGCCCCGTTGCCGTAGGCGTTCTGATTCTGCACCGCGATCGCCTCGTCGAGCGTCGCCGTTCGCACGATGCTGAGCACCGGCCCGAAAATCTCCTCGCACGCCGCCGGCATGGTGGGCCGCACGTGGTCGAGTAGCGTCGGCCCGACCCAGTGGCCGCCTTCGCAACCCGCGACACTCGCCCCGCGTCCGTCGATCAGCACCTGGGCACCGGCCGCCTGCGCGTCGGCGATGTACTGCTCGATGCGCACCTTGGCCGCCGCCGAAATCACGGCCCCCATGTCCTCGCCGAGCCGGATCTTGCGCGCGTGCTGCACGATCCCGTCGACGATGCGCTGCGTCGGCCCGACGGCGACCATCAGCGAACTCGCCATGCAGCGCTGCCCCGCACAGCCGAAGCTCGACGCGACCACGTTGCCGGCGGTCAGTTCCATGTCGGCGTCGGGCACCACCAGCACATGGTTCTTCGCCCCGCCGAGGCAGAGCGCGCGCTTGCCCAGCGCAGTGGCGCGCCCGTAGACGATGCGGGCCACCTTGGTCGATCCCACGAAGCCGACTGCGCCGATGTCCGGGTGCTCGACGACCGCCTCGACCGCGTCGCGGGCGCCGTTCACCGTCTGGAAGATGCCGTCGGGCAGCCCGGCCTCGCGCAGGTACGCGCCCAGCCGCAGCGCGCCGAACGGCACGACCTCGCTCGGCTTCAGGATGAACGCGTTGCCCGCCACCAGCGCGTTTGGAATCATCCAGAGCGGCACCATCATGGGGAAATTGAACGGCACGATGCCGGCCACGATCCCAACCGGCTCGTAGACGACCTCGCAGTGCACGCCGCGCGACACGTCGAGCCCGCCGCCGTCGGCCATCATCGGCAGCGCGCAGGCGAACTCGATGCACTCGATGCCCTTCTCGATGTCGCCCTTCGCCTCTGCCCAGGTCTTGCCGTTTTCGGCGCTCAGCAGCCAGCACAGTTCGTCGAGGTCGCGCTCGAGCAGACCCTTGAGGCGGTGCAGCACTTGCGCCCGCTCCCGCATCGGTGTCGAGCGCCAGCCCGGCAAGGCGAGCTTGGCCGCCGCGCCCGCCGCCTCGACGTCCGCCACGCCCGACAGCGCGACGTGGCCCATCGTGCGGCCGTAGCGCGGATTCTCGACCGAACTGGTCTGACCGGTAGACGACTCGACGAGCCGACCTCCGATCCAGTTGCGGGCGGTCGCGTACTCAGCAAAGCCATAGCCGCGCACGGGGTACTTTGGCACTGCGGAGGCGGCGTCGTTCGGGGTCGCGATCGGGTTCGGGTTCATGGAAAAATCCGCAGGGTTGGGGCACACACTCTACGGTGCCACGTCATCCAAGTCATGGAGATTGTCAGGGCACACCAGCGCAGCCGCGCCTTTGCCCTACCGCAGCAGTTCGCCCGCGCGCGCCCGCTTCACGAACCGCCCGCCCCCATGCGTTTCGAGCTTGCCGTCGCGCACCACGACGCGGCCGCGGCTCATCACGACGTCGCACCAGCCCTGCACCTCGAAGCCCTCGTACGCCGAATAGTCAGTACGCATGTGGTGCGTCAGGGGATTACCATGCGAAATCGTCATCTTGCGGTTCGGATCGAAAACCACCACATCGGCATCGGAACCGACGGCAATCGTGCCCTTGCGCGGGAACAGGCCAAACGTCTTGGCTGCCGTGGTCGACGTGATCTCCACGAAGCGATTCAGGGAGATGCGCCCTGCGTTCACGCCGTGGTGGTAGAGCAGCACCATGCGATTCTCGACACCGGGGGCGCCGTTGGGGATTTTCGTGAACGAGTCGAGCCCGAGTTCCTTCTGCCCCTTGAAGCAGAACGGGCAGTGATCGGTCGCAACGGTGGCCAACTCTTGGAATTTCAGTCCGCGCCACAGCACATCCTGGTTCCACTTCTGGCGCAGGGCCGGGGTCATTACCCACTTGGCTCCCTCGAAATTCGGCTTGCGGTAGTAGTCGTCGTCGAGCAGGAGGTACTGGGGGCAGGTCTCCGCGATCACGTCCACGCCGCGCGCACGCCCCAACCTGACCTGCTCCAGCGCATCCGCCGACGACAGGTGGACGATGTAGAGGGGCACGTTGGCGACCTCCGCAATGGCAATCGCACGGTGGACACCCTCGGCTTCGAGCCGCGTCGGCCGCGTCAGCGCATGGTAGATGGGGTCCTTGTGCCCGTCCTTGACGGCCGCCTTGACGATCTCGTCGATGACGATGCCGTTTTCGGCGTGCATGCAGATGCGCGTGCCGTTCGCGCCGGCCTGGCGAAATGCCCGGTACAGCGTGCCGTCGTCGACGTACAGCACGCCCGGGTAGGCCATGAACAGCTTGTAGGACGTCACGCCCTCGGTCGCGAGGCGCTCCAGTTCCGGCAAGCGTTCGTCCGCCATGTCGGTGACGATCATGTGGAAGCCGTAGTCGATCGTCGCCTTGCCCTCGGCCTTGGCGTGCCATGCGTCGAGCCCCGCGATCGTCGACTGGCCCTTGGTCTGGATGGCGAAGTCGATGACCGTCGTCGTGCCGCCGAACGCCGCCGCGACCGTGCCCGTGTCGAAGTCGTCGGCCGACGTCGTGCCGCCGAACGGCATGTCGAGGTGCGTGTGCGGGTCGATGCCGCCAGGCAGCACGAGCTTGCCGGTCGCGTCGATCTCCTGATCGGCGTGCACCTGCAAGCCGGTGCCGATTTGCGCGATGCGCTCGCCGACGATGAACACGTCGGCGAAGTAGTCGTCCACGGCCGTCACGATGCGGCCATTGCGGATGAGGATGGACATGACGATCTCCTATCTGACCGTGGATTCGTCAAACGGAATATACAGAGCGCAGTGAGGCTGCCGGCTCCAAAAGTGAGGTCGCCGGGACTAGCGCGTCAGGTCGCCGTACGCGTCGGGCCGGCGGTCGCGGTAGAACTGCCACACCTGCCGCACCTCGTCGATCATGTCGAGGTCGAGGTCGGCGACGACGAGTTCGTCCTGGTCCTCCGAGGCGCACGCGATGATCTGGCCGCGCGGGTTCACGAAGTAGGAAGAACCGTAGAACTTGCCGATGTTCCAAGGGGCCTCGACGCCCACCCGGTTGATGGCGCCGACGTAGTAGCCGTTGGCGACAGCGTGGGCGGGCTGCTCGAGCTTCCACAAATACTGGCTCAAACCCGCGACAGTCGCCGACGGGTTGTAGACGATCTCGGCGCCATTGAGGCCAAGTGCGCGCGCTCCTTCGGGAAAGTGCCGGTCGTAGCAGATGTACACGCCGATCGTCGCATATTTTGTCTTGAACACGGGGTAGCCGAGGTTGCCGGGCGTGAAGAAGAACTTCTCCCAGAAGCCCGACGTCTGCGGGATGTGCGTCTTGCGGTACTTGCCGAGGTAGGTGCCGTCGGCATCGATGACTGCGGCCGTGTTGTAGAAGAATCCGCGCATCGCTTTCTCGTAGACCGGCACGACGATGACCATCTGGTGCTTCTTGGCGAACTCGGCAAGGAACTGCGTGGTCGGTCCCGGCACCTCTTCGGCGGCGGCGTACCAACGGCGGTCCTGACCGGGGCAGAAGTACGGGCCGTTGAAGATTTCCTGCAGGCACAGGATCTGCACGCCACGGCGCCCGGCCTCCTCGATGAGCGGCACGTGCTTGTCGAGCATCGCCTTCTGGATTTCGGCGACGGGGCGCGTCTCGTCGTTGATCGGATTGCCACATTGGATGAGGCCGCTGCGTACAAGGTGGGGCATGGTCGACTCCTGCGAAAAACGTGCTTGGCGCTCCGGAAAAACGCCCGCGTAGGGTAGACGACGTGCGGCGAAAGTCCATACCGTAGCCCGGTGCGCCCTGTTTCCCTACTTGCGTTGCTCTACGTCGCCCAAGGGCTGCCGTTCGGCTTCCAGGCGACCGCGTTGCCGGTGTGGATGCGCGAGCACGGAGCGACCCTGAGCCAGATCTCGCTGGCCGGCGTCATCGCCTTGCCGTGGATGCTCAAGCCGCTGTGGGCGCCGCTCGTCGATCGGTGGGGCAGCCGCCGGCGCTGGATCGCCGCGTGCCAGGCCGCGCTCGCGCTGTTCGCCTTCCTGGGCGCGGCCGTCGTCGATGCGGGTGGGCTGGCCGCAGTGCTCACGCTCGTCGCAGTGCTGAACCTGTGCGCCGCCACGCAGGACATCGCCGTCGACGGGCTCGCCATCGACCTCCTGCCGCCCGAGCGACTCGGCTGGGGCAATGCCGCGCAGGTCGTCGGCTACAAGGTTGGCATGCTGACGGGCGGCGGCGTGCTCGTGTGGTTGAGCGGCGACTTCGGCTGGAGCGGGACGTTTGCAGCGATGGGCGCGCTGTTTGCCGCCGTGCTGCTGGTCACGAGCCTGATCCCCGTGGGGCGACCCGTCACGGCAGCGGCACAACCGGAGCACCTGGCCGACGTCTTTCAGGCCCTGCTGCGGGCGCTGACCGTGCCCGGCGCGGCGGTCACGATCGGGCTGACGGCGACCTACAAGCTCGGCGAGGCCGCCATCGACGCGATGATGAAGCCATTCCTCGTCGATGCCGGCTTCCAGGCGGCGCAAATCGGCCTGTGGATGGGCACCTGGGGCATGGCCGCGTCGCTGGGCGGCTCGGCGCTCGGCGGCTGGCTGGCGTCGGCCCACGGCACAGGGCGGGCAGTCATCCTGTGCGCGTGGCTGCGGCTGCCTGCGCTGGTCGGCGAGGTCTGGCTGGCCGCCGTTGGGCACCCGGGCGCCCATGCTGTGATCGGCGTCACGCTGGCGGAACACGTCGGTGGCGGCGCGCTGACCACGGCGATGTTCGCGTGGATGATGGGACGAGTCGACCGGCGCATC
Source organism: Myxococcales bacterium (assembly GCA_009692425.1). Classification (GTDB taxonomy): domain Bacteria; phylum Myxococcota_A; class UBA9042; order UBA9042; family UBA9042; genus SHZF01. The sequence continues at coordinate 38,362 of SHZF01000020.1, read as the reverse complement.
GGCGCTTCCCACTTCACTGCACTCGCCGCCATCGAAGTGATCGGCAAGGCGCCAGCGGGCTGGCTGTCGGGACCCGTGTGCGAGGCGCTGGGCTACCCGATCACGTTCGCGGCGGGCACCGCGCTGTCGGTCGCCTTTGCCGTCGCGGCGACCCGCTGGGCACTGGACGTCAGATACAGCCGAAGTTGAACGCGATCTTGCCGCCCACGAACGCGTTGCAAGCGGTCGGGCACACAGTCACGGTCACGGGCTTGGTCGGGTCGTCGAAGTACCAACCGTTCGGCGTCTGCTGACACGCGGCCCCGTTGGCGATCTTCGTCAGGCCGATGAAGTTCTCGCCGTCGACGTGGTTCACCTTGACGAGACTCGGGATCATCACCTTGCCCGGCGGCACCTGGATGGCGTACGTGCACTCGGCCTTGGCGGTCGCGATGATGCCCTTGGCCAATTCGGGGAAGATCGGAGTCCAGTCCGCCAGGCACACCTGGAACTTCGCTCCGCCGGTTTCGGCCACCAGCGTGTCGTAGACGGTTCCCTTGGCCGCCCCGGTCGGGCACCCGTTGGCCAACGGACCGAACGCGTAGATGCCGTGCATGATGAAACCGTTTGGGAATCCCGGGTCGAGCGGCAACTTCGCCAGTGCGGCCTTGAATGCGACAGCGCTCATCGAACTGTTGTCGTCGGTCACGGCCACGAAATTCTTGGCAACGTCTGCGCGCAGGAACGGCTTGTAGTCCGGGTAGTACGTGACCATCTTCTGCAAGCCGTCAGTCGAATACACGGGCTTCTTCACGGGCCAGTAGTTGGCGCCGTTGCCGGTGCAGCCGATGCCGCCGAGCGGGGGCGCGATGCAGATGTCGAACGCCCCGGTGCCAGACCCAATCAAGATCAGGTGGAAGTCAATGTTTTTCTGCTGGATATAGTTGGCGAACGCGTTCAGGTTCGTCTTCAGCCACTTTGTTTCTTGCGACATGGAGCCCGACGTATCGACGAAGACGATGATGTCGACCTTGCCGCCACCGCCCAACGTCAGTTCGACCGGTGTTTGGGTGTAGGAGGACTGGCACAGCCCGGTTGCCTTGGTCTTGTCGTCGACGTCGGCGCTGCCGACAGGGCCTGCGTCGGGCCCGGTGACGGTCGAGGCGTCTTCGCCCGGCAGAGGCTTCTGCCACCACGGCAGGTCGTCGGCCCAGGTGTCGCCGGGGGCAACGTCTTTTCCGGCATCGTCGGCGTCGCCCGCGCTGCTCGAGCCATCCGGTGCGGGCGCCGGTCCATCGGAGCCGCCCCGCGTTGCCGCGCCGTCTGCCTGTGGGCCGCCGCCATCTGCGGCAACCGGATCGGCGTCCTCGGGCACCGAACCTGCGTCCTCTTGTGCGGGGTCGCCATCTTCCGGTGTGCGCGCGTCCCCTGACCGGCCGCGTGTGTCGCTGCTCGGTGTGCCGTCGCCGTCTGTCTTCCCTGCGTCGCCGATCGTCGGCCCGATCGTCGGCCCGACCGTCGGCAAGGCTCCGAAGCCGTTGCCCGATGCGAAGCCCGGTGGTTCGGCCGGGCCGTCCGAACACCCCGCGCTCGCCAGGGCCGCGGCGCAAAGCCAGCCTGCGAGTGCGCGACCCGGGACGGCGGCGGGCTTGGATTTCATGGTTCTGTAGCGGGCAAAGCAAAACCTGCGCCAGCGCCGCCAGCGGCGGGCAGGAGCAATGTAATGGAGACCCGCCGTCGCTTCAACGGATTCTTGTGCGCGGGCGCGGCGCGGCGGTTCTCCCCCGTTGCCCCGCCGACGTGGGCGAGACATCCTGCGGCCACCGCTCGGGTGGCGGCAGTCGTTCAGGTGGGACCGCGCCCATGCTCACCGCCGTGTCCGCGACGCCCCGCACGGGCGTACTGCTCGTCAACACGGGGTCGCCGGCTTCGCCGGGCGTGGCCGATGTGCGCGCCTACCTGCGGCAGTTCCTCAGCGACCCGCGCGTCGTCGATCTGCCTGCGCTCGGCCGCTGGCTGCTGCTCAATTTCATCATTTTGCCGTTCCGGCCGCGCCGCAGCGCACACGCCTATCGGCAGGTCTGGACGGCGCGCGGGGCTCCCCTGCTGGTGCACGGCCAAGACCTCGCCCACGGTGTGCAGGCCGCGCTCGGCCCCGCCGCAGATGTTGTGCTCGCGATGCGGTACGGCAACCCGTCGATCGGCAGCGTTCTGGACCAGTGGGCGCACGCCGGGGTACGGCGCATCGTGGTCGTGCCGCTGTTCCCGCACCACGCATCGGCTTCCTGGGGCTCTGCGGTCGACGCCGTGTACACCCACGCCAGCACACTGGCCTCCGTGCCCGCCCTGCACGTGGTGCCGCCGTTCTTCGCCGAGCCCGAGTTCCTCGACCCCGTTGCCGCCGGCCTGCGCGCCGCCTGTGCCTTGCACGCACCCGATCACGTCGTGCTGAGCTACCATGGCGTGCCGGAGCGTCACGTCCGGCGCACGGACCTGACGGGGAGCCATTGCCTGGCTTCACCCGACTGTTGCGCGGCGACCGACGCGGCCGAGTCCGCGTGCTACCGCGCCCAGTGCATGGCAACCAGCCGCCTGCTCATCGCGCGCGCCGGCCTCGATCCGGCCCGCGTTGCGACGGCCTTTCAAAGCCGGCTCGGCCGCACCCCGTGGATTGGCCCGGCGACGGACGCCGTGCTCACCGACCTGCACCGCCACGGCAAGCGCAAGGTCGTCATCGCCGCGCCGAGCTTCGTCGCCGACTGCCTTGAAACGGTGGAAGAACTCGGCTTGCGCGCCCGCGCCGACTTCTCGGCTGACGGCGGCGAACTCGTGCTGATTCCGTGCCTGAACGCCCAACCGGACTGGTGCGCCGGCCTCGCCAGCCTGATACGCCGCTCGTGCCCTTGGCTCACGGGCGCGCAAGCCGGGCGTGGGCTTCTCTCCGTCACCCCCTCGCCCCGATCGCCCGATGCCGAATCACCCTCCCGACTTTGAACCGAGTTGGCTGGCCGTCATGGGCGACGCCTTCGACGAGCCCTGGATGCGCGATCTGCGCGCCTTTCTCGTCGCAGAAAAGGCCGCCCACCGGGTGTTTCCGCCGGGCCGCGACATCTTTCGGGCGTTCTGGTTGACGCCATTCGATCAAGTGCGCGTCGTCGTGCTCGGGCAGGACCCTTACCACGGCGCCGGCCAAGCGCACGGCCTATGCTTTTCGGTGCGCCCTGGCGTCGATGCCCCGCCGTCGCTGCGCAACATCTTCAAGGAGCTCCAGTCCGAGTTCGGCGGCACGCGTCCAGCCCACGGCAGCCTGACCTCGTGGGCGCGCCAGGGTGTGCTGCTGCTCAACGCCATCCTCACGGTGCGCGAGGGCCAGCCGATGTCGCACGCCGGCCAGGGCTGGGAAGCCTTCACCGACCGAACGATCGAAGAACTGAACCGCCGCCACGAAGGGCTCGTGTTCTGCCTGTGGGGCACGCCCGCACAAAAGAAGGCCGCCCGCGTCGATCGCAGTCGCCACCTCGTGCTGACTGCGCCGCATCCGTCGCCGCTGTCGGCCGAGCGCGGCTTCTTTGGATGCAGGCACTTCATCCGTGCGAATGAGTACTTGCAGGCGCGCGGGCGCACCCCGATTCAGTGGGTGTTGCCGGAGCACCCAGATTGACGGGTGTCTGGTCTATTCGGGGCTCGCGCTGGGCGTGAAGCGGTAGCCGACGCCGCGCACCGTGACAAAATACCGCGGAGTGTCCGGGTCGGGTTCCAGCTTGCTGCGCAACCGCATCACGAAGTTATCGACGGTGCGCAGCGTCGCGTGCTCGAGCCCCCACACGCGCCGCAGCAGCGCCTCGCGCGACAGCACGCGCTCCGGATGGTCGAGAAAGTGGACGAGCAGGGAGAATTCCCGCGCAGTCATGGGCACTTCACTCCCGAGACGGCGCACCCGGTGGCTCGACCGATCGATCTCGACATCGCCGAACGCGCCCACGTTGCCGTCGGCCTGGATGCTGGCCCGCCGCAGTGCGGCGCGGATGCGAGCACGCAACTCGCCGAGTCCAAACGGTTTTGTAACGTAGTCGTCGGCGCCGAGCTCGAGCCCCAACACCTTGTCGGCTTCGTCGATGCGCGCCGTGAGCAGAATCACCGGCACGTCCTTGCGGCGCGCGCGCAGATCGCGCAAGACTTCGAAACCATTTCGACCCGGCAGCATCACGTCGAGCAGCACGAGGTCGGGACGTTGCCGCTGGAACGCCTCGATTGCGCGGTCGCCGTCCGGCGCACACACGGTCTCGTACCCTTCAAGGCCGAGGTTGAGGTCCAGCCCCTCGCGAATCGACGCGTCGTCCTCGACGATGAGGATGCGGAGGCGCGGACTGGGCACGGGCAACGCGACGCCTGATGGGGCAGGCAGGAGGAAAGTGCCCGGATTCGGCGGCGCGTGCAAGCGGACCCGCTTTGGACACGTGGCGGCCCTGCACGCTAGCCTGCCGCGGCGTTTGCCACGATGGGGTATGCGGCGACTTCTCCGGACGTGATCGCGCGCGACGCTGGCGTCACGCGCGCCACGTATTACCTGCACTTTCCGACGAAGGCTGCCGTGTTCAAGGCAGTTCTCGACGATCTGGTCGCCCGGCTTTCCGACGCCGTGCGCGGAGTAGACCTCACGGTCGACGCGCCGACGCCCGCCGCCCAACTGACCAGCGAAGACTCGCTCATGAAATCGTAGCCTTCGCGCTGTATGGCGTCGGCACGAGCGGCTTGCGGGGCCTCATGGACGGTGGCCCCGCCCTTCCGTAGCGACCCTTGCACGCGGAACGCCGCCGCGCTACGAAGCGACCATGCCGACGCCCAGCTTCGCCGCTTTTCGTGCCCACCTGTTCCACGACGCCGCGCTTGGCCTCTCGGTCGATGTCAGCCGCATCGCCTGGCCGGCCGACTTTTTCGCCGCGATGGAGGAGCAGGCCCAGGCCGCGTTCCGGCACATGGCCGCGCTCGAAGCGGGCAGCGTCGCGAACCCCGACGAGGGCCGCCAGGTGGGCCACTACTGGTTGCGCGCACCCGAGTTGGCACCCGCCCCCGCCCAGCGTGCCGCCATTGAGAGCACCCTGGCCCAGGTGCGCGCGTTCGCGCACGCCGTCCATGCCGGGCGCATCCGACCGCAGCGCGCCCCGAAGTTCACGGACGTCCTCGTCGTCGGCATCGGAGGCTCCGCGCTGGGCCCCCAACTGGCGACGGCTTGCCTCGGCACGCCGGCCGACCGCATGCGCGTGCATTTCTTCGACAATACAGACCCCGACGGCATCGATCAGGTGCTCGATGGCATCGGCGACGCCTTGCCCCGCACGCTCGTCGTCGTGGTGTCGAAGTCGGGGGGAACGCAGGAGACCCGCAACGGTATGCTCGAAGTTCGGGCGGCGTTCGAGAGCGCAGGCTTGTCGTTCGCGCGCCATGCCGCGGCCGTGACGGGAGTCGGCAGCCAACTCGACCGGTATGCACAAGGCGAGGGCTTCCTGGCGCGTTTCCCGATGTGGGACTGGGTGGGCGGCCGCACCTCGGAACTGTCGGCGGTCGGTCTGCTGCCGGCGGCGCTGCAAGGCCTCGACATCGACGGGATGCTGGCGGGTGCTCGCGCGATGGATGCTGCCACGCGCGTCCCTGCCGCACGCCAGAACCCCGCGATGCTGCTCGCGCTCGCCTGGCACGCTGCGACCGGCGGCGCGGGGCGGCGCGACATGGTGGTGCTGCCGTATCGCGATCGACTTCAGCTTTTCTCCAAATATCTCCAACAGCTCGTGATGGAGTCCCTCGGAAAACGTCACGATCTGCAGGGCCGCGAAGTGTTCCAGGGTCTGGCGGTCTACGGCAACAAGGGCTCGACGGATCAACACGCGTATGTCCAACAGCTTCGAGACGGGATCGACAACTTCTTCGTCACGTTCATCGAAGTGCTCGAAACTCGCGCCCCGGAGCGCACGGTCGTCGAGGTCGAGCCGGGCGTGACGAGCGGCGACTACCTGTTCGGCTTCTTGCGCGGCACGCGGCGGGCGCTGACGGATTCGGGGCGCCAGTCGATCACGCTGACTCTCGACAGGCTCGACGCGGCCAGCCTCGGCATGCTCATTGCGCTTTTCGAGCGGGCGGTCGGCCTGTACGCGCACCTGGTCGGTGTCAACGCGTACCACCAACCGGGCGTCGAGGCAGGCAAGAAGGCGGCCCAGGCCGTCGTCGCGCTGCAGCAGATCGTTCACGCGACGGTGCAGGCTGCCGGGCGCTCGTTGGGTCTGGCCGACATCGTCCGTGCGGTCGGCGCTGGCGACGACAACCAAGAGACGGTGCTCGCGATCCTGCGCCACCTCGCCGCGCATCCCGACAAGGGCGTCGCGTGCGAGCCCCACGTATCGGGCGACTTGTGCGAGGCGCGCTGGGTCGCACGGCGCTGAGCGCGGGCGGGGCGAGGCGCGCCGGCCTCGCTCAATTCGCGTTGGTCCCGAGTAGCTTGGCGCCCACGCCTGAGAAGCGAATGCCGATCGAGGCAGCGTCGCCTTTGCCGTCGCCATCGATGTCGAGGTCCAGTTCGAGCGCGTCGTCGAGCAACAGCAGCACGGTCGCCTTGTCGAGCTTGAGTTGGTCAAACACGGTCTGGTCGAGCGCGTTGATCATGTCGACGAGGCCTTCCTTCGGCACCGCGCCGGCCAGCACGCCCTTGAAGTTCTGGATGGTCGTCGCGTCCCCCTTCATCTCGACGCTGCCCTCCATGCGCGCGCCCTTCACGTACAGCGTCGCGTTCTTGGCGCCGATCAGGTCGGCGTCCATGGCGAACAGCGTGCCCTTGCCACCTGCGGTGAGCTTGCCGCCTTTGATCATCGCATTTGAAAACGAGAACTTGGGCGTACAGTCGCCCGCGAAGCCCGCCTGGCCGACCCCCCATTCGCAGGCGTCGAGCAGCGGTGCACACTTGGCGGCGATCGAGGCGGGCGTCTGCTCGGCATAGAACAGGTTCAGCGTGAACGGCTTGCCCTCGCCGACGTAGCCTGCGAAGTCCGCGATGAAACTGAGCTTGCCGTCGAGCACGGCCGAGATCAGCGGCTTGTTGACGAAAGCGGCGAGCACGGACGCGGCGTTGTCGATGCCGGCCGAGCAGTTCGTGCTGGGCGCGCAGGTCTTGGGGTTGCCGTCGACGTCGAGCCCGTCGCCGCTGTGGCCTGTGGTGCCGATCTGGAACACGGTGAGCTTGCCGGCCGTGGGGCCGAACCCCTGCTTGCACTTGGGACACAGCCCCGTCTTGACACCGACGCACGTGCCGCCGGTGCACAAGTCAGGCATCGTGCAGGCTGCGCCGTCGTTGCACGGGGCCTTCGTCAAGCCGTGGATGCAACCTTGGCCCGGCGCGCACGAGTCCAGCGTACAGCCATTGCCATCGTCACATGGCAGGCTGCCCACGCCCGGTTTGCAGACGCCGGCCTGGCAGGTGTCGCCGGTGATGCACTTGTTGCCGTCTTCGCACGAGGCGCCCGTGAGCGGTTTCGGCGCGCATCCCGTCTTGGCGTCGCAGGTGTCGGTCGTGCACACGTTCTTGTCGTCGCACACGAGGGCGACGCCGACACATTGGCCGGCGCCGGAGCAGCGGTCCATTGCCGTGCACGCGCTGCCGTCGTCGCACGTCGCCGAAACCTCAGCGGACCACTGCACGGCGCTGGCGGTCGGCGCGCACGCCAGGCACACGTCCGTGGGATTCTTCTGGCCGCCGGCGTAGCACTTGCCGCCAATGCGACACGTCGCAGGCAGTTGGGCGTGGTCGCAGTCCCCCTTTGCGGCGCAGGTATCCGCAGTGCAGGCCAATCCGTCGTCACAAGGCTTCGGCGTGCCCTTGCACGTGCCGTTGGTGCAGGTGTCGCCGATTGTGCACGGGTTGCCGTCGTCGCAGACGGTCCCGCTCGCATCCGTCGCCGCGCAGTCGGAGCCCGACGCGTCCGCGCCCGCAGCGGTGGTGTCCGTGGTTGAGGCGGCGGTCTGCGCCGGGGCCGGCTCCGCGCACGCCACAACGGTGGCCACGCCCGACAGGCAGAGCCAACTTGCCACGCCCGCACCGCGCGATGCCGACGGAATCGTCCGGTTCGTCGTGTTCAATGTGTTGCCCTCCAAGGTTCGTCGGCGTCGAGGCGCCCGTCGCCGGGACCGACCGGCGCCAAGGATACCCGCGCGCGCCGCCTCGTGCTACAACGTGCACGGGAGCCGGCCGTCCTTCCCCTTCCGCCCGGCGCCGGCCCTGGAGACAGATGACACGGCGACTTTTGGCGCTGGGCGCTGCGACCGGCCTCGTCGGCCTGCTCCTGGCGGCGCCGGTGCGCGCAGCCGACGATGACGACGCCTTCCGCGCCCAACCCACGGCCGCCACGGCCACGCGCAACGCCAAGGAAGCGCTCAACAAGGGCAACATCGCGCGCGCCATCAACTGGGCCGAACGCGCCGCCCGCAGCCCCGGTTTGACGCCGGAGATGAGCGGCTGGATCGGCAAGGTGCGCGCAGACCTGCGTTGGCGGCTGGCTGACGAGGGGTACGGTGCGCTCGCCATCAATGTCCGACCGGCTGCGGCGGTGGTAGTGGTCGACGGCCATGATCTTCTGCTGCGCGCGACTGCACATGTAGTGTGGCTCAAGGAGGGTTCGCACCACCTTAACCTCAGCGCGCCGGACCACGCCGACGTCGAGCAGATCGTCGAAGCGGCGCGCGGCGAGCGACGCGTAGTCGATTTTGCGCTGGCGCTGACGCGACTGCCCGTGCTGGCGATCGAGGTCCAGCCAGACTGTGACGTGTGGGTCGACAACGTGTTCGCAGGCCCCAGCACGCGCAAGCAGTTCTCGGTTCGGCCCGGCTCGCACATTCTCGAGTTGCGCCGGGCCGGGTGGCAATCGTTCGTCAAGGAAATGAGCTTCAGTCTCGGCGAGGTGCGGCAGATTGTCGCGAAGCTGGAGTCCACCACAGTGGCCGACGGACCGCGCCCCACCGCGTCGACGGTGGACCGGTCGCTGACCCCGAAGGAGTTGGCGGCCCAGGCAGAGCGCCACACGATTGGTACGGCCCCGACGGTCGACTCGCCGTTGGACGCGGGCCTGGGACTGGGCAAGAAGACGGGTGCGACGCAGCGCCCCGCTGGCGGCCCGGATCGGCCACCTGAGGGCCCGGCCCCACCGGAGACCGAGAAGCCCAATGCCGGCGGGGCGTCCGCACCGGCACCAGCGCACAGCCCGGATGGGGCGTTGGCGGCCAACGAAGGCGGTGCGCCCGCTCCCGCCGATGGCGCGCCACTGGCAGGCGAACCCGCGGGTGCCGTCGATGCGACCGAAGCCCCGTCTGCCCCCTGGAGTGCCGGGACGAAAGGCTGGTTGTGGGCGGCACCCGGCCTGCTCGTCACGGGCGGCGGCGCGGGGCTCGCGATCATGGGGGCGCGGCTTGCTGAGACGGCCAACCAGGACGTTCCGCGCGGCGCGGCCGAGTACGCGAACACCTACGATCGGGCCAAGTCGCTGGCCTATCTTGGGTATGCGGCAGCCGGAGTGGGCGTCGTTGCCACCTCGGCGGGTGCCTGGTACCTCATCGGCCACGACGGGTTGTCGCGTGCGGGGAAGGGCTGGGCGACCACAACCCTGGGCATGGCGGCCCTCGGTGTCGCGGGGTGGCTCTACTGGGACGCGCGCGCGCTGGGCCTGGAGGCCAACGGTCTTCCGGCGAGCGACCCGGACTACGACCGGCGCTTCGACCAGGCGGGGAAGCAGGCACTCACGGCGTACGGGGTGGGAGCCGGCGGCGTGCTACTGGCGGGCACGGGCTTGTGGTTGGCGCTGCGATCCGGTCCGCATGGGCGCGCGACAAGGCCAGATGCCGCTCCGCAGCGCCGCCTCACTCTGGGGCCCTCGCCCGTCGGTACGGGTGGGGCGTTGATGGTGACCTGGTAGGCCGAAAAAAATGCGCTGCATCAACCAGCGCTGCGTCAACCGGCAACGCGGGCCATTTCCGCCTCGACTTCCTTCACCCGCACCTGCACCTGCGCCAACCGCGGTCCGCCGCCGCGGTGGCTGAGGTAGGCGGCGTAGCTTTTGAGGCCACTCTGCAGTCGCACCAGGTCGCCCATCTCGCGAAATGTCTGCAGCGACTCCTCGAAACACTCCGTACACTTCCGATCGATGACGGTGGATCGCGCGCCGCGCTCTGACAGCGCACGGGTCCCGAGCACGCAGGCCCGCACCAACAGGGCCTTGGCCACTTGCACCCGCGCACTGCTCTCCCGGGCCACGGACACGGCGCGCTCGCTGTCGAGGTCCGCGGTTTCCAGCGCCGTCCGCTCCAGCGAAATCGACGCCTGCACGCGGAAAATGCCGCTGAGCAGTTCGGGATCATTGATTTCCTTGGCGACTTCGAGCGAATCGAGCAGCAACGCGGCCGCCTGTTGCCAGTCTCCCAACGCGATGCACGTCTCAGCGCGCAGGATCGTGACCTCGAGCCGACGCGATCGGTCGCCGACTTCGCCGGCAAGGTCCGAGGCCACTTCCCACGCCTGGAGCGCCTGGCGGTAGCGGCCTGCCGCGGCGTGCACTTCGCCCAGCACGGTGCGTGCTTCTGCCGCACCCCAACGCTCCTGAATCTGGTCGCAGAGCTGTACCGCCTCGCTGACCGCCTCCATCGCGTCTTCGAAATGGCCGCGGCCGGTGTGCACACGCGCGATGTGGCAGAGGGAGCGGGCGACCACGCGCTTGTCATGCGAGCGGCGGCGCAGGGCCAAGGCCTTCAAGAAATGCTGCAGCGCCGTCTTGTACGCATCGGCGTCGCCGCGCACGAGGTGGACCAGCCCACATTCGTCGCTGACGTCGGCAATCCAGCGATGCTCACCAGCCACCTTCAGGTGCCGCAGCGCGCCGTCGAGGAACTGCAGCGCGGATTCGTAGCGCCCCGACACCCGCGCCACCTGGGCCACGCGCAACTGCACGACGCCACAGCGCGCATCGTCGTCGAGGCAGCGCGCCATGTGAAGCGCATCGAGCAGCACAGCCTCCGCTTCCCGGTGACGGCTCAACCGCAGCAAGCTGCCGCCCTGAGCCGTGCGCAAGTCGCAGGCGAGGTCGGCATCGTCGGTGCCCGAGTTGCGGGCGCCGGCCGCGTACAGAGCGAGCGCGCGCTGCACCTGGCCGACCGCCCGAGCAGCGTCGCCCGCAGTCAGGAACATTTGCGCGGCCATGCGGGTACGGCCACCAAGTTCGAAGAGCTCGCCGACCCGCGCGTTGTCGGCAACCGGATCCTGGCGCGGCCGACTCGACAGCCACTGCGCCGCGAGCCGGGCGTAGAGCGGGCGGCGCTCCCCGTCCATCTCAGTCACGACGCCCGCAGGGTCGGCAGGGTGAACGAACGCGAATTCGAGCTCCTTCGACATCTTGGAGTTCTCGACGAACACGAGCACGTCGATGGCCTGCAACTGCATCATCGCGGCCTTGAGCGCGACGCGATCTCGCTCCGACAGGCTCTCGGCCGGGTCGTGGCGCCCACCGCGCAACACGCTGAGCACGCCCCCGAACCAGGTCACCGGTCCGAAGATCGCGCACGCGTCGATCACCTCGCGCAATTCGTTCGGCAGCCGGGCGATGCGATCGGGCAGCGTCGGCGGACTCTCCTGGTGCGCGCCACCCCAACCCAGGGCACCACCGCGCTCCGTGCGGCCCTTGAAGCGCCAACCATTCGCGTCCTGCACCACCTCGCCGGCCGCGATCATCCCCCGCACGAGGTCGAGCAGCCGCTCTGGCACGCCGCCCGAGTGTTGGACCAGTTGGTCGGCGAGCTCGGCCGGCAATTGGCTGACCCGCTGTTGCACCAACGCGACCAACGCGCGCACGCCGTCGTCGTCGAGTGGCACGACCTCGTGGAACACGACGCCTTGCAGCCGCACGCTTGGCTCTGCGGCATCGACCAGCACGGCGGCACCGGTCGATTGCAGCGCCTTCTGCAGTGCTCCGATGAGGGCCTCGAGTTCGGCCAATGCACCCGAACCCGCATCGATCTGGAGCACGACGGGGCCCTGCCGGCCGCGCTGGCGCACCAGACCGGCCACGAATTGTGCCGCGACTGCGGGTGGGGCTTCGATCTGGCGGGCATCGTCGCCGACCGCGCGCAGCCCGAGCAGGGGCCCGACGGCGACCATGGCGTCGACCGCGTGCTCCTCGCCCACCAATGCGGTCAACTGCTGCAGCACGGCCGCCTTCGGGTCGGCGGCCCGCAGCGTCGCATCGCCACCGACGAGTTCGAGCAGCAGGCGCCCAGGCAATGTCGGAGGCCCGCCCGCTTCGGCGGCCGCAGTCACGCGGTACCACGCAACACCGCGACGCTCCGGGTCGATGACGCACTCCAGCTCGGCGAGGAGCCGCGTCTTGCCGACGCCCGGCGCGCCGTGCAGCCACACCAGGCTGGCCTGGCGCCGGTTCAGGGCCGTACGCACGTGGTTGTAGAGCGCTTCGAGATCGTTGCGGCGGCCAACGAACGGGACCTTGACGCCGAACAGCGTCGTCTCGGCGTGCCGGCCCTTGCGGAATTCGGACCACGTCGGGCGGCCCGTCGCGCCGTCCACTTCGTTGGCCGGCGGCGTCGGGCGTGCGGGCTGGACGCGCCCCGGCTCCGCAGGTTCCGGCACTTGCGGCCGGTCGGCGCGGTCACGTCGCATCGGCGGCCCGAGCATGGGATTCGACGGCAGCCGCACCGGGACCTCCGTGGCGCTCGCCGGGCCCGTCGGGGTCATCGATCGCCGCACGAGGCCGCCTTGGGCGCGCACCGGGGCCGCACCGGGCGCAGGCCCCGTCTGGCGCAGCGCGGGAACGGCGGACTCGCGGCCGGGACTGTAGGGAGATGCGGCGTTGCGCGGGCCGTTCGGGATCTGGCTGCTGCGCGGGTCGACCGGCAAGGCGGGCGGCACCGACGGCGTCGATGGCCGGCCCCGAATCAACGTGCCCGGCGGTGCGGGCGGCTTGGAGTCCTGTGACATGGCTAGCGCGCCGGCTGCGCCCTCGATTCGGTTTGCGCCTCTGGCCGCGTCGCGGCGTGGGCTGAACTGGCACGACGGTTCCGTCGCGTGGCACCGCATGATAGAAGGCCACCGCTGTCGCAGCAAGCGCCCGCCCCGGTGGCCGCGCGGCGGAACGCGCATGCCCGACCCCCTCCAGTTCGACCGCCTGCTGCGCGCCCTTGCGGACTCGTGTACCACCGACCGGGGAGTACGCGCCGCCCGGGACCTGCGCCCCGCGTCGGACGTCGACGCGGCAAACGCCCGCCTCGACCGAGTTGCGGCGACGCGACCCTTGCTTCACGCCGACACCGCACCCGCCCTGCCCGCGCGGCTCGACTTTGCCGTCGCGCTCGCCCAGGCCGACCGCGGCGCCAGCCTCGAAGCGACCGAACTCCACGCAATCAGTCGATTGGCCCGGGCGGTCGGCACGCTTCGGCTGCAGTGCCGCGCCTGGCCGCCCGACGCCGCCGCGCTGGCCGCGCCGATCGGTGCCCTGGCAGACCCGGGGGCGCTCGCCGAATTGCTCGACGATGCCGTCGATGCCGAGGGGCGCATCCTCGACACGGCGAGCCCGACCTTGGCCCGGCTGCGCGCCGAGGTCGTCCAACTGTCGGCCCGCATGCGGCGGCGCATCGAAGAACTCGTCAAAGCCACAGACGACGACGGCGTGTTGCAGGACGACTACTGGACGCTGCGCGACGACCGGTACGTGCTGCCCGTGCGCGCCGCCGACCAGCGCGCGCTGCGGGGCATCGTGCATGGCGTGTCGAACACCGGCCAGACCGTCTACGTCGAGCCCGAAGAGATGGTCGCGGGCAACAACCAACTCGCCCTGTTGTTCGATGCGGTGCGGCGCGAGGAACAGCGCATTCTGGCGGCGCTATCGGGGCTGTGCGCGGCAGAGGCCGAACCGCTCGAGACCGCGAGCGCGGCGCTGGCAGACCTGGACCTCGCCTTGGCGGCGGGGCGGCTCGGCCAAGCATTGGGCGGCCACCGCCCCCATTTCGGGGCAGACCGAATCGAATTGCCGGGCGCGCGCCACCCGTTGCTGCTGCTCGATGGCACGGCCGTGGTGGCCAATGATGTGGCGCTGGTGCTGCCGTGCCGGTGGCTTGTAGTGAGCGGGCCGAACGGCGGCGGCAAGACTGTGCTGCTCGCCACCGTCGGCCTGTGCGCGCTGCTGGCGCGTCATGGGCTTTTCGTCCCCGCCGGGGCCGACGCGGTGCTGCCGTGGCTCGATGCCGTGCTGGTCGTCCTCGGCGACGCCCAGGACCTCGACCGTGGGCTGTCGACCTTCGAGGGTCACCTGCGCGCGCTCCAGACCGCCTATGACGGCGCGCGCGCAAACGCCGGGCGCACGCTCGTGCTCATCGACGAACTCGCCAGCGGCACGGAGCCCGCGGCCGGCAGCGCCCTGGGCACCGCCGTGCTTGAAGCCTTCGCCACCGAGGCCCCGGCTGCGTTCGGGGTCGTGACGACGCACTTCGAGACCGTCAAGCTGCTCGCCCTGCGCGACCCGACGTTTGCCAATGCCGGTCTCGCCGCCGACCCGCAGACCCAGCGCCCGACATGGCGGCTGCAACTCGGCGCGATCGGCGCGTCGAATCCGCTGGCGTTGGCGGCTCGCGTCGGCCTCGACCCCGCGATCGTCGCGCGTGCCCACGCGTTGGCGGGCGGCCCCGGCGGTGAGGTGGCCGCCGCCTTGGCTCGCTTGGACGACTTGCGCGCGCTGCTTCACCAGCAGGTGGCCGAAATCGAGACGCAGCGCCTGCAACTCGACCGCGCCCGCAGCCACCTCGAAGACCAGCGCCAGCGCGAGGCGTGGGCGGCGGATCGTCGCGTCGAGCGGGCCGCAGCGGAAGCACTTGAAACGCTTCAGGAGGTGCAGCGCGAGGTGGAGACGGCGCGAACGGCGGCACGTTCCCAGGACCGCCACGCGATCGAGCAGGCGGCGGGCGTCCTGAGCGCGCGGGCCGTCGAAGTGCAGCGCCTTGCCCAACGTGCGTCACAGCGCAGCGCCGCGCCCGGCCCGCAGCGCGCGATCGTCGGCATCGAGCGCCTCGCGGCCGGCCAACTGGTGTGGCACGCCGGGCTCGCTCGCACCGTCAGCGTGATCGACATCGATGTGCGCGGGCGGCGTGCCCGGGTGCGAGCGGGTTCCCTGGAGTCGTGGGTGGCAGAGGCGGACCTCTTGGGCGCGAAGCCCGGCGACGCGGACGCCGATCGCAGGGTGGGCAAGGCTGCTGCGGGCCATGTGCAGGCCGTGGCCTCCGTACCCGAGGCGGCGTTCGATGCGCAGTCGGAGACGTTGGCGTTGCGGGCGCCCGAGTGGACTTGTGACGTGCGCGGCCAACGCGCCGACGAGGCGTTGCTCGATGTCGACCGGTGGCTCGACCGCGCCACGTTGGCCGGTGCCGCCGGGATTTGCGTCGTCCATGGCCACGGAACTGGCGCGCTGCGCGATGCCGTGCGCCGCCACCTGCGCGGGCATCTGCAGGTCCACACCTACCGGCCAGGCAAGCACGGCGAAGGCGGCGACGGCGCGACGATGGTGTGGACGCGGCGCTGACATTGTGCCGCACGGCCCAGGCGCAGCGAACCAACCGCTGCGAGTGGTTTTTGGTCAATCTGGCCGTGCGTACCCGACGAAGCACTCGCCCGTCGTCAGCGGCTCCGGTCGATGGGCCCAGCGGACGAGTCGCGTGTTGGTTACGGCCCCTGTTCCGTCGCGCACGCGGGTCGGTTGGCGCGGGTCGACGGCAAGGCGGCGCACCTTGCCCGCGCGCGCGCCGACGAACACCACCCGACTCCCCTCGACCTGCTCGGCGATGCCGACCATGCTGACGCCGTCGTCGGGCCGCCCGTTGCCGTTCAAGTCGGTCGTGTCGCGAAAAAATGCCAGGTCGCCGGGCTGGACCTGGGATTCGGCGATGCGCTGCCCGGCGGCACCGAGGCGCTGCCACAGCGTCAGCGCGAAGGGTTCAACTAGCCCGACGTCCGCGTGGCCACCGGCGCGCAGGACGTGGCCGACGAGTTCCCGTTCCTCCATCGAAGCCGTGCCGATGAGCGCGATGGCCGCCTCGACGCGGCGCCGCGCCCGTTCATCGCCTGCAACCGTCCGGGCGGCCGCGTCTGGAGCCGGGGGCGGCGACTGGGCCGCGGGGCCGGCGGCGACGGGCGTGGGTGCGGCTGCCGCGACGGGTGCCGGGCGCCAGATCGAGGCACCGGAGCTTGCAGCTTGCCCTGGAGCGACACTGGGCTGCGGTGGCAGCGGCAGGGCGCGCCGTTGGGCGGGCGCAGCCGATTGCAGCCGACCCGAGGCACGCGGCGGCGCACCCGCAAAGGCGGCAGCGCCCGGCTCGGATTCGGGGGCGAGTTCCCGGGCGGCGAGGGTCCGGTCGATCGCGAATGCACTGTCCTCGTCCAAGTTGGCGTATCCGCTGGCGACGGCGAAGTCGGGGCCGCGCACCGTTGCACCGGAGCATCCAAGTGCCCCGGCACAGCCCACGGCGCCCGCGGCCATGGCGCCCACTGCTTGCCTGATGTCCATCCCCACCTCCGTGGCCTGCCGGGGCCAAGGCGAGCATGGCAAGCGGGGCCGATCGGTCAAGTTCCGCGCCCATCGCAAGGCCAACGAATGCACACGCGCGCCGGCTTCGAATAGACTGCGCCGCCGCCCGTTGATGGACCGGAGGTTTCCCATGCTCGTCCATCGTCCCCTGCATGTTCCTGCCCTGACCCTGATCGTGCTGCTCGCCGCCTTGGCGACGGGCTGCGTGGTCAACGCCGGCAGTTCCCGCCGCGGCATCCTTGAAGTGCGCTGGGCCCCGCCGGCCGGCTCGACGTGCGCGAGCCTCGGTGCGGCGACGGTGCGGGTGCGCATCGAGCGCGACGGCGCCCTGTACGAGGAGCGTGCGGGCCTGCCGTGCACGCGCGGGGTCGAAACGGCGACGGTGCCCGAAGGGGTCTACAGCGTGCGCGTCGAAGGCATCAGCGCGGCCGGTACGCTCGTCGGGGCCGCCAGCCCGCAGGCCGTTTCCGTACTCAGCGGCTTCACGCAGACGGTGACGGTGACGCTGGCCGCCGCTGCGGGCGTGGACCCCAACGCGGGTGCCGTCGCGGTCGCCTGGACGGTGCTGGGCGACACCGCAGCGACGGGCTGTGCCAAGCACGGCATCAAAACCGTGATGGCCTCGGTGTTGGACGACCAGAAGGCCAAGATCCTCGCGAGCGTCACGGTGTCGTGCGCTGCCGGCCATGCCTCGATCGCCAACGTGCCGCCGGGCAGCCGCTTCGTGCAGTTGGACGGCGTCGGCGCTTCGGGCAAGGTGGAGTACGGCAACCTCACGCTGACCGGCCCCATCCAAGTGTTTGCCAACGCGGTCACCGACGTGCAGCCCGCCATCGACATGGCGCGGCTCCAGGCTGCCGGAGCGGTCGCGGCGGCGTGGACAGTGCACGGGTTGGCATCGATCGCCGGGTGCGCGAAATATGGCATCAAGACGGTGGCGCTGTCGGTGCTGGACGAGAAAAAGGCGAAAATTCTCGCGACGGTCACGGTCCCGTGCGCCGACGGGCAGGCGACGGTGGACAACGTGGCCGAGGGGCAGCGCTACGTGCAACTCGATGGCTTCACCGGCCAGGGCGCCAACCAGCCCGAGTACGGCAATGCGACGCTGTACGGACCCGTCACCGTGTTGCCCGACAAGAAAACGGCCGTGCCCGTCGCGGTCGACATGGTCAAGCTCGGGGCGGCGGCAGCCAGCGGCTCGCTGTCGGTGTCGTGGACGGTACAAAAGCAGGCGGCGGCTGCCGGATGCGCGGCCGCCAAGCTCGCGACCGTGTACGTGACCGTGCTCGACGAGACGAAGTCAAAGGCCTTGGCCAGCGTGCAGGCGCCGTGTAGCGCTGGCGCCGCCAAGCTCGTCGATCTGCCGGCCGGGACGCGCTGGGTCCAGATCGATGCGGCGCCCAGCGACGGCGTCAGTTGGGGCAACCTGAACCTGGCGGGTCCAATCGACCTCAAGGGCGACATGGCGCTGACCCAGCCCCTCGACATCGATCTGCGCACCGTGGTGACACTGAACTGGAAATTCGTCGACGGGGGCTCGTGCGGCCAACACAACGTCGGCGACCTGTTCGTCGAGGTGCGCGACGCCGCGAACAAGGTGGTCGTGACGATGAAGGACAAGGACGCCAAGAAGCCGTGCGTCCCCGCGGCCGACCCGCCCCATGCCCAGCGCGTCATCGATCTTGCGTCTGCCGACGGCCTGTGTGCCGTGCCGCCGGGAGCGAAAGGGCTGGTCTTCTGCAACGTGAGCACGGCCACGCTGGGCATCGCCATTGCGGGCCTGGATATGACGAGCAAGACCGCGACGTTTGGTGGGTCGATGAAGATCGAGAATGTCAAACCCGGCACCTACAACCAGTTGTCGACGGCATTCGAATTGAAGGCGTGCAGCCCCACGAATCCGTGTACGGCTCCCTGACGCGGCCCCGCGGCGCCACCTCAAGACTTCTCGTCCCAATTCCCGCCAATCTGGAGTATGCTCCCGGCCCCCGTGCGCTCGAGTGCGCCGGGTGCAGCCGTATCCTTTCGCGCTCGGACACCCCTTGGCCCGGCCGCCCACGCACGAGCCAGCCCCACCATGACCGACACGCTGACTTTTGCAGACCTGGGCCTTGCGCCCGGCCTGCTCGCCGCCTTGCAGCGCCTGGAGCACACGGAGCCGACGCCGATCCAGGTGCGCACGATCCCCCTGCTGCTCGCCGGTCGCGACGTGCTCGGCCAGGCGCAGACCGGTACCGGCAAGACCGCCGCCTTCGCCCTGCCCTTGTTGCAGGCGCTCGACCTCGATGACCCCGCGGTACAGGCCCTCGTGCTGGCGCCGACCCGAGAGCTCGCGCTGCAGGTGGCAGAAGCAATCAAGGGGTACTCCCAGGAACTCGGCAACGTCGGCGTGCTCGCGATCTTCGGCGGCGAGCCCATTGGCAGCCAGCTTTTCCGCCTGCGTGGGGCGATCCGCGTCGTGGTCGGGACGCCGGGCCGCGTGCTCGACCACCTCGCGCGCGGCTCGCTGCGCCTTGACAAGGTCAAGGTGGCCGTCCTCGACGAGGCCGACGAGATGCTGCGGATGGGGTTCGTCGCCGACGTCGACAGCATTCTCGCGCAGACGCCCGCGACACGGCAGACCACGCTGTTTTCGGCGACGCTGTCGGGCGACGTGGCGCGTGTGGCTGAACGACATCTGCGCACGCCCGAAACCGTGGCGGTCGCGATGGCAACGCGCACGGTTGCGACGACCATCCAGCGCTTCGTGGTCGTGCCCTCGCACCACCGCGCCGATGCACTGGCGCGGTTGCTGGCCGTGCAGACGTTCGACGCGGCGCTCGTCTTTGCCCGCACGCGCGCCGACTGTGCCGAACTGAGCGACTGGCTGAACGGCAACGGCGTCGCGGCCGACGCCATGCACGGCGACCTCGCCCAGTCCGCGCGGCTCCAGGTGGTGCGCCGCCTCAAGGAGGGCCAGGTCCGCGTGGTCATCGCCACCGACGTGGCGGCGCGCGGGCTCGACGTGGAGCACATCGACCTCGTGGTCAACATGGAGTGGCCTCAGGACGCTGAGACGTATGTGCACCGCATCGGTCGCACGGGCCGCGCGGGTCGTTCGGGCCACTCGGTGCTTTTCGTGGCGCCGCGCGACGAGTGGCGGTTGCGTCAGTTGGAGCGCTTCACCGGCCAGCGCATGGAGCAAGCGTGGGTGCCGAGCGATCGCGATCTGGCGGCCGTGTGGGAGGCACGCTTCGCCACTGCCGTCGACGCGGCCCTCGGCGCCGACCTCGACGCATTCCAGGGTGTAGTGGCGGGACTGGTGCGCGGCGGCAGATCACTGGACGCCATCGCGGCCGCGTTGTGCAAGCTCGCGTGGGGCGATCGGCCTCCCCCGTTGGCGGCGGAGCCAGTGGTGACGGACACCCGCCCCGCACCCGCTGCGTCGGCGCCGGCGGGCCCGCTGCCGGCGGGCGTGCCTGGCTCCGATTCTGAACCCACCCGCTCGACTCCTGCCGCGCAGCCGCGGGCACCGGCGCGCGCTCCTGTGCGTGAGCGCCCGCCCGCGCCGCCGCCGCCGCCTCCGCGCGTCTGGCTGTCTCTCGGCGTCGGGGCCCGCAACGGCGTCGTGCCCCAAGAAATTGCCGATGTGTTCCGCTGCGAACTCGACGTGCCGGCCGCCGCGATTTTCGCCATCGACATCCGCGGCAACCACAGTCTCGTGCAGGTGCCGGCCGACGTCGTGCCGCGCGCGCTCGATGGGCTGCGCGGCATCCGGGTGCAAGGGCGCTACCTGAACGTCCGATTGGACGGGCCAAGCGGCGCGCCGACCGCACCCGAAGCCCACGGGCCTGGGCCCGATCGCGGCCCAGAGCGCGGTCCCGACCGAGGCGCTCCCATCCGCGAGCCGCGGCTGCGGCCGCCGCACCGGACGGGGCTGCGGGGCAAGTAGTTGCGGCGTTTTCCGCCACATCGCCCACGCAGTTGCTACGGCGGCAACGGAACTGTGACGTGCGGCAACTGCGGCAAGAACTGCGGCAAGAACTGCGGCAAGTCGTGGGCTGGTTTGCGCGGTTCGCTGCGGGCCTGGCCTGCACCGGTTTCGTCGCCGGTTGCGTCACGCGCGCCGACATCTGGGCCGCGCCACACGGCGTCTCGTCGCGCTACGCGGCTCATGCCATCGCCGCACGTCGCCGCATTTCATCCTGCTCGACCGCTTCCAACTCCTTGAGCAGGCCGCGCAGGTTTACACGCGCTTCCGACGGCCGGTGCACACCGGTCAGCACGCTGTCGGGCTTGAGATCGCCGCGGGCGTACAGGTCCCAAATCTCCGGCCCGTGGCGCATCGGCACCTGGGCCGGCCCGAAGCGCAGCAGGAAGCGGTTCAGGTTGGCCACGTCGCGCAGCAGGATTTCCTTGGCGCCCTGGTTCGCGGCGGCGTCGAGCGACTGGGGGAAATCGATGACGACCGGTCCCGTCGTGCCAAGCAACACGTTGAAATCAGACAGGTCTCCGTGCACCACGCCGGCGCACAGCATCTTGACGACCTCGCGCAGCAGTTGGTGGAAGATGACGTGCGCCGCTTCGCTGTCCATCTCGACGTCGCCCAGCCGCGGCGCCGGGTCGCCGAACGCGTCCTTGACGAGTTCCATCACGAGCACGCCGTCGAGAAAATGGTACGGCGTCGGCACCCGCACGCCTGCGTCGCGCAGTCGGTAGATCATGTCGACTTCGGTGGAGCGCCAGGCCGCCTCTTCCTGCGCCTTGCCGTGCTTGCTGCCCTTGGCGACGGCGCGGGCGTCTCGCGTGTTCTTCGAGCGGCGGCCCTCGGTGTAGTCGGCGCGGTGCTTGAAGGAGCGGTGCTGGGCGTCCTTGTAGACCTTGGCGACGCGCTCTTCGCCGTCAGAGAGGACCAGGTAGACCTGAGCCTCCTTGCCGCTCATCAGGGGTCGAATGATTTCGTCGATGATGCCCTGGTCGAGCAGCGAGGTCAGGCCGGGTGGGGTGCGCATGCGGCGGAAAGGTCCTTGGGTTGCGGTCGCGGGGGTGCGGAACGGCAGTCGCGGAGTTGTGGCACCCGCCGGGGCACAGGGGCCCGGTGCGGGTCGCGCATGATGGACTTCAGCGGCGCGGCGCGCAAGGGAATTCGACGCGGAACGCAGCAGTTGAGCGACATGTCCTGCCGGCGAAGCGCGCCTTGCTGCGAGGACGCAGGGGCGCTGCCCCGTCGCCCATCACACCAACAGCTTGCTCAAGATTTCGCGCATGATCTCGCTGGTCCCGCCCCCGATCGTGATCAACCGCACGTCGCGCCACGCCCGGCTGACGTCCGACTCGTCCATGTAGCCCATGCCGCCGTGCAGTTGCAGGCAGCGGTCGATCACCTTGACCGCGAGGTCGCCGCAGAAAAGCTTGGCCATTGAAATCTCGCGCATGGCGTCTTCGCCGCGCACGAGCAGATCGACGGCACGGTAGGCAAGCTGGCGACCGGCTTCGAGTTCGGTCTCCAGTTGCACGATCTCGTGGCGCACGGTCTGGAAGCCCGAGAGGCTGCGGCCAAACGCTTGGCGCGTGCGGCAATAGTCGAGCGTGCGGTCGAGCATCCGCTGGGCGCCGGCGATGGTCGACAGGGCGCCGACCAACCGTTCGCCCTGGAAGTTGATCATGATGGAGTAGAACCCCATGTTCTCGTCGCCCAACAGGTTGCGCACGGGAACCTTGCAGTTCTCGAACACGAGTTCGGCCGTGTCGCTTGAATGGTTGCCGATCTTCTCAAGCTTGCGTGCAACACGGAACCCTTTGGTATCCGTCGGGAACATCATCAGCGACACGCCGCCATGCCCCGCCTCGCCGGTGCGCACCGCCAACGTGATGAAGTCGGCGCGTGTGCCGTTCGTGATGTAGGTCTTGGCGCCGTCGATCACGTAGTCGTCGCCCACGCGCCGCGCGGTCGTGCGGATGCCCGCCACATCGGACCCCGCGCCCGGCTCCGTGATGCCGAGCGCCGCGATGGCCTGGCCGGTGATTGCGGGCTTCAGGTAGTTGTCCCAGTGCCAACTGTCGCCGAGTTCGTGGATGACGGGCGTCGCCATGTCGGACTGCACCAGCAGCGCCATCGCCGTACCCGCCATGCCACACGCCGGCAACTCTTCGGCCCAGCACGCCGTGTACCACCAGTCGAGGCCCTGGCCGCCCAACGCCACCGGATAGCGGATGCCCAACAAGCCGAGGCGGCCGGCCTGGGTGAAGACCTCGCGCGGAAAGATGCGCTCCGCCTCCCACTGCACGGCGTGCGGGTAGAGCTCCTTTTCACACCAGTCGCGCACGGTCTTGCGCAGTTGCTGGTGCTCTTCGCCGAATTGGGGGTAGCTGCGGGTCCGATCGGTAGCGAACATTACGTTGTTTCCTTCGGTTGAATGTACGATCGGCAGGTTCTTCGTGACGATCTGGACGCGTCAGAAGTAGTCGTCTATTTCGCGGGATTTGTCCTGCATTCGGCTATACTTCGATGTGATAGCGCCTATCGACGCATCACCTTCGTCAGGCAAGGGTTCGCCTTTTTTCAGGATTTCGTCGACCTGGCGCGCGACCTGCTCGAACGCCTTGGCGGCATCGAGAAAGGTTCGCCACTTCGGGGTGTCCGCAGAATTCACCGGCACGTCGCCCTTCTGCTCGCCGGCGAACGCCGACAGCCCGACGATGGCGTCCTTGCAGCCGCCCAAGGCCTCGGCCAACAGCTTGGCGTCGCGCTCGGCGATGGGCAGCGCGAGCACGCCGGCAAAAACGCGGCACCGGTACTGCTGCGTGCGGTAGAGCCAGCGGTAGCCCTTGCCGTACTTCTGCTTGACCGCGTCGAGTTCTTTTTCCGCCAGCGTGCGGTCGGCGGCCTCGAGCTTGGGCCGCAGTTCGACGATGGCCGCGAACGCCATCTCGAAGCCCTGCACCAGCCCCTCGTGCATGGCCTTGCCCTTCTCCATGCTGTCGTTCTGCCAGCCCTTGGCATCGTAATAGACGACCGCGCGCTTGAGCACCGGGTAGAGCTTGTCGAGCGCCTCCTTCAGCTTGGTCGCCGAACTGTCGACATCGAAGCTCTCCGGCTTGCGCGCCAGGCCCTTGTCGACCAGCTTCTGACAAGCGTCGAGGTCGGGCGCGTCGAGCACGCCGTACACGATGTCTTCGTCGCCGGTGGGGCCTTTTTCCACGTCGGCCCAGTCGCGGTACTTGTCGTTGCTCGCTTTGAGTTGCGGCGCGCAGCGGGCCAGCGTCTCGCTGTAGTCGTTGAGCTTGCCGCGCAGCGCCACGTCGTCTGCGGTCAGGCCGGGGATGGAGTCGCCCTTCTTCGGAGCCAGCGCGGGACCCGCAGGCGGCCCACGACCCTTGCTCGCGGCAGCTTCTTCGTCGGCTTCGCGCTTGGCCTTCTTCTCGGCGCGCTCGCGCTCCCACTGCTCAAGCTCGTCGTCGTCGTCCGAGGCAGCCGCTTGCTTCTTCTGGGCTGCCTTTTGCTTGGGTTCGTCCTTGCCGCACGCCGCCGCGAGCAGCCCGCAGCAGCAAGCGAATGCCATCACGGGGCGAATCCTGTCCAGGAATGCTCGGGACCGCATCGCCAGGGCCCTCACTGTACACGCATGACCGCGCGCGGTCGGACTGTAGCGGCGGCGGGCGGCGGGGACAAGGCAGGCAGGCGCCTCCTTTGGACCCACATTTGCCCGCCTCCAGGCAACTCAGCTCGCCCCAAGGCGACAGCCACACGAGCGTCGTAACATGCTCATGCCGATGGTGTTTTTGCCGGAAAACACCATGCCACTGGCGCCAAGACCAGCTCTGCCGCCAGGAATCCAGGCATTGACCTGGAAGTGGTGCGGCGACCGTGTGACGGCAACGAAAGCTGGACCGGCCCGGAACTGCCGTTATACCCTGCAATGACAATGCAGTTCATAGTGTTGACCAAGCGCTGGGTGGTCGAACGCCACAACGCCTGGGACGAGCGACCGCGGCGGCATTGGCCTACGCGACGCAAGACCCTGGCGGCACTGGGCGCGGCGGCTGGAGCGGCACTCGCCGCCCATCGGCATCGGTGGCGACGAGCAGCATGCCGTGGCTCGTGAGGCCCATGAGCTTGCGCGCCGGCAGATTGGCCAGCACGAGCACCTGTTGACCCAGGAGGTCTTCCGGTGCGAGCGATTCGGCGACGCCGGCAAGAATCTGGCGCGGCGACGGCTCGCCAAGATCGACGAGCAGTCGCAGCAGCTTGTGGCTCTTAGGCACCCGATCGGCCGAAGTCACGGTGCCGACACGCAGGTCGAGCTGCGCGAACAGGTCGATGTCGATCGCCGCAGCGTGCGCTGGCCCCTCGGGTGGAAACTCGCCGGTGCGCGCCGGGTCGAACGGCGCAGTCGGCACGTCGTGGGCACTCACGCGCACCGGCACGCCCAGCGGCGCGATGCGAGGAAACAACGGTGGCCCCTCGACCACGGGCGATCCAGGCACCAGGTGCGTGTGGCGCAGGTCGGCGAGGTCCTGCAGCGGCGCGCTCCAGCCGATGCGACGCAACATGGCGAGCGCGGCGTCGGGCAGCGCGGGCTCGACCAGGCGCGCCACCACCCGCATGCAGTCGAGCAGGTGGTACACGGTCAGCGCCGCCGCCGGCCGGTCCGTATGCACGGCCTTGAACGGTGCGTCGGCCGCGATCGCCGCGTTGCATTTCCGGGCGAGCGTCAGCGCGTGGCCCAGCACGACGTGCAGGCGCCACTTGTCGATAGCGGCCGGCACCGCATCGCCAGGCCCGCCCGGCCCATCGACCGGGGCGTCGCCGAGGATGGCGTCTCGAAAAATCAAGGCCTCCTGCACCGCAGCGCTGGGCGTCCGGTCCGTCGGCGGGGTGGGCACGCGGCCGTCGAAGTTGCGCGCGGCCAACACGACGAGGCGCTGCACGAGGTTGCCGATGTCGTTGGCCAGATCGGCGTTCGTGCGCCGCACCAGGGCCGCTTCGCCGAAGCTGGCGTCCTGACCCACAGTCATCTCGCGCAGCAGGAACCAGCGCAGGGCCTCGACACCGTAGCGGTCCGCAAGCTCGAGCGGGTCGACCACATTGCCGAGCGATTTCGACATTTTTGTGTCGTCCATCAGCCACCAGCCATGCGCGACGAGGCGGCGCGGCGGGGCGAGACCGAGCGCCATGAGCAACGTGGGCCAGTACACGGCGTGCGTCGTCAGGATGTCCTTGCCGAGCAGGTGCGTCACCTCAGGCCACCACGTCGCGAATGGAGCGCCCTCGCCATCGCTGACCGGTGCCTGCCCGTACGGCTCCGGAGGTGAAGCGGCGTCGAGGCCGCCGATGGCCGTCACGTAGTTGAGCAGCGCATCGACCCACACGTACGTCACAAAATCGGGGTCGAACGGCAACTCGATGCCCCAACGCAAGCGCTCCTTGGGCCGCGAGATGCACAGGTCCTGCAAGGGCTGGCGCAAGAAACCGAGCACTTCGGCCTTGCGGTGCGGCGGCAGGATTTCCATGCGCCCCGACTCGATCGCTTCGATGAGCGGTTGCTGGAACGCGCTCATCTTGAAGAACCAGTTCTTTTCGCGCAGCCGCACCACCGGCAGGCCCGTATCGGGGCACTTGCCGTCGACGAGCTCCTTTTCGGTCCAGAAGCGCTCCGCCGCCGTCGAATACCAGCCCTCGAACTCGCGCGCCTCGAGGTGCCCGGCGGCCAGGAGTTGGTGGAGCGCCCGCTGCACGACGGCCTCGTGGCGCGGCTCCGTCGTCCGAATGAACTGGTCCGGCGCGCAGTACAGCTTCGGCCACAATTCTTTGTACGACCGGTGGAGTTCGTCGCAGTGGGCGATCGCGCTGATGCCGCGCCGCTGCGCCGCCTGCTCCACCTTCTGGCCGTGCTCGTCAGTGCCCGTGACGAAATACGTCTCCGCACCGATCAACTGCTGGAAGCGGCGGCCCGCGTCGGCGAGGATCGTCGTGTACGCGTGCCCGATGTGCGGCCGGTCATTGACGTAGTAGATGGGCGTCGTAAGGTAGGCACGCTGGGTCATGGCGGGGCGACGATACATGCAGCCTCGCAGTTTTGCCAACGGCGCGCGCTGTACTAGGCTCGCCACTATGCACGGTCGTCACTCCTCCTCGTCCTCCCCCTTCCTGATCGTGGCAGCATTCCTGGTCCCGACAGGCTTGGCCCATGTCATGGTCGGGTGCGCGGCAGACGATGCGCTCGTCATCGGCGGGGACTCCCATCTTGTTGGGGCGGCGGACTCCGCTGCGGCACAGGACGCCGGCGCCGACGCAGTCTTGGACGCCCACGCCGATACGGTCAGCGTGGACATTGCGGTAGCCGACGTCGCACCGAAGTGTCCCGGTGAGCCTAGTTGCGCGTGTTCTGTCGCGTCAGACTGCCCGAAGACCGCGTGCGTGCCGGCAAAGAGCGGCCCCATCTGCGCAGGGCCTTGCACACCAGCAGCAACGTGCGGCGCGGGTTTCGTGTGCAAGTCGGTGGGCGTCGGCGCCACGGGCCAGAAGCTGTGCGTGCCGTTGCACCCGTACGTCTGCGACCCCTGTGCCAATTCGGCAGCGTGTGCCTCGGTCGCCGACCCGACGGCGCGCTGCGCCGCAGTGCTGGGCGACGGTGGTGCGAGCGGCTGGTATTGCGCCCCGCGCTGCACCGGACCTCAGGACTGCCCGCTCGGTTACCTATGCGACACCTACGCGGTGGTCGACGGCGCCAAGGAGAAGGTGTGCGCGCCCGCCGCTGCCGCGTGCCCGTGCTCGGCGGCTGCCGTTGTGGCGGGGCGTTCGACGCCGTGCTCAGTGAGCGCGAAGTCCCCGCAGGGTGTCGCAATCGGCACGTGCACTGGCCAACGCAAGTGCAAGGCGAAAGGCCTGGGCGCGTGCGACGCGGCGACTCCGCAACCTGAAGGCTGCGACGGCCTCGACAACGACTGCGACAGCATCACGGACGCAGGGTCGCTGTGCGACGACTTCAGCCTGTGCACGACCGACGCGTGCGCTGGCGCCAAAGGCTGCACGCACGTCGGGCTGGGCGGCAACTGCGACGACAAGAACCCGTGCACCGACGACGCGTGCGACAAGATCAAGGGCTGCGTGACGCTACCGAACCAGATCACCTGCGACGATGCCGAGGCGTGTACCGCCACCGACGTGTGCAAGGCGGGCGTTTGCGGCGGGGTCAAGGTCATATGCGACGACAAGAACGCGTGTACGCAGGACACCTGCCTGCCGGGCAAGGGCTGCGCGTTCACGCCAACGGCGGTCCCCTGCAACGACGGCACCGCGTGCACCGTGCAAGACGCGTGCGCCAACGGGGCGTGCGCCGGCAAGAAGCTGTCGTGTGATGACGCGAACCTGTGCACAGACGACGCCTGCGACCCGGTCAAGGGCTGTACGCTGGCGGAGAACGCCGTGCCCTGCAACGACGGCAGCGCGTGCACGGCCGGCGACCTGTGCGCGGACGGCGCGTGCGCGGGCCAGGCGGTCGCGTGTGCCGATGGCCAAGTGTGCACCGACGACAGTTGCATCAAGGCGACCGGCTGTGTCTACCTGCCCAACACTTCGAAGTGCAGCGACGGCGACGCGTGTACCGCGAGCGATGCGTGCAAGGGCGGCGCGTGCCTGCCCGGTGCGGCCACCGACTGCCAGGACGGCAACCTGTGCACGGCCGACTCGTGCGACAAGAACACCGGCACGTGCAGCCACGCCGTCACGAACGAAGCCGGCGCTTGCGTCGACGGTTCGGTCTGCACGGGCAACGACACTTGCCAGGGCGGGCTGTGCGTCGGCCAGCCGCAACTCGTGTGCGACGACAAGAACCCGTGCAGCGACGACAGTTGCGACGCCAAGCTGGGCTGCGTGTCGCTCGCGCTCGATGCGACCGCGTGCGATGACGCGAACCCGTGCACCACAGGCGAGTCGTGCAAGAAAGGCACCTGCAGCAGCGGCCAGCCCCTCGAAGATGGCAAGCCTTGCGGCGACGGCAAGGCGTGCAGCGGCGGTGCGTGCAAGGCTGCGGCCACGTGAACCTGCCGGACAGATTGCGGGCAGACGACGCTTGGCCCGCCGACCTGCTGCCCCGACTCGGGCGCTTTCGGGCCGGCACGGGCCACGACTGCTGGCAGGTCTTGGGCGCCCATCCGGTGTGCGGAGCGGCGGGCGGCGTGCGCGGATTCCGTTTCGCGGTGTGGGCCCCGGCGGCGCTGCAGGTGCACGCCATCGGGGAGTTCGACGTCGCCGCGTCGGGCGCGTGGGGGCCGGGTGTGGCGTTGGTGCGCGGCGCGCCCGGCGTGACCGACGGGATCTGGTTCGGATTCACGGCAAACGCCCAACCGGGCCAACTCTACAAGTTCAAGGTCACCACGGCGGACGACGCGGGCCAGATTGTCGAGATCGACCGCGCGGATCCGTTTGCGCGATCGGCAGAGAAGCGACCGGGCACCGCGTCGCGCCTCGTGGCAGAACGCCCCTTTGCGTGGCGCGACGGGGCGCACCTGAGAGGGCGCGCGAAGACGCAGGGCCGCACGGCGCCGGTCAGCATCTACGAGCTGCACCTCGGCTCGTGGCGCCACGCCAACGGCCGAGCGCAGACCTACCGTGAACTGGCAGGGCCGCTCGTCGCCCACGTCCAGCGGCTCGGCTTTACGCACGTCGAACTCCTCCCGCTGACCGAACACCCCTACGACCCGTCGTGGGGCTACCAGTGCACCGGCTTTTTCGCGCCCACCTCGCGCTATTTCGACCCGACCGCACCGGAGCGCGGGCCCGACGACCTGCGCCACTTGGTCGCAGAGCTCCACGCAGCCGGCATCCACGTCTGGATGGATTGGGTGCCGGCCCATTTCGCCGTCGATGGCCACGCGTTGGTGCGTTTCGACGGCACGCCCCTTTTCGAGGCCGGCAGTTGGACAGGCCCCGACCGGCTCGTCGCCGCGCAGCCGCCCGGATGGGAACGCCACCCGGACTGGGGCACCTTCGTCTTCGACCACGGCAAGCCTGAGGTGCGCTCGTTCCTGCTCGCCAGCGCCGCGTATTGGCTGGAGATGTTCCATCTCGACGGCCTGCGCGTCGATGCTGTCGCCTCGATGCTGTACCTCGACTACTCGCGCCAGCCCGGCCAATGGGCCAAGAACGTGCACGGTGGCGAGTGGAACCTCGACGCGATGACGCTCCTGCAAGACTTGAACCGCATGGTCGGGCGCGAGTTCCCGGGCGTGGCGCGCTTCGCCGAGGAGTCGACGACGTTCCCGGGCGTGACACAGGGCCCGCCGCCCGCCGGCACGCCGCCCAGCCAGGTCGGGCAGCTCGGCTTCACGTACAAGTGGAATTTTGGCTGGATGCACGACACGCTCGCCTACCTGCGCACGCCGCCTTTGCAGCGTCCCGGCGCCCACGACCGCCTCGCCTTTCCGTTCGGCTTCTGCACCGACGAGGCCTTCGTGCTGCCGCTCAGCCACGATGAGGTGGTGCACGGCAAGGGCACGGTGTGGAACAAGCCCGGCACGCCGCCCGGCCTCACGCTCGTCGAAGAGGCGCACGACCGGCAGCGCCAGGCGACGCTGTTGTTCGGCCTGCAGTGGTTGCACCCGGGCAAGAAATTGCTGTTCATGGGCCAGGAGTTCGGCCAGTTGCGCGAGTGGAACCAGGACTGCGAACTCGATTGGTGGCTTGCCGACGACCCACCGCGCATCCAGTTGATGGCGTGGCTGGCGGCGCTGAACGGCTTGTACCGCACCCGACCCGAACTGCACGCGGTCGACTGTGAGCCCGGTGGGTTCGCGTGGGTCGATGGCACCGATCGCGATCGCTCGGTCCTGGTGTGGTCGCGGCGCGCGGGACGGCGGGAACTGGTGTGCGTGGTGCAGTGTACACCGGCGCGCTATCCCGAACACTGGCTGCCGCTGCCGAAAGCGGGCACCTGGCGCTGCGTGCTGACGAACGCTCTGGCGGCCTACGGTGGCGACGAAACGGCCTTGCCCGGGCCGGTACGCACCTTCCCCCGCGGCGGGCGCGTGGGGGCCGAGGTCGCGCTCGCGCCGTATGCGGTGCAGGTGTGGGAGCGCTCGGGAAAGTGACGCGCTGGCGCGCTGCGCACCGACGACCCCACGGCCCACGCAGCGTTCCGGTTCTGGTCGCGCCGCCGCGAGCGCCTACGGGCGATCCGTCGGGCTCGCGTGGTGGGGCGCGGGTGGCCTGCTGGCGGTGGGCTACGTGGCGTGGGCGTGGTGGGTGCATGGGCGGCGCGGGCCGGCGGCCGCACCCGAATCACCCGCCCGCAGCCTCTCCGATCCCTGACGAACTAAGGCTTTGCCCGTTGTAGGATGAGCCGCTTGCGCAGCCCCGCCGTCGCCAGCAATCGGCCCCGTCCATCGACCGCCGCCAGTTCCACCCCCAGGTCGCGAGCCAGCCGGTGGCCTTGACGCCAGCCGAGCACCATCACCGCCTTGGGCAGCGCGTCGGCGAGGGCGGCTTCGGCGGCCACACACATCACCGCGCGCAGGCCCCGCGTCGGCCACCCCGTGTGCGGGTCGAGCACGTGGTGGTACCGCACGCCGCCCAGTTCGAAAAACCGCTCGTAGTCGCCGCTGGTCGCCAGCGACTCGTCGCGCAAGGCCAACCTTGCGATCAGGGCCGCGGGCGGACCCCGGGGATCGCGCAATCCGACCCGCCACGGCTCGCCCGCGTGGGTGCCAGCCGCCAGCACCTGGCCGCCAGCGTCGAGCAGGAAGTCGGTGACACCACGGGCCCGCAGTTCAGCCGCCGCCGCGTCGAGCGCCCACCCTTTCGCGATGCCACCCAGGCCGATCGCCATGCCCGCCAGCGGCAACCGCACGGTCCCTGCGCTGGCGTCCAGTTCGATGCGCCGAAAGTCGACCAGCCGGGCCTGGCGACTCACCTCGGCACGGTCTGGCAAGCGCGGCGGCTGGGCATTGAAGTCCCACAGCCCCCACAGCGCGGCCCACGTGACATCGAAGGCGCCATGTGTGGAGTAGCCCAGTGCAATGGCACGCTGTAGCACGGCGCACAGTGCTGCGGGCACCGGTTGCGCGCCCCCCCCTGCATGGCGGTTGACATCGGCGAGCGGCGAGCCAGGCCGCCACTCGTTCATCTCGACATCGACGCGCCGGATTGCCTCGAAGGCCGCATGGGCGGCGTCGGTGGCGGTCGCGGAATCGGGCAGCACGACGGCGATGCGGGTGTGGAGCGCTTCGATGACGAGGCGCTGCCAGCCAGTGCCGGGCAGTTGGGCACGGTCCGAAGCGCCGGTTGCGGTCGGCGCGGGTGCGACGTCGAGTTGCAGCAGGGGCTCTGCCCAAACCGAACCTGCCAACGCCGCGCCGGCAGCGCATACCAGCAGGGCAAAAACGGCGGGCGCCTGTCGCATGGGCGCCAGTGTCGCAGGGAGGCGGCGAGCCCGCCAGACCTGCATGACGTGGGCGTGACACGCCCCGGTCGAAGCCGCTCGACCCGCGCTTGACGCGCCGCGGCCGGTCTGCGAGGATACAATTGAAAGTGATGTTCACTTTCATTATCAAAACTCCGCACGGAGCCTCTCCTGCTTCTGTGCACAAATTCCGGCCGCTGCTAGCCCCTCCTGCCGACCCATGCTCCCTCCATCCGCCACCGCCGCCGGCCCCGCCAGTGGGCCCCGCACTGGGCTGCCGGTCGCGCTCGCGTGCGGCCTCGGCTTGGCCTGCCTCGCGACCCGCCTGGCCTTCCTGCCGCGCTGGGTCGAAGACCACGACAGCGTCAACTTCGCGCTCGGGTTGGCACACTTCGATCTCGCCGCGCACCGTCCGCATTTTCCGGGCTATCCGGTCTACCTGGCCGCGGCATGGCCAGCGTACGCCCTCGGTGTGCCCGCGCCGGTCGCCCTGGCGCTGCCCGGCATTGTGGCGGGTGCGACCGCCGCGGCCGGGCTCGCCCTCGCAACCGCCAGGCACACCACAGCTTGGGCGGGAGTGTTGGCCGGCGCCGTCTACGCCGCCCTGCCCGGCGTGGCGCTCGCCGACGTGACGCCGCTCAGCGACGCGCTCGGCCTCCACCTCGGCACGATGGCGTTGGCAGGCCTCCTCATCGGTCGCCGCAGCGGTCGCTTCGTGGCGGCGGGGCTGGCAGGCGCGCTGGTGGGCGCGCGGTTGTCGTACCTGCCGTGGGCGGCGGGCTTGCTCGCGGCGGCCCTTTGGCGGGCGAACGGGCGCGAGACGCAGGCCGCCGAAGCGCATGACGAGCCGCACACCGCGTTGCAGGACCGCAGGGTGCTGATCCTCATCGCGGTCCTCGCCGTTGCCGCGTGGGGCCTGCCCCTGCTCGCGTGCGCCGGCGGCCCAGCGGCGCTGTGGGACGTCGGCGCGACCTTCGCCCACGGCCACCTCGTCCAGTGGGGCGGCAGTGCGTGGGCGCCCGACCCGTCTGCCAGCCGCGTCACCCTGCTGGGCTGGAACGTCGGCGGCTGGCTGTTGGGGGCCTGGGGCGTGGCGCTGCTGGCCGTGATTCTCGTTGCCGTCGGCGCGTCGCGCTTTGCCGTCGGCGCGTCGCGCGTTGCCGCGGGCACCGAGCCCGCTGCCCTCAGCACGTCACCCATTGCTTGGGCGGTCGGCGTGACCGTTCCGTATGCGCTGTGGGCGGCGGTCGGCCAGAACCCCGAGCACGCGCGCCATGTGCTGCCGCTCGCCCCCGTGTTCGCCCTCACTGTCGCATTCGGCGCCCTTGCCGTGTGGCGCCATGCGGGCGACCGGACGCGCCCGCTGCTGGCACTTGCCTTGGTCGTTTGTGCCGAGGGGCTCGCGTTCGATACCGCGCAGCGCCTTGCCACGCGCACCACCATTCCGTCTGCCGCCGTCCGCATCGCGCAGTGGTATGCCCGCCAGCCGCCCGAGCAGTCCCACCTGCTCACCGGCAGCGAAGCGGGCGTCGTGCGGCTCCTGGCGCCCGCCCACCGCAGCGGGCGGGTGCTCGATGCCGCCGACGCCGACCGGGTCCTGGCACGCGCTCCTGCCCGGCGCGAATGGGCCACGTCGTCGATCGCCGGCATCACTGGGAGACCGCACCAGTGGGAATGCCGGATGACCTTCGCAGGCCGACCCGGGGTCGACCGCCCCGGCGCAGGAATCGACGTCTGTGCGCGCATCCACAGCGCCGAGCCGCGCCGCACCATCGCGGCCGCCGAGGTGTCGCCATGATTTGCCAGCGCTCCACCCGTGCCGCCATCGCAGCGTTCGCCGTGGCCAGCGTCGTTGCGAGCGGTTGCGCCGCCGAGTTTGAGGGCCCGTATGTCGCCACGTCCACAGCGCCTGACCCGGGCGGCCGCGTGGTCGCGATCCCGCGCTCGGGCGGTTGGGGCACGCCCTGCCTGGTCGTCGAGGTTGGCCAGACCGTCGAGTGGCGCAATTTTGCCCCGCAGGTACCCGTCAATGTGACGAGCCTTGGGGTGCCGCCAGAGCTTTTCTCTCCCTCGCTCGTGCCGCCCTTGCCGACCACGGGCCGCGATGCGAAAGACGGGGCCTATGTCTACTGGCGCCACACGTTCGCCAAGCCCGGCGTCTACGAATACTACGACACGAACGGCGGCGAGTCGGGCAAAAAGGTCGCGGACCCCTACTACGGCACGGTCACCTACGTCGGCCTGTCAGCCCAACTCGACACGGGCATCGTGTGCGTCAAGGCGCAGGGCTCGAAGCAGTGCCACGGCATCTGCTGCACGGGCAACGCGGTCGACGACGGCACGTTCTTCGAAGACGAGTGCCCGACTGCCCAGTGCTGCGACGCGACCGGGAAGCGCTGCCGCCTCGGTTCGCCGACGCTACAGGCCTGTAGCGGCAAGCCCGCGCACCGCGAGTTGAAGTGTTTTGCCGACGGCGACTGCCACAGCGACCAGTTGTGCGTCATCCAGCCGCAGGACAACCACACCTGCAAGGTTCCCTCGCCGTAGTCGGCGTCTACCTGCCAGGAGTCCGCCATGATCAGCCTGCCCCGCCCACGTACCCGTTGCCGTCTCACCGTACTCGGCGTTCTGGTCGTCGGTGCAGTGAGCGCCTGCTCCGACGCCGCGCCGGCCACTTCGACCTCCGGTGACACAGTCAGCCACCCCGACGCGGCCGATGGCGGGGCGACGGCGGCCTACACCCCGTTCCTCCAGGCCAACCTCCAGAACCAGTTGGTGCGCGTCGCCGGGTTCCACGCCATCCAGGCGCTGCGCAAGTCTGCGGACTTCAAGGCCGACTCGTTCGGCGAGACCTGCGCGAAGTGGAACGTGGCCGGCACGACGCCGACCGACCTGAGCAAGATCGCGAGCCTGTATGTCGAATCCGCCGAATTGCAGACGAAGGTCAAGGCGCGCAAAGATGCGCATACCCACAACAAGGACGCTGCGCTCGGGCTCGCCATCGACGCGTCCGTGTGCGGCGCGATCGAGGCGGGCGCCAAGGCCGGCGGCGTGGCGCGCAACGCGGTGGGCAGCATCGACTGGCACGCCCAGGTCGTCGACAAGGGCCTGCAGCACTTCTTCTACCTCTCCCTCTACAACTACCTCGTGGCCGGCACGCGCAAGGGCTACGATGAGGGCGTCGGCTACTTTGGCCGCGCGCTCGACGGCAGCACGGACGCCAAGGGCCTCGCCGCGACCGTCAAGGCGCGCGACGAGAACTGCGGCACGGCGCACGCGGCGGGGATCTGGGAGCAGTTGAAGAAAGGCCGGGCCGAGTTGGAAAAGACGCTGGCCGCTGCGGGCAAGACCGGCAACGAGGACGCCGTGCCCCCGTCGGCCGCCGCGCTCGAGATAGCCGCCGACGTCGATCGGCGCCTGCTCCACGTGTTCGCGCTGTCGATGGGACGCGAACTGCTCGAACTGCAGCAGGGCACGGACCCGGCGATCAAGCTCATCGAAGCGCGCATGTTCTGGCGGATGCTGCGCCCGCACGTCGCCGCCCACGACCAGGCCAAGGGCACACAGTTGGTCGCCGACCTCGACGCACGCCTCGGCCAGGACGATCCCGCCAAGGGGCAGCCGGCATTCGGACTGACGGCCCTGCAGACGGTGTTCGGCCTCGACGTCGCGCAGTTGTGCACCAAGTAGAGGTGACCGCCATGACTCCGCTGCCGGTTGTGCGCCGATTCGGACCCCGCCGACTTGCCTCCGCGTGGGGCAGCCTCGCTGCGCTGTGCGTAAGTGCTCCGGTCGCGGCCCAGGAGACGCCAGCCACCACGCCGGCGGCAGGCCCGCTGCTGCAACTCGAGGGAGACGACCCGGCGCCGGTGCCGCCCACGCCGACTTCTACGGCACCCGACCGCTGGCGCAGCGGCCCGAACGACAACGCCGGACGCGCCGCGCAATGGCAGCGCACCAGCCTGTTCGCCAACCTCACCGACAAGGTCGCGCTGCAGCCCTATCGGGTCACGCTCGGCGGCTACGGCGAGGTCGAATTCGTGGCCGAGCGCGGCGCCGACAGCCAGTTCGTGCACCACCGCTACGTGCTTTTCGTGTACGGCCAGTTGCACCCGCGCATCTCGACGGCGACGGAGTTCGAGATCGAGTTCGGTGGCAGTCCGGCGAAGCGGGCCGGCGTCCTGGGGCCGGGCGAGGCGATTCTGGAGTTCAGCGTGGTCGATTTCACGCTGGCGCCGTGGCTGGTGCTGCGCGGGGGCATCGTGCTGGTGCCGTTCGGTGCCTACAACCTGCGCCACGACTCGCCGACGCAAGACCTCACTGAGCGACCGCTGGCGCTCACGACGATCACGCCGACCACGTGGTTCGAGACGGGCGTCGGTTTCCACGGCACGGCCGAGGCGGGCGACCACACGTTTGGCTACGAGGTCTACGCCATCAACGGACTGGACGCGAAGATCGACGAGGCGCACGGCTTCAAGGGCGCGGTCGGCTCGAAAGGCGAAGACAACAACGACGACAAGGCGATCGTCGGGCGCGTGACGTGGGCGCCGGGGCTGCGTTTCGAGGTGGGCGCCTCAGGCTATACCGGTGAGTACGACGACCTCGGGCATCGCGTGAACATGGCGGGCCTCGACGCCACCGCGCGGCTTGGTTGGCTAGAGGTGCAGGCCGAGGCGGTGCACGCCGCAGTCGATCCCGGCTACGTCGAGGGCTTCGCTGCGGGCAGCCCCGCCAACACGCGCGCCGCCGTTCCGACTGGGATGTGGGGCGGTTCCCTGCAGGCCAACGCGCACTTTACCGTGCCGTGGCTGTGGGAACTGCTGCCGGCCGACCTGCAGGACGCGACGTGTACAGGCGTGGTGCGCCTCGAAGCGACCGACCCGAACACGGCTGCCACGAACGGCTTCGATGTGCAGAAGGTGACGGTGGGGCTCAACTTCCGGCCCATCGAGAACTACGTCATCAAGTCTGAGTTGCAGTTCGTGTCGCGCTCGACAGATGGCCGGGCACACCACGTCGCGTCCGGCGACTGGCAGCCGGAGCCGAAGTTCTTGGGGTCGATGGCGTTCCTGTTCTAGCCGAGAGCGCCAGAATGCGCTCCTGTTCTGGTCGAGAGCGTCGAAATGCGCTACACGCTCCGCGCACGATCGCGGAGGTCTCGCCATGCGTCCAGGTCTCTCCTCTCCCCGGAAACATCCCGGGTGGGCAGGCCTCGCCGCGGCTGCCCTCGCCTGCTCGTCGACGCTGCCGACCGCGCCACCGCAAGCCGCCAAGGTCCAGGATGCCGGAGCCGGCGGCGACACCCAGCCCGTCGAGGTCGCCGCGCCGCTGCCCAAGCCCGTCGAGGTCCAGGTCGGCGCCACCCACGTGTGCGCGCGCATGGACACCGGCACCGTGGCGTGCTGGGGCGACGATGGCGTCGGCCAGACCGGTGCCGGCAACATCGCGGTCGGCGGGGCGGCAGGCGCGAGCATCGTGACGTTTCCCGCGCCGGTCGTGGGCGTGACGGGGGCGACGGCGCTGGCGGCGGGCGCGGGCCACACGTGCGCGCTCGAAATGGCCGGCACCGTGCGCTGCTGGGGCGCCAACGCGGGGGGCCAACTCGGCAACGGCAAGGACGAACTGTTGTACGGCGCCGGCAAGGTAGCCGCCGAAACGAAGCCGACGGTCGCCCAGGGTGCGACAGGACTGACCGCGCTGGCCGCGGGCGACCAACACACATGCGGCGTGCGCAGCGACGGTTTCGTGCTGTGCTGGGGCCGCAACGACAAGGGGCAACTGGGGCGCGGCGACGTGGCGGCAGGTCCGACGGCCGCTCCGGTCAAGATGCCGCCGGGCGTACGCGGCATTGCGCTGGGTGGGGCCCACGCGTGCGCCGCCAAGAAGGACGGCACGGTACAATGCTGGGGCGCCGGAGCGGCGGGCCAACTCGGCAGCGCGGGCAGTGCGGAGACGCCGACAGTCGTCACGGTCGAAGGCGTCGCCGGCGCGGCAGGGGTCGCCGCGGGAGCCCTGCACACCTGCGCCTGGCTCATGGCGGGCGGGGTGCAGTGCTGGGGTGCCAACGCCAACGGCCAACTCGGTGCGGGCGACCCTGCGGGCGGCGGCAAGCCGGTGACGGTGCCGGGGTTGGCGAACGTCGTCCTCGTCGTCGCGGGCGCCGACCACACCTGCGCGCTCGACAAGGCCGGCCAGGTGCGCTGCTGGGGCGCCAACGGTGCGGGCCAGGTCGGCGTCGCGGGCAAGGGGTCGCAGCCGCCGGTCGCCGTCGCCGGGCTGGGCACCGCAGTGCAACTCGCCGCCGGTGGCAGCACGACCTGCGCGCGCAGCCAGGACGATCAGGTGCTGTGTTGGGGCGCGCGGAGTTCGGCCCAGTTCCCAGGCGCGCTGCCCAAT
>SHZF01000019.1 GCA_009692425.1 Myxococcales bacterium | reverse complement strand
CCCACCAGATGTCGTTCGCATCCGCGGGCGTGCGCATGATGCGCTGGGTGATCCACTGCTCGAGTTCGACGCCGCGTTCGGCGAGCACCTCGGTGTCGTAGACCCACAGGAAAGGCCGCCTGCCCGCTTCCGCCGTGCCCACAAAAGCACAGGTCCCGAGCGCGGCGACCGCCATCGCCAACACCCGGCACGCGGTATGACTCGTGTGTTTGCCCATGTGCCCGCCGCTCGGGTCCACCTGCCGCTACCGCCCAGCCACACCACATGGACCCAGCGGACGGCACGGACGGACCCTGCGACGCAGCCTAGTCCGCGTGCGTGGCAGGGTCAACCAAACAGCTGACCCCGACGGCGGCGGCCGACTACGCGGCGCAGTCCTTGTCTTCGGTGTCTGGCGTGCCGTCGCCGTCGTCGTCGGTGTCATCGGCGTCTTTCGTGCCGTCGTCGTCGTCGTCCTCGTCGTCGGCGTCCTTGAGGCCGTCGTCGTCGATGTCGCCGTCGCATTCCTCGACCTGATCGTCGATGCCGTCGTTGTCGTCGTCCTTGTCTTCGGCGTCTTTCGTGCCGTCGTTGTCGTCATCGTCGTCGGTGGCGTCGGGCACGCCGTCGTCGTCGGCATCGCCGTCTTCGTCTTCGGCCGTGTCTTCGATGCCGTCGTTGTCGTCGTCGAGGTCCGTCGCGTCCGGCAGGCCGTCGTTGTCGTCGTCGTCGTCGTCCTTGTCCATCTTGCCGTCGCCGTCCGCATCACCGACGGCGTCGGGTGTGCCGTCGCCGTCGTCATCGGGGTCTTCGGTGTCGAGCACGCCGTCGCCGTCGTCGTCGGTATCGTCCTTGTTCGTGATGCCGTCGCCGTCTATGTCGCCGCCGTCGTCGTCTTCGGCTTCGTCTTTCGTGCCGTCGTTGTCGTCGTCGTCGTCGCTCGCGTTGAGCTTGCCGTCGCCGTCGATGTCCTCGTCGTACCAGTCACACTCGCCGTCGCCGTCGAGGTCGAAATCTTCCTGGTCATCGTCGATGCCGTCGCCGTCGTCGTCCTTGTCGACGTCATCGGGGGAGGCATCGCCATCGTCGTCGTCGTCTTCGTAGTCATTCTTGCCGTCGCCGTCCCAGTCGACGAGCGTGAGCGGGTTCGTCTCGGCGCCGAACTCGTCGCCGGGCTCGCCATCCGCCGCATCGTCGGCCAAAAGCAGGATCACGATGATGATGTCGCCTTCAAGCGCCGTCGCCTTGGCCTTCGGCACCGGCAGCTGGGTGCCAGTCGTCTTCGTGTCCTTGGCGCTCTCCTTGAACTTGAGCTGGCCCACGACCTTGCCGCCGGACTCGATCACGCCGACGTAGGACTTGTTGCGATCGACCGACGCCGAGTATTTGCCGTCGGCGGCGACCGGCGCGCGCACGATCGTGGCCGGCTTGCCCTTGCCGTTCGACGCGTGGAACGAGACATAAGTGTACTTGACGCCGGGGGCGCCCTTGAGCTGGCCGCTGATCGTGATCTTGCCCGCCGTCGTGCCGGTGCCCGTACCGGTTCCGGTGCCCGTGCCCGTGCCCGCGGCTGTGCCACCGCCGCCAGCCGGGGCTGCCGACGCGCACGCGCCCAGCGCGGTGATCGCAACGAGCGCAACGGCCGTGCGAAGGGAAGAAGTCAACTTCATGGGGTTCTCCACGCCGCACGCGGCGAAGGTGTCGGATCGAATGGGTTGTCTTGTCTCGAACCCGGCGCGCCACCGGTGGCGGGCGGCAAGGTTGCGCGCGTATACCACAAGCGGGGCCGGCGGGACAAGCCCAAGGTCCCGAAAAAAGCGGCCCCGTCCAGCGAGCACGCTACCGATTGTTGCCGGGCAAGCGGGGCGTGGCCTGGCACGGATCCTCGGGCCAGGCGTGTTTCGGGTAGCGCCGCTGGAGTTCCCGGCGCAGGGTGGGCCAGTGTCTCTTCCAGAACCCAGCGAGATCGCTGGTGATCTGTACCGGACGCCCGGCTGGCGAGAGCAAGTGCAGCACGACGGGGACGCGGCCGGCGCCGACGCTCGGACCGTCCGCGAGCCCAAACAGGTCCTGGATTCGCGTGGCCAGCCACGGTGGTTTATCGGGGTCGTAGCACAGCGCCACGCTGCGGCCGCCTGGCAGCCTGACGTGAACGGGCGCCTCGACATCGAGCCGCCGGCGCAATTGGCCGGAAGGGTCGAGGTCGTGCAACGCACGACCGCACCAGTCAGAGCCCGCGAGTTCGCTCAAGCGGGTCTTGGCTTCGCAAGCGGAGATGACGATCGCGTCGGCTCGGACATCGTCCAGTCCCGCAGGTGGCGCGGTCTGGCTGGCGGTGCCCAACACGGCGAGGCGCCCACGCAGGGTCTTGCGTGCCGACTCCGGCCACAGCGCACCCGTCCCGTTGGCCCGCACGGCATGGGCCAATACGGCACTCGCGGCTGCGGTCGGCGGCGCCGGGCGGCGGGTTTCGTTGAGCACGAGCCCTTCCCAGACGAGGCGGTCCACCTCGTCGACGCGGCCGTGGGCATCGTCCCACGCGAGCGTCGTCGTCGCCTCGACCGTGCTCGCAAAGGCTTCGAGCAGCCAATCGGCTTCGATACCGCACGCAACCCGCGCCAATGTCGTCAAGCCACGCGCGTCCCGCCTCTCTTCCGCGTCGAGCACGACCAGCCAGACAGCCTCCGTGACGTGCGAGGCCGCATCGAGGCGCACGGCGACGCCTCCCGCCATCTGCAGTTCGGCCCCACGCGGTTGGCGGCGCCGGGCGACGCGGTCGGGGTAGGCGAGCAGGGCGGCGTAGGCCAGTGCCGCGTCGCGGTCGGCCGCTGCCGGCGCGGGCCCATGGGTGGGCCCGAGCAGTCGCAGCAACTGTGCCTCGGTCCGGCGCACCTCACTGCGACCATGTTCGGGAGCGCGCGAATCCGCCAACATGGCAAGATCAGAATACCCGTGCGCGAGGTCGCCGGGGGCCCGCTGCGGCAGTCGCGCCCCGTCTGCGAGCAGCGCCACCACGCGGGCGCCGTCTGCGGCAACTCCTCGCTTCGCCGCGGCAAGCGCGAGCCGGGCCAGGCGCGGGTGCACCGGCAGGCGCAGCATCTGGCGGCCCAATGCTGTCAACCGTGCCTGCGCGTCAAGCGCACCCAATCTTGCGAGCAGGCAGTGGGCCCGGGCCAGCGCGCCCGGTGGAGGAGGGGTCAACCACACGTCGTCGCGCGCGGTGCCGTCCAGGTCCAGCGCCGCCAGCAGGAGCGCCACGTCCGCGAGGTCCGCTCTTGCGATCTCGGGCGCATCGAACGCGGGCCAACCATCGTGTTCGTGTTGGGTATAGAGTCGGCTGCAGCGCCCTGGCCGCACGCGCCCGGCCCGGCCCGCGCGCTGGACGGCAGCCGCCTGCGAGATCGTGGTCAGTTGCAGCGTCGGCAGTCCGCTCCAGGACGCGAAGCCGGCGCGCCGGTGCAGGCCCGAGTCGACGACGGCGGCGACGCGCGGCAAGGTGACCGACGTCTCGGCAAGGTTCGTGGCCAGGATTGCGCGCGGCCGCGGTCCGGGGGCGAGCGCCCGCTGTTGGGCGGCGATGTCCATGGCGCCGTGCAGGGAGGCCAGATCGTAGCCATGCTCGTCGGCCAGCGCAGCCAGGGCAACGGCGCACCGTTGGATTTCCGCCGCTCCGGGCAGGAACACGAGCACGTCGGCCCCTTCGGCCCGCGGCCCCAGCCCCGCTTCGAACAACTCGCGCACCGCAGTGCGTACGCGGACTTCGAGCGGGCGGGCGTCCGGCGCGGGCGCGAACTGCACAGCGACGGCGTGCGTGCGCCCCTCGCAACGCACGACCGGCGCCCCGCCCAGGAACGCTGCGACGGGTCCAGGGTCGAGTGTCGCCGACATCGCGACCACCTGGAGCCCGCGCCGGACTCGCACACGTTGCGCGAGCCCGAGCGCGAGGTCGGTCGCGAGCCGCCGCTCATGCAGTTCGTCGAGGACGACCGCGCCGATGCCTGTGAGTCCAGGGTCGGCGAGCAGGCGCCGCAAGAACACGCCGTCGGTCGCGTACCACAACCGTGTGGCGCGGCTGCCCACCTCATCGAAACGCACGCTCCAGCCCACCGTGCGGCCCGGTGGTTCGCCGCGCTCGTCCGCGACCCTGCCCGCGGCGAGCACGGCGGCCATCCGGCGCGGCTGCACGACCCAGACCTCGCCATCGACACGGTCGAGCAACCAGGGCGGCACGCGCGTCGTCTTGCCGGCTCCCGGCTCCGCCACCAGCACCGCAGCGCCGCAATCGTCGAGCGCCCGCGCCAACGCCGGAAGCGCCCGGTCGATCGGCAGCGGTGCCAGTGTCAGCGGTCGGCTGACGTCGGTGTGGCGGGGCATTGCGACTACTGGCAGACGCCAAGAGAGTCGCCCGCCACCGGCCCGCCCTGCCCCAGCGTGACCTGGCCGCACGCGCCCAGAGGACACTTGGGCGATCCGCCGCCCGCGTGGCAGCGCAGCTTGCAGGTGCCTGCCGCGCCGCCTCCGACACACAGATGCGTTGCCAGGCAGTCTTGCGTGCCCTGGCACACGACGCCGGTGCCGCCGATTCCCGCCTTGCCGCACAACTTTGTCGTCTGGAACGACACGCACGCCTGGCCCGGCGGACAGCCAAGGTTCGTCAGCAGGTTGCAGGTGTCGCCGCCGAGACAGGCGCCGAGGTTCCAGCCCAGTGGCTTCGTGCCGTTTGAGAGTTC
Source organism: Myxococcales bacterium (assembly GCA_009692425.1). Lineage (GTDB taxonomy): Bacteria > Myxococcota_A > UBA9042 > UBA9042 > UBA9042 > SHZF01. The sequence continues at coordinate 59,151 of SHZF01000019.1, read as the reverse complement.
GACGCACTTGGCCGGCGCGACGCAGCCAAGGCCGCCGTTCTTGCCGGCGTAGTCGCACAGCAGCCGGCACACGGAACCAACGCACAGCAGGCCCTTTTGGCACGCGTCGCTGGCGTCGCACCCGACCCCCTTGGCCAACTTGCCGAACGGAGCGCAGAAGGTCTGGGTCGGTGGCGCCGGGTAACATTGCTGGGCGCCGTCGCAGCCGGACTGCGTCAACGGGTCGCAGGCACCCGGGCAGGCTCCGCAGTCGGCGGGACACCCCTGGCAGTTTTCGGCGGGCTGATCACACTTGCCGTTGCCGCACCCGGTCGGGCACTTGCCACAATCGGCCGGGCACGTCGTGCACGTCTCACCACCGCCACAGTTGCCGTCTCCGCAGGCCTCGGGGCACTTGCCGCAGTCGGCGGCGCACGCCTTGCAGTCCTCGCCCGCGCCGCAAGAGCCGTTGCCACATACCTCCGGGCACTTGCCGCAGTCTTGCGGGCAACTGGAACAGGACTCGGCGGGCCCGCACTCCTTGTCGCCGCACGACGCTGCGGAGTCGATCGCACCATCGGCCTCTGGTCCGTCCAGCGTCGCGCCAGTGTCGGGAGACGGTTCGGGAAACGGTGTCGCATCCGACGCAACGGGTCCGTCGCCGCTGGCAACCTCTTGCGGGCCCACACTGTCTGCCGCGCCTGCGTCGGGGGTCGCGTCAGCTACTGCCAGATCGGGAGCGGTGCCGCCGTCGCTTGGTACAGTCGCCGCGTCCTTGCCCTTCGCGTCGCCGCCCGCGCTGTCGGTGGCGCTGCCCGCGTCGGCGAGCGGCGCTGCGGTCCCGGCATCGGCCAGCGGCTTGAAAACCGGCTTGGTCACCGCAGCGCCGCTGGCCGCACCCGGAGCCTGCGCGCTGCAGGCCCCGAACCCTGCAGCAACGAGGGCGCAACCCAGCAGCACAGGGCAGCGAACAGTGGCCATCGGCGAGTGGAGAGATGCGCGTGCGGATTCCCGCACAAGCATCGAACGGAAAACCCTGGTCCGCATGGGCATCTCGTGGGGGCCGCGGCTGCGGACCGCCGCAGGGGGCAAGGGGACTTTCTACCTGACGGAATCCGATCCGCGCGCACATGGTGGCTGTTTCGGTCGCGGGGCTCAAGTCGCTGGCTGTATCCAACGCGGCCGCGCGATACTGACGGGCACCGGGAGGCGAGGCGCTCATGGCGACGCGGCATGGAATCGGGGGAGCGGACCGGGGCGCAGGTGGATGCGCTGTCGTGGCTGCGCTCGCGCTGTTTGGGGGTTGTGGCGACGATTAGGCGGCGGCCCCGACGCTGGGGCCCCGGTTCGGCAAGCGGAGGCATCGACGCCGCCCCTCTCGACGACGTGCAAGGCCGTGACGTGCCCGGCCAAGGCGTGCAAGGTCGGCAACGGCTGCTCGTCGAAGCCCGTCGGCTGTGCCAAGTGCCCATGAGCTGCCGAGCGCGCCGGTCGATCTCGCCTTGGTCGGTCTCGCCCTGGTCGGTCTCGCCCTGATAGCGGCGCCGTGGTGGGCTCGCTACACTCGCGCCTGTTTGCCGGCACGCCCGTCGGCGCCGTGAACGCCATGCCACCGCTCGACTCGCGCCCGCACACTGTCGCCGCCATCCGCGCGCGCTTTCTCGACTATTTCGCCAAGCACGGCCACGCCCGCGTCGCGTCGCACTCCCTGCTGCCGCCCGCCGACCCCACGTTATTGTTCGTGAATGCGGGCATGGTGCAGTTCAAGGACTTCTTCACGGGCGCCCGCCCCGCGCCATTCGCGACCGCGTGCTCGACGCAGAAGTGCCTGCGCGTTTCCGGCAAGCACAACGATCTCGAAAACGTCGGCCGCACGAAGCGCCACCACACGCTGTTCGAGATGCTTGGCAACTTCTCGTTCGGCGACTACTTCAAGCGAGGCGCGATCCAACATGCTTGGACCTTCCTCGTGGGAGACCTCGGCATCGACCCGCAGCGCCTGTGCGCGACGTATTTCGGCGGCAACGAGCGGATGCCGGCCGACCTCGAAGCCCGTGATCTCTGGCACGAATTGGCTGGACTTCCGTTCGAGCGCATCGTGCCGCTGGGCGAAAAGGACAACTTCTGGGCCATGGGCGACAGCGGCCCCTGCGGCCCATGCACCGAAATATACTTCGACCTCGACCCCGGCCAGGGAAGCGCGTGCACCGTCGCGGCCGACGACGGGCGCTACATGGAGGTGTGGAACCTCGTGTTCATGCAGTACGACCGTCAGGATGGCGTGCTGACGCCCCTGCCCGCCCCGTGCGTCGACACCGGCATGGGGTTGGAACGCATCGCTGCGGTGGTGCAGGGCGCGAACTCGAATTATGGCACTGACCTGTTTGCGCGGCTGATCGCGCGTACGGAGCAGTTGGCTGGCCAGGCGTATGGTGGCCGCTTCGACGCTGAGAACGTGATCAGCGGCGACGCGGCCGTCGAACGCGACGTCGCCTTTCGGGTGATTGCCGACCATGCGCGGGCGACGGCGTTCCTGATCGCCGAGGGCATCTACCCCGACTCTCTCGGGCGCGGTTATGTGCTGCGGCGTGTGCTGCGGCGGGCGATCCGGTGGGGTCGCAAGTTGGGACTCGAGCGGCCCTTCCTGTTCGACATCGCTGGCCTCGTGACGGAGCTGGCCGGCGATGCCTTCCCCGAACTTGTGGCGCAGCGGGCACTGATCGAGCGCGTGACGAAGATGGAAGAATTGCGCTTCCAGCAGACGCTCGCGGCCGGCGAGACGCTCATCGAGGCCGCAATGGCACACATCGATGCGGCGGGCACGGCGCGCGTCCTGGCGGGTGACCTCGTCTTCACGCTGCACGACAGTCACGGATTCCCGACGGACCTCACGGCGTTGATCGCGGCAGAGCACGGATTCAGCATTGATATAGAAGAGTTCGATGTCGCCATGGCGGCGCAGCGGGCGCGCGGGCGGGCATCGTGGAAGGCCGGCGCCGACGACGTCGATCGCCTGATGACCGAACTCGCCGATAGCGGTCTGGCGACGCAATTCGTCGGTCACGCCCACGACACGACGGCGGCGCGGGTGATTGCCCTGGTCGCGGACGGTGAGCGCACGGCCGAGTTGGCGGCGGCCATCGGCAGCGATGGCGAACCCTGCCCGGCGGCCGATGGCTGGGCAGTGCTCGATGTGACGCCGTGCTACGGCGAAGGCGGGGGCCAGATCGGCGACCCGGGAGTGCTCGCGTGGGCGGGCGGCGTGGCCCGCGTGGTCGATACGCGCAAGCACGTGAGCGGCCTGCACTTGCACCGGCTCCAGATCGATGCGGGTCTGCTCCGCGTCGGCGAGGCCGTCACCGTGACCGTCGACGCCGCACACCGGGCGAGCGTGCGCGCACACCATTCGGCGACCCACCTGCTGCACAAGGCGCTGCGCGACGTGCTCGGCGGCCACGTCAAACAGCGCGGCTCCTTGGTCGCGCCAGGGCGACTGCGGTTCGACTTTGCCCACTTCGCGCCGGTGACGCCAGCGGAAGTGGCCGCCATCGAGCGCCACGTCAACGAGCGTGCGCTGGCGAACGCTGCGGCCATCGTGCGCGAGACATCGATGGACGACGCCGTCGCCAGTGGTGCCCTGGCATTTTTCGGCGACAAGTACGGCGATGTCGTGCGCATGATGCAGTTGGGCGACTCGATCGAACTGTGCGGCGGCACGCACGTGCACCACACAGGCGACATCGGCCTGTGCAAGATCGTCGGCGAGGAGGCCGTGTCGTCGGGCGTGCGGCGGATCGAGGCAGTCTGCCACCTCGCCGCGCTGCGCTGGGTGGCCGACCAGACCGCCGTGCTCGACACACTGGCGCGCCGCCTGAATGCGCCGGCTTCCCTGCTCGGCGAGCGCGTTGAGCGGCTTCTGACGGAACTGAAGAGCGCCGGTCAGGAGATCGAAAAGTGGAAGCATGCGGCCCTGCGGGCCCAATCCGGCGGCGGCGCTGGCAATGCGGTGCAGGATCGCGAGATCGGCGGGCTGAAGGTCCGCTTCCAACTTGTGGCGGGCGGCGATGCGGCGGCCCTGCGCTCGCTCGCCGACGACGCCCGTTCGCAGCACGGGGCGGCGGTGGTCGGCTTGTTCAGTGGCCTCGACGGGGGCCGGGCGCTCTTGCTGGTGGCGGCCTCTCCCGCGGCAGTGGCGCGGGCACCGGCGGGCGCGCTCGTTGCAGAACTGGCTCCTCGCTTCGGCGGCAAGGGCGGCGGCCGGCCCGATCTGGCCCAAGCCGGTGTGGCCGCCCAGGAGGACACCGGGGCCGTCGCCGAGGCGTTCTTCGGCGCCGTGGCGGCCCGCCTGGCCCCGTAAGCGTGCGAGGTCACAGCCTGTGCTTGACAACTCGCCGCCCCACCCGCACCAACTAGACACCTCGCCGTAGCGCCCCAGGCGCATCACCAGTAGCCGGTCGCCATGAAGTCGAACGTGTGGCGCGGGCTGATGACCGTCAACGGCATCGTGCAGGTCAATAACAACAAGGCAATGCAAGACAAGCTCAAGGCCAAATTCTTCGCCCCGTGCAATTGATGCCGATATCTGTTTGATTTTGATTCGGCTCGAAATGAGCCGGCCGGCCGGACGACCACCTACTGCGGTGTCGGGTCGCTCGGCAGCCCCAACCCACCGGGAGCACGCCACCGGGTCACGCCGAGCCCCTCGGTCACGGCGGCGGGCGTCTCCGCTTCGCGCGCCCACGCATCGAGGTCTGCGGCATTCAGCGGCGGCGCCGGGATGCGTTTCGGCCCGACGAACCAGGCCATGGTGTCGTCCAAGTACTTCCAGTCGCGGGCACGCATGACTTCCATCCAGGCCAATTCCTGCGCATAGGTTTGCTTGTCGCGGTCAATGAGCAGCTTGCGCAGGTTGCGGCGCTCCCCGGCGGTGCCTGCGGAGTACGTCGCCAAGGCGGCCTGCACGGAGTCCTCTGCACGCCCGGCGCGCAAGTACTGGTTTGCCAAGTAGTTCGGGTCGAAGTTGAAGTTGGACGACGCGTAGGCGAGGTCGAGGTAGCGCAGCGCCAAGGCGCGCCGCTGCTGTTTTTCTTCGGGACTGCGCGTCGATAGGCCATAGCGCAGGTTGAAGGCGACCTCGTGCGCGAGCCAGGGGTCGTCCGGAAAGGTGGCCAGGCCCATGCGCGCGTAGCGGTTGGCACGGTGGCTCACCTCGTCGTCGATGCGCTGGCCGAACTTGATGACCTGGCTGCCCCAGCGGTACGTCGAGGCGTTGTGGGCGTCGAGTCCCCAGATTGCGGTCAGGTAGAGGTCGAGCCAAGGCAGTTGGGAGTCGGTGATCAGGTGGTCGATGAAGTAGTGGGCCGCGCGCAGGAACAGCAGGTCGGCCAGGAACGACTGGTGGCCCAGCGAGGCGACGCGCAGGGCCGCAACTGGCGGCACATAGGCCGTTTCGGCGCTGCGCCCCAGCACGCGGTGTGCGCCTGCCAGATCGCGCGCGATGCGAAACCACTGGGTGCCCAGGCCCGCCAACCATGCGGTCGCCAGTACGCACAACAGCCAATGCCGACGTGACGTGGAAATCCACCAGAATCGTACGGTTTCAGATGGTCCGGACTGGGGCATGGAAGTCGCCGGCAGCGCGCGCAACGGGGGCGGGTCGCGCCAGCAAGACTAGGGCGCGCCACGGGTGCGGGCAAGCGCCTGCCGCACGCGATGGCGCACCGGCTCCGCGGCCAAGGCCACCTGAACGACGCGCCGACCGAGGCGCGCCCAGGACGACGCCGGGGTGGCGCTGGGCATGGGCGCCACCGCCGCGGCACACGCTGCTGCAAACGTGCCATGCGCCACGCAGCCTTCGAGCGAAAACACGTACAGGTGGGGCGTGTGCTGGCGGGCCCGCAGCACCTCGCGGGTCAGCGCGGGCCCATCGAGGCGGCGGGCGCCCAGCCACGGATCGAGCGACGCCACGCCGCCGCCGGTGATGCCGAGGGCGATCGCCTCGCAACCCGGGCCGTACGCGTCGATCAGCCAGTCGCCGAAGGGCGGGGCCAACGCGCTGCGATACAGCATGACCACTTCGCGGTCGGCCTGCACGTCGACCAGGCCGAGGCTGCGCTGGGCGAGGCGCGAACGGGCGGCGCGCTCGTCGTGCAAGAGGGGCAGTTGGTACGTCTCGACGCGGGCACCGGTCGCCCGGATTGCCTGGACGAGTTCGGCGTAGGTCCGCTGGGCCGCGTCGAGGTCGGCCGCCGCGCGCCGCCCGCGCACAAGGCGCCACAGGGTGCGACCCGGCGTCGCATAGAGCGCAACCGCATCGCGATGGGGCGGCTCGATGTCCAGGCCGACGGCTTGGACGCGCAGGCCTTCGCGCGCCGCCCACACCTGCACATCGCGCCAGCGCTGCGCCGCCAGGTCGGCGTTGTCGGCCCCCAGCCAGTAGCCGTCAGCGATGTCGAGGACGAGCCATGCCGTCCAGGCGATGCCGGCCTCCTCCAGGCACCGCAGTGCCGCGGCCCGGTCTGCAGAAAGGTCGACCAGCGCGACGGCGACTCCGGACCCCGACGCCTGCAAGGCGTGCCGGACTTCGGGGCGCGCGGTCAACGCCACGAACGCGGGTGCGTCCAATTCCGAAAAGAACGTCAGCGATGTTGCGCTTGGGGCCATGCTCAGCGCGGCGCGGGTGGGGGACGCCGCTCGTCGGTGCGCGGGCGCTTCGGGGCCGGCTTGTCCGGCAACGGCTCACATAGCTCGGCAAGGCCTTGGGCGGGCTGCGGCCGTGCCGGTGCGAGGCCAGCGGCGCGAACTGCCGCAGCCATCTGCTCGTGGGCAACATCGACGGCCTCACCGCATGCCATGTCGACCCGCAACAGCACCTCGAACGCCTCGTGGGCCTTGCCCTTGTCGAGCAGGCGGCGCGCCTGCGCCAGCCAGGCCGCCTGAGGGTCGGGGTCGTCTTGCGGCAAGGGTCCCGGCGGCATGGCGCCCCGCAGCCGACGCGTCCTCTGCTCAGCGCGAGCAACGGCTGCAGCGGCGCGCGCGTCGTCGTCCCGTTGGAGCCGGTCGCAGGCGAGTTGCAGGGCCCCGGCGGCGCGGTCGGCGGGACTGGAGTCGGACTTGCCCCGGCACAGTGCGTCGAGGTGCGCGGCATCGAAGGTCTCGAACGCAAGGCCATCGAGTCGCTGCCATGTGGGCTCGCCGCGGCCCGTACGCAACACGTATGCTTCGCGGCGCCAGTGCCACTGTTCGCCGAGTTCGCCGTCGCAGAAGCGCGCGCTGACGACGGCCAGCGCCGGCGCACCCGGATGGCCCGTTGCGATGAGCCCGCCCCAACTCGTCGCATCGTGGCCGGCGGCGCGGCGCTCGGGCGGCAGCGTGCGCGCTGGCCGATCGAGTTCGTGGACGCCCAACCGGGTCACGACCTTGCCGGGCCAGGCTGCAACCAGGTGGAACGCGCGGCCGCCGCTGGCGTGCGGGCTCGCGCGCTCCGTGCCGGTCTGGAACAGGCAGACTTCGAGCATGCCGGCCGGCGTCGCGGTGGGTGTCGCGCCAGGTGGCAATGCGATGTCGATCCGACGCGCAAGTGCAAACCCGTCGGGAGCCTGGTCGGCGCAACTCACCTCGGGCTGCGCGAGGTCGGCAGCGGGGCCAAGGGCGACGCGCGGGACGGCGGCCGGCAGCGGGGGCAACAGGTCGCCCAATGTGCGTCCGGCGGGCAGGTCGAACGCAGGGTCGGGCGGCAGCGCTGCCTCCGCGGCGGCTGCATTGGCCGCCTCGCCGGAGCCGGCCGGCGTGGACGGAGACTGGGGCGGAGCGGAACTGGTCCTGGCCGCAGCGGGGCCAGCCGGTGGGGTTGGCAGCGTGGGGTCTGGGGGCGTCCGCGCGCAGGCGGCCAGCACGCACAGCCCGCCCAACCACGCGCCTGTGAACGAGCGGCCGCACGAGCGTCGATCTCGCAGAGCCGCAAAAAACGACAGGGCAAGAGCAGCCATCACAAACCTTCACGATCAGCAAGTCATTGCCAAGGCAGTACAGGGGAGCCGTCGCGGTGGAACGGGCAGGCCGAAGATAGGGCTCCGGATCTGGCACGGCAAGCCCAGCCGCAACTTTCGCATTGAGCCTGAGCAGCGCGATTCGTAGATTGTCGGGTTGGGGCTCCCGCGATGCGGCCCTATGAGGCCACCATGCGCTGCAATTTTTGGCGAAGTTTTAGCCTGTTATTCTTGGCAGCCAGCGCCGCGTGCGGCACCGATGCCGAGGTGCAGGGGCCGCCGGTGCTCGACGGACTTGGGGTCTCCAGCGACGGCGCCAGCGCGGAATTGGGTGGAGCCGGCGACGCGGGCGGCAACGACGGCGGCCACCCGATCAACGACGTGGGCGTGACGGACGACGGCACGTCGTTTGACGCAGGCCCCGGCCCGACCGGCTGCAAAGCCGACAAGGACTGCCCGGTGCCGCCTAGCGCGTGCCAACTGTCGAAGTGCCGCATCAACGTCGGCAAGTGTGAAGTCGCCAACGTCAAAGACGGCACGCCCTGCGGCGGACCCGGCGGCGGCGGAGGCGCAACGAGCCCGTGTGGCTCCACCCAGTGTCTCCAGGGCGCGTGCGTCGGCATGGGCGTCGCCTGCCTCGACGACGGCGACCCGTGCACGGTCGAGGCGTGCGACCCGGCCAGCGGGGGCTGCGTGTCGAAGAAGATTCCCCAATGCGGCAGCGCGAACTGCAAGACGGACGCGGACTGCAGCGACAACGACAATTGCACGAACGACCAGTGCAGCCCCAAGACGGGCCTGTGCCACTACGAAGCGATCCCGAACTGCGGCACGATGGGCTGCAAGTCGGCCAAGGAATGCAACGACAACAAAGACTGCACGCTCGACAAATGCGGCTCGACGGGCATGTGCGTGAACACGCCGATCCCGGGCTGCGGGCCGGAATGCAACTTCCCGTTCGATTGCGTCGACGGCAACCCTTGCACGGTCGATGTGTGCGAGGGCGGCAAGTGCGTGTTCAAGCTGACGCCCGGCTGCGGCGGCCAGTGCAAGACGGCGGGCGACTGCAACGACAACAACGCGTGCACATCGGAGGCGTGCCAGGACGGCAACTGTAGCTACGCCGGCATCACGTGCGTCGATGCCAACTTGTGCACGCTCGACTCGTGCGATCCGGTGACGGGCCAGTGCGTGTTCAAACTCGTGCCCGGTTGCGGCGCGGAGTGCGCGAACGCCGCCCAGTGTCAGGACAACGACGCGTGCACGAAGGACGCGTGCGACAACGGCAAGTGCATCCACTTCAAGGACCCGGGCTGCCAACCGGTGTGCCTGTTCGCCGACCAGTGCAACGACAGCAACCCGTGCACGAGCGACAGTTGCGCCAAAGAAAAGTGCTACCATGAGGCGGTTTTGTGCAACGACGGCAACCCGTGCACGGCCGAAGCGTGCCAGAAAGACACGGGCAAGTGCGTGTTCAAGGCGATCCCCGGCTGTGGCGGCTGCCAGGGCCCGACCGACTGCGACGACGGCAACAAGTGCACGCAAGACGTGTGCGCGGTGTTGTCGAACGGCCAGGCTCAGTGCATGAACCTGCCGATCCCGGGCTGTGGCGTCGAGTGCACCGGCGATACGGGCTGCAACGACAAGAAGGCCTGCACGAAGGACTTCTGCCTGGGCGGCAAGTGCGTGCACCAGAGCATCGTGTGCGATGACGGCAATCCGTGCACGGTCGATGCGTGCATGCCAGACTCGGGCAAATGTGCTGCCAAGCAGATCGAAGGCTGCAAGCCGCCGTGCACGGTGAACACGCAGTGCGACGATAAGAACACGTGCACACAAGACGTCTGCAACTTCTTCACGGGCACTTGCGCCACCACCGCGATCCCGGACTGCGGCCAACCGGGCTGGTGCACGGCCAATACGGAGTGCAACGACAAGAATGCGTGCACGACCGACTACTGCGTGCAGAACAAGTGCATGAACTATGCGCTGACGTGCATCGATGCGAACCCGTGCACGCTGGATGCCTGCGCGCCGGATTCCGGCAAGTGCTACTACACGCCGGTGCCGGGCTGCGAGCAGAAGCTGTGCCAGAACAGTGAGCAGTGCACGGACGGCAACGCGTGCACGACGGACTACTGTACGAATGGCAAGTGTCAGGTCTACGACAAGGTGTGCAGCGACAACAATGCGTGCACGTCGGATGCCTGCGACAAGCTGACGGGCCAGTGCAAGTACGCGCCGATCTTGGGCTGCGGCGTGAACCTGTGTAAGCCCGGCCAGTGCGAAGACAAGGATCCGTGCACGAATGACTACTGCGACCCGGAGACGGGTGGGTGCAAGTACGAGAAGATCTCGAATTGCCTGAAGAAGTGCCAGTCGGTGCAGGACTGTGGCGACGGCAACATGTGCACCGGCGACCTGTGCCAGGACGGGCTGTGCTTCTGGAAGGCCGTGACGTGCAACGATGGCAACCCGTGCACGCAAGACGCGTGCCAGCAACCGAGCGGCGTGTGCAAGAACTCAGCCCTCGCCGGGTGCGTGGCGACGAAGTGCGGCGACGGCCTGCCGTGCGACGACAAGAACCCGTGCACCAAGGACTCGTGCCAGTTCGGGTGGTGCCAGTTCGAGAAGGTTCCCGGCTGCCTTGGGCCGCCGGTACCGGGCCGTGGCGGATAGCCTGCCGGGCCCCTGGATCGCTACGGTCCCGGCCCGGGCTTGTCGAGGCGACCCGGCCACTCGGCGAGCGCCCACGCCCACGTCGCCATCGCCGCCGTCAGGTCCTGCAGCGCGCGCGGATCGACCTTGTCGAGCGTGTCGGCGTGCGTGTGGTGGATGTCGAAATACGTCGGCGCCCGCGTGGCGAGGTCCAGCGCCGGCACGCCTTGGTCCAGCAGCGGGCCGACGTCGGCACCGTGGCTGTCGGGGTGCGCGCGCTGCGGCCCGACCGGGGCGAGCAACTGCACGAGGCCGCGCACGTGGTGCAGCGCGATCTCTCGGGCATCGGCCGGCGTGACGCCGATGCCAAGGCCGGCGGGCGGAAAGCCCCCGGAATCGGCCTCGATCGCGGCAACGTGCTGCGGCATCTCGGTGGCGTGGTCGCGCGCATAGGCGCGGGCACCGGCGAGGCCGTTCTCCTCGTTCGTCCACAGCACCACGCGCACGGTGCGACGCGGCACGAGTCGGGCGCGCCGCAACAGCGTCAACGCCTGCATCGCCGCGACGACGCCCGCTCCGTCGTCGTGGGCACCTTGGCCGACGTCCCACGAGTCTAGGTGGCCGCCGATGACCACGATCTCGTCGGGCCGCTCCCGCCCGCGCAGTTCGCCGATGACGTTCGCGCTCTGGACCAGGCCAGCCACGCGCGCGTCCAACTGCAGCCGCACGACCACGCGCTGCCCTTGATCGCACAGCCGCGCCAGCCACGCGCTCGTCTCTGGCGTCACCGCGGCGGCCGGGATCGGGGCAACGGAGGGGTCGTAGACCGTGACGCCCGTGTGCAGCGTCGCCAGGCTGTGGGCCGTCACCGAGCGCACGAGCACGCCCACCGCGCCGAGCCGACCCGCCAGCACGGGGCCACGCACGCGAAAACGCACGGTCGGCCCGTATTGAGAGCCTTGCTCCTCGCTCCACGGCGGCATCGGATTGTCGAACAGGACGATGCGCCCGCGCACCCGATCGCCAAGCGCAGCCAGCCCAGCCTCGTCGTGCGCCATGACCACTTCCGCTTGGATGCCACCGGCGGGCGTGCCGACCGTGTTGCCCAGCCCAACCACCTGGAGCGTCTGCACACGCGGCTCCACGAGGTCGAGCGCCTCGGCACCGCGCAGCCAGCGCTGGACCTCGACCGGTTCGGCGCGGACGTTGGCGTGCCCGTCCGCCGTCATGCGCGCCACGGCCCAATGCACGGCCCGTTCGAGTGCGGGCGAGCCGGTCAGGCGGTGGCCGATGTCGTCGCACAGGCTGGCGAGCTTGAGCCAGCCGCCGGTGTCGGCGCGCGCGTCCGCCAGCAGGCGCGCGGCGACCGCGGCATAGGGCGTGAAGTCCGTGCCACTGGGACCCGATTGCGCAGTGCCAAGAGCCGCGTGCGGAGCGCCAGCAGTCGCGGTCGGCGGGCTGGAACAGGCCCACACGGCGACTGCGAAGGGCACGGCAATGCGGGTGTTCATTGCCGTAGCGTGCCCGGTCGCACGCCGACGTGGCAAGGCGCGGCGCGCCTACTTCAACGGCACCCGCACGATGAGCGGCCGCTGCAGCGCCGGATACTGCTGCACGATCACGCCGCCCAGGTCCGTGCCCTGCGAGCCGACCAGGAACAAGGCGCCGCCGGTCGCGTCGATCCAGACGCTGTTCGCCTGGGTTTCTGCCGGCGCCGCCACGGAGCACGTCGCGAGCAGGCTCGTCGAGACCCACTGCTTGTCCCAGGTCCAGCCGGTGTTGGCCGCCCAGGTGCCGTGCAGCAGGAAGACTGCGCGGCACGCCAGGCTCGCCGCGGTGTACGCGTACAGCCCCGTGACCCAGCCCTCGTTGCCAACGATGCGGATGGACTTGATGTCGAACGCGGTGCTCCACGCGACCGGCATGCCGGTGTAGGCGGGCGTCAATTGCTTCCACGTCGCACCGTCGAACGAATAAAGCGTGCCCAGCGCGCCGCCGACCAACATGCGATTGCTGCCCACGCCGTGGACCGCGCGGAACTCGCCCAACGCCGGCGTACCCGTGGGGGCGAGCAGCGCCGAGAAGTCGTTCGGGCTGTTCGCGTTCTCGGTATAGATTTCGCCGGAGTAGCTCGACCCCACGTCGCAACTCTTGTGGTTGTTGCCATCGTAGTAGCCGACCACGGAGCGCGTCGCCACAGCAACGTTGTTGACCTGGGTGTACTGGACGCCGGCGAACCACACGGCGTTGTCGGCAGCTGCGTAGATGTCGCGCACCTCTACGGCAAGGTTGTTGTCACAGGCCTGCGCCACGTTGACCCGCACGAGCAGCCGCGTCGAGTTGCCCCACTGGTTGTCGCTGAAGGAGATGCGCGCGACCGACGACCGCAACTCCTGCCCGGGGTTCGCCATGCCGCCGTACCAGTAGCGCTCGGAGCCGGCTTGCGGCGTCGACATGTCGAGCGCCAGTTGCGGTCGCGACACCCGCAGGTCGAGCGTGCCCGGACTGTAGAGTCCCGTCGCCGCGTCGAGAATCATATGCACTGCCGCGCTGTTGTTCGAGCGGCCGCCGACCGCCAGGCGCTGCCGCAAGTCGTTGAGTCTCGAGGTCTGCGCGTACTTTCCGGCTGCCGCCAGCCCGAGCGGCCCCACGACGACGCCGTTGACCATGCCTTCCGCGGGGTTCATCGAGTTCTGCCAGCCCGCGACGTACACCTTGCCGTTGTTGTGGGCGTAGCGGTCGATCGCCTTGAGCTCTCCCTGGTTGGCGACGGTGTCGGCAATCGTGACCTTGATGTCGAAGCCGGTGCACAGGTTGCCAGCGCAGAACGGTCCCACGAGGCCCGCAGCTTGCGTCGAACAACTGGTCCCGTACGGTTTCGTGGTGCTGACACAGCCGGTTGCCGGCACGCACGTGTCGACCGTGCACTCGAGCTTGTCATCGCAGTTCGGCGGCACCGAGCCGACGCACGCGCCGCCCGAGCAGGCATCGACCGTCGTACACGCGCTGCCATCGTTGCAGGGAGCCACGTTGTTCTTCACCGTGCAGCCTTTGGCGGGGTCGCAGGCGTCGTCGGTGCAGCCGTTGCCGTCATTGCACACCTTGGCCGCGCCGGGCACGCACACGCCGGCCGCGCACGCGTCGCTGTCGGTGCACGCGTTGCCGTCGTCGCAGGGCACGGTGTTGGGGGTGAACACGCAGCCCTGCTTGGAGTCGCACGAGTCGTTCGTGCAGAGCTTGCTGTCGTTGCAGGTCACCGCCGCGCCCGCACACGCGCCGGCCGAACACGTGTCCTTGCCGGTGCACGCATCGCCATCGACGCAGCCGAGCGTGTTGTTGTTGAACACGCAGCCCGACTTCGCGTTGCAGGTGTCGTCGGTGCACACGTTCTTGTCGTCACACTTGGCCGGCGCCGGGCCTGTGCAAGCCTTGTCGCCGCAGATGTCGCCGACCGTGCACGGGTTGGCATCGTTGCACACTGCGGTGTTCGCCGTGAACACGCAGCCCGACTTCGGGTTGCACGTGTCGTCGCTGCACACATTCTTGTCGTCGCACGCCTCCTTGCCGCCGCTGCACGCCCCGCCGCTGCACGCGTCGTTGTTCGTGCACGCGTTGCTGTCGTCGCACGGCGCCGTGTTGACCGGGTGCAGACAGCCTTGGCCGGCGTTGCACAGGTCCGTCGTGCAGGTGTTGTTGTCCTCGCAACTCTGGACCGCTGGCGTCGTCTTGCACGTGCCCGCGCCGCACACCGCCGCGCCCACGAATCCGTTGGGGCCGCACAGCGCGGCCGTGCACTTGGTGCCGTCGCCGAGTGCCGTGTTCTTGCAGCCGGACAGCGCAGCGCAGGTATCGACCGTGCACGCGTTCTTGTCGTCGCAGTCGAGGCCGCCCGAGCCTTTGCACACGCCTTTGCCGCACACGTCGCCGGCGTTGCAGTCGTTGCCGTCGTTGCAGTCCAGCGTATTGTTGACCACGACGCAGCCCATGAGCGCATCACAACTCTCGTTGGTGCACGGATTCTTGTCGTCGCACACGACCGCAGCACCTGGATTGCACTTCGCGTTGCCGCACACGTCGTTCTGGCTGCACACGCTGCTGTCGTCGCACGGCGCCGTGTTGTTGCCCGCCACGCACCCGCTCGCGGCGACGCACTTGTCGTCCGTGCACGGGTTCTTGTCGTTGCAAGGTTTCAACGCGCCGCCGTTGCACACGCCCTGCAGGCAGCCGTCGTTGGTCGTGCACTGGTTTCCGTCGTCGCATGGCGCCGTGTTGTCCTTCGACACGCAGCCCGCAGTCGGCGAGCAGGAGTCGTCGGTGCACGGGTCCTTGTCGTCGCACTGCTTCTTGCCAGCCGTCGGCCCGCAGCTGCCGCCCGTACAGATGTTCTGGGCCGCGTAGACGAGGCCCGTGCACGACGCGCTGATGCAGACAGAGTCATCCGTTGCGTTGGCGTGCAGGCAGCCCTTCTGGATGTCGCAGTTGTCGTTGCTGCACGCATTGCCATCGTCGCAACCGATGGCCTTGCCGGGCACGCACGCCCCGCCCGCGCAGACGTCGCCGCCAGTGCACGCGTTGTTGTCGTCACACTTCCCGGTGCTGTTCGACTTGGAGCAGCCGTTCTTGCCATTGCAGACGTCGTCGGTGCACGGGTTTCCGTCGTCGCACTTGGCCTTCGTGCCCGGCAGGCAGATCGACTTGAAGCAGGTGCCCGCGTCGACGAACGTCAGCTTGTCGCAGAAGCTGTCCTTGCACTCCGCGCCGTCGCCCACCGCCGGATTGCTGCACCCCTTGGCCTTGTCACAGCTGTCGGCCGTGCAAGGGTTTGCGTCGTTGCAGTTCGGTGCCTCGCCACCTTTGCAGGCACCGGCCGCGCACGTGTCGAGCGTGGTGCAGGCATCGCTGTCGTCGCACGCCGCGATCGTGTTCGTGGTGACGCAGCCGGTCGCCGGGTCGCAGTTGTCTTGCGTGCACGGGTTCTTGTCGTCGCACGCCTTGACGCTCCCGCCGACGCATTTGCCGCCCGAGCACAGGTCAGTGAGCGTGCACGCATTGTTGTCGTCGCAAATTGCGGCGTTCGGCGTAAACAGGCAGCCCACCTTGGGGTCGCAACTGTCGGTGGTGCAGCCGTTCTTGTCGTCGCACTCCGGCGCCGCGCCGCCCTTGCAGGCCTTGGCTGCGCAGGTGTCGAGCGTCGTGCACGCGTTGCCGTCGTCGCACGCCGCCGTGTTGGCGCCGAACTGGCAGCCGAGCGTCTTGTCGCACGTGTCGGTCGTGCACCCGTTCTTGTCGTCGCAGAACGTCGCCGCGCCGCCCGTGCACGCACCCAGCTTGCAAGCGTCGTTGACCGTACAGGCATCGCTGTCGTTGCACGGCGTGGTGTTGGCCGCTTTGACGCACTTGCCGCTCTTCAGGTCGCAGGCGTCGTCGGTGCACGGATTGCCGTCGTTGCAGTCGAGCGCTGGGCCGGCCAGGCACACGCCGTTCTTGCACTTGTCACTTGCCGTGCACGCGTTGCCGTCTTCGCAGGCCTTGTCGGCGCCGCTCGGCTTGGAGCCGCACTTGCCGTTGGCGCAGGCGTCGTCGGTGCACGGGTTCTTGTCGTCGCACTCGCCGTCTGCCTTGCAGTCGCACGCCACCAGGTCGCCGCCGCCGCACTTGCCGCCCGTGCAGACGTCCTTCGTGCTACAGGCCTGCCCGTCGTCGCACGGTGCCGTATTGTTTGCAGAAGTGCAGCCCAGCGAAGGCACGCAGCCGTCGTCTGTGCACGGGTTGCCGTCGTCGCACTTCGTGGCCGGGCCGGCGCACTTGCCGCCACTGCACAGGTCGATTCCGGTGCAAGAGTTGCCGTCGTCGCATGTGACGGCGAGGGCCAGCGGCACGGGAATCAACGCGGTCGCGCTGCAGGTTCCGTCGACGCCGCACGCGTCAACTGTGCACGGGTTCTTGTCGTTGCACTGGGAGTCCGTCGTGCACGCCGCACACGCGCCCGACAGGCCGTTGCACGCGCCGCCCGCGCACAGGTCGCCGCTGGTGCAAGCATCGCCGTCGCTGCACGTCGCGGCATTGGGCAGGTAAAGACAGGTGCCGCTCGCCGCAGCGCACGTGTCATTCGTACACGGGTTCTTGTCGTCGCAGAGGACGGCCTGCGAGCCCGCCGCGCACGCGCCGCCCTTGCACGCATCGCCACCGGTGCACGCGTTGCCATCGGAGCACGGCGCTGTGTTGTTGGCGAAAGCGCAGCCCGCCTTGGGGTCGCACGTGTCGTCGGTGCACGGGTTCTTGTCGTCGCACGTCAGCGGGCCGCCCGCGCCGCACTTGCTATCCTTGCAGGTGTCGCCGCTCGTGCAGCCGTCGCCGTCATCGCACGGCGTCGCATCAAACGCTACATATACGCAGCCTTTGCCCTTGTCGCAGCTGTCGGTCGTGCAGACGCTCTTGTCGTTGCAGTCCGGTGCGGCGCCGCCCTTGCACGCGCTGTCCTTGCAGGCGTCGGCGGTCGTGCACGCGTCGGCATCGTCGCACGGCGTGGCGTTTGCGGAAACAGCGACGCAGCCCTTGGCCGTGTCGCAACTGTCCGTCGTGCAACCATTCTTGTCGTCACACTCCAAGGCCTTGCCGCCGACGCACGCGCCATCCTTGCACGCGTCGCCCGCGGAGCACGCGCTGCTGTCGTCGCACGGCGCGGTGTTGTTGGCGTGGGTGCACCCGCTCGCCTCGCACTTGTCGTCCGTGCACGGATTCTTGTCGTCGCAGGAGTCCGCCGTGCAACTCGGGGCGGTGTCGAGCACGCCCACATCCGGGCCGACGACGGCATCGGCGCCGGCATCGGCGCCGGCATCGGCATTGTCAGCGGCATTGTCAGCGTCATTGCCGCGGGTGGCGTCGGAACCCACGACGGCACTGTCGTTGCTGCCGGCGGCGTCGCCCGCGGCAACGGCCCCGTCGAGGGCAGCGTCTCCCGTGGCCGTCGTGTCGGTGGGTTGCCCACCTTCGACGGTGGTGTCGTCGCTGCAACCGGCGAGAGCGAACAGGGCAAAAAACACAACGACGCCGCAATGTGCGGCAGACCTACGGACTTGGGCGTTCATCTGGGCTCCAGACTGGCGATCGATTGCGACAGGTACTGAGTGCGAAGCGAATCCGGCCCGCAGAGACTTTAGTGACTTGCGTCGGGCGATGCAACCGGCACCCATGAATCTTCACAATTCACCGTTGCAATCTCCTTCCGCTGGCCTATGCAGCGCCAAGTGATCGCAGTTCAGTATTGCCACGCGGGTGGGGCCGGTGGTGGATCCTGGGACCCCGCCTACCTGTCCAGCCCGGCGCGCCTGCCGTACGCTGCGCCCATGCACGAGCGCGACCTCCTCCCCATCCTGCTCGCCACCCTGCTGCTCGCCCCGCTGCTTGCGCGCTGGGTCGGCCTGCGCGTCGCCGCCCACCAGCGACCTGTGCCCGGGCGCGGTCGCGACTGGATGCCGTCGCTGCCCGAGACGCCCCCCATTGACGGTACGCCGGGCGGCCGCTTCGAGGCGTCCGTGCGCAAGTTGGAACGGTGGGCCGTCGCCGACCTGCTGCCCGCCGCGACCCACGGCGTCGTGCGCGAGGTGACCGCCGAAGGACTCGCCGGGCGCGCAGGGGTGGCGGTCGAAGTGGCCACCGCGCTGCTCGACGAGTGGAGGCGGCGGCTGCGCTGTCGGTTACGCGTCACGCGGGGTGGCGAGCTGCGGCACGATTTTCCGGCCACCGACATCGCCAGCGCCGCGCGCACCGGTTGGCACGCGTGGCCACAGCGCGTGGCCTTGTGGGTCGCGGCCGTCCTCGCCAACGTGGGCGCGACCTGGTGGGTGGTCGTCGGCGTATTGACCGGCGTTGCGTCCTTGACGGCGGTGTGGCGGGCGCGCGACGACATGGGCCGGCTGCAGGCGGCGGCGGTCGGGATCGGTGCGATCGTTGCAGTTTTTCTCGTCAGCCAACTCGGTGCCTGGGCGGTACAATTCTTTGCCTGGCGGCGCCACCCGCGCATGGATGTGGCCGCACGCGGGCCCGATGGAGCCGTAGGGCGGCGCCTGTCCAGGGCGCCCAGGACCACGCGCAATGGCGCGTCGTTGTCGGACACCACGTCGTCGTCGGGCGATTCGTGGCTGTCGGGCCTCTCGTTCGACGTCGATGGCGAAGGCTGCGTGTTCCTGTTGGCGGCCGCCGCCATCGCGGTCGTCGTGGCCATCGTCTTGGGCGGCCTGGCGGTCGTCGGCATCTGGCTGCGCGGCTTGTGGCACGCCGCGCGTCATCTTGGCGAACCCGCACGCGACATTGGCCCGGCGCGCTGGCTGCGCGAGGCCCGGCGCGTGGCAGACTGGGAGCGCTGGGTGCCCACGAACGACCTGGCCATCCGGCTCGTGCGTGCGCTCAACCGCGCGTTCGTCGGGCGCCCCGGCGACGAGCGCATCGGCCCCCAGGTGCTCGGCCGCGCAAAGGCGCAGCAGGGTCGTGTTTCGGCTGCGGAGATCTCGCTGGACTTCGCGCTCGACCCGAGCGAGGCACTCTCGGTGGGGACGCGGCTGATGGCCCGGCTCGGCGGCGACATCGAGGTGTCGGACGCGGGCGAAATCGACTTCGTGCTGCCACCTGAGGCTCTCGCTTCAGCAGAAGTGCCCTTGGACAACCCTGACACGGAGTACCTGGGCGACAATCCGGAGCGCCCGCTGCGCCCGGAGCGACTCGCCGTCAACGTGCCGGGCCTGACACGCGATCACGTCGATGGCGCGATGCGTCTGGCAGGAGGCCCATATGCGACAGTCGCGGTCATGGCGGCGGCGCTGGCCGGCGGACGCGGCGATCTTCCGATCCAAGGTCTGGACCTTGGCCTCGGGGCTGTATTCTGCGTGCTGGCGCCCGGCACGCTGATCCTGGCGGTGGCCGCGCGCCAGGCGGTGGCAGAGCACGCGCGCCAAGGCATCCTGCGCGACGTGCGGCGCCTGGCAGCGTGTGCCGTCAAGCGCGCCATGGAGGGACGCGGCACATGGCTGAGCGCGAGCGCGCTGGCGGAGACTCTGGCGAAGGCGGTCGCCGCTCTCGGTCTCGGCTGGGATCAGGCTGCATTGCTGCGCGAGGTCGAGGCGATGTGGACCGATCTCGGCATGGAGCCCCAACTGGACGGCCCGAACCCCGGCGATGCGTGGAGCCTGCGTCCCTTGCGCGACCGACGGGCCGCGCTTGCGGCGCTGCGTGCCGATGCAGCAGCCGGAAACCGGACTGCAACCCAAGCCGCGGCAACCTCCGTTGTGTTCGACAGCGGCGGCTGGAACGAGTAACTTCGCCGCCGAAGTGGGTGCTCATCGGGCTGACGGCGCACGCCGCACGGACACCAGGTCGATGAGCCGACGGGGGTTGCACATGTTTCCTTGCAACATTTTGCCGCCCGGAACGCGACCCGACCGCGCTCGCCGGTGCGCCGCCGGTCGCTTCGGCGTCAAATCCTGCGGCATGGTGGCGCTGGCGGGCCTGCTCGCTCTCACAACCCCTGCACATTCTGCCACCCTGCCCGCTCAGGGCTTGTTGCGTTCGGCAGCCGGCGGTCCCGTGCCCGACGGCACATATGTGATCGTCGCGGCGCTGTACGAGAAAGCCGATGCCGCGCAGCCGGTGTGGCAGGAACTGATCAAGCAACTTCAGGTCAGCGGAGGGTTCTTCACGCTCGACCTGGGCGCCACGGCCGCGATTCCCGACGCGCTGTTGCTCAGCGGGCAGCCACTCTGGCTCGGCGTGCAGGTGGGAGGAGACGCCGAACTGCCGCGTGTGCCGGTGCGGGCGGTCGCGCGCGCCTGGTTCGCCCACGCTGCGGCCGTCGCCGACACCGCCAAACTGGCCGAATTCGCCAAGACCGCCGAAGTCGCCAAGACCGCCGACGCCGCCAAGGTCGCCGACCTGGCCAAGCTTGCGACTGTTGCCGCGCTGGCCGAGAGCGCCAAGGCCGCAGACTTCGCCAAGAATGCCGAGGTGGCCAAGAATGCCGACACCGCGACGCTCGCGATCGAAGCGCAGGTGGCCAAGAAGCTCGAGTGCACGGGGTGCGTGGTGCCGGCCCAATTGGCACCCGCAACGACGGCGCTTTTCCTGTCAGCCAAGGGCGGCAAGGTCGATGGCACAGTCGACATCACGGGAGCGACGAGCGTCGGATCCCTGGCGGCGGCGGGGTTCGTGCGCATCGGCAAGCTGGAGGCCGACTGCGGCCCCGCGGTCGACGGCACGCTGCGCTGGACCGGCAAGCACCTGCAGGTCTGCGACGGCAAGGACTGGCGCCAGCTCGACAACGCGACAACCCCGCATATTTACGGGGTGAACCCTTCCGTCGCCACCACGGCGGGCGGCCAGACGCTGTTGCTGTCGGGCACCAACTTCGCGGACGGCATGACGGTCGTCATCGGTGGCGTCAAGGCAACGACGGTCAAGGTGCTCTCCTCGACCCAGGCCCAAGTCGTCGTGCCCGCGCAGACGTCGGCCGGCGCCAAAGACGTCGAGGTGATCAGTCTCGACGGCGCCCAGTCGATCCTCGTCAGCGCGGTCGCCGTGGAACTGGACGGTTTGGCGATGTGGTTCGACGCCAGCCGCAAGGACAGCTGGCCGGGCAGCGGCACGCAGTGGCTCGACGTGAGCGGCAACGCAGCAAATGCGCAGTTCGTCAATGGTTTGGCGCACGGAACCTTGGGCGGCATCCCGACGATGGTCTTCGACGGCACGGGCGCCGGAGCCCAGTTCGCCAACGCGAAGCTGAACACGCAAAAGTTCACCGGCGTTTACTGGCTCTACTCGCAGGTTCCGACAAGCGACAACAACACGGGCGGCCTCTACGTAAACCGCGACGCCGTCACCGCCAACGCGGGCGACTTGGTGTGGTTCGGAAAGTGGCAGGCTGACACCTGGTTTTTCCGCGTCAACAACGGCGGCTGTTGCGTCGATCACCCTGCCAGCGGGGGCAGTTCGTGGTCCGGCCCGGTACCGGCGGGCCAGTGGAAGATGGTGCACTTTGGCTACGATGTCGGCGTCCCGAACGGCTGGCGCTGGGGCGTAAACGGCGCGCCGGTTGGGGTCGGCACACTCGGCAGCCACCCGAATTCGCAGAGTTCGACCGTATCGACGATCGGCTGGGGCCACGAGGGCAGCGGCAGCTACTGGAAGGGGGGCATCGCGGCCGCACGCTTCTACACGCGCCTGTTGACCGACGTCGAAGTGTTGGCGGAGTTCGCCCGCACGAAGGGTCAGTACGGCTTGTGAGGTCGAGGGTGCGACGTTTCAGGGGCGGGGCAGACCGCATGGCAAGGCGCTTGCGCGTCGCAATCTGGGTGACGCTGTGCAGCGCCTTCGCGACGCCAGCGGCCGCTTTGGAATGGGACGTCGGCGTGTTTGCCGCGCCCCACTACTTCAACGTCGCCAACGAACTCGGCCAGCCGGAGGGGTGGACGGGCGGCATCGGCAGCACCGTCTACCCGGGCCTGCGCGGCGGCGTGCGGCCATGGCGCTGGCTCAGCCTGGAAGCGGAATTCGGCTACGGGCGCTCGACCACGCAGACCATCGATCTCAAGGAACAGTCGACCGACCTGCTCACGTTGCGCGGCCACGCGATCGGTCGATTCGAGTTGGGCCGTTGGGCACTGATCGCTCTCGCAGGCGGCGGCGTGATGCGCACGGCACCCGCGACGTTGACCGCGTTGACCAAAGCCGACACCGACCCGTACGGCTATGTCGGCCCCGGCATCGAGTTCGCGGGCTCCGACAACTGGCAGGTGCGGTTGGACGCGCGCCTGCACGCCACCGGCAGCGCCGTCGTGGGGCGCTCGACGGAGCAGGAGGCGGAGGCCACCGTGGCCTTCTCGTGGCGTTTCGGCGGCGACCGCAAGCCGGGCAAACCGGCGGACGACGAGGACGAGGACGGCATTGCCGACGCGGTCGATCGGTGTCCGTACGACGCGGAGACACCCAACGGCGTGCGCGACGACGACGGTTGCCCCGAAGACCCGGTCATCGCCAAGCAGGTCCACCAGACGCGCTACGTGCAACGAGACAACGCCCAGGTTGCGATCCTGCCAAAAGAATCTCGTGCGGCCGCGCCGACGACGACGCGGAAGGACGAGCCCAAGTCCGTCGCGCCGCCGGTTACGTTGACCGTGACGACTGCGGATGAGCAGGCCCTCGAAGCACTGGGGCAGCCGGTCGAGTTGGCAGACAACGCGCTGCCGCCGCTCGTGGGCCCGGGCGACGACGACTTCGACGGGTTCCCGCGCGCCGACGACGTGTGTCCCGACAACGCCGAAGACGCGGACGGCTTTGAGGACCTCGACGGGTGCCCGGACCCCGACAACGACGCGGACGGGTTGAACGACACCGTGGACCGCTGCCCATTTGACGCCGAGACGCCCAACGGCGTGCGCGACGACGACGGCTGCCCGGAGGACCCGACGCTCGTGCAGCGCTACCACCAGACGCGCTACGCCCAGGTGGCCGACAGCCAGGTGGCCGTGCTGCCGACCGAAGCAACGCCCGTGGACGTGGCGGTGGGCGAGCCGGGTGCTGCGACGCCGACCGTACCGGCCGCTTCCGCCGAGGATGGGGAACGGCAACTTGCGCTGCTCCCCGACGCCCTGCCGCTGGCGCCGAACGCGCTGCCGCCCCTGATGAGCGCGGGCGACGACGACAAGGACGGCTTCGCCCGCGACTTCGACGTTTGCCCGGACCGGCCGGAAGACAAGGACAACTTCGAAGACGACGATGGCTGCCCGGATTATGACGACGACAAGGACGGCGTGCCCGACCGCAAGGACAAGTGCCGGCGCGAAGGCGAGACGCGCAACGGCTACGACGACGACGACGGCTGCCCGGACGACGTGCCCGTGCCGCTGGCAGAGCGCGTGGGCGTGATCCAGGGGATGGTGTTTGCGGTCAACTCCGCCGAAATCTTGCCGTCGTCGGTGCCAAGGCTGAAGAGGGTCAGCCAAGTGCTCAACCGGTTCGAGCAGGCCCAGGTCGAGATCGCCGGGCACACCGACAACGTCGGCGATCAGGCGAAAAACGTAGAGTTGTCGAAGCGGCGTGCCGAATCAGTGCGCGCGTGGCTCATCCAGCACGGCGCGGACGCCGCCCGCATCAATGCCGTCGGCTACGGGCCAAGCAAGCCCAAGGCATCGAACGCTTCCCGCGCAGGCCAGGCGCGCAACCGCCGCGTGGAGTTCAACCTCGTGACAGCGCCAACAAGGAGTTCCCCATGACCCGCACAACAACCGTCGTGGCCCTGGCAGTGGCGAGCGCCGTCGCGCTGGCGGCGAGTCTCGGCGCGCGTACGGCCGTGGCCGCCGACCCTTGTGGCGTGCGGCTCGATGGCGGGCAGGTCAAGTCGACCAATCCGCTGCCCGCGCGTGCCGACCTCGCCGGGGCGAACCTGGCGTGCGCGAACGCGGTGGCTGCGGCCTTGAAGGAGCGCACCACGATCCGCAGCGTGACGATTGCCGTGCGCGTGGCGTCGGACAAGCGGGGCGATGGCGCGACGATCGCGACGGCCTGGAGCAAGCTGCTCGTGACGGCAGGCGTGCCCGAAGCGCGCATTTCCACGATCGTGCCGACGTCCGCCCCCGGCACGCCGGCCGAACTGACCATCGTCTACCGCGAGCCGACGCCGCGCCCCGTGGCGCTCGTGCAGGCGATGACGGGCAAGGTCGATGTCGGGCCCGACGTCCTCAAGCTGACCACCGCGGTGGCGGGCACGACACTGACGCAAGGCGACCATGTCTCGACCGACAAGGGCGCCGTCGCGCGGTTGGCGCTGGCCGACGGCAGCCTCGTGTCGCTGTTGCCAGGTTCGATCATCAAGCTGGGCCGCGTCGAGTTGACGGCCGACCTGAAGCGGGCCGTGCGCATCGACCTGATCAAGGGCAAGGTCGAAGCGGTCGCGGACCCCAAGGGCAGCGGTTCGACCTTCGACATCGTGACGAAGACCGCGGTCGCAGGCGTGCGCGGCACGAAGTTCCGGGTGGGCAACTCGCCGACGGGCACGACCTCGGTCGAAACGCTGGAGGGCAAGGTCGAGCTGAAGTCCGAGGTCGGCGCAAAGGAAAGCGTAGTGGTCGGGGCCGGCAAGACGGCAGACGTCGACAGCGTGGGCAAGGCTTCGCCGCCGCGCGACCTGCTGATGGCTCCCGTGATCACGGCTCCGCTGCACGGCGCGGTCGAGCGCACCGTCAAGCTGACGTGGAACCCGGTCGAAGGCGCCAAGAGCTACAATGTCGACATCGGCCGGGACGGCGAGTTGGCCACCGCGCTGCGCGTGTTGAGCACGCCAACAGCGGAACTGGCGCTGCCGGCGGAACTGCCGGCCGGGCACTGGTTCTGGCGCGTGGCCGCCCTGGACAACGGCGACAACACGGGCATGCCGTCGCGCACGTACAGTTTCGTCGTTAAGTAGTCGCATCGGAAGGGGCGGGGAGGCGCGCGATGGCGGCGGCAGGCAAGCGCAACGAACTCATGACGGTCCTGCTCGGCGGCATTGCCATGCTGCCCGGCACCTGGGCTGCCCTCGGACAGGACCCCGGCGCCCTGGATCGACCGATGTACGACCTGCTCGTGCGCGATGTCGTGCCGCGTGGTGCCACCGACGACAGCGTCGTGTTCGTAGACATCGACGACGGCACGCTGCAGGGGCTGTCGATGCGCTGGCCGTTCCCGCGCGCCACCTGGGCGCAACTCGTGCACAAGCTCGCGCTTTTCGGACCGTCGGTCATCGCACTCGACGCCTTTTTCCCCGAGCCGAGCAGTCGCGCCGATGCGGACCTGGCGCTGACCGTGGCCGACCGCATCCGCGACACGCCGCTCGTCGACGTGCCCGAGGGGGTGGCGCTCGCCGACGAACTGGACAAGCAGGCCGCGTTCCGCGATGCCGATCGACAGCTGAGCAAGGCCATCGCGGAGGCGGGCTGCGTGGTGCTGGGCGTGACCGACGGTAGGCTGTTGGGCGATTCGCTGTCGGGCGGCGAGGTGGCGGAACTGCAGCCGGTGCCGGGCATTCCGGTCGAGGTCACGCCGGACGTGGTGTACGACTCGCCGCGCGGCAGCATTCCTGAGTTGGCAATGGCGGCGCGCACGCAGGCTGGGCTCGTTGTGCCCTACGCCGACGATGGGATCATGAGGCGCTACAGTTACGTTGCACGTGCCGGCCAGAAGAACATCGCGAGCCTGGCGCTGGCGGCTGTCCAGGTCGCCCTTCCCGCACGGGCCGCAGCGCTCGGCAAGGCGGTGGTGGCGGTCGACTCCGGCGAACCGTTGTTGCGGTGGGTGCATGTTGGCAAAATAAAACATGTTTCCGTCATCGACGTGCTGGAAGCCAAGGACGACGACCCCGTGCTGAAGCGGGCGCTCGCGGGCCGCATCCTCTTCATCGGCGTGTCGGCGGTGGGTGCGGCCGATCGCCGACAGACGCCGCTGCGCTCCGACCTGCCGGGAACCTACGTGCACATCACGGCGGCCATGAACCTGCTGACCGGCCAGCACACGCAGACTGGGGGCGCAACGCCGCGGTGCCTGGCATGGAGCCTCGTGGCGCTGTGCCTCGTGCTGTACCTCGCCTGGCGCCGCGTGACCCACACGGGGCTCGTCATCGCGCTGGCGTTGTCGGCAACTGCGGCTTGGACGGGCCTCGGCATCTATGGCCTGAGCCACGGCTGGCTGGTGCCGATCGTGCCGGCGGCGATCGGCTTCCTGCTGCCGGTCACGGGCGAAATCGCACTGCGGGTTGGCCGGGCCGAAGCGTCGCGCCAGCAGATTCGCAATGCCTTCCAGTTCTATCTGTCGCCGGCCGTCGTCGAGGAGCTGGTGTCGAACCCCGATGCACTCAAGCTGGGCGGGCAGCGGCGGGAAATCACGGCGTTCTTTTCTGACGTGGCGGGCTTCACCACCCTGTCCGAGAAACTCGACCCGGCCGAACTGACCACCTTGCTCAACGAGTACCTCGGCGCGATGACCGACGTGATCCTTGACGAGGGCGGCACAGTCGACAAGTACATCGGCGACGCGATTGTGGCGATGTTTGGCGCCCCGCTGGACCAACCCGACCACGCGGTGCGGGCGTGCCGGGCGGCCGTGCGCTGCAACGAGAAACTGGAGGACATGAAGGCGGTGTGGCGGTCGCGCGGCATCCCCGAAATCAACGCGCGCATCGGCCTGAACTCGGGCATCGCCGTCGTCGGCAACATGGGTTCGGCCCGCCGCTTCGACTACACGATGCTGGGTGACGCCGTGAACCTCGCTGCGCGACTCGAAGGCGCTAACAAGTACTACAGGACGGTGATGATGGTCGGGTCTGAGACGGCGCGGCTGGCGGCCGACGGCGCCGTGTTTCGCAAGCTCGACCTCGTCATGGTCAAGGGCAAGAAGCAGGGCATCGCGGTCTACGAACTGGTCGGGCTGCCGGGCAAGGTAGACGCGGCCCGCCTCGCGACAGTGCAGGCCTACGAGGCGGGGTTGAGCGCGCTGCACGCGATCGACTTCCCCAAGGCGCGCGGCGTGCTCGAACCGCTCGCGGCGGCGGGCGATGGGCCGGCGGTGATGCTGGTCGATCGGTTGGCTGAACTCGAAGCGCATCCTCCAGCGCCAGGCTGGGATGGTGTGCACGAGTTGCTGTCGAAGTAGGCAACGAGGTTTCGCATGGTGATGGGAAGAATGCGTGCGGCCGCGGCAGCCCTCGCCGTGGCTGCTGCGGGCATCGGCACAGCCAGTTGCGGCGACGAACCGGTCGCGGGTGGGTCGGACGCGGCAACGGACGCAGGGACTGCCGCGGACGGTGCCAAGATTGCCGAGACGACCATCGGTTGCCCGGCCGGGTCTACCGGCTGCCACCAGGGCGAGCGCTGGGTCTGCAACGAGAAGGGCACCGGCTTTGTGGCCCAGCCCTGCGCGACCGGCACGACCTGCCTCGACGGCCAGTGCGTGGAGTGCAGCGCGACGCAGGCGTGCGCGGCGGGCCTGGCGTGCGTGGCCGGCAAGTGCCAATCGACGCCGCTCGCGGTCCTCACCCAGGCGTTGCCGCCGGCGCTCGTGGGCATCGCATACAAGGCCGCGCTCGAAGCGAGCGGGGGCACTCTGCCGTACGCGTGGACGCTTAGTCAGGGCAAGCTGCTCGAAGGCCTCACCCTGGCCACGTCGGGCGTTCTCGACGGCAGCGCGAAGGCGACCGGCAGCCACTCGTTCCAGGTCCAGGTCGAGGACGCCCAGAAGCAGAAGGCGACGGCGGTGCTGGTGCTCGACGTCAAGGACGGCGGCCTCGTGGTCACGACGACGTCGCCGCTGAAGGCCGCGGTCGAGGGCGAGCCCTACAAGGTGACGCTGGCGGCACAGGGCGGCACACCGCCGTATTTCTGGGGCATCGTGAAGGGGCAGTTGCCGACCGGCCTCGCGCTGGGCAGCGACGGGAGCTTGGCCGGCACCGCGACGAGCGACGCGCCGCAGACTTTTGACGTGAAGGTGCTCGACAACAGCGCGCCGACGCTGACGGCGACGAAGACGTTCGACCTGCCCGTCAAGCTGGCGCCGCTGCAGGTCGTGGGTGCCCAGGAACTCAATCTTTTCATTGCGAAGGTCATCGTGCTGCCGCTCATCATCGTGGTCGATAAGGTGCCGGTGCCCTACACCGCAAAGCTGGAAGCCAAAGGCGGCAAGAAGCCGTACACGTGGCAAGAGGTGCCGTTGCCCGGCGCGGTGAAGAATTTCCTGCCCAAGTCCGGGCTGCCGCAAGGGTTGACCGTCACCAAGGATGGCGCCGTGTCGGGCAGCGTGACAGACGCGTCTCTGGTGCTGGAGTTCAAGGTGCCGCTGTCGCAACTGACGCTGAAGGGGTTTTTCTTTTCGGCCGAGGTCAAGGACAGCCAGGCGAGCCCCCAGGCAAAGACGGCGCTTTTCATCATTCCGACGGTGCCGGTGGGTGGCCCGTAGCGGCAAAGGTCGCGGTTTGCGACGGCAAGTAGTGGCAGCCGCGCCAACTTCAGCCCCTGCCGGCACTACCTGGCGCGTGGTGGAGCGGACGCCAAGCGCACAACCGTGGCGTTTTCAGGGTTTCTGCCGAACCGTACCAGACCCCAGACACCGCGCATGGTCCACCGCCGCCAGCAGCGGCCCGTCCTTCTTGCGCCGCGCCTCGCGCCAGCCAGCCGAGTCACGCTGCAACTTCGCCACGCACGCAGTCAGGTCGGCGCCCTGCAGCGGATTGGGCACCGCTGGCATGTTGGCGGCGGCGGCGTCGAGCGCATCCATGAAGTCGACCTCCCGCAGCGCCTGACCTGACGCGGCGAGCCCGGGCAATTCCACGTCGGGCCGCACGCCGCTCGCCTGCAGTGCGCGCCCGTTGGGGCTCAGGTACTGCGCGATGGTCAGGATCACGTACCAGTCGCCGCGCTTCGACTCGAGCACCTTCTGCACCGACCCCTTGCCAAACGTCGGCTGGCCGACGACGAGCACACGGCCGTGGTCTTGCAGCGCCGCCGTCAAGAGTTCGCACGCCGACTTGCAGCGCGTGTCGACGAGCACCGCCATCGGCAACGTGAAATCGTCGGGGTCGGCTTTCGCTTCCGGCCGCTCGACCTCGCCGTCGCGCGTCTGCACCCGGACGACGATGCCCTCGCCGAGCAGCGCGTCGGCGGTGGCGACGGCTTCCTCGACCCAGCCGCCGGGATTGCCGCGCATGTCGAGCACGACCGCCTGCAGGCCGCCGCGGGCCTCGCGCCCCAGATTGGCCAATTCGCGACGGGCGTCGCGCGCCGTGTTGGTCGCGAATTGGGGCAACCGCAGCACCCCCACGCCGGTGCCCTCGCCGAACAGTGATCCGACGACGCTCGACTGCTCTACGGCCTGGCGCACGGCCGTCACGTTGCGGGGACGGGAGCGCGCGGACTGGACCTTCAGCACCACGGCACTGCCGTCCGCGCCACTGAGCGCGTCGCCCAGTTGGCGGTCGGTCCATGCGTCCGCCGGCTCGCCACCGACCGCCAGCAGCACGTCGCCGGCACGCACCCCCGCTTTTTCGGCAGGTCCATCGGCCGCCAGCCGCCGCACGACCCACGCGCCGCTCTCGCGCACGACGTCGAGCCCCACACCGACGAGTTCCGTGCCGCCCGCTTCCTTGTCGATGGCATCGAACAGGCGGCCGGGCAAGATCGTGCTGTGAGCGTCGAGGGCGTGCAAGAAGAAGTCGGCTGCCAGGCGCCAGGCCTTCAGCCCCAACTGGCGGCGCTCGACTGCGGGGTCCGGAGGCGGGTCGGCGCTGGCGGCGGCCGTCGGTGTCGGCAGAGCCGGCAGGGCGGGCTGGGCGGGCGGCGCGGTTTCGGGCACGAGCGGCTCCGGCCAGTCGAACCGGTGGCGCGCCCAGTTCATCGCACATTCGAAGCCGGGCCGGCCAAATGGGACGCCGGTCCACGCCGCTCGGGCCCGTCGCGCCAGGTCGCGCCGTTGTTGGCGACGTTGGCGCAGGTCTTGCAGGGTCGTCGCCGCGCCGGCCTGTTCCCGTTCTGGCTGCCAGATGGCGAACGGGGCCACACCGTGCACCGCGCACGCGACCGCAGTGATCGGACCCGCCAACGCAAGGCGCCCGTCAGCCGACGCCCGTTCGCGGTCGAGAAACGCAACCGGCAGCACAAAGCCGCGCAGGCCGCCCCCGCGCAGACCGCCTTCGGCTGCCCGCACCCACGCATGCTCGGGCACCTTGGGCACGACGTGCATCTGCTCCGTCAACCGCACGACTTCGTCGAAGGCACGTGGGTCGAAGGCCAGCCCTTCCCACGCGGCATCGACGCGCTCGACTTGCGCTGCGGCAACCAGCGGCAGCAGCAGCGCGACGGCCAGTGTGCAAGCGAACGGTCGAACGTGCGGGCTCATCGGGTCGCTCCGTCAAACGCCAGACACACCTTGCCGAAATGGCCGGCACCGCGCAGGTGGCCCAACGCATCGCGCGCCTGGGTCCACGGCCACACGGAATCGACGACCGGCCGCATTCCTCCCAGGCCGAGGGTCGCCATCATGCGCTGAAACGCCGCACGGTGCCCCACCAGCACGCCTTGCACGCGAACGGCATTCATCACGATGGGCAGCAGGCTGACGTCGGCCGTCGCCCCACCGAGCACGCCGATCAGCGCGACGTGCCCTCCGGGCCGCACCGCTCGCAAGGACTCGGCCAGGGTATTGCCGCCGCCGACTTCGACGACGTGGTCCACGCCCGCTCCGCCCGTCCACTCCCGCACGCGCCGGCCCCACTGCGGCTCCGTGCGGTGGTCGAGCACCTCCGCAGCACCGAGCGCACGCAACCGGTCGGCCTTGTCTGGGCTGCCGCTGGTCGCGATGACGCGGGCACCGGCTTGGCGCGCAAACTGCAGCGCGAACAGGGCTACGCCGCCCGTCCCCTGCACGAGCACGGTCTGGCCAGGCTGCACGTGGCCGTGCTCGTGCAACGCCGTCCAGGCGGTCAACGCCGCGCACGGCAGCGTCGCGGCCTCGACGTCGGTCAGGTGCGCCGGCACGGAGACCACGCCGTTGGAGCGCAACACGACGGCCTCCTGCGCCACGCCCGGCAGCGGTCCACCTAGCGTCTGGCCGAGCGTGGTGCGGTCGGGCAGGCCATCGAGCCATCCTTGCGCAAAACAGCCGGCCACCCGCTCGCCCAGGAGTGCGCCCGCCACGCCGGGACCCACCGCATCGATGATGCCGACGCCGTCCGACAGCGGCACGAGCGGCAGCGGTTGACGCGGATTGTAGAGGCCGCCAACCATCAGCAGGTCTCGATAGTTGAGCGAGGCGGCCCGCAGCCGCACCCGCACTTCGCCGGGACCCGGTTCGGGCTCGGGCACATCAACCAGATGGAGGTGGTCGAGGCCAAACGAGTCGCGGAGGTGGAGCGCACGCATGGCTACATCCTACGGGGACGGCACTCCAGGCGTCGAGGCCGGCAACACGGGTGTCGGGGCCGGCAGCGGCGGCTTGACCAGGATCACCCGGGCCAGCGTCGCCTGCAGACCCGCCACCCGATCGCCACCGCGCAGCATACGGCCGCAAGTCCGCCGCCGAGACCCCACGGTTCGGGTGGCCGCCTGCTCGCGCCGCAGCCATCGTCGACCACGCCCGTGCACCCCGCCTCATCGGTCGCACCGTCGCAGTCGTCGTCGAACCGGTTGCCGCACGCCTCGGTCGCTGCCGGCTTGAGCGGTTGCACCCCACACGCTGCGCCCAACCTGTTTGCACCGCAGACGACCTTGCCCGTCACGCGACACATTCCGACGCCGACCTGGCACGTCGCGCCGAGGTCGAAACTCTCGTCGGTCTGCCCGTCGCAGTCGTCGTCGACCGCGTTGCCGCACAGTTCGGCAGGCGCGGGAAGTCGCGGCACGCCCTTGCACACCTTCGCCCCGCCCGCCCCGCACGCCCAAGCGCCCACCACCGCACACTTGCCGACGCCTGCCTGGCACGGATTGCCGACGCCGAGGCCCTCATCGGTCTGGCCGTCGCAGTCGTTGTCTTGCAGGTCGCACGCCGTCTCGGTTGCCTGCCACGCCGGCGGCAATGCGCACTGTGGCAGACCGTCGGGTCCGCATTGCCCCTTGGCCAGGGCGCACACCCCTGCGGCGCCGCAAGCACCGGGCGCGAGGCTGACGTCTTCGTCGGTGTTGCCGTCGCAGTCGTCGTCGAGGTCGTTGCACACCTCCACCGGCACCGGACCGCACGCGCCGCACGCATTGCGCAAGCCT
The DNA here is from genome assembly GCA_009692425.1 of Myxococcales bacterium. Taxonomy (GTDB): domain Bacteria; phylum Myxococcota_A; class UBA9042; order UBA9042; family UBA9042; genus SHZF01. Next base: position 26,765 of record SHZF01000019.1, on the reverse strand, counting down.
TCGTCGGTCTGGCCATCGCAATCGTTGTCGAGGTTGTCGCACACAGTCTCCGCGACGCTCTCGAAGCCCGGCGGATAGTTGCAGGTAAAGCCCTCCTTGCCGTCGCACTTCACCACCTGCGGCCCCTTGCAGACGCCGAGGCTCAGACACTGACCGGGAGGCAGCGTCAGGTCGTCGTCGGTCTGCCCGTTGCAGTCGTCGTCCTGCCCGTTGCACACCTCGAGCGCGCCGGGGAAGACGGCCTTGCTCTGGTCGTTGCAGTCCCCCGCCGCGCTCGTATAGCCGTCGCCGTCGAGGTCGCACGGCGCGTTCGTCTTGCCGGGCGTGCCGGTCGCAGCCGCCTCCCCCGGCTGCACGCACCAGGGTCCGCTGCCCGCCTGGCACTTGTCGTTCTTGCAGATGTCGGTCAACTGGGGCTCCAGGCCATACAACGCGGGCTTCACCTCACCCGATCCGAGGCAGACGACATACTCCACGTCGTCCACGATGCCGGCCGGGCCGTCGATCGCGATCTTGCCCTTGCACGGCGGCAGCGAGAACGACGCACCGAGGTCGACGACTTTCAGCTTGAGCAGTACGGTCGCCGGGTTCGACAGATTGGCCGGCACATGGCCGAACGCGACGGACTCCCCAGCCGGCAATTCGGGCAGCAGGGCACCCAAGTTCCACGACGGGGCGAATTCGGGGTCCGACGGCAGGTCATCGACGACGAGATAGACCTTGTTCAAGGAAATCGAATAGGTGCCAGGATTCCTCAACTCCACCCAGCGCGGCGCGGCGGCCGGCCCCGTGGAGATCTCCGTGATGACGACAGAATTCGGCGGCATCGGGCAGCCGCCATGCGGGGCCGGCGCGGCCAGCGCAGGCATCCCCACCAGCAGGTGCAGCCCGGTCAGCAGGTGCAACCCGACCGCGCTCACCGCAGTGGCTGGCGGAATCTGCGCGACCGGGGAGCGCCGGGCGGCGATGGCTAGCGCGTCAATCAGAAAACCCGACCGAGCCCACCAAGTAGATGCTAGCAGGCCAAGGCGCGACGACGATGGTTCAGTAGCGCGGCGTCGAGGAGGAGCAACGCCGGCACGCGCAGCGGATCCGCAGCCGGGCGACTGAGGGGTGTTTGATTGATGCTCTAGGGGCACGGGCAAAGACTGCACACAGCCCCCCGAGGGTTGAACGCGTCGCTCCGAGTTGGGGCGGGCTCGGCGCAGCGGAATGCCGGCCGGGGCGCACACGCTCCTGGCACGGGCCGCAGGATACGTCGCAGGCGGCGCGCGCGCCAGAATGCGCGGGAACGACTCGGCGCCTACTTGCTGCAGTCCGCCGCGCAGAATTTCAATGCGTCGTCGTCGGGGCAGGCCGAGCAAACCCCGGCGCCGCACTGCCCGCAGTGCTTCGGGCAACTCGCTTGGCTCTCCCCGGGGGTCGCACGCACAGTTGCCGCACGGCTTGGCGCAGTCCATCGGACACGGCGCCGGCGACTCCTTCGCCGCCGAAGCCGGATTGCGCGTCAGCAGCGCCGACCAGCGTGCGTACGCCAGCACCGGGTCGGCGCGGAGCCCAAATCAGCGTGCCGGACTTGCCGGTTTCGGAATCGTAGGCGCTTCGGTCCCCGCACTCAATCGGCTTGCGGATCGGGCTCGTTCGGGTGTACGGAGTGTGCATGCCGTCGAGCGCGCACTCCTGTCGTCCGTTGCCCTCCCGGCGTGCCTGGGAGTTTGCCGCGCTCGCCGTGCTCGGTGTTGCCGTGGCAGCCGCATGCGGAGGCGCCGAGCGCACCGACGGCGGTGACCCAGCCGACGCGCCACACTTGGACCCGTCCGCTCCGCCCGACGCCGCCGACCTCGCCCGCCGCGTCCACCGCGAGGTCAACCGCGCCCGCCGCAGGCATGGCTTGACGACGCTGGCGTGGAACGACGCCCCCGCTGCCATCGCGCTCGGCCACAGCCGCGACATGGCCGCACGGGGCTACTTTGCCCACGACTCGCCGGACGGGGAGAGCTTCGGCCAGCGCTATGCGAAGGCGGGCTTTCACTGCCGGGTCCCGCTCGATGCGCAACGTACGCTGACCGGCGCCGAAAACCTCGCGCTCGTATCGCGTTGGGAGGTCGTGCGGCGCTGGACCGACGGCCGCGAGGAGAAGCTCGGCGCGCGCGGACCCGACGCGCTGGCCGTGCGGGCAGTCGACGGGTGGCTCAACAGCCCGCCGCACCGCGCGAATCTGTTGCGGCCACAATGGCGCACGGAGGGCATCGGTGTGGTCGTGACGGCGGACGGCCGAGTGCTCGTGACGCAGAACTTCTGTTGAACCTGCCAACTTCTTTGCCAACTCGGCACCGCGGGGGTACGCTGCACGTCCCCTTTCAGGAGGCCGCCATGGCCAGCCCCATCTCCGGCAACCGCTTCGCCGCAGCCGTTCTGACTGCGGTCCTGCTGCCCGTCGCCGCCACGGCTGCTACCCTGCCCGTCCAAGGCATCCTGCGCACGTCCAATGGCGGGCCCGCTGCCGATGGCGCCTACGTCGTCTTCTTCCGCCTTTTCGACGCCGCCGACGCCAAGGCTCCGGTGTGGGAGGAGTCGATCGACGTCACCATCGCGGGCGGCTTTTTCGCCGAGACGCTGGGCGGCATCGAGGGCAAGACGATCCCCGAAGCCCTGCTCACCGCCGGGAAGCCGCTGTGGCTCGCGGTCAAGGTCGGCACGGACCCCGAACTGGCGAAGCTGCCGCTCGGTTGGGTGCCGCGCGCATGGTACGCCAAGCAGGCCGCGGGGCTGCAGTGCACCGGCTGCGTGGGCACCGATGCGCTCGCCGACGGTGCAGTGACGTCGGCCAAGGTCGGCTTTGCGTATGCCGGTTCCGACAGCAAGGGAGGCGCCGCCAAGGAAGCGCTGACGGCAAAAAGCGCGGAACTGGCGGAGAACGCAAAGAATGCCAAGTCCGCCGAATTCGCCAACGTCGCGAAGAACGCCGACAGCGCCGCTTCGGCCGACGAGGCCAAGACGCTCGGTTGCAAAGGCTGTGTGGGCCTGAACCACCTCGCGGCCGACGTCGCCAACAGCTTCCTCTCGGTCAAGGGCGGCGCGGTGACGGGTACGTTGGGGGTCGCCGGCAAGCTCGACCTGGGCGACTCGCCGATCCAGGGCGGCCAGTTCGCGGGGGTCGACGTCAAGGCGGCGACGTGCGGTGGCACGCAGGTCGGCCGTGTGGTCCTCGATACGACGACCAAGCGCCTGTATTTCTGCGACGGCCTGGTGTGGCGGCGCATCAGTTCGTGCCTCGGCCAGTGCAAAGCGGCCAAGGACGCCGCGTGCGGTGCCCCCATCGCCGACGACTGCGGCGATGTCGGCGCGTGCACGGGCAGCGGCAGCGCGTGCGCCGACGGCAAGACGTGCAGCGGGGGCAAGTGCGTCGGCAAGCCCGGCGAAACGCTCGAGAGCGCGGCCAAGAATTGCAAGGAAGTGCTGGCGGGCGGGCAGGTCGCCAGCGGACTGTATTGGCTCGACACCGACGGACTGGGCAGCGGCGCGGCGCCATTCCAGGCGTATTGTGATCAGGCCACCGATGGCGGCGGCTGGACGCGCTGCGGCTGGATCGACGAGGTCGCCGGCGGCTCCAACGTCCTCATCATCAAGGAGGGCGCGGTGTACCTCGACCACGCCAAGCTCCAGAACGCCAGTTTCTGCGGCAAGTGGTACAGCGAGCAGGCGCCCGTCGAGATGATGATCCACAACCTGACCAAGGGCGCCGACTATGGCGAGGACCACAAACTGAAAATCCGCTGGGGAAACAAACCATTCAAGCTCTACACCTACGACAACCATCCCCTGCAGTCGTGCGAGAACCTGACGACCGGCGCGAAGTGGTCGGGCTGCCTGTACGCCGCGCACTCGGGCTGGGAGGACACCTCGTTCTCGTTCACCGTCAACGGCATGCAGAATGGCTACGGCGGTACCGGCCAGAACCGCCTCATCCTGGGGCCGACGGCGGCGCCCGGCGGCAACAAGTACTGGCACAACTTCGGGGCCGACTCGAATGCGCGCAACGCGGCGAACGACTGGAGCGGGGGCCAGGCACAGGGATACTTGTACATGCGGTAGGTTGGCGACGTCCGACGCGGTAGTCCGCGCCAGCTGCCTGAACTGCGCGCATCACCGCATCACGATGCCGAACTCACAACCCCACCACATGCCGCCACACCAGCGCGACGTTCGCGATGCTCGCCGTGAGCCCATCCACGGCAACGGCGTTGTGCGGCACCACGGCGGGCGCGCTCGTGACGAGGGCCTGCGCGGTGTTCCACGGCCCCGGCGTCTTGCCGACGTCGGTACGGGTGGCGCCGAGACCGAGCGCCGTCCAGTTCGCGCTCACCTTGGCGTAAACGGGGTCGGCGGTATGCACGAAGCCGAAATACTTGGCAGCCGGCGTCGCGTGCAGGTTGTTGACCCATGCGGCGGGACCCATCGCCGTGGCATCGACGACACCGGCAAACATCGCGACGCGCGCCACGCTGTACTGCCGGCCGATGAACGCGGCGTGCCCGGCGCCCTGCGAATGCCCCGCGACCGTGATCAGCGACCATTGTAGTGCCGAACCCTGCACGAAGCTGCCCCAGCCCTCGGCGGGCCGCGCCTTGGCGAGGTACTGCAGCGCGGCGACCAGGCGATGCTGGATGCTGTCGACCGACTGGATGGCGATCTTGGGCGAGCGGTTCTGGCCGTCGAGCACCTCATGGCGGACGTACTCGTAACAAGTCGAATCCTCGCCGCACAGCGACGCGACCGAGGGGTTGTTCGGGTAGGCCAGCGCTAGGACGCGGTGGCCCACGCGCGCGGCTTCGGTCGCGAGGGCCTCGTAGTCCTTGGGCGTGGCGCCGGTGCCCGCCAGGAACACGACCAGGCGCCCGCTGCCAAGCGTGTTCGACAGGCTGGCCGTGACGTGGTCGCCGAACTGCGGATCGGTGGCGGCGTCCGTGGCCGTCACCGCCAGGAAGCCGACGACGGGGACGGCAGACGTGGGCTTGGCATCTGCAGCGGCCGCCCCGTCCGTGGGGGCCGCGTCGGCCGGCGTTGCCAGCACCGCGCCATCGTACTGCACGCTGTCGACTGCAGCCGCAGCGTCGGTCGAAGCGGTGGCCTGCGGGGCGGCCGGCGTCGGCACGGGATTCACGGCGCAGCGGGCCAGCAGGACGCAGAGCGCCAAGGGCGCAGCAGCAAGCGCCAACCTGCGGGCGCGGGGTGACTGACTCGTCATGACGTCCTCCGTGCTGGCTGCGCGGGTGGGTGGCGCGTCTCGATCACCTGCCAGCGCACCCGGCACGATCGCACACGGTGCCGCGCCTCGGCAAACCCACACGCGGCAAACCCGCATTCGACTGGTCTTGCCCGCATCCACGCCTGCCAGCACACTGCACGCCGCCATGCCGACGCCCGCTCCTCCCGCCGCCCTCGACGCCCTGCCCTTCGACCTGGCGGCGCGCGCTCTTGCGAGCCACGGCCTGCGCCCCAGCCAGGCCGACGCCGCGCTGGCCGCACTGTGGCGTGCCGTGCTGGTCGAGGAGCAACCTTGGGCCACGGGCCTCGCCGCGCTCGGACGCGCCGCCCGCAGCGCCGCAGCAGTCGCCGTGGCCCCGCCGACGACCCTGCGCCTGGCCGAACACGCGCTGGCCGCCGACGGCACCCTGCGCCTGGGCCTCACCACCGCCGATGGCCAGGCGATCGAGACGGTCGTCATCCCGGCGCCGGGCGGCGATCGCACGACAGTGTGCCTGTCGAGCCAGGCCGGCTGTGCGTTTGCGTGCCGCTTCTGCGAAACCGGCCGACTGGGCCTGCAGCGCGCCTTGGGATCTGGCGAGATCGTCGCCCAGTTCCGCCTGGCGCGCGCGGCGTGGCAGGCCATCCGGGGCACGCGACCGCCCGTCGGCAACGTCGTCTTCATGGGCATGGGAGAGCCATTCGACAACCTGGCCGCCGTCGCCGCCGCGCTCGCCGTGCTGCAGGATGACCGCGCGTTCGGCCTCGGCTGGCGCTCGTGCACGGTGAGCACCGTCGGCGTGGTGGCGCAACTGCCCACCTTCTTCGCGACGTGCCGCGCCCACCTCGCCGTGAGCCTGAACGCGCCCGACGACGAGCGGCGCAGCTTTGCCATGCCGGTCAATCGGCGCTGGCCGCTGGCGGAGTTGAAACGCGCGCTGCAAAGCCACCTTCCGGCCGGGCGCGACGTGCTCGTCGAGTATGTGCTGTTTGACGGGTGGAACGACTCGGCCGCCGACGCCCGCCTGCTCGCCGGGTGGCTGGCAGGGCTGCCCGCGCGCCTCAACTTGATCGTGGCCAACCCGGGACCGGACGCCGCGCTGCGCACGCCGACGATGGCGGCGGTCGAAGCCTTCCGTGCGGAGATGCAGGCCGCCGGCGTGCGCGCGCTGGTGCGACACCCCCACGGGCGCGAGGTCGGCGGCGCCTGTGGGCAGTTGGCGGGCAGGCTGCGCGGCGCCAGCAGCACGCGGGACGCGCCGTCATGACCATCCCCCTCGACTCCCGGCCCACGGCGCCGCCGGACCCGCGGTTCGACCCTTCGGCTCCGTTGCTCGAAGCCCGCGGCCTGGCCAAGCGCTTCGCTGGCAAGCCCGTCGTCGATGGCCTCGACCTCACGTGCCGGCGCGGCAGCGTGCTCGGCCTGCTCGGGCCTAACGGCGCGGGCAAGACGACGACCCTGCGGATGCTGTACGGCTTTCTCGACCCCGACGTCGGCACGATCCGCTACGGTGGACTCGATCTCTCCAGCCACCGCGACCTCGTCAAGCGCCGCATCGGCGTCGTCACCCAAGACGACACGCTCGACTCCGACCTCGACGTGCTCGCCAACCTCGAGGTGTACGCCACCTACTTTCGGCCGCGCCCGGCCAACGTCGCCGATCGCATCGGCCGCCTGCTCGACCAGTTCGGCCTGCGCGAGCACGCGGCGAAATCGCCCCAGCAGTTGTCGGGCGGCTTCAAACGGCGGGCGCTGATTGCGCGGGCGCTGGTGCATTCCCCCGACGTGCTGTTCCTCGACGAGCCGACCACGGGCCTCGACCCGGCGGCGCGGGTCGAAGTCTGGCAACTGGTGGACCGCCTGCGCGCCGACGGCCTGGGCATCATCCTGACGACGCACTACATGGACGAGGCAGAAAAGCTTTCCGATGAAGTCCTCGTGATGTCCCAGGGCAAGGCCGTCGCACACGGCGTGCCGCGCCAGTTGCTGGGCGAGGTGTTGGGCGAGCACGTGGCGGTGGTGCCCGACGGGCCGTTGGCGCGCGAGCGCGTGCGTGCGTGGACGGGCGAGCGCGATCGTGTGGGCGAGCGCGACCTCGTGGGTGGGGCCGAGCGGACCGGTGCGGCGCCAGCGTGCATCTTGAGCGAGTGGCATGTGCCGGTGAAGGCGGCGGACCTGGCCGCGCTCACGCTGGCGCTCGACGGCGTCCCGTTCGAACTGCGCCGCGCGACGCTCGAAGACCTGTTCCTGCTGCTGCAGCGCCAACAAGACGCGCGCGGCGCCGCAGTCGTGCCGCCATGAGCGCAGCCAACCCCAAAGCCGTGTGGGTCCCGCACCTCGCCAGCCTGCCCGACTGGCGCAGTCGCGCCGTGCTGGCCCGCAACTTTCGTGTCTGGCGCCGCAACTGGAAGACGTCGTTCGTGCCGCCGGCGATGGAGCCTGTGGTCAGCTTTTTCGCGTTTGGGTTGGGTCTCGGGGCGCACGTCGGCGGCATCGCCATCGACGGCCGCACGGTCGACTACGCGACGTGGATGGCGCCGGGCCTGCTCGCCTACGCGGTCTTCACCTCGTCGTACTACGAAGCGCTCTACGGCAGCTACGTGCGCATGTTCTACCAGAAGACGTGGGACGGCATGCTCGCGAGCCAAGTCGAAGTCCGCCATGTGGTGTGGGGCGAAATCCTGTGGGCAGGCCTGCGCGGCACGATGAACGCCGCCGTGGTCGCTGGCGTGTTGGGCCTGGGCTGCGCGCTCGGCGTACTCGACCTCCACTGGCCGTGGTTGGCCGTGCTGCCGTTGCTGGGTTTTGTCGCGGCGTGGGCCTTCGCGGCGGCGGCGCTCATCTTCACCGCCCTCGTGCCGAGCATCGACCACATGAACTACGCCGTGTTCCTGGTCGGATTTCCGCTGAGCCTGACCAGCGGCACGTACTTTCCGGTCGAGGCCGCGGGGCCCTGGCTGCACCTGGTGATGCAGGTCAATCCCCTGTTCCACCTGGCCAGCGTATACCGGGCGCTGCTGATCGGCGGCGACGTCGCGGGGCCGATGGTGGGGCTGGCGCTGACGGCGGGCGTGGGGCTGGTGGTGACTGCGGGGTTTGCGCACGGGTTGTTGCGGCGGCGGGTGTTGGGGGATTGAGCGACGCGGGCACGGCCGGCGCTCATCGCCGAGCCGCGCACCGAAGCGCCCGGCGCGGCCGAGGACTTCAAGCTCAGCAACACCTGGGCGTACCTGGTCGACCTGCTCGACGAGCACGGCGCCCTCGCCCTGTGCATCCACTACGTCGACGCCGCGCACTCCGCCCAGGATCCACCAGCCAACCTTTCCCGAACGCCGAATTCGGGCGCAGTTGTCTGCGTTCAGGAGGTTGGCGGTCGACGCGCACACCGGGTACATCGAACCGCCAACCGATGACGACAACAACGAAATGCGCCGAAGGCCGCGGATCGGGGCCGCGAAGCGCATGGACGTCCGCCGCGCCCGCCCCTACACTCCCTCGCGCCCGCCCCCGACGTCGGCCGGCGCGTTGGCGGGGTTGAGCGATGACGGAACGCGCGCCGCGGTGGACTTCGCTGCGCGCCTGCGTGCTTACGGTTCTGGCCTTCATCACCGACACGCTCGTCGCCGGCCTGTACCTGCCGCTGCGCTCCGTGCTGCTCACCGGCGCGATCTTCGGGCTGGCCACGCTGGCGACGCTCAAGCGCCTGGTGCTCGATCGTCTCGCGCGCGTTTCGCTGCAGGTGGGCAAGGTGGCCGCGGCGCCGAACGCGGGCGTACGCGTTCCCGTCGATGGCCACGACGAACTTTCGAGCATGACCGACGCCATCAACCGGATGCTCGACGCCGTCCACGACCTGACCCAGAAGCTCGGCATGGCGCTGCGCCAGTCGGATCGGTTGCTGCTCAACATCTTGCCGATCGAGATTGCCGAGCGCCTGAAGCACAAGCCGGGCATCATTGCAGAGCGCTTCGACGAGACTTCGGTGCTGTTCTGCGACCTCGCTGGCTTCACCGCCATGTCGGCCCGCGTGGAACCGGATGACCTGGTAGGGCTGCTCAACGGCATTTTTACGCATTTTTACGGGCTTGCTGACCGCCACGGCGTCGAAAAAATCAAGACGATCGGCGACGCCTATATGTGCGTCGCCGGGCTACCGGTGCCGCGCGTTCTTGGTCTCGTCGCTCGTCGCTGCCACCCACATTGCAGAGGTGCCGCCTCACGCACCCGAGGAGTCTCCATGAGCTATTGCTCATCTGCCATCCAGGCCTCGCTTGGTGTCGTTGCCGTCTTCTGTGTGCTGGGTGCCGGCGTCGCCAATGGCGTGCCCAGCAAGACGGCCAAGTACCCGGCTGCGGCCGCGAAGCCCGCGAAGTCTGCGCCGGTGACGACCGCCGTGGCCTGGCTGGTGGCGGCGTCGGGCGCGGCCGTCAAGGGCAGCGTGCGGTTCGTGCAGGAGGGCAAGGAGCTCAAGGTCACGGCCCACGTCGAAGGGCTGACGCCGGGCGCGCAGCATGGCTTTCACGTCCACGACTTCGGCGACTGCAGCAAGCCCGACGCGAGTTCGGCGGGCGGGCACTTCAACCCGGACGGCCACGACCACGGCCTGACGGACAAGCCGCAGCGCCACGCCGGTGACCTCGGCAACCTGACGGCCGACGCCAACGGAGTCGCCGACCTCGAGGTGACGCTGACGCTGGCAAGCCTCACGGCCAAGAACGCGGTGCTCGGGCGCGGAGTCATCATCCACGCCAAAACCGACGACGGCGGCCAGCCTGCCGGCAACGCGGGCGCACGCATCGGGTGCGGCGTCATCGGCGCGGCGCCGGCAGTGCCGACTTTAGCGCCCACTTCAGCGCCCACTCCGGCACTGGCCCCAGCACCCGCTCCCGTTCCCCCGGCGGCCGCCAAATGACGTCGGCAACGGCAGGCAGCGTCCCCTCCCAGGCCCGCGTCGTCGTCGTCGGCGGCGGCATCATCGGCTGCTCGGTCGCCTACCATCTGGCGCACCTGGGCTGCCGCGACGTCGTGGTGCTCGAACGGGACCGCGTCACCTCGGGCACGACCTGGCACGCCGCGGGCCTGATGGTCACGTTCGGCTCAACCTCGGAGACCTCGACCGAACTGCGCAAGTACACGCGCGACCTCTACGGGCGTCTGGAGGCCGAGACCGGCCAGGCCACCGGCTTCAAACCTGTCGGCTTCATCGAAGTGGCCGGCGACGCGGATCGGCTCGAGGAGTACCGGCGGGTGTCTGCGTTCAACCGCTGCTGCGGCATCGAGGTCCACGAAATCTCGCCACGCGAGGTCGGCGAGCGCTTTCCGCTGGCGCGCACCGACGACCTGCTGGCCGGCTTCTATGTGCCCGGTGACGGCCGCGTGAACCCCGTCGATGTCACCATGGCGTTGGCCAAGGGCGCGCGCGCGTTGGGTGTGCGAATTCTTGAGGAGACGCCGGCCACGGGCGTGCTGCAATCGGGCGGCGCGGTGACGGGAGTGCGTACGGCGGCGGGCGACATTGCGTGCGACGTCGTCGTGAACTGCTGTGGCATGTGGGCGCGCCAGTTCGGTGCCTTGGCTGGCGTGTCGGTGCCGCTGCAGTCGGCAGAGCACTACTACCTCATCACGGAGCGCATCGCCGGCATCGGCAACGACTGGCCCGTGCTCGAAGACCCGGCGTCGTACGGCTACTACCGCGAAGAGGTCGGCGGGCTGATGATCGGCCTGTTCGAGCCGGTGTGCGCGCCGTGGAAGGTGGACGGTGTTCCGGCCGACTTCTCGTTTGGCGAAATCCGCCCCGACTGGGACCGCATGGGCCCCTACGTCGAAAAGGCGATGGCGCGCGTGCCTGCGAGCCTCGACGCCGGCATCCGCAAGTTCTTCTGTGGCCCCGAGAGCTTCACGCCCGACCTGCGCCCCATCGTCGGCGAAGCCCCGGAACTGCGGAACTTCTTCGTCGCCGCCGGCCTCAACTCCATCGGCATCCTGACCGGCGGCGGGCTCGGCCGTGTGCTCGCCCACTGGATTGTGCACGGCCGCGCCGACGTCGACATCACCGGCATGGACATCGCGCGGCTGCATCCGTACCAAGCCAACCCCGCCTACCGCCGCACGCGCACGGTCGAGATGCTGGGCATGGTGTACCGCTGCCATTATCCCACGATGGCACCGCAGACCGCGCGCGGTGCGAAGGTGTCGGCACTGCACGACCGGCTCGCGGCAAAAGGCGCTTATTTTCGAGATGTCAGCGGTTGGGAAGGCGCCGACTGGTTTGCGCCGCCCGGTCACGCCGCCGAGCGGGGCCAACTGTCGTGGGGCCGCCAGCACTGGTTCGAGTGGTGGCGGGCGGAACACGTCGCCGCACGCGAGGCCGTGGTGCTGATCGACATGTCGTTCATGGCCAAGTTCCTGGTCCAGGGGCGCGACGCCGGGCGCTGGCTCGACCACGTGTCGGCCAACCGCGTCGATGGCGAGATCGGAGTCATCACCTACACCCAGTGGCTCAACGAAGGCGGCACGCTGGAGGCCGACCTGACCGTGACCAAGCTCGCCGCCGACCGCTTCCTCGTCGTGGCGACCGACACCGCGCACCGCCATGTGCAGTGGTGGCTAAAGCGGCACATTCCAAGCGATGCCCACGCGTTCGTCACCGACGTTACCGGCGCGCTGGCCCAGTTGAACGTGCAAGGGCCGCGCGCACGAGAAGTGCTGGCCAAGGTGACGTCGGCCGATGTGTCCGATGCTGCGCTGCCGTTCCGCGGCGTCCGCGAGATCGACATCGGCTTTGCGCGTGCGACGTGCGTGCGGATCACGTATGTGGGTGAGTTGGGCTACGAGTTGTACATTCCGGTCGAGCAGGCGGGCCATGTCTACGACCAACTGCTGGCGGCGGGCGCACCGGTCGGACTGCGCCACGCCGGGCTGAAGGCGCTCGGCAGCCTGCGCATGGAGAAGGGCTACCGCGACTATGGCCACGACATCGACAACACCGACGACGTCTGGCAGGCGGGGCTCGGCTTCGCGGTGGACCTGAACAAGCCCGACGGCTTTCTCGGCAAGGAAGCGACCTTGGCGCGCAAGGGCCCGCAGCGGCGCCGGCTGGTGCAGGTGCTGTTGCTGGACCCCGAGCCGCTGCTTTTCCACGCCGAAGTCGTGTGGTGCGGCGAGCGGCGCGCGGGCTACGTGCGCTCGGCGTCGTATGGCTTCACGCTGGGTGGCGCGGTCGGGCTGGCGCTCATCGAAGCCGACGTGCCCATCGATCCGGCCTGGATCGAGGCCCAAGTGTGGACGGTCGAGGTGGCGGGGCGGCGGGTGGCGGCGAGGGTGTCGCTGCGGCCGATGTATGATGCGGGGAACTTGCGGATCAAGGGGTAGGCCGTTTCACAGCCACAACTTGGCCTCACCGCCACCTCCGCGCGCACCGACTGGTCGGCAGGATCGCCGCTGTCGAACTGGTAGCGCTCATGTAGGCTACAGCCATACGCAACCCCGCAGGCGCCCGAAAACGAGTGGTCGTGGATGGCAGCAGTAGCGCTGCGGGGCCACGAACACTGTCGCGGATTCCAACATCGGCACAGGACCTTGCGGTGCCGGCAGGTCAGGCTGGTGGCGAGCCTGCGGTATCGCGGAGGTGTTGGGTGGGGACAAAGCCGCAGGGACGCATTCGCCAGCGTCGCATTTCAATTGCCCCCGCTCGCCGCGACAGGTACGGTTCGCTCCTGGTGCCTCGGCAGGGGCGGGAGGAGCAAACGATGCGAACGGCAAGGTGGGCAGCGACCCGATCGACCACAGCAAGGGCCGTGGGCTGGGCCGCGCTTTGGGCGTTGGGTGGCTGCGCGGCGCCCATCCCGCCGACGACTGCCGGTGTTGGCGGCGCGGTGGTGGTGGCGGACTCCGCGGATCGCTCGGCGGATGGCGCGGCGGCGGACGCGGTGGCCGCTGCACAAGAAGTCGTTCCGGCCGTGGCAACGGTGGCCGATGCGGCCGCGCCCATCGACGTGGCGAGTCCCGACGCCGCGGCCCCCGGCATCGACGTGGGTCCTGCAGACGTGCCCAAGCCCATCATCGCGACGTCAGGCCTGGCGGCACCGGAGCCCAAGGCCCTGCCGAAAACGGTCGCCGTCAAGGACTCGACCGGCTACCTCATCGACCCCGCCGACCTCGTGGGAAAGTGGACCGTGATGTGGTTCTACCCGGCGGCCCAGACGTCGGGTTGAACGGCTGAGGGTTGCGGGTTCCGCGACCTCCAGGGCGAGTTCAATGTGTTGGGCGTGCAAGTGGTCGGTGTCTCGTTCGATGCCCCGGCCAAAAACGCGAAATTCAAGGAAGTCGAGAGCTTCAAGTTCGCCCTGTGGAGCGACACGCAACGCGAACTGGCGCTGTGGTACGGGGCAGCCAAGACGAAGACCCAGTTCTTCGCGAACCGGATCACCGTGGTATTGGACCCGACCGGCACCTGGACGCTGCTGTACCCGGAGGCTTCGATCGCGTTTCTCGAGTACGACCATGCGAAGGTGGTGCTGGCGGACTTGAAGGCGTTGATGGGCAAATAGGGGCCCCGCCGCATTGTCGCGCCCCCACCGCCATGGCAAAGTCGCCCAATGTCTGCAGCCGATCCGCTGACCGCCGCCCCGCCACCCTGGAGCGTGCCGCTGCCGTGGCTCGCCGGGCTGCTGCTTGTGGGGGCGACGTGGGCGCCCATCGACAATTCCGACGTCCCCATGCACGCCGCCGTGGGGCGCTGGATGCTCGAGCACGGCCGCGCGCTCCCGACGCCGGACCCTTTCGTGTGGACCGATCGCGGCGGCGACCAGCCCCATGAGTGGCTCGCCCAACTCGTCATCGGCGCCGTCGCCGACATGGGCGGCCTGAACGCGCTCAAGGGGTTGCTTGCGCTGGTGGCCGCGGGCTGTGTGGCGCTGTTGGTGCGGTTGGGTCGCCAACACCGGCTCGGCCCGCCGGCGACGGCGCTGCTCGTGGCGGGCTGGACGCTGCTCGTGCTGCCCCACCTGACGCCGCGACCCCATGCCTTGGCGTGGCTTTTCGCGCTGGCCGTCGTCGGCCTGGGTGTCGGCGACGCGGCGCCGTGGAGTCGCGCACGGACGCTGGGGTGGACCCTGCTGACGGTGCTGTGGGCGAACACCCACTCGAGCGCCGTCATCGCGCCGATGTATGCAGGGCTCGGGCTCGCTGAGGTTGTGGTCGCGCACCGTTCCACGATCCGGGCCTCGCCTTGGCGCGAGTTGCTCCTGAAAACCAGACCCTGGCGGGAGCCCGCGCTGCGTACCGTCGCCCTTGGGGCTGCCGGGCTATGCCAGCCGCTCGGGCTGGACATCGTCGGCTATGTGCTCCGGTCGCAGGCCATCAACGGTGCACTTTCGGACGAGTGGCAGCCGCTGCTTGCCTTCGACGTGGCCCGCACCCAGCCCATGCTGCTGGCGGTGTTTGGAGCGCTGGCCGCCCGCGCCATATGGACGGCCGTGCGAGCGCGGGGGACTGCCGACGCTCCGGGTACGCTGGCCGCCCTGGTCGCGGTGGCGCACGCCGCGGCGACCCGACGCATGACGGCATTCCTGTTCGTGACGCTGCTTTTCGTGTTGGCGCGGCCGCTGCCGCTGCTCCGCGCGGGCGCAACCGTGGCGGCGCTGGCCTCGGCGGCTGCGGCCTTGGCGTGTGCGGTGGGCGGGGTGCTGGCGCTGGTGTCCCACGCCGGCGGACCTGCAGTCGACGGCCGCGTGTTCCCGGTGCTCGCCACGGCGTTCCTGCACGAAACGAAACTGACGGGCCGCCTGTTCAACCCCGACGCTTGGGGCGGCTACCTCGCCTGGCACCTGGCGCCGCGCCAACAGGTGTACCTCGACGGCCGCTGGTTGCTGGCGGGCCAAGGCGTCGTCGAAGATGGCATTGCGATGCAGGTGCGCGCCCCCGGCCATGCCGCGCTGTTCGAAAAGCACCGGCTCGACGTGTTCGTGCAGCGTCACCGCGACTACTTGCAGGTGCCGCCGCCGGACCCGAGTCAGTTCCAACTCGCTTGGCAGGACGGCCTCGCAGTCGTGCTCTTGCGGCGCGGCCCAGCGTTTGCGGCGAACCGGGCCTCGATCTGTGCGTTCTACAAGAGCAATCCGCACCTGCGCGGTCACGCCGGCTGGCGGCTCCGTCTGACCGCCCGACCCGGGCAGCGCGCACCGACGGACGTGCCTGCAGTGTGGCCGACGTGCGACCCGGCCGCGACTCGGACAGGTACGCCACCCGTTGCTCCAGAAGTGGCTAGCCGAACAGGTACGCCAGCACCCTCTGCAGCACGCGCTGGCGTTCGAGCGAATCGACCACGGCACACACCGACGGTCAGGAAACCGAGTTGCGCCGTGCCGACGCAGGTCGCCGTGACGGCGAGCCCCCAGCGCCAGGTCGCCGTCTAGTACCCTACCCTGCCAGCATACGCACACCACGCACGAGCAGATCCTGCATCTCGATGCACGTGGCGTAGTCGGGATGGCGCGCGATCAGGCAACCATCGGACAAGAGGGTCTGCTTCCAATCCCGCCGCCACGAGCCGACCGGCAGCAATTCCTCAGACACCAGCCACGACCCAAGCCGACGCCGCACGTCTTCGAGCCCCTCGATGCGGCGGATGCGGCCTTCGCCGTGGGCACGCTTGAACACGCACGTCACGTGGTAGCGCCGCTGGGGTATGCCCTCGAAGCTGCGCCAGCATACGGTGCGCGCCCACTCGCGGCACACGTCGAAGTCGTTGGCGATGTTCATCTGGTCGACCAGACGGCCGCCGGGCGCACGCGCGGCTATCTCGCCGAACACGATCTCGCCGGTTGGCTTGCGAAACCACTCCATGTGGCTGAAGCCGGTGCCGCGCCCCATCGCCAGCAGCACCTGGCGCCCGAAGGCGATGGCGTCTTCGAAAGCGGGTTGGTGCGGCGTGCGGTACAGGACCTGCGCCGGGCTCACCCACTGCTCATTGCGCGCGATCAAGGGCTTGGGGTGGTACTGCGCGATCGACTCGAACACCGGCTTGGAATCGACGGCCACCGTGTCGTAGGTGAACTCCTCGCCATCGATAAATTCCTCCACAGAGGCTTCGGCGACGTGGGCCACACGCGGCAGGATGGCCTGCAGTTCGGCCATCGAATCGACCCGAAAGGTGTCGCGCGTGCCGGCACCATCGATCGGCTTGATGATGATGGGGAAGCCGATGCGCTCGGCCGCCTCCACCGCGTCGCGGGCACCGCGCACCTTGGCGTGGTGGGGCACGCGCAGGCCGGCGCGGTCGAGGCGCTGCTTCATCAGTTCCTTGTCGCGAAACGCCATGGCGTCTTCGACGGACTGCCCCGGCACGCCCAACGCCTCCCGCAGCCGCGCGGCGAGCACGACACCGACCTCCCACAGGCACTCGATGCGGTCGGGGCGCAGGCGCTGCAGGTCGGGCAGCACCTCGAGCAGCGTGCGTTCCTCGTCGAGCAGGCGCGATACGCGCAGGTAGCCGGCGAGGTGGCGCCTCACATCCTGGGGCAGCGCGTCCTGCGGCGCGTCCGCGAGCCCCCAGACCTCGGCCCCGACCTCCGCGAGACCGCGCGTGAACTGGGGCATCTCGTGAGGGAAATGCGGGCTCAGGAAGACGACGCGCATGCCCTGCTACCGCGCCCGCACTTTGATGGTCTGGCCGACGTATTCGAGCATCTTGCGCAGGGCGTCGTAGTCGGGGTGGCGCATCCGCATCCAGGCGTTGGCCATGTAGCCGGCCTCGATGGGTTGCGTGCGCGCGCCGATGGGCGGCAGGTGGGCGTCGATGATCCACTTGCCGAGTTGGCGCTGCACGGTTTCGGCGCCGTCGTACCCGACGATGTGGCCGTCGCGGTCGGGGCGCAGCGCGATCATGCCGGCGGCGAACTGGCGGCTGGGCTGGTCGTCGAGCTTGCCGTGCACGACCGACATGGCCCACTGCCGGTACAGGTCGAAGCCATTGGCAGCACAGTACAAATCCCACGTGCCGACGCCGGGCGGGCGCGCACCGATTTCGCTGAACTTCAGGCCGCGCGGCCCGTAGAACCACTCCATGTGGGTCGCGCACGTGCCCAGGCCCATCGTCTGGATGACTTTGCGACCCAACGCCTTGAGGTCGTTGTACCCGGCAGACTGGATGCGGTTCGTCGTCAACAGGTAGGGCTGGATGCTGCGGTCGCGCATCGCATCGAGCACGCCAGGGTAGTAGTGGGAGATGAACTCAAGCTGGACTTCGCCGCCAATGGTCAGCGTGTCATAGAAGCCCTCGTGACCTTCGATGAACTCCTCGATGCCGATCGACGCGCCGCGGTCCAGCCCCATGGCGCGCCCGGTGCGCTCCAACTCTTCGTCGGTATCGACGCGCGAGGTATCGAGCGCTCCAGCCGCGGCGCGCGGCTTGAGGATGAGCGGATAGCCCACGCGCGCCGCGAAGGCCTTGGCGCCGGCCACCGTATCGACGCCGTCGGATTGCGCGCACGGGATGCCGTTGTCGCGCAGGAAGGCCTTCATCGACGGCTTGTCGCGGCACAGCCAGGCGTTCTCGGTACTCAGCCCCGGGATGCCGGTCTTCTCGCGCACGTTGGCGGTCGCGATGATGTGCGATTCGATGGTCGCTTCGAGCCGATCGACCCAGCTGTGTCGTTGGATGCGCCGCACGGCAGCCAGCAATGCGTCTTCGCTGACGACCGACGGCACCTGCTCATAGGCGTCGAGCCACGCGCGCAGCTCACCGTCGAGGTGGTTGACGCTGGCCTCGCCGATGCCGGTGACGTAGGCGCCGACCTGTTTGAGCGCGCGGGCGAACTGGCGCTGGTTGGCGGGGAAGTGCGGGGCGACGAGGATGACGTGCATGGCGGGCCTCCGGGGACGGAGTGTTGCACAGGGGTGAGGGGCTTGGCGAGATGGCGAGGCCGCGGGCGCTGCGGACCAGAACCTGGGCGCCGAGTGCCGCGACAGGCCGATGCCCGCGGCTCCCTTGGCTGGCGCGGCGCGCGACCCCGACACGACGACTTCGTTCAGTTCGAAGCGGACGGGATCATGGGGGCGGATAGATGCACGCCCCGGGCGCCGCGTAGCACTGTCCGTTCACACAGTGGCCCTCGCACTCGCTGCTTTTCGCGCAGGTCTTGCGGAAACAGTGTGGATTGGCAGCGTTCTTGCATACGAAATTCGGCTTGCAGCTTTTGTCCTTACCGGGCGGATCGACGATGAGGCAGACGTCTTCGACGCACTTGCCGGTGGGTGCGCAGAAGAACCCTTGGGCGCACTCCGCCGTCGCCTTGCAGCCCGCCTGGCAGGTCGACTCGCCGCCGCACGCACACTTTTTCGGCTTGCAGACGGTCGCTGGTGGATTGCATTCCTTGTCGGCGGCGCACCCGTCCTCGACCTGGAAGCACATGCCGCACGGCATCGTCTGCCCCGGCGACAGGCACATCTGGCCATTGCACGACTGCTCGCTGGTGCATTGGTCCGCGCCGAGTTTGGGCACGTCAGGGGCGAGGTCGGGCGCCACGTCGGCGGGCGTGTCCTTCGCGGCGTCGGGTGCCCCATCGAGGGCAGCGTCCTTGACAACATCGGCAGCGAGGTCTGTAGCCGAGTCTGGTGGTACAACGACCGGCGTGTCCTTGGCAGCGTCGAGCGCGCTGTCCACTGTGGAAAAGTCGGGCGAGGCACCGTCCGCCGCGATCGCGTCGGGCAGGCCGGCATCCTTGCCGAGGACATCGGTGCCCGGAGCATCGGTGCCCGGAGCATCGGCGCCGGGGACGTCGGGCACCCGTGCGGCATCCGCCGCCGTCGCATCGAGTTGGGCGACCGCATCCGTGCCGGCGTCGGTCCCGGCCGCCGCATCCTGCGCGAACGGGACGCTGCCGCTGGGCGCCGCAGTCGCACACGCAGCCGCCAGCACGACGGCGCCGAGCAAAAGGGGCAAGCGCATCACAATCCTCCGGGGCGGGTGCATGGCGGGCACCCGGCGGCCAGTGTAGCGAAGAATCAGGCCCCTGTCGGCGGGGCCCCCAGGAGGCGCTGCACGGTGCCGTCGGCAAGCGCGCGCTTCAAGTCGCTCGCGCCGCCGATCAGCGTCCCGCGCACGAACACCTGGGGAAACGTCGGCCACCCGCTCCACAGCTTGATGGCCAACCGCTTGCGCCAGCCGCCGATGTAGTTGCCGTAGCCGAGGTAGCGGTACGCGATGCCGGCGGCCCGCAGTGCCCGCCGCGCACCGGACACGTGGGGGTTCCAGGCCATGCCGACCACGACGACCGGCTCGCGCGCCACGGCGTCGCTGACTTCATGAACGACGTCTGCTTGAAATTGCGCCATGTTTTCAAGGGCCATCGGGTGGACACTGACTTCTGCGAAGAGGGGGCGGGAGGCTTGCATCGGGAAGGTCTCGTACGGCGACGGCCGCGCGGCCCAAGGTAGGACACGCGCAGGTGCTCGCAAGCCGCGCCGCCAGGCTGGTACCGGCGCTACAGCCCGAGGCGCAGCCAGTACGCAAAGGCGTTCACGTCGCCGAACGAGTGCCCGGCGCCCAGGCGCAACGTCGCGGCCACGTGGTAGCCGACTTCGTAGTCCAGCCGCAGTTCGCCACCGGCGCCGAGCACGGTGCCTTCTGCCAACTCCGAGGCGCCATGCGGCCAGAAGACGTGCCCCGCGTCGCAGAAGACTGTCCAGTGCAGCCGGCGCACATAGGCCGGGAGCACTTCCAACCCGCGGCCCGGATCTGCGAGCGGCCCGTGCAGGGCGACCGAAGCCCACCCCAGCGCATTGCCGCCAAAGCTGCGCCCGCTGCCGGGCAGCCCGCGCACGATCGCGCCCGTGCCACTGCCGGCGCCGAACAGGGTCAACTCATCGACCGCCCCCTCGCCGCGTAACGCGTACGCCGGCTCGCCGTCGGAATGGTGCGGCGCCAACCCGAGGCGGCCCGCAGCCACCGCAACGACCCGGTAGCCGAGGGGCGTGTGGTGAGCGGTGCTGGCTTCGAGCGCCACCTTTGTGCGGCGGCCGCTGCCCGTCGGGCGCACGTCCGTCAGGCGGTCGCCCAGCGTGGCGCGCGCGCCCACTTCGTGCAGCCGTTCGGCGACGACGGAATCCGGATAGCGTTCGGCGCGGCTCCACCCGACGCCGACGTCGAGGCCACCCTCGAATCCGCTCCACGGCCCCGACGGGGGCGGCCCGTCCGGCTCGTGCAAGACGAATCGGGTGAAATCGAGCGATTGGAACGAGACGTGGACCACCCGCACGGCCCCTTCGACGCGCAGCGCATCGCGCAGGCCCGGCCGTATCCACGCGATGCCGAGCCGCGCGCCAGCCCGGTGCGTCGGTGTCGAACCCCAAGACCAGCCGCGCCGGTAGGCCGCGTTGCCCGGTTGGTAGCCGAGGTCGAGGCCCAGTTCAGGCTCCAGCCGCGACCAGCGCAGGCCCAGTTGCGCGGTCGCCTGGCGCCCGTCGAGGCGAATCTGGCTGGAGGCGTCGAGTGCGAACTGATCCAACGCGTCGCGACCCGTCGTGCGCGCGCCCAGCCAGGTCCCCTCGACGGTGCCGTCTGCACTCACGACCGGTGTCCACTGGCGCGGCCGCAACGTCGACCACGCCGAGTAGGCGGCGGAGCGGCCCGGAGAAGCCTCAGGAGCGTAGAGGGGCGCATCGTGGCCGACGTCCGTGGCGGTGCCCGGCGTTGGGGCCACAGGGACCGCGTGCGGTGGAGCGAAGCGGTTGTCGCTGCCTGCGTCGGGCAGCGCGTGCAGGTCGAAGCCGCGCCCGCGGTACACCAACGCCACGGTGCCTGTTGCGCCCACGGCGGCCGACCGCACCCCCGTCCAGACCTGCGACTGCAGCGTCCACTCGCCAACCGGGCCCCCCGTCGCCGGGTCGAGCGCCAGCCGGGCTGCCTGTCGCGTCCCTGCCACCTCGACGATCGCGCCGAGCGCTGCCCCTGCGCCGCCAGCGCCCCCGGCACCCACCGCAACGCCATGCAGGTCGCCGACCCAGGGTACAGGCACGCGAACACCGGCGGCCGTGGTCGTACCCAGGCCGACCACCCGATGCGGACGACTCGCGCGAGAACGGGCCAGATCGACGTCAGCGCTCCACAGGTGGCGTTCGCGGCCGGCACCCTGCGTCCACCACAGGCGCC
This sequence comes from Myxococcales bacterium, assembly GCA_009692425.1. GTDB lineage: Bacteria > Myxococcota_A > UBA9042 > UBA9042 > UBA9042 > SHZF01. The sequence continues at coordinate 5,367 of SHZF01000019.1, read as the reverse complement.
CGCCGATGACCGCCGGGGAATCGAGCGTCGCGGAGAAATCAGGAGCATAAATAAGTATGTGTGGCTGCTCCGGCGGGCCTCCGGCGCGGGCGGCGGCGAGCGCTCGCTGCAGGTGCAACGCGACGATCGACGTGCGCGCGGCGCGTACCTGCACCGCCACCACGAACTGCCCCGTGGGGTCGAGTTCAGGGGTCCGGATGCGCAGCGCGGACGTGAGCGCGAGCCCGTCACCTGTACCCGCCACGGCCCGCCCGGCCGCATCGAGTTCGACGGCCACCAGTTCGCGAAAGGCATACACGCGGGCATGGCGGCGGGTCTCGCTGAATAGCAGCCAGCGCCGGTCGGGCGTCACGAACGGCTCGTCGCAGTCGAGCGCGCACGTGTGCAGCGGTGTCACGACCCCGCTGGTCCGGTCAACCCGCTCGATGCGGCTGCGGCCGTCGGCTGGACTGTGGGCGACCACGACGGCGCCCAGCGATCCAGTTGGCTCAGGCCAGCGGCGCACGCGCCCGCGCTCCTCGCCGTCGTGGGTCAGGCGCTGGCCCTCGTGCGCCTTGCGGCAACGGGCGAGGGGCGTGTCCGGCGCCGGGGGGCCTTCGAGCGCCACGGCCGTCGCGCTGCCGGGCCCGCACACGGCGTCGACTTGGACGGCGACCTGACCGCGCAGTTCGTCGACCGCATCAAGCCAGCGCCGCGACAGGCTGGCGCCAAAGGCCGCGCGGCTGGTCCCCTGTACGCCAAAAGGCACGATGCGGCTGCCGTAGTCGCGCACGAACCCTGCAATCGCCGCCGCGCCGTGCCGACGCCCCAGGTGGTCGAGCAGAAGTGTCCCCCAGACGTACCACGCCGCACCGCGTGGCCACGCCACCGGGCGACCGGTGAGTTCGGCCAGATCGGGCACGACGCCGTCGAGCACGGCAGCCCGCCAGCGAGCGCGAAACTGCGCGCTGTCGGCTCGGCCGCCCCGCCCGGCGACGCCGATGTCGCGCCCCGTGTGGCGTGTTTCGGCCCACGCCGCGAGCCCTTCGAGAAAAAACCGCGGCAGCGACACGTTGGGCAGCCACTGGCGGCCCACTACGGCGTTCACCCAGCGCGGCAGTCCCGAGGCTTGCGCCATGTGCAAGATGTGGGCGTACTCATGAAACACGAGCAGGCGGACCCAGTCGCCGTGGTCGGCCAGATCGCCGGCTCCCTCGGGCGGATACGGCAGCAGGTGGATGTGGTCGTACGGATACGGCGTGGCCCACCCGTTCGCCTCGTCGGCCCAGTCGTCGATCGTGATCTGCACAGGCGCAGTGGGGCGATAGTCGAAAAGCGGCTCGAGCGTTTGGCGGGCATCGGCGAAGGTGGCGGCGACGCGTCGGGCGAACGCTTCGAGGCCGGCCGGGTGGTGGATGTCGGCACCGGCCACGCTCAGCGTGCGCCAGGAGATGGCTCCGTCGCCGGCGAAAACGGGCCGCGAACCCAGCAACCCCGCCAGTGCGAAGGCCGCCAGCACCACGCGCAGCGCGGACGCCGGCCGCTCCCGCTGTGGGCAAGCTGCCACCATCGCGAGCCGCCTGCGACTGTTCGTGTCACGAGCCGTGCGCGGCCCCCGGTGCTGCGGCGAGCCGCGCACGCAGTGCCTCGCGCTCGGCGGCCAGCGCCGCGGGCACCTGGGCGTACACGTCGTCGAACAGCCACTCAATCGGAGGCGGACCGACTTTTTCGACCTGGGCCAGCGTCGCGCGCACCTCGTCGTCGGCCTCGGTCGCCATTCGCTCCGCATCGCCGGGCACCAGCACGCCGCGCGTCGCAAGGTAGGCGGCGAGGCGCACGATGGGGTCGAGCGCCTTCCAGCGTTGGGTCACCGCCTCGTCGCGATAGCGTGTCGGGTCGTCCGAAGTCGAGTGCGCACCGACACGATAGGTGACGGCTTCGATGAATGCCGGCACGCCACCGGCGCGCGCCGACGCCACCGCCGCGCGCATCACGCGCAACACGGCCAACGCGTCGTTGCCATCGACCCGGGCTCCAATCAAGCCGTAGCCAGCGGCCTTCATGGCGAGGGACGCAGCCGCCGTCTGCCGTTCGACCGGGGTCGAGATCGCCCACTGGTTGTTCTGGCAGTACAGCACGAGCGGCAGGCCGAGGCCGCGTGGTCGCATCACGCCCGCAAACGTCAGCGCGGCGTGGAAATCGCCCTCGCTCGTCGCGCCGTCGCCGATGCAGCCCAGGCACACGGGGCGGTCGGGCGCCGCGTGTTGCAGCGCCATCGCGTACGCCGTGCCGACGGCCTGCGGGTACTGGGTCGCCATGACCGACGACAGCGTCACGTAGTTGTACTGGCGCGACCCATAGTGGCACGGCATCTGGCGGCCGCGCGTACTCGTGTCGTCGGCGTTGCCGAAGCAGGCGGCGAGATAGCTCCACAGGGGCCAACCGCGGTGCAGCAGGATGCCACCCTCGCGCAGCGCCGGGTGCACCCAGTCGCGCAGTTCGAGCGCGTGGCCGGCCGCGATGGTGGCCGCTTCCTGACCCGTCGCCGCGCCGTAGAAGCCGATGCGCCCCTGGCGCTGCAGGCCGAGCATGCGGTCGTCGAGGGCGCGCACCCGCACCATGGTGCGCAGCATCGCAAGCGCATCGTCGTCGGCGACGCCCGTGCCATTTTCCAACGCTGGGTCGGGCGCGATGACCGTGCCGTCGGGGCGCAGCACGCGAAACACGTCGAGACACGCTGCGGTGTCCTCCGGCACGAAACGCGGAAACGGACCGGTCCCCGCCTGCTCGAAGTCGTCGAGCCGCGGGCTCGAGAGCGGCAATGCGGGTTGCACAGGTCCGCTGGCGCGCGTTCGCACCGGCGCGCGCGCGCCCACAGGTTCGGTAATGCGGGTCGAATCCGTCATGCGTCCCCCGGCGGTGGCCGCCAGCGTGCGCAAGTGTGGGCAAGCCCGCCAGCGTCGGCAAGAGCCCGACCCCGATCCGCCGGCTTCGGCGCATTGCGTCGTTGCCGTCGTCGGTTGGCGGCTCGACGTACCCGGTGCACGCCTTCACCGCCAACCTCCTAGGCTCATAGAACTGCATCCGAATTCGGCTCTCGGGGAAGGTTGGTTGGTGAATCCTGGCCGGCCCGGGGCTTGCCACCGGGCAGGGCAGTGCGATAGGAGTCGCGGCATGTCGTTGCGGCCCCCGCCCATCGTCCGTGCCGTCGAGTGGCGCTGGCGCATCGGCGCAGGCGCGGCGTGTGCGCTGGCCGGGGGGATCGGTGGGCTGGCGTGGGGCCACGTGGTGCCGGCAGGCGAGGCTCCCGAGGTCGCGCTGCGGCTGGCGTTCGCGCTCGGCCTGCCGTGGCCGCTCGTGCTACTGGGTTCGATGACCCGGCCCACGCAACGCCAGGCGCGGTCATTGCTGGGGCAGCCGGCGGGCGCCCAGATTGCCGACGGCGTGGGCCGCGCCGGGCAATGGTTGGGGGTCGCGTTGGTGGCGCCCGCGGCGCTGGGCGCCGTCTGCCTGCTCCAAGGGGAAGTGACAGGTCTCGCCGCCCTGTGCGTGGGACCACTGAACGGGGCGGCACCCCCAGCGCTGGCCCTGCCCGCCATGCTGGCGGCCGGCATGGTGGGTGCGTTTGCCCTGGGCGTGGCGGCGATCGCGAGCGCTTTGGCGGCGATGGGCCGGGGCGTGGCGCCCGCGTGGGCCACGGTGGCGGGCGGCGGCGCGTTCGGACCCGCGACGGCGGCGCCCTTGCTGTACGCACCCGCCGCGGCCCAGATCGCGGCGCTCTTGCCGATCGGGATGTTGGCGGCGCTCTGGCAGGCTTGGTCAGGACTTGTGTCGCAGCAGGTGCTCGCAGGCCTCGCCATCGGCGTGTGTGCGGCAGAAGTCGGGGTGGCTGCGGGGGCGTGGCGCCGGGCGCGGCCGTGGCTGCACGCGGGCCTGGTGGCGGTCGACGAGGCGCACGCGGTCCGGTTCCTGACCCACGAGGATCGCTCACCTGCGCCCGCATGGCTCGTTCCCCGCCGCGCCTCGGCCGGGGCCCACTGGTTCGCGATGGCGTGGCACCGCGCCGCACCAGACCCCCTGCTGATCACGCTCGGCAGCGTCGGCGGCGTCGCACTCCTGCTGGGCTCCGATGCCCACGCGGGAGCCGCTGCGGCTGGAGCCGGAGTGATCGCCACCCACGCCGGTGGCCGCGCGATCCGTGCCCTGCCCGCCTGGCCGCCGGCACGCTGGCTCGGTCTGGCGCCGACGCAGGCCGGACTCGCGATGTCGAGCCTGGCGTGGCGCCTGGTGCTGCCCGCAGCGACGTTGGTCGGCCTGGCGGGACTCACCGGGCACTGGCTCGCGGTGGTGCTGGGCACGGCGGCCGGCAGCGTTGGCGGCGTGATTGCCGTGCGGATGCAAACTGAAGCCACGTTGCGGGCCTGCCCGCCGGCCAGCAGGAGCCCGTAGATGCCCGCGCATGCTGGCCTCCCCATCTTGTCTGCGCGCGCGCTCGCGAAGTCGTGGGGGCCGGTCCCCGTGCTGCGCGGTGTCGATCTCGACCTCGCTCCGGGCTCGGCGACCGTGGTCCTGGGCGAGAACGGCGCAGGCAAGTCGACGCTCCTCGGCTGCCTGGCCGGCGACGTGCGCCTCGATGCGGGAATCGTCCGCATCCGCGACCTCGATCTGGCGCGCGAACCGGAGCGCGCCCGCCGTCACCTCGTCCATGTCGCGCAGCACCCACCCCTCGTGCCCCACCTGACGCCCCGCGAGCACGGCGCGGCCCTCGCAGGATTTCGCGGCGTCGATGTGGCGCGGATGGATGCCGCGCTGCAGCAGTGTGCAGAAACGCTGCGGTTTGCCGCGTACCTCGACCGGCCGATCCGCGCGCTGTCGGGCGGAACGGTCCACAAGGTCGCACTGGCTCTCGCATTGGCGTCTGGCGTAGACGTGCTGTTGCTGGACGAACCGCACGCCGGCCTCGACGTGCGGTCGGCGCTGGCGCTGCGAGGACTGCTGCAGGCGGCACAGGCAGAGGGCCGCGCGCTGCTGCTCGCCAGCCACCTCGCCGAGGCGACGTTGGCCCTGGCAGATCGCGCGCTCGTACTGGCCCACGGTCGCTTTGCTCTCGACCTTGACGCGAATGCCTTGGCCGGATTTGGCGGAGACGTGCGGGCCTTTGAGCGCGAGGTGTTGGCGGCGATGGACCGCAGTGGACCGGCCAATGCCGAGGGGGCAACGACGTGATTGCGCGCACGGGCGCCGAACTGGACGCCTTTGACGCGCCCACGGCCACGTGGTTCCGCGCCCGGTTCCACACGCCCACGCCGGTGCAGGCTGCAGCCTGGCCACGCATCGCGGCGGGCGCGCACGTGCTCTGCACCGCGCTGCAAGCGGCCAGCGCACGCG
>SHZF01000083.1 GCA_009692425.1 Myxococcales bacterium | reverse complement strand
AGCTCCGCATTCCACGCCAGTATCGCCCGCAAATGCGGTGGCAGGGTCAGCACGAACTGCCGCACGGGAACTTCCGGAATCACCGAATCGACAATGTGCGCGGCCAGCTCGGTCATCCGCCGGCCATCACAGCTCGAGCACAGGCCGCGTTCTCTCCTGCCGACCTGACCATCCAGGCCGGCGACAGCGTCGAGTTCAGCCCGGCCTCGGTCCACAACGTCGTCGAAGTGAGTCCGGCGACGTGGACCGCCGATGGCAACGCGCCGGTGGCGGGTGGCTTCCTGGTCGGGTTTGGCGAGGTGACGGTCGCGCCGTGAGCCGACGTTCGGCGCGCGCTGCGGCCGCCAAGCGGGACGCGCGCCGCCGCCCAAGGCGCTCCCCTTAGGGCAGCACCCGGTACACCACCGCGCTGCCGCTGCCGTCCTGCCCTTCGCTCACCCACGCCGTCAGCATCCCGCCCTGCAGCCAGGCCAGCGCCGGTGCGTACTGCGAGCCTTGCGTCGTGCGGTTGGCCTGAATGCGCGCGGCACCCTGCACCACCTTGGCGTCGATGCCCACGGGCACCGCCTGGATCGCGAACCCGCTGCCGTCGATCGCGTCGGAGTGCCACGCCACGCGAAACTGGCCGCCCGCGGCCGCCGCCAGGGCGGGAGCGTGCGGCGAACCCACTGCGGCATCCGGGAGCAGGAGCGGCGCCGGCATCGTGCCCTTGACGAGATCCACTGGCGCGCACGCGACCGAGGCCTGCAAGCCGCCCCCGTAGCGCGCGCACGTCACGGCGCCCGCGGAGTTGGCGGCCAGCGTGACAGCGACGTAGGGGCTGTTCGCGACATAGGAGTTGGGCGAGGAGAAGGCCGGGGTCACCGCCGCCCCGCCGGCGCTGATCCGGCGCAGGTGCACGCGCTGCTGGCCCGTGGAGATGGTCTGGATCCACGCGGTCAGGAAGTCCGAGGTCCCCGCCACGTGCACGACACGCGGCGTTGCGGCGCCGGGCTGAAACCCCGCGATGGACAGTTCACCCGACAGCGGCGTCCCGGCCTTGTCGAAGCCGCGCACCATGACCCGGTTGACGCTGCCCGACAGGTTGTCGTCGATCCAGGCGGCCATCCACAGGCCACCGGGTGAGGCGCCCACTGCAGGATGGGTCTGGTTGCCCTTGGTCGTCGTGTTCAGCACCACCTCGCCCGTCGTCGGCACGCCCGCGTCGTCGAAGACGCGCCCCACCACCGTCTCCTGCGCGCCGTCCTGGCCGTAGCCCTGCCACGCCGCGACGAAGCCCGCGACGGTCCCTGCGACTGCCGGCGCCGCCTGGTTGTCGGCCGTGGTCTGGTTGAGCGCGAACTCCGCGCCGAGGGGCTTGCCGCTTGCATCTACGACGCGGCCGCGCACCTCGAGTCCGTCCAGCCCCGGCACCGGACCCGCCCACGCCAACAGCCCGCGCGAGCCGTCGGGGGTCGCGGCGACGGACACCGCATCCTGGTTGCCAAGCGTCGTCTGGTTGGCGAACCGTTCAAGCTTGATGCTCGAAGGCTTGCCGTCCTTGCCGAAGCGCCGCGTCCACACGTTACCTGCACTGTCGCGGAAGGCGACCGCGAACTCGTCGTTGGCCAGCACGGTCAACGCCACGTCGCGCTGGTCGCCCTGGGTCTGCTGGTTCACGACGAACGGCGGTCCGAGTGTCTTGCCGTCGGCATCGAAGCGGGCGGCCTGCACCGCCGAGCCCGACCCGTCTCCTTCGGCCACCGTCCATGCCACGACGAGGGAGCCATCGCTGAGCGCCCCCAGGTCGGCGCCACTCTCATCGGCGGCGCTCGCCGCGGCCACGAAGGTCGCTGTCTTCAACGATGGCGGTGGCGCCAAGAGGCGCACGATCTCGATGTCGCCGGCTGCGGTCGGCCCGGCTCGCTTCGTGGCGGCCAGCCAGAACCCACCGCCGAGCGCAGGCACGACGCGATCGACCTTCAGGGTCAGTGCGGAGTTGTACTTCTGGTTCGCCAGCGACCACGGACCGGCCACGAGTTGGGCGGGGTTCACGCCGTGCTCCCAGACCGAGAAGCCGCGCCACGCCGTGCTGCCGCCTGAGTGCCCGATCACGAACCAGTTGTGGCCCGGCGTCGCTGGCATTGCGGCGTGTTCGAAGTCTGTCATTTCGTTTGGGAAAAAAGTCGGGTACACCGCATCGATGTGCACGACCGGCGCGACCGGGGCGCCGTTGCTGTCGAGCGTATGCAGCAGCACGTCGAGCGCCACCGGCGACCCCTTCTGCCAGTCCTGCGGGCGCACATGGCTCAAGAGCGCGTAGCCGCCCGCGGGCCGCGCAAACGGGATCAGCCTCGTGTCGGTCAGCGTGAAGTTGGTCGTCTTGGTCACCTTGCACACGACCACGTTCTTGACCGCCGGCTTCGACGTGACGCTGCCATCGGGCGCCACGAAGTCAGCCACCAGCACGCCGCCAAAGTTGGGCTCCGGATTGGTGTCGATGCACTGCCCGGTGGTTTTCCCTTCCCAGTGCAGCGCCATCACCTTGCCGTCTGCCAACACGACGAGGCGCGGCGCCGGCTGGAGCGCTCCCGGGTTCTGCAGGCTGTCGAGCCGCCGCTGCTCCGCGATGCGGCTGCCGTAGACGTCGACGAGGCGCAGGGAGTTGACGCCCGAGCCGCCCAGCCACTGCACCGCATAGCCACCGTCCGGCGTGGCGACGATGGCCGGCGTGCCGATGGCGCCCTTGGCGGCATTGACCACCTCCTCGACGCACGCGTCGTTGGCGCCCAGGCACTTGCCCTTGCCGTCGCACTGATCGACGAGGGTGCAGTCGAACCCGTCGTCGCACGCCGTGCCGTCGACCAGCTTCGTGGTGTCGCATTGGTCAAGGCTGTTGTTGCACGTGGCCAGCAGGCATGGCCCGGCGCCGACCTGGCCAGCACAGTCGCGCGCCGCCCCCAGGCACTCGCCGGCGCCGTCGCAGGTGTCGTTGACCGTACAGTACTTCTTGTCGTTGCATGGGAGGGAATTGAAGTTGTGCACGCAGCCCTTGGTCGGCGCGCATGCGTCGTCGGTGCACGGGTTGTCGTCGCTGCACGCGAGCGGCGTCTTGCCCTTGCAGACCATGGCGAGGCAAGCGTCGGCGGTCGTGCACGGGTTGCCGTCGCTGCACGTCGCCGCGCTGGGCAGGTACACGCACCCGGTCGTCTCCTGGCAGTCGTCGCTGCTGCACGGGTTGCCGTCGTTGCACGCCAGCGCTTCGACGGTCAGGCACGCGCCCTGCTTGCACGTTTCGCCGAGGGAGCACGCGTTGCCGTCGTTGCAAGGCCCGGCCTCGTTGGCGTGCACGCACCCCGCGGTCGGCGAGCAGGCGTCGAGCGTGCACACGGTTTGGTCGTCGCACGAAGCCGTCGCCGTGCCCGCCAGGCACACGACCGTCGCCGGTTTGCCGGTCTCCGTTGTCACCGTGCACTTGTCGCCCTTGGTGCACAGGTTGCCGTCGTTGCAAGACGCTTCCTGCGGTTTGTGCGAGCAACCCTGGCCCTGGACACACGCATCCGCCGTGCAGGGGTCGTTGTCGGCACACGGCAGCGGCCCGTGCGCGCACGCTTTCTTTGCGAGGTCGCACACGTCGAATGTGCACGACTCGCCGTCGTCGCACCCCGGTTGGGTGCCGGCGCACGCGCCCTGCTGGCATTGGTCGGCGCCCGTGCACGCGATGCCGTCGTCGCAGCCCTTGCCGTCGTTGATCGGCTGCTGCTTGCACGCGCCGGTCTTGGGCTGGCAGACGTCTGCGAGGCACGCGCCGCCCTGCCCGCACTGGACCACCGTGGCGGTCGCGACCCCGCACAATCCGATCGCCCCATTCGCTCCCGGGCCGACGACGGCGCTGCACGCGAGCTTGCCGTTGCACACGTTGGCGTCGTCGAACGTGCTGCAGTCCTGGTCGAGGCCGCATTGGCACTGGTTGAGGCCTGCCTTGCACTTGCCGCCCTGACAGCGGTCTTCGACGGTGCAAGGGTTGCCGTCGGCGTCGCAGGTGCCCAGTTCGTTGCGAGGGACGAGCGCACACTTGCCACTTTGGGGCTGGCACACCCTCCACTGGCACGCGCTGTCGGCACCGCCGGGGCATTGCACGACCGACGCGGGGTTCGGCTTGCATTTTGCCGTCGCCTTGTCGCAATAGAGCTTGCCATTGCACGGATTGCTGTCGTCGAGTGCGGCGCAATCGGCATCCTTCTGGCACTGGCACAGGTTCGCACCGGCCGCGCACTGGCCTTGTTGGCACTGGTCAAGCGCGGTGCACGGGTTGCCATCGGCGTCGCAGGCCTGGAGTTCGTTGCGCGCCACCCACCCACAGGAACCCGTCTTGGGCGCGCACGTCTGGTAGCCGCACACGGAGTCGTCGACCGTCGGGCACTGCACCACCGTGGCCGGATTGACCTGGCATTTGTGCGCGATCTGGTCGCAGTACAGCGTGCCGTTGCACAGGTCGCCGTCTTCCAGCTTCTTGCAGTCGGCGTCTTTCTGGCAAGCGCACACATTGGTGCCGGCCACGCACGTGCCCAATTCGCAATGGTCCCCGCCGGTGCACGGGTTGCCGTCGGCGTTGCAAGGAGACGCGTTGGGCGCGAGTTGCAGCGCGCACAGCCCGGTCTGGGGCTGGCACTGGGCGTGCGCGCACGCGGAGTCCTGCGGGGCGGCACAGACGACCACGCTGGCGGCATTGGGCTGGCAGGTCTTGGACGCGAGGTTGCAGTAGAGCACGCCGTTGCACAGGTTGCCATCTTCGAACTTGGCGCACTCGACGTCGGACTGGCATTGGCAGGTCGAGGTCCCGGGCTGGCAGGCGCCTTGCTTGCACTGCGACTCGGTGCACGGATTGCCGTCGTCACACGACGTGCCGTCACTGGCCAGCAAGAGCGCGCACAGCCCGGTCTTGGGCACGCATGCGTTCTTGGCGCACGCGCTGTCGTCGACGCTCGGGCACTGCACCACCGTCTTCGGGTTGACCTGGCACGTGCCTGCCGCGAGGTCGCAGTACAAGGTGCCGTTGCACAGGTTGCCGTCCTCCACTTTCTGACAGTCGAGGTCAGCCTTGCAGCAAAGGTCCGTCCCCGCCACGCAACCGCCCTGCTGGCACGCGTCTCCCGCCGTGCAAGGGTCGCCGTCGCTGCACGCCGCGCCCGTCTTCAGTGGCACCTGCTGGCACGTGCCGGTCGGCTCGGCGCACGTCGAGGCGAAGCACGGCCCTTGGGCGGCCGGGCACACGACCACGGTTTTCGGGTTGACCTTGCACGCTTGCGTCATCGGGTCGCAGTAGAGCTGTCCGTTGCAGGCCAGGCCGTCTTCCTGCGCCTGGCAGTCGGCCGACGACTGGCACGCGCAGATGCCGATGCCGCCCGCACACTGCCCGGCCTTGCACGCCGTATCGACCGTGCACGCGTCGTCGTCGTCGCACGGGGTCGCATCGAGCGGCAGGTGGGTGCAGGCGCCAGTCTTGGCGGTGCAAGCGTCGGTCGTGCACGGGTTGGCGTCGCCGCACGGCTTGGGCGCGGCGCCCAGGCAGTCCCCCGCCTGGCACAGCGAGGCCACGGTGCACGCGTCGCCGTCGTCGCACAGGGCGCCGTCGGGCAAGGCCATCGCGACGCAGCCGACGCCCGGCACGCACTGGCTGTACTGGCAGGGCGAGGCGGGCGCAGGGCAGCCTGTCGCCGTGCACTTGGGCGGTGGGTCGGCATCTGCCGCGGCTCCACCGTTGGCATCGGACGCCACTTCTTGGGCCACGGCGGCATCCGTTGGCGCGGAATCTGCCAGGGCACCGTCAAACCCCGCGGCACCGTCTGCGACCGCCGCGTCGCTCGCCTGCGCCGCCAGGGCGTCTGTCGCCGCGTCGGAACCCGCCAGCGCCGCGTCTTGCCCACAGGCGGGCAGCAGCGCCGTCAGCATCGCAACGAGCGCCCCGCTGCCTCGGGCCTCTGGGCCATGCTTCGCCATGTCGCCTCCCTCCCGCGCCGTAGGCACGGTACGTAGACCGGGCGCGAGGGTCAATCAAAGGGGCTGCGAAGTACATCACTCGCCGACGCCGCCCGCCACGCCGCCAGGCCCCCCATCAGCAGCCACGCGTGCGAACTTGACGACTCTCGGATTGGTCGGGTGGCAGGTGGTGAGGGGCGAAGGTGGACTGGACGATTCACGCCAGGTAGAAAGTCCCCATGTTGACGCTGAGCGCCCCCTTGCCCCCTGGACGGACTGCTGCGGTGACGGCAGCGCGCGAGACGCTCGCCCTGCTGCGCACGCTCATCGATAGCGGCAAGGACCTGCATCCGGCCACGCACACGCTGCATGACGGCACGCACGTGCATGTGCGACAAGGCGGGCAGGGCAAGCGAGTGGCGCTGCTGCTGCACGGCTTCTGCGGCGACCATCGCCAATTGCTCGGCGTGGCGCGGGCGCTGCAGGCGACGCACCGGGTCTGGCTCGTGGACGCGCGCGGGCACGGCCGGTCCGACCGCTTCATCCAGCGGCCGACGATGGCGCGGTTGGCCGATGACTTCGCCGAACTGCTGGCCCTGATCGGCGGTGCCGAAGTCGATGCGGTCGGCCTCTCGATGGGGGCGCAGACGCTTTTCGAGTTCGTGCGCCGGCACGGGACACAGCGGCTGCGTCGGCTCGTGTTCATCGATCAGGGGCCGCGCTTGCTGCCTGCGGACGGTTGGCCGCACGCCCTGTTTGGCGGCATGACGCAGCACGAGGTCGACGAGTTCCTGGCCGACATCGAACACCGGCCACGCGCGCTCGGCAAGGCGTGGCTCAAGGGAATCTGGCGCACGAACGAGCCCTTGCTGCACCGGTTGGCACTGACGCCCGTGCTGTTGGCAGGGTTGCCGGGGGTGCACCCGCGCACCTTGCAGTTGGCGGCCGACATGCTCGCGCAGGACTGGCGTGAGGTCGTGCCGCGCATCAACCGCCCCGTGCTGCTGTGTTACGGCGGGCGCTCGATGTATCCCGGCGCCGGTCGCTGGATGCACGCCCACTTGCCCGATTCGCGGCTCGAATGGTTCGCCGACAGCGGGCACGGGTTGACGTTCAGCGAGCCGCTGCGGCTGCAGCGCGCCATCGCCGGGTTTCTCGGTCCTGCGTGAAGTTGGCCGACCAGCGGCGCCCGAGCATCGACGTCACGCAAGCTGTTCTCGCGCCCCAACGACCCCGCTGACCGCACCGGGCACAGCATGGCTCGCAGCACCCCTACGGCGTCTTCTGCAACCCCAGCGCCTTCTTCCTCAACCCATCCGGCATATCGGGCGTGTCGATCAAGTCCTGCAAATATCGCAGCTTCTGCTTCTTCTGTTCACCCGCCGGGATCGACCCCAGCGCGTCCAGCGCCTTCTCCACCACCTCTTTGTCTTCGTCGCCAAAGAAGTTGGCCAGCACGTCCATCGCCTCGAGCAGCCTGGCCGCCTGCAGCAGCGCGATCGCGGCCAGCTTGACGTCCTTGCCCTTGTCGAACACGCCTTGCCGCACCGCCTCGATGTCGTCCTTCGTTGTCTTGTCGGCGAGCGCTTGCAGGCACGTCAGCCGCACCTGGCTGTCCTGCACTTCCATGCCCTTGTGGAACACCGGCCGCAGTTCCGCGCCGTTGGCCGGATCGCGCAGCGCCAGCAGGGCCGCGTACACCGCGCGCCGCACGTCGGGGTCCGGTTGCTTGACGAGGCCGGCGAGCTTGGGCACCACCTTGAGCACCCGCCGCTTGGCCAGGCCCTGGATCGCCTCGATGCGCACCTTTTTCTCGCGGTCGGCCACCAGTTCTTCGAGCAGCTTGTCAGCTTCTTCGAGTTTGGGCGAGGCATTGCTCAGCGCGAGCGTCACCTGCTGCCGCACGTCGGCGTCGGGGTCGGCCTTGAGCGCCGCGAGGTCACGCGCGATGCCATCGTCTTGCAGTCGCGCCAGCGCATAGACCGCCGCCCGCTTGATGGCGGCGTCGGGGCTCGTCTTGGCTTGCTGGAGCGCCGCCACCACCGCCGGGTTCGGCCGACTGCCCTTGGCGAACTCGGCCAGCGCGCGAATGGCGATCTGCTGCACGTCGTTGTTCTTCGAATCGACCAGCCTCATCACCTGCTCGAGCCGCAGCGTGGCCAGGATGCCCTGCGCCGCCGTCATCATCGCCTCACGGTCCCGCACCCGCGCCGCTGCTGCGTCGGCCAGCGGCACGATGGCGCGCTCGTCCTTGAGCAATCCCAGCGCCTCGGCGGCGGCGGCGCGCACTTCGGGCGACTCGTTCTTGAGCGCGTCGATGAGTGACGGCGTTGCGGTCTTCGTGCCGCGCTTGCCGTAGGTCTGTGCGGCGAAGATGGCACCCTGGACACTGCCCTTCGTGATCAGGTAGGCCAGCGCCTGGTCCTGGGCGGCGCCCGAGCCGTTGTCGACGAGCACCTTGGCGACGTCTTCACGCATCCGGGCCGAGAGTTGGTCGCCATCCATCGCGCCATGCAGCAGGTCAAACTGCTTGAGCTCGCCCAGCCCCTTGAACGCTGCGTCGCGCACCGCCGCGTCCGAGTGTGCGAGGGCCTGGATGAGCGCCGGCGCCGCGATTTTTGGTTGGCTCGACTTCACGAGCTTGTCCACGGCATGCAGGGCCTCGGCCGCGGTGCCGGTCTTCAGCTTCTCAGCCTCCAGCAGGTCCGCGTACTTCGTCACGCCCGCCTTGGCGAGCGCCTTGACCGCGCGCAGCTTGAGCTCCTGGTCGCTGTCGCCTTCGACCATCGCTTCGAGCGCGCCGAGAGCCCCCTTGGCCTGACCGAGCCCGGCGGCAATCACCGCATCGAGCGCGGCCGATCGTACATTCACGCTCGGGTCGGTCAGCCCCAGCACCGCATCGTCGGCTTTCAGCTTGAAGGCGTCGCGGCTGGCCCCGTTGGCGACCGCGTCGAGCACGGCGACCTTGGGCCGCAGCGCCTGCCCCGCCATCGCGTCGATCAGCACCCTGCGCAGCAGCGGGTCGCCCTTTTGCAGCCTGGCAAGCGCCTGGACCGCGGGCTGCGTCACGCCGCCGAGCACCACGAAGGCGCGCTCCAGCAGCGCAGGGTTCTCGTGGAACTTCAGCAGGTCCCACACCGGCAGCACGAGCGCGTGGGCGCTGTAGGCGAGCTTCTCGATCGTCACCGGCCCTTGCACGAACGGCGGGGCCTGGATGTCGGTGAAGCCCAGCGACGCCAGCGTCCAGAACACCTCGGCGAGCACCTGATCGGCATCGGCCACCTTGTCGAGCACGAGCGTTGCCGATGTCGCAGAGTTGACGCGCAGGCTGGTGGCGCCATAGGCCCGTGGCGACCGCGCCCGCAGCGCCTCGAACGCCTTGCTCGGACGCGACGCGGGCGCCGAATCGGCCAGCCCGGGCCTGACCTGCGGCACGATCAGCGGGACGACGACGCCACCCAGGTCCGCGGTCTCCAATACGTACAGCAGCGCGTCCCCGCGATCGGTCGCGTACGCCGGCGGAGCGGCCAGCGCGGCCAGTGCGGTGAAGACGGGGACGGCACCAGCGGCGGCCCAAGCGGGGGTCCGCGTGGCGGGGCGACCACGAGCGCGCATGGGCAAGGGAGTGAGAGCCATCCTGCTGTCCTTCGGCGGCCGCGCAACGAGGCCGGCGCTGGGTTCGACGCGCGAAGCCACCCCGTGATTCGCCGGGCGCGGCGGGGGAGTGACGCGAGCACTGTAGGATGGGGCAGGCGTGGTGCCGGATCAAGGGGGAGGGCGTCGGCTTGACATCACGCAATTCGGGCGGCAAGGTACCCGCACGAGGCCTCTTTTTGGAGCCAACCGCCGTGCCTGCCAAGCCCTCGACCCTTCGCCCGCCCTGTGCCGCGCGCCCACTCGCGTCGGTGCGAGTCGCCACACCTGCGCTGGCCCACACTGCCGCGCGGACCCACACTGCCGCGCTGGCCCACATCGCCCAACTGGCCCTGCTCGGCTCCCTGGCCCTTCTCGGCGGCCTGGCCTGCGGCTCCGTGTCGGCCGCGTCATCGATCAGCGACGCCCAACAGGAACTCGATGAGGCCCGCGGCCAGCAGGCCGACGAAAACGCCCCGTACGAGTACACACGCGCCTGGGCCTACCTGCAAAAGGCAAAGAAAATCAACGGCCAGGGCATGTATGAGCAGGCCTCCGAGTACGCGCGCGTCAGCATGACGGCGTCGGAAAAAGCCCTCGATGTCGCGCGCCTCGCCAAGGATTCGAAGAAGCGCAAGGACAAGTTCTCGCCCACGAAGGATGAGGACGCGCCGCGCAAGGGTGCGCCCAGCTTCACGCCGTCCGACGAGTGAAGGCAACCCACCCGAGGTCCGCCCGCATGCACGCTCCCAGCGCCGATCGCCTTCGCTCCTCCGCAGCACCGCCGCCGGTCCGGTCGTCGTCGGCCGTGCGCGCCATTGCCTGCGCCGTCTTTCCGGGTGTCGTCCTGGTCGGCACCGGCGGCTGCATGACCGCCCGGGACGTCGAGACCGAGACCGGCAAGCTGACCGAGACCGTGCGCGGCGCCAAGGTGCAGGCCTACTACTGTGCGCCACGCGACCTCGCTTTGGCCGAGGCCCACATCGACTTCGCGAAGCTCGAGTCGGACTACGGCGACACGCTGTCGGCCCAGCACAACACCGAAATCGCGCGCAAGCACACCGAAGCCGTGGCCGCCGTCAAGGACAAGAAGGGCTGCTGCCCCGACCGCGACGGCGACAACCTGTGCGACGCCGACGACAAGTGCCCCGACGATCCCGAAGACATGGACAACGACGAAGATACCGACGGCTGCCCGGAGTTCGATCGCGATGGCGACGGCATCAAGGATCAGGCCGACCGCTGCCCCGATCAAGCCGAAGACAAGGACGGCTACCTCGACGAGGACGGCTGCCCGGACGACGACAACGATCAGGATGGCTTGGCCGACGCCAAGGACCGCTGCCCGAACGTGCTCGAAGACAAGGACGGCTTCGCCGACGAGGACGGCTGCCCCGACTTCGACAACGACGGCGACGGCATCAACGACTACCCGGTCAAGAGCGACAACTGCCCCGACAAGCCCGAGGCCTACAACGGCCTGGAAGACATCGACGGTTGCCCGGACGAGTTGCCGCAGGAAGCGCCGAAGCCCAAGGAGTTCGAGAACATCGTCATCGAGGACTCGCGCATCGTGTTCAAGAAGCAGATCCTGTTCGGGACGAACTCGGCCAAGATCGTGGGCGATCTGTCTGAGAAGATTCTCGACGAGTGCGCCGAAGCGTTGAAGATGAAGAGCGAAGTACGTGTCCAGGTCGAAGGCCACACCGACGAGCGCGGCCCCGACAAGAAGAACAAGAAGCTGAGCCAGTCGCGCGCCGAGTCCGTGGTCGCCGCCCTGGTCAAGCGCAACATCGCGCGCAGTCGGCTCGTGCCCGTCGGCTTTGGCGAGGAGCGGCCGGTCGATCCCGCCCACAATGCGCCGGCCTGGGACAAGAACCGCCGCGTCGAATTCAACTTCATCCAGTAGCCGGAACCGGCACGATCGCACGCCCATCCGTTGCCGGGGATGCACGTGGGCCGGAACGGCGCTACCCTGCGCGCCGCTCTGGAGCCGCCCATGCCTGACTCGCCCCGCCTTGCCTCAACCCGCCCTGTCTCGACCGGCCCTGCCTCGACCGGCCCTGCCTCGACCGGCCCTGCCTCGACCGCTCCCGCGACCACCGACGACGGCCCCTTGCCGGCGCTGGCCGACCACTTTCCCGCCTCGACGAAGCGCGAAATCGGCGACCTGCGCGTGCCCGTGCGCGAGGTGCTGCTGACGGACGGCACGACCTACCAGGCCTACGACACGACGGGGCCCGACGCGCTGCCCGGCGGCGGTCTCCCCTTGCGGCGCGCGGCTTGGATCGCCGAGCGCAAGGGCGATGCCACGCCGACGCAGTTGTGGTACGCCCGCCGTGGGATCGTAACGCCCGAGATGCACTTCGTCGCCGCGCGCGAGGCGTTGGAGCCCGAGTTCGTGCGCAGCGAGGTGGCCCGCGGGCGTGCCATCATCCCGGCCAACGTGTGCCATGCGGAATTGGAGCCGATGGCGATCGGCCGCAATTTCCTCGTCAAGATCAACGCGAACATCGGCAACTCGGCGATCCGCTCCGAAATGTCCGAAGAAGTCGACAAGTTGCGCTGGGCCGTGCGTTGGGGCGCCGACACGGTGATGGACTTGTCGACCGGCCGCGACATCCGCGAGACGCGCGAGGCGATCCTGCGCCACAGCCCGGTGCCGATCGGCACGGTGCCGATCTACGAGTGCCTGGAGCGCGTCAATGGCAAGGTCGAGGACCTGTCGCTGGCGCTGTTTCTAGACGTGATCGAGGAGCAGGCGCGCCAAGGCGTCGACTACTTCACCGTCCACGCCGGCGTGCGGTTGGCCTACGTGCCCCTGACCAAGGACCGCATCACCGGCATCGTCAGCCGCGGCGGCTCGATCCTGGCGCGCTGGTGCCTGCACCACCACGCCGAGAACTTCCTGTACACGGGTTTCGACGCCATCTGCCAGGTGATGGCGAAGTACGACGTCAGCTTTTCGTTGGGCGACGGCCTGCGGCCCGGCTGCATCGCCGACGCCAACGATGCCGCGCAGTTTGCCGAGTTGCGCACGCTGGGCGAACTGACGCAGCGCGCGTGGGCGCACGACGTGCAGGTGATGGTCGAGGGGCCGGGCCACGTGCCGCTCCACAAGATCAAGGAAAACGTCGACCTCCAGATGGAGCTGTGCCACGAGGCGCCGTTCTATACGCTCGGCCCGCTGGTGACCGACATCGCGCCGGGCTACGACCACATCACGTCGGCGATCGGGGCCGCCATCATCGGTTGGCACGGCACTGCGATGCTGTGCTACGTGACCCCAAAAGAGCACCTCGGCCTGCCCGACCGTCACGACGTCAAGGACGGGGTCATCGCCTACAAGATCGCCGCCCACGCCGCCGACCTTGCCAAGGGCCATCCCGGTGCCCAACTGCGCGACGACCTGCTGTCGAAGGCGCGGTTTTCGTTCCGCTGGCAGGACCAGTTCAACCTCGCGCTCGACCCGACGACGGCGCGCGACCTGCACGACGAAGGGCTGCCGGCACCAGCGGCGAAGACGGCGCACTTCTGCTCGATGTGCGGGCCACATTTCTGCTCGATGCGCATCACGCAGGACGTTCGCGAGATGGCCGCCGCCCAGGACGGGATGGCGGAAATGAGCGAGCGGTTCAAGGCGGGTGGCGGGGAGTTGTATGTGGCGGCAGGGGTGGCTGGTGGGTAGTCGCGTCATGCGGCTCACCGGACACCGCCCCGCCCCGATCTGGCCGCCGTGTCTCGCTGACGGCAAAGCCTTGGCGACGGGTTCCACGAACAAGGCGGGCAGCCAGCACGGGATGATCGTCAAGCTCAAGACCGGCGGCACGATCGAGTGGCGGTAGGTCTACGGCGACGCGGCCGGCGTCTCGAACACGCTGGCCGATACGGCGAAGTACCGGCCCTGGGTGGTGCGCGGCCAAGGCTTCGCTTGACTGCACATTGCAGTCAATCTACTTTGCAGTCTGGAGGTGGACCATGGCCGTGCTCACCATTCGCGACGTTCCGGACGACCTCTACGCCATCCTCAAGCAACTCGCGGCACGCAACCGCCGGAGCCTGCAGCAGGAGGCCATCGTGCAACTCGAGCAGGCCCGCGGCAGGGCTGGCGATTCCCCGCTCGACCGGGCCAGGGTGATTCGCCAGCAGTTCGCCGGCCGGGATTTGGGCGACACGGTCGAGGAGATCCGCCAGGAACGCGCCCGATGAAACGCTACGTCTTTGATACTTCAGCATTGTTGCGCATCTACCTAGCCGACGGCCCGATGGTCGACGGCTCGGAACAAGCCGTGGATGCCGCCTGGCGAGGTGACGCCGTGCTGCACGTGCCGGAATTGCTGTTGGCGGAAGTTGCGCAGGTCCTCCTGAAGAAACAGCGCGCGGGGTGCCTTGCTGCCGACCAGGCCCGCATGATTCTTGGCGAAATCCTGACCTTGCCGTTGCAGATCAGCAGCCATCGGGACCTGATCGTCTCTGCAACGATGCTTGCCCATGCACATGCTTTGACCGTCTACGATGCGCTGTTTCTGGCCCTGGCGCAGCGGCAGGCCGCCGAGTTGCTGACGGCGGATGACGGGCTCGCCCGTGTCGCCAGGCGCTGACCGTCGTGCTGTCGGCGAAACGACGTCAGGGTGGACGGCGGATTCGCCAGCGACAACCGGGCGTGATGTGGGACGCCGGATCACAGCGGCTCGACAAGCCAGTCCAACAGATCCCCCATCTCGCGCGGTTTGTGGACTGCGTGTATCGCGCAACTACTTGAACCTGTTGGCTTAGTCCGGATGGGTGGTCAACGCTGGACGCACTCGCATTGACCCCCACCCCGCCGAGCCCTACGCTTTTGGCGCGGCGGTGCCCGATTGGCGCGCGCAGCGAGGCGACGTGTTCGGAATCGGCGGCCCGGAACTGATCGTGATCCTGGTCGTCGCCTTGCTTTTCGTGGGCCCCGAGAAGCTGCCGCAGGTCGCCAAGACCATGACGGCAGGCCTGCGCGACCTGCGCCGTGCCGCCAACCTCGCCCAGGCCGAACTGCGCCAGACGGTTGACGACCTGGCCCGTGAAGCCGACGTCGAGGGCCTGCGCCGCGACCTGCACGCCGCCATGCACGATGATGCCGCTCCTGCGGTGCCCGCGCACGCCGATGGTGGGCTGCGGCCCAACCGGCCTGCGCAGGATGGCGAGACGATCGCCGTCATCCGTCGCCAGGCATCGGTCGCAGCGCCTGCGCTGCCCGCAGTACCCGCGGTGCCGCCCGACGAAGCGCCAGGTTCCCCCACCGAAGACCTTCCCCGGCCGCCGAATTCGGATGCAGATCGCGGTGGAGCAAGGAATCGGCGTGAAGACGTACAGCCGGTACTTTGGACGCCGATTCCGCAGCGACAACACGTAGATGCGCAGGAAGCGGCGGATTGGGGAGCGCCACCACCGTTGCCGCGCGCGTTCGGACCCGTCGCCGGCACCGCCCCACACCAGTACCCGCCGCGCCACGGCCGCGCATCGAGCGGGTTCGCGGCAGCACCGGTCACAACGGCAGCACCGGTCACAACGGCAGCACCGGTCACAACGGCAGTACCGGTCACAACGGCAGTACCGGTCACAACGGCGGCGCCACTTGCAGCGGCCCCTGCCGTGGACCAAGCCGACGCCGAAGAACTGCCGCCGCCCCTGCCCACCGCATGACCCAGCCGGCCCCCGACGACCCTGCGCTGAGCCGCATGACCTTTCGCGAGCACCTCGCGGAGTTGCGCACCCGCGCCTTTCGCGCCACGGTCGGCATCGTCGCGGCGTTCTTCGTCTTGTGGAACTTCCACGTTGAGCTGTACGCGCTCGTGTCGGCGCCCGTGCGCGCGGCCCTGGCGCGCCATAACCTATTTTCGATCAAGGCGCTGCATCTCACGGAGAGCATCGAGACGTACATGAAGCTCAGTCTGGTCGGGGCGCTGTTCCTCGCCAGCCCGTGGGTGTTCTGGCAGGTGTGGGCGTTCGTCGCGCCCGGCCTGCTGCAACGCGAGAAGAAGCTGGCGGTGCCGGTCGTCGCGGGGTCCGTCGCATGCTTCCTGCTCGGCGGCCTGTTCTGCTGGCTGGTCGTGCTGCCGTTCATGACCGACTTCCTGATCCGGCTCACGCTCGAAGCGCCGGGGATGGCCTTCGAGCCGACCCTGGCCAGCACGGTGTCGTTCTCGTTGCTGCTGATCGTGGCGTTTGGCGCCGTCTTCGAACTGCCGCTTTTCATGTACGTCATGGCGGCGATCGGTCTGGTGGGCTGGCGCCAGTTCTGGGGGTTCTACCGGTACTGGGTCGTCATTGCGTTCGTGCTCGGCGCGATCCTGACGCCGACGCCGGACCCCATCAACCAGTCGCTGATGTCGGCCCCGCTGGTTCTGCTGTACGGCGTCGGCATCGGCATCGCGTGGCTGGTCGAGGGCCAAGGCCGTGCGCGCCGCCTGTCGCGCCGGGCGATCGCGCTGGTGGCCGCGGTCCTCGTGTTGCTGGCGAGCGCCGGTGTCGCCCTGGCCCTGCGCGAGCGCGACCCGGGGCTGCTCGCCGACGTGCCCGCCGATATCCGCCAACTGGTCGGCATGCACACAGACAACCAGCAACGGCTGGCCCAGCAGGCAGAAACCGAGCGGGACGCGGCCCACGGACTGGCACCATTCGATCTGCCCGAAGCCCTCGGCCTCGGCAAGCTCCACAGCCCGCTGGCGTTGCTGGCGCGCTTCGACGACGGGTTCGCGCTCCTCGTCCAGGTCGAGTCTGCCACGGGCGCCGTCGCGCGCATCGCCGATGCCCAGCAGGCGTCCGCGGTGCAGACGCCGACCGGAGCGTCGGTGTGGTTCGCATTGCACCCGGGCCGGCGGCTGCGAGCGGTAGCGGCGGGGTCTCATTCGCTCTGGCTCGGCGACGACGCGGCGATCGATCGGCTGGCCGACGTGCGCCAGGGCCGCCAGGCGGCGCTCATCGCTGACGACGTCGAGCGCGACCGCGTGGCAGAACTGATGGACGCTCACCCGCTCTGGGCTTTCGCTCCGCACGCCGGCGGCGCGGCCGGGTGGCTGCCGGGTGGCGCATTGGGCAGTTCGGTACAGCGGGCCGCAGGGGCGATCGGCAAGGAACCGGAAGAACTGACGCTGCGCTTCGAGTGCAAGGGCAATGCCGCCGCCGCGGCCCTGCGCGACCGCATCGATGCGTGGGTGGCCGATGCGCGCAGCGCGCCAGGGGCGGCAGCAGACCCGCGGCTGCGCTCGACCACGCGGCGCTTGCGGGCCCTGTCGATGCTGATCGCGCGCGCCACCGAGACGTCGGCGCGGTCGGTGGGCACCGAACATCCGGAGTACCGCACCCTGATGGTCCTGAGCACCGAAGCCATTGAACTTGCGCGCGAGTTCATGGGAGAGGAGGATGTCGATCCCGCGCCG
>SHZF01000082.1 GCA_009692425.1 Myxococcales bacterium | reverse complement strand
TGCAGGCGACCGAGGATGGGCGCCAACGTGGGGGCGTCGAGACTGGCGGGCATAGGCATTCTCCTGGTGGCGGCGGGCAGGCACTGCAGGGCGGCGGGCGGTGTAGGCGAGGCGACTGGCGAAGTCAACGGCTTCCAGTCGCCGGCCCCCACTTCGACCTCGGCTTCCTGCACTCGTGGTACCGCCTGCCGCGCCCTCCAATACCTGGAGTTCACCGGCACGAACTCGCTTGACCTGCGCACCCGCGAAAACAACGTGGTGCACGTCGATGTCTGCCTGGCGTACCGGCTGATCCCCGGCGAGGCCCACCTCGTCGTGCGCGAGGGGTTCGCCGACAGCTACGAAGTCAAGGTGCGCAGCGTGACCGAGGGGTTCTTGCGCGAGCACCTGGCGCAACTGTCGAACCAGACGGTGCAGATTCCCGAAGAGCGCGAGAAGGTCGCCAAGTCGGCGATCGCGCTGCTGAGCAAGATGCTGCGCCAGTACCATGTGGCGGTGGCGCCGTCGGGCGTCGTGATCCGCGCGATCTCGTTCGACCCGCCGTACGAGGCCCAACTCCAAGCCAAGCAACTCTACGCGGTCCAGGCCGAACTCGACACGGCCAAACAGAATGAGTCGAAGGCGAAGCAGGAGACCGACACGGTCGAGAAGGGCATCGACAAGGACGTCGCGGTCGAGCGCGAGACGTGGAACCAGAAGATCGAGGAGAAGCGCAAGGAGATCGAGGTCGCCATCGCCGAAGTCAAGGCCACGGCCGTCACATACGATCGCCAGCGCCGGGCCGAAGCCGACGCAGAGTACGCGAAGCTGATCGCGCAAGGCGAGCGGGCCGAAGCCGAGGCCGAGGCGTTGGGCAAGAAGCTAGAGGCGGAAGCGCTGGCGAGCCGGGCCGGGCAGACGTTCTCGGCGATCGAGGCGGTGCGCAACTTCAAGCTGGGCAAGATCACGCTGTCGAGCCAGAATCCGACGTTCTTGCAGGAGTTCGGGTCGATGTCGGCGTGGCGGCGGTTTTTCCTCGGGCAATAGGGCGGGATCAAGGCCCATGTTGGCCATCATCGAGCGGTTGTTGTTGCTGGCGGTCGTCGTCGGGCTTGTCGCGATGGTCGTGCGACAGCATCCGTTTTTTCACATTCCGCTGCGGTGGCGCTGGCTGGGCACGCAGGATGCGGCGCTTGGCAAGGCACTGGCGCTGCGGGCGGGCATTCTCGACCTGCTGCAAAACGGGCGGGCGCTGCACGCGGGTGGCCTGGTGCGCGACATCGACGACCTCGTGCGGGCCATGGCCGACATCGTCGAAGTGCGCCGGGCCCTGGGCGTCCAACTGGGCCGGACCGGGCGCGAACAGGCCGGCACGCAGCGGTTGCGCGACGCGATCGGGCGCACCAAACAGACGCTCGCCGCAGCGCACGCCCGCCTCGAAGACCTGCGCGCGGCCCTGCTCGAACAGGCGACGCTCGATACCGAAATGGCCGTTGACGAAGCGCGCACCCGGTTTCGCGAGCGGGCGGAACAGTTCGGCTACGTAGTCGAGGCCCAACTCGAACTCAAGGCGGAGTTGCAGCAGATGCGGGGCCGTTGAGCCGCACGGGGCCATCGACGAGTACCGGGACATTGGCGGGCGCCGGGCCGACACCGGGAACTGGGGCGCTGGTTGCTGCCGTCCTCTCGGCGCGCACGCACGCCTTGACTACGCGGCGGGCGCGCTGGAGCGTCTGTGGGTCGTCGGGGCGCGTCGAGCCCGCTTCGGCGCCGGTGTTGTCGAGCGTCAGGGCGGCCAGCGTGCGCGCTTCTTCCCACTGGCCACGGTCCAGCAGGAATTCGGCAAGGCGCACGCGCGGCAGTCCAACCCGCGGCCAACGCGCGGGCGCCCGCAGCGCTGCCACCAGCGCGCTCCGCTGCCACAGGATCGCCTCGTCGCGGCGACCCAGCGCCCACAAGGCGGTCGCGACCGTATCCGTCACGGCTTCTGCGGGCTCGCCGGCAGACTTGGCCGCCGCTTCGAGTGCGGCGGGCAGCACTTCGGCCGGTGCAACGCCCGCAAGCAGGCGTGCGTATGCGAGGTTGTTGCGCTGCCCGCGGCCGTCCGGGTCGTGGGCAAACCAGCGCGCCAGCACATCGACGGCAAGTTTGCCCAAGCCCAAAGCCGCGACGTCGTCGAGGGCGCCGACCACGACAAGTTCGCGCGCAGGCCCGGGCGCAAGCGTCGCGACGAGCCGGCCTGCCGCAGCGGTCAGCGCGTCGCGCGCCGGGGGCGCCAACCCCACGTAGCGACTGGCGGCCGCCGCCAGGAAGCGCACCTGGGTGCCCGTCGTCGCCGAGGCAAACCCTTGCTGGAGCCACGCCGCGTCTTCGGGGCTCACACCGCGGGCCCACGCGGCCGCCAGATGCCCCATGTCATCGGCGTCGAGCGCGGCGAACGGTCGCCCGCGCACGCACTGGGCGAAACCGCCCTCGTGCAGTAGTCCCAGCCGCGCGCACGCCAGGACCGTGCCCGGAGCCCCGGCCTCGGCGGCGCGACGCACGGCGGTGCGGGCCAGTTCGGGTTCCTCCCACTGCTGCGCCGCGACGACGACGTCGAGCCAGTCGCGCCAGGCCTCGTCGGACCGCGCGGCGCGGTGAACCGCGATCCGAAGCGCGCGGGCCGGGTCGGCTGCAATCGCCAGCGCCAGAGCCAACGCGGCCGCGTCGGCCGGCAAACCTTCGTCGAGCGCGTCGAGATGGTCTATCAACTGCGGATCGAAGCGTTGCAAGCGCTGGGCGCGATCGGTGACGTCGTTGGCGGCCTCTGGCGCGGCCAACCCGCCCGGTGCACGCAGTCCTGCTTCGTCGCGTTGCAGGGCGCGCGCCAACTGAACCGCCACGCCGACGCGACCCGCCCGCAGCGCCTGGGCGAACAGTTCATCCTGCGACGGCAAGCGGCTGTCGGGCACCATCTCGATCTGGCCGCGCCGGCCGCTGAGCATCGCCAACCCGGCGGCCGCCGCTGCGGCGTCGTCGGCGCCGGCGAGAGCCACGAAGTAGCGCTCGCGGGCGCCGTCTCCCTGCGCCCCGGCGGCCGGCTCGCTGGCGCCACTCTTTGCGACTGCGCCCGCCAGCGAAGGTTGGCCCTGCCGGACGAGTTCTGCGGCGAGGGCCGTCACGACATCGGCCTGATGGCCGAGGCCCAGCCAGCGTCGGACGTCGTCTGCCGCAGCAGGTGCGGCAGACTCCACGTCGTACGCCGCCGGCCCGCGCAGGCTGAGCACCGCCGCGGCGGCACGAATGCCGAGTGCCCGCCCCGCCTCGTCGTCGCCGCTCGACCGCGCAAACGGGAAGCGCCCCAGCGTCTGGCGGGCGCGCGCGGCGTCGCCCTGTGCCGCCCAGGCCAACGTCACGTGCAGGCGCGCGCCCGTGTGTACCCGCGCCAGCGTGTCGATGAGCAGGCGCGCCGGCTCCAGCCCGACCGCGAGCGCCGACAACCGCTGCAAGCCGGCATGCGGGCGCGCGTCGTACGTCGCGATCAGGCCGCGGGCGAAGCCCAGCCACCAAGACTCCGTCGGCAGCGCCACTCCGTCGCCCGCGAAGCGAGCCAAGAGCGTCGGACCGCCCCCCTCGCGCGCGATCCGTTCGGCGGTCGGTTGCAGGTCGGCCGGCAAGGTCGGCAGGGCCCATGTCGCTTCGGCCAGCGCGTGGGCCGCGGCCTCGGGTCGACCGGCCCGCAGCAGGGCCTGCATGCGGCGCCCGTGAACGAATGCAGACTCCGGGGCCACGCCCAGCAATTCGTCGAGCCAGCGCAGCAGCACGTCCGGCGCACCCACCTCCAACAGGGCTTCGGCGGCGACCGTGGCGACGAGGAAGTTTTCGTCGTGCCGCATCGTCTCCCGGTAGGTGGCCGGCCACGCCCGCAACTGCTCGCGCAGGCGCGCATCGAGCAACAAGCCGGCCAGTGCCCGCTCCCAGAGAGCGATCGCCTCGTTGCGTCTCCCGGCCCGCAACTCGAGTTCCGCGGCCGAGAGCAGGCCGCGGGGGTCGTCGCGCAGCCCTGCCAGTTGGCCGAGTGCAGTCGCCTCGCGCGCCAGGCCCAGATCGTTCAGCGCCTGGGCGGCGTCGGCGGCCGCCACGGCCGGGTCCAGCGCCCGTCCCACGTAGAGGCGTGCCAGGTTCAGGGCTTCGGTGACGCTGGTCGGGTCGCGGCGCACCTGGAGCGCGGTGGCCAGCGCACCCTCACGGTCGTGGGTTGCGCCGACCGGCTCGGGCGACGCGAGCACGTCTTCGGCGACTTCGCGCGCGTCGCGTAGGGCGCCGACCGCGACCAGCCAGTCGATGGCACGGGCCGTGGGAACGGAGCCTCGCGAGCGCAGTCGCCGCACACCCATTCGCACGGCCTCCCGTTCGCCGAGCGCGGCGGCCAGTTCGAGGCGAAAGCGCTCGAGTTCGCGGTCCGCGTCCGGCAACCCCACCACGGCGTCGTGCAGCGCGCGCAGGGACCCCGTGCGTTCGGCAATGGCCAACAGGTTGCGGTAGTCGTCCTGCGTGGGCCCCAACTTGACCAGGGACTGCAGCGCGGGGGCAAGGCCGTCGCGGCGCCCGGTGCGCAGTTGGTTTGCGATCGCACGCAGGCGCCACAACGGCTGGTCGGGTTCGGTGGCGACGGCATGGGCGCGGTAGCGGGCGGCGAGGTCGAATTTTCCATGGTCCTCGAGCAACTCCGCCGCTTTGTCGTACATACGTGCCGAGCGCCCGCGCACCATCTGGATCATGCGGTCGAGCGTAGTCAGCGCCGCCTCGGTGCGTTCCAGCGCGAGCAGCGCGCGGGCCCAGGCGAACAAGCTGTCGTCGCCGGTGGGCCGCACGCGATCGAGTCCCACGAAGGCTTCGACACCCACGCTGTACAAGCCGCGCGCTACCGCCTCGCGCGCGAATTGATCGAGGCGGCTCGGGTCCGACTGCTCCTGCAGGGCGGCCGCGATCGCGCGCGCGGCGGCGTCAGAACGCGACATGCGGGCGCAGTCGAGCCCGCGCAACACGGCTGTGCGCGCTGTGTAGAGGTCGCTGTCCTTCGCCAGGCGCGGGGCGAGCGCGGCGACGGCCCGGCATAGGCCAAGGTCGGCGGCCGTGTCGAGCAACGGGCGCAGCAGGCGACCCTCGATGTCGGAGCCGGCACCGAGTGCCAGAATGAGTTGCTCGGCTTCGTCGGCGCGGTCCAACTGGACGAGCGCCGCCACGCGGATTCGGCCCCGCTCCGTCCGCATCTGTGTGACTTCGCTCATGGGCCGGTCGGCAGTGAGGCGCTCGACGAGATCCGCCGCGCCCCGTTCTGCCAAAGTCGCCAACGTGCCGAGCGGCACATCGTGGCCGGGCGCCAGTGCCAGCGCGCGTTCGGCCCAGGGTCGGCCCAGGCCCGCGCGCTGGGATGCAAACAAGGCGTGGGCCACCTTCCAGCTCAGTTCGACGTCGCCGACCTCGGGGTTCGGTGCGTCGCGCAGCCACCGCGCGAGGATCGGTGCGCGATCGCGCTCGGTCAGCACCTTGAGCACGGGCTCGTCTGCGAGCAACCAGCCCTCGGCGGCCGCCAGGGCGCGCGCGCGCTCGTCGAGGTCGCGAAAGGCGGCGACGTCTCCGGTCTGCACAGCGCTCAGGCCGGCCGCGCGCAGCATGTCGGCGTCAGCACAGCCTGCATCGGCGAACGCGCGCAACACCTTTGCGGTCGTTTCGGTCCACACCGGGCCGCGCGCCTCCAGTTGGCGAATCAGGGCGCGGCGCGTGTGCGCAAGCGCAAGGCCGTCCATTGCGGTGTCCTCTGCCCTAGCGACGGCACCCTCGACGTCGGTGGCAGCGCCTGCCAGGGCCAGCGCGCGGCCGTAGGTGACGACCGCGGCCCGGTCGGTCAACGCGTTGGGGCGCAGCGCCTGGAGGGCACGCATCGCGCGTTGGCGCAGGGCCGCCAGGCGCGTCGGCCCGGGCGCTTCTGCAGCGACTTGGAGCCAGTGGTCCGCGTCGCCCGGCAGCGCATTGCGCCACAGTTCGGCGACCAGCAGTGCACCCGGCCCGCGCACCGCAACGGGTGTCAGGGCGGCAGCAACGGCGGTGCGCGCACCTGCGATGTCGCCACGTTGCCGCATCAGGTCGGCGGCGAGGACGCGCCCCACCGCATCGAGATCGGGCTGCCCTTGCAGCGCCTCAACAATCGGTGCAGCCAGGTCGAGCGCGCCGACGGCCAGCAACGCCCGCGCCAGCGCCGCCTGGCCAGCGCGTCCGGGCAGCCGATCGGCATGGTCGCGGGCAATGCGCACGACGGCGGCGCGATCCTCGGCGCGCACGTGGGAGTCAAGGCGTTCGACCCAGGCCATTTCGCCGGCGTCGGGCCGCTCGCTGGCCAGGACGTGGAGTTGTCCGACCACGGCGCGATCGATGGCCGACATGCGATCGGCCGCCTGTTCGACCGCCATGGCGATGCGCCCCACTTCGCGCGCTGTCAAGCCTGCGGCGGCCACACGCGCCGTCCACTGGGCCCGCGCCTCGGCGCCCGGGTGCGCGCGCGCCAAGCCATACAGCATCGTCCACAACGTCGGCTCGGCCGGTGACGACGCGCGCGCCCCATCGAGCAGAAACATCACTTCCGTCGGTCGCCCGGCCGCCATCAGATCGCCTGCCAGGCGCTCCACCCAGCGCAGCCAGTCGGGCTGCCCCGCCAACGCCGGCCGGCGCGGGGCGTGGCGCAGGACACGAACGGCGAACGCACGCTCCGGGCGCGCCACCCGCAACAGCGCCGACCGGACCACGCGACACGCCGCGCCGTCGGCACAGCCCGCCGGGTCGAGTTCGCCCAACAGGCGCAGCGCCGCCTCGGGTTGCTGGCGCCTCTCGAGGTGCCAGGCGGCCAGGTCGAGCGCGACGGTGCGATCGCGTAACGCCGCCGCCTTTTCGTGGGCCAGGGCCTCGCTGTGGCGCCCCTCGACCCACGCCGCCCGCGCCGCTTTTGCCAGGTCCGACGCTCCCACAGCCGGCACGGTGCGCGCCTGCCCGGCGCCGGAACAGGCCACTTGGAACGCAGCAACGCTCGCCAGCGCTATCGTTGCCAGCAGTGTCGCCGCGCTTGCCAGCAGTGTCGCCACACGAGCCGATGCGACGCCGGCCCAGCGCACGGCGGTTGCTGGCGCGCCTGCTGCGGTCGCAGGTGGGTGGCGCCTCATGGATTCTCCAGCTTGCCCGGGTGGTTGACGTAGCGCCACCGCTCGCCGCGCCAGTTCGTGACCGTCACCGCTTCCTGATCGATCGATTCGAGCCAACTGGGCCAAAGCGGGACCTTGCCGCCGCCTTCGAGGTCGATGCAGTACTTCGGCACGGCCATGCCGCTCGTGCGGCCGACCAGTTCGCCCATCAGGCGCAGCCCATCTTCGACCGAAGTGCGCAGGTGCGACGTCCCGCGCACGGGGTCGCAGTGGAACAGGTAGTACGGGCGCACGCGCGCTTCCAGCATCCCGTAGAACAGTTCGCGCAACGTGTCGGCGTCGTCGTTGATGCCGCGCAGCAGGACCGCCTGGCCACCCAGCGGCACGCCGGCATCGGCCAACTGTCCCAGCGCGTCGCGCACGCCCGCCGCCAACTCGCGCGGGTGGTTCAGGTGCACGTTGACGAAGACCGGAATCCGCCGCGGCCGCAGCGCTGCGCACAGGTCGGCGTCGACCCGCATCGGCAGGAACACGGGGACCCGCGTGCCGATGCGCACGAAGCGCAGGTGCGGGATCGCTGCCAGCCGGTCGAGCAGCGCCGCCAGCCGCGGCGTCGACAGCAGCAGCGGGTCGCCCCCAGACACGAGGACATCGCGAATGCCGGGCGTTCGCGCGATGTAGTCCAGTGCCGCCGCGAGGTCCGTCGACCCCATCGGTTCGGGCGCGGCGGCGACCCAGCGCGAACGCGTGCAGTAGCGGCAATAGCTCGCGCAGGTGTCCGTGACGAGCAACAGCACGCGGTCGGGATACTTGTGGACGACGCCGGGGGCACGCCGGTGCGGGTCTTCACCCAGCGGGTCGGCGCGCTCGAATGAGGCGATGCGCTGCTCGGCGGAGTCGGGAATCACCTGACGTGCCAACGGACACGCGGGGTCGAAGCGCCGGCACAGGCTGGCAAAGTACGGCGTAATGCCGGTTTCGAACGCGCCGCCGCCGTCGATCCAACCGCGCTGCTCGGGCGTCAGCGTGAACCAGGCGTCAAGATCGGCCGCGGTGCGCAGGCGGTGGCGCAGTTGCCAATGCCAGTCGAGCCACTGCGGGTCGCGCAGGTCCATGATACGTCACCCCGGGAGCAGATTGCGTGTCGCCGTCGCGGCCGGCCCGAATCGGCCCGCTCCGACGGACGCAACGCAGCAAGGGGGCGCGCGATTCCCAGCGCGCCCACCTGCCACACGTCCCAGGGTCCCTGACCGCTGCCGAATTCTTGCTCACACCCGCTTGGTGCCCCGTAGGAGAATTGAACTCCTGCTTCAGCCTTGAGAGGGCCGCGTCCTGACCGCTAGACGAACGGGGCAACTGCTTCACGCCGACGCGTGCCCCCTTCGGGCACTGCGGCTGGTCGCGCTCGGTTCGGGGACTAGGATTCGAACCTAGATGAGCAGATTCAGAGTCTGCGGTCCTGCCATTAGACGATCCCCGAAACACGCGGCGGCGCACGGCCCCCGCGACGGGGCAGCACTTTAGGACGCGCCCAAGGACTAGTCAATCGCCTTCGCGTCGCCAGCCGTCGCCAGCGAGTCGACTTCAGCCGGGAGCTTGGCGACCCAGCCCGCATCCGCTAGGCAGGAGGGTCGGATGCCGCAACGCCCCGCCCAGTTGCGGGTGCGGGATGCGCGGCAAACCAAACGCCGAGCGCGTCGCGAGCAAGAGGCGCGGCCTTGGCACGCCAGCGGGTGCCGTTGACGGCCAGCACGGCAATCGCGACCGTCGGGTGGTCGACCGGCGCGAACCCGACGAACCACGAGTAGTGTCGATAGGTTGTGGGGTCGCTGCCGCTGAGCGACCCCGTCTTGCCCGCCACCTTCACGTCGCGCAAGGCCGGCGGGCGGTGGGCAAACGCGGCGCGCGCGGTCCCGGACAGGACCGTCTGCTCCATCATCGCCGCGAGGTCGGCCGCGATGGCCGGGTCGAGAGCGGGGTGAGTTGCCGGAACCGGGCGGTCGAGTTGCGGGCGGCTGCCATCGCGTTGGACCACCCACGGGACCGGGCGCCGGCCTCCATTGGCCACCGTCGCGACCAGCACTGCGGCATGCAGCGGGGCCAGCGTCGAACCCGCAAAACCCGGGGCCGCACGTGCGCGATCGAGCGGAGTCTGGCCTTCGTCGAACTGAGATACCGTGACTGCGAAGTCACCCTCGAGAGGGCGACCGAAACCAAACCGCAGCGCCATGTCATGCAGCGCCCCTGAGCGCAGATCGCGCGTGGCGAAGCGGGCGAAGGCGCCGTTCGAGGAATGCGCCAGGGCCTCGGTCAGGGACTCGCAACGCTGATCGCGCGCCGACTCGCGCAGGTTCGACGCGTCGATGCCGTGGCGACCGCCGTGAGAGCAGGCCACCGCTTGCGGCGATACGCCCGCATCGAGGAGGGCGGCTGCCGACACGACCTTGAACACCGACGCGGCGGGAGCTGAAGCGAAGCCGAGTCCTGCGCCAGCCGCGACCGGATCGGCGGCGTCTCGGCGTTCGACGAGGGCGCGCACGGCGCCTGTCCTGGCGTCGAGGACCACCACCGCGGCAAACGGAACGCCCGCGCGCGCCAAGTCCGCGGCGATCGAGCGCTGGACGCCGACGTCGAGTGTGAGCTCGAAGCGGTGACCGGCCTCGTCGAACACGGCGGGCCCGGTGTCGGGCAACGGGACGGCACCCACCTGAGCCGGGTCCAAGCGCGGGATGACGAGCGTGCGCGCCTGCTGCGGCGGCGCTGCTGGTTCGGGTTCGACAATGTCCGCTCGCGCCGCGCCGGACGGCTTCGTCTCACCTGGTGCCGCCGACGCGCTCCGTACCAGCCAGAGGCCGAGCGCGACCAAGGCCAGCAGCCCGACGATGGCCAGCGGTGTCAAGTCCGAACGACTGCGGCGCGGAGGGGCAGGGGTCACGGCCGGGGCTCCTGAGGAGATGCCCATGCGGGTTTCCGCACGCGCAATCAACGAAAGATACTGATCCGCCTGAGCATCATCGGGCCCGGGTCGATCGGCAGCGTACCCGGAGCCCGCGGCTGCGCAAGAAAACCGCCACACGCGAAGGCACAGGACCGCACAGGACCGCTCGCAGCTTGCGCCGACCGCCTACCTCGGGCACAACCCGCCGCCCGGGGAGGTGCTGCATGGCCGCCGAAGAGACTCGTATTGCGACCCTGCGCGCCATGGTCGCCGAAGACGACACGAACGAATTGGCGATCTTTTCGCTGGGCCAGGCGCTCTTCGAAGCCGGCGATTTCGCCGCGGCCGAGCGGTCGTTCGCCCGCGCCGCTGCGCTACAGGACGACCTGATGATGGCGTGGCTGCGGCGGGCAGAGTGCCTGGTGCGACTGAAGCGGCCCGGCGAGGCGCGGCCATGTGCCGAACGCGGCTTGCGACTTGCGGTGGAGCAGAAGCATGACGGGCCGCGCGCGGATGCGGGGGAACTGCTGGACGAGATCGACGAACTGCTCGACGAGGAAAGCGCTGGGGCTTGACAGCGCGGCGTGCAGGGCCTACAAGGCCGCGCTGCGGGGTGGAGCAGCCCGGTAGCTCGTCGGGCTCATAACCCGAAGGTCGCAGGTTCAAATCCTGCCCCCGCGACTCAGAGAAAGGCCCAGATTCCAAGCTGTTCGCAGCGCGGAGTGTGGGCCTTTCGGCGTTTTCGGCCGCGTCCAGCCCCACCACAGCCCCACGGCGCGTGCCAGGCTGTGCCAATGCGTGCAAAGTCCTGGAGTCCTCGAAGAAGCGCAGGCGGTCGATCTCGGCACGCAGGTAGCCGGGCGCCAGGTGCGCGTAGGTCTGCATCGTGATGCGCGGGTCGGCGTGGCGCAGGATGCGCTGCACGGCGGCCGGGTTTGCCCCCGCCATCGTCAGCAGCGACGCAGTCGTGTGGCGCAGATCGTGGAACCGGATGGGACGCACCTGGGCCTTGGGCCAGAGTTTGTGGCCGTGCACTGGGCAGCGTCGCAACTGCGTATCCGCGTGACGTTCTTGGTGGCAGCAGCCCTTGCGCCGGCAGGCGTGGACATAGCCCTCGACCAGCCCCGCCCGGCCC
The DNA here is from genome assembly GCA_009692425.1 of Myxococcales bacterium. GTDB lineage: Bacteria > Myxococcota_A > UBA9042 > UBA9042 > UBA9042 > SHZF01. The sequence continues at coordinate 6,837 of SHZF01000082.1, read as the reverse complement.
ATCGCGCGGCGCAGGACCTCCTCCAGCGGCGTGTCCGCGCGCATCCGGCTGCCGTCGGCGTTCGGGAACACCAGGTCGCTCGGTGACGCACTCACGGCGGCCCGCAGGAACGGCACGAGTTCCCCCGCCATCGGCACCACGGCCTCCTCGCCGGATTTGGTGCGATCGCGGTCGTGCGAACGGCGTACACAGATGTGGCCGGCGGCGAACTCGAGGTCGCGCTGCTGCAGCCCCAGCAGTTCGCCCTTGCGCAGGCCGCTGTAGATCGCACACGCGAACAGGGTGCGGTACTTGTCGGACAGGGCAGCGAGCAACGGCGGGATCTCTTCGGGCCTCAGGTAGCTCGGCAGGCGCCTGGGCACGCGGCGGCGCTTGAGTGCAGCGGCCGGATTGGTGCCGGTGTGCAGGCCGGCGCGATGCGCGGCGTTGAAGGCGGCCTGGAGGTAGCCGCGCAGGTGGTTCAAGGTCGCCGCGGCGTGCGTCTGGGCCTTGGCGTGCAGGAACTGTTCGAGCGCAGCGGTCGTAACCAGGCGCAGCGGGAGCCGGGCGACAGCGGCCGGCAGGACGTGCGTGCGCAGGTAGCTTTCGTTGCGGCTGTGCGACGCCGTGCCTTTGGAATGGTGCGCGAGCCACCACGTCATCAGGCTGCCCAGCGTCAGCCCGGAGTCGGTCGGAGCGACCGCGATCCCGGCGCTGACCCTCCATGCGCGCGCTTCCAGTTCGGCCGCGATGCGCTTGGCCTCGGCCTTGGTCGTCGCGGGCGTCACCTGGTCGCGCCAGGTGCCGGTCGCGTCCTTATAGCGGGCGGTCCATTTGCCGTGCTTGCGGCGGACGCTGGGCATTGGGGGCTCCTTCGGCGGGCGCGGGCGCGGGCGCGCGCGGTGCGCCACGCGGGAGGACGTCCGATGCACGAAATCCTTTCACCGGGCTTGCCGCTGCGGATTCTGGGGCGTTGGCGCCAAGGGGCTCAGTGCGTCGCGACCCGCACGACCATGTCGACAACTCGTCGCACGGACTCGCCGCTGCCGTGCGTGACGTGGATTTCCATCCGCGCGTGCCCGGCCTCGACGATGCGCTGCACGAGTCCGTCAACGATGTCCAACGAGACGCACAGCAATGGCCTGTGGGCGCCCCGCGCCAGTTCGAACGGCCGCGCCCGCACGCGCTCGACACGGTGGCCGGGCACGTCGAACCGGGGCCCGAGCGCCGGCTGTTCGCGCGCGTGCAGGCCATCGATGTCGCCAAATCCGTCCCGCAGGCCGATCCCGTCGATCCGGTAGGGCCCGCCGTCCTGCCAGTCTTCGAGGTCCAACAGCAGCGCCACCTCGCAGGTCGCCGGATCGACGACCAGGTCGCGCAGCAGCACGGTGAGGCCCAGCACGTCCACCCGCACGGCCGGCGTTGCGGGGTCGTGCGAAAACGGCGCCAGCACCGGTGCCGTCGCGGCGTCGGGCACGTCGAGCGCCTCCGACCACGCGAGGCACCACCCCACGACGACGGGATCCTTGCCGGTCCAGGCCTCCGGTGCGCCGGGCCGGAATCGGTACCGCGCCGGCTTGCCATCCTTGGCGGGTTCCAGGGCGAAGGACACCCAGACCTCGTGCGCGCATTCGAGGTCGATGAGCTTCCTGCCCTTGTGCAAGTCGGCTCGCGCGCTCGTCTCGGCGGGCTTTTCCCGGTCTGGATTGCCACCCGCGAATGCCTCGCTGGCCGTGACCCACGCGCTGGCCCGCATCACATGGGCCATCGTGCGCGCCGACGTGACACGCGCATGGGCATCTGTCGGCGGGCGCTTTGGCCACGTGTGCGAAGTCGCGCGGGAGAAGGGGCCTTGCACGCCGTCCTCGCGCACGTTGCGCTGGCCGAGCAACACGGCGTCGCCATCGATCAGCACGATCAGGTCAAACTGATCTGGCGCTGCCGCAAGGTCGCGGAACGTGCCTTCATCGATCGCGACGGTCGCGCCATTCGTGCGACGCGACGACATTTCGAAGTACCGCTTGGACCGCATGCTTACCTGCCGCGCCCCAGTGTAGCACCGGTCGAGCACGACTCGAGCCAGATGCTCCAGTCATGCCGCTGGCGTCGTGCGAATTCGAAGCCGTAGCCTCAGCGGCAGGTGCGCAAGGTGGCGTCACCCCAATCGGTACGGAGGCGACATGGGTTCGAGCGGCAACGGCAACACAGTGGGCGAGCGCCTGCTGACGGTCAAGGACGTGGCGGAATTCCTGCAAATGAGCCCGTCGTGGGTCTACAAGCGGGCCGAAGCCGGCCTGCTGCCCGTGCGGCGTTTCGGCGGGCGGTTGCGCTTCGCACCCGGCGAGATCCGCGCGTACGCCAGCGGCGAGTGGCAGCCACTGCGTGCGGTCATGGCCGTGACGGCCGCGGGCCCGGGCCGGCGGAGCGCTTGATGGCCGGCGTGCGCTTCAAGAACCGGCGGTGGCACGTGCGCTACCTCGACGCGACCGGGGTCCGCTGCGAACGGGTGACGCCCGCGACCAACAAGGCCGAAGCCAAGCGCTTTGCCGCGGAACTCGAGGCGCGCACATGGAAGATCCGCCACGGCCTGGAGGTCGCGCCAGACGAGTCGGGCCTGACCCTGGGCGGCCTGATGGACTGGTGGCTGGCGAACCGGTCGGCTGGCACCGCGTCGCATTCGCGCAACGAGAGCGCAGTGCGCTGCCACTTTGGGGCGGCGGCCATCGCGCGCTTGCCCCTGCACACGGTCACGCCGGCGTGCCTGGAGGAGTTCCTGCGCACCAAGGCGGCGGACCTGTCGGCGGGCACGGCCAACCACTTGCGCGGGTTCGTGCACGCCGCGTTCAACTCGGCGCGTCGCGCGGGCCTGTACGCCGGCGCGAATCCGGCGGCCGACGTGCCGAAGTTCAAGGTCCCGCACCGCTTGCCGGACTACCTGCGCAAAGCAGAGGTCGTGCCGCTGCTGGGCGCGCTGTCTGACAAGTACCGCGACCTGTTTGCGTGTGCGATCTATGCCGGCCTGCGCAAGGGCGAACTCATGGCCCTGCAGAAGCGCGACCTCGACTTCGAGGCGCGCCTCATCCGCGTGCGCAGGTCCCACGGGCGCAACGTGCCCAAGGAAGGCGACGAGAGCGCCCTGCCGATGGCCAGCGAACTCGTGCCGTTCCTGCGCGCCGCCGTGGCCGCGTCGCCGAGCGCCCTGGTGTTCCCGAACGACGACGGCAGCCGGATGCGGCCCGACACGAAGCTCGAGAAGATCCTGCGCAGCGCGATGGGGCGCGCGGGGCTCGTCGAGTCTTGGCTGCACGTGTGCCGCCTCAAAGGCTGCGGCCACCAGCAGCGCCACGACGACGACGACCTGCGGCACTGCCCGGAGCACGCGTGCAAACTCTGGCCCAAGGCCCAGGTGCGCGCGATCCGGTTCCACGATCTGCGCCACACGACTGCGTCCTTGATGACGATGGCCGGCGCCAACCCCGCGGCCGTGCAGCGCGTCCTGCGGCACGGCGACCCGCGCATCACGATGCAGGTCTACGCGCACCTGGCGCCGGGCTACCTGCGCGACGAAGTCGACCGGTTGCGGTTCTTCGACGACGTGTCCGCGGCGGCCGAGTTCGCGCAGGCAGGCGGGCAGGTGGCGTTCGGCCGGCGACTGGACGTGCCACACCGCCCGGATGCCGGCGCGACCGAGCCCATGCTGGCCGCCCACTCGCGCCCGGATGGGCCACATGGCGTGCCCGTTCGCGCGCAGAGCCGCCCGCACCCTGGCGCCCGGTCGCGCCTGGTGATGCACCAGAAACGATCCACTTGAAGAGGAGAAAACCGATGGCAGCAAGTCTTTCCCGTCCCGTCCAACAACGAATCCGCCAACTGCACGAACAAGGGCTGCGCATCGGCGCCGTCGCGCGCGCGGTCGGGGCGAACCGCAATACAGTGGCCCGGTACGTTGCCCGGCTCGATGCGCATGAGGAGGTCGCGCGGTCGCCGGCGGCGGACCTGACGGCATACGAAGTTGCCTTGCTCCGCTTGCTGGCGGCCCGGTACTCCGCGCTGGCAGGCATGAGCAGTGGTGATATCCTCGCCTTGCGTCGCCTCGCCCTGACGCTGCAGCAGGTCGCGTGCACGAAATGCAAGCGTGGCACGAACGACTTGTGGCTGCGCATCTCATGCGATTGCGACCGCTGTGGCCGCACCACGGTGCAACAGCACGCGCTGGCATCGGTTCTGTGACGTACCGCGCGGCATCACCCAGATTGCGCTTCCAATCCACGCACATCGCTGCGTGTGAAAGGATTCGTCGCCTGAGCGGTCCTCTCCGGAGGCGCCATCCTTGCGCCGCAAGCCCACCATGCCTGCCACCGCAACGCCCCCGTGTACCTGGTGCGGCGCCACCCGCTGCGACCCCGCCGATGCGTTCCACGAACTGCTGCGCCGCCACGGCCTGCACGCCGGGTGCTGGTCGGACGGTCCACCCGGCTGGCTGGAGCTCATCGACGCGCTGTTCAGCGACCTGCGCACCCTCGGCTGGCGCGGTGAACTGGCCCAGATCAAGCAGAAGTTCGGTCGGCTGCGGGTGTATGCCGACGGACTCGACGCGGCCATGGCAGCGCGCATCACGCGGGCCGAGGCGCAGTCGCTGCGGACGTGCGACCGGTGTGGCCAGCCCTGTGAAGTCGTCGGCGCACCGTGGCGGGGGATTGAGACGCTGTGTCGTACGTGCCTGCGCGAGGGCGATGACTGGACGCGGCGCGCCTGGCGCCAGACGCCTGCGGCGCGGATGGCGGGCCTGGACCGTGGCGTCTACCGGCTCGGACCTGCCGTGCGGTCGCTGCAGGCGTGGTTGGGGCGAGACGCCAGGCCAGGTCCGCTGGTGCCCGTGCCCTGGCTGTTCGACCGGCCGCCGCGGGGGACGTGCCGCGTGGTGCTCGTGCCGGCCCGGTGGCGCTCGGCCGTCGCGCTGAACGTACTCGGCGGGCTGATCGACGACCTGAAGGCCGGTCTCGTGCTGGCGACCGCGGTGGGTACGCGCGCAGACTTGGCGCAGCAACTGATCGCGCTGCACGTCGATCTGCCGCCAAGCAGCATCGATCGCGACGGCCTGCCCGACGCCGCCATGGCCACCGTGGCCGCGGCTGCCCGTCGCATCGCGCACGCCCGCCTGCTGGTCGACGACCGCTTCAACCGGCGGCCCGGTGACGCCCTGGCCGTCGCGATGGGCGCGGCGGCGGCCGGTCCGCTCGCCTGGTACGTGCTGGGCGACCTTGACTGGCTGACGCACACCCACGGTCACGCGCACGCACCGCCGCCGCCGGACCTGCCGCACGCGGAACGGGCGGCGTGGGCGCTGACGCAACTGCTGGTGCTGGCGCAACGCACGGGGTGCGGCGTGGTCGTGGTGGCCGGTCCTCCACACACCGAGGCCGTCCACCCGGTCGCCGACGTGCTGGCCGCCGAACCGCGCCTGCGCGAGGCCGTGCAGGTCGTGCGCATCGAGTCCAGCGAGGGGCCCGGTGACGGCGACGTGGCGGGCACGTGCGACGGCCGGCCGGTCCTGCTGCGACCGTCGGGCCGATTGGCGTGGGCGCCTGGCTCGGGCGACGAGGAGGCACCATGACGCGCATCTCGGTCGACCCCAGGCCGCTGGGCTGGACCGATCCGGTGACGGGTGTCTCCTCGACGTTCCGGCCGCACGGTCCGTGGCGCGCGGTCGGCGTCCCCGAAACCTCGCGCACAGAAGGCGACGACGGGCCCCGCTGCGCCGTGCGGCTCTTCGTGCGCCGCCATGTGGCTGGCCGCGCGTGCTGGACGGTGGACGACGTGGTACGTGCGGCGCTTGCCGGCTGGCCCGACGCGCGCCTGGGCGGCGAGCCGGGGTTCTGGTTGCGCGAAGGCGTCTTCCACGACCGAAAGGATGGCGCGGGCAGCGAGGAAGACGGCGTGCAATTGATCGTGGTGTCGGAGCCCGGTGCGCCCAGCAAGCAGTTCGAGCGGTCGGGCGTGGTGCTGGCCGAGCGCATCGCCGAAGCCTTGCAGGTGGACTGCGTCGTGGGCGAGCTCCAGCGCAACGGGCTGCAGGTGAAGACGTTCGGGGTGGCGCCGCGCGAGCGGGTGGCGCGGAAGTGGAAGGTGGTGCAGGGTGGGTGAACGTTCACGACAACATACACTGAGCAAAACACGGCAATAACAATGGGATGCGGGATTGTGAACGTTCACTGCGCGAATTCGCAGGTCGTTCGCTTTCACCGCCCGCCAAACCCCATCCACCCCCGCCAGGCAAGACACCGGCACGAATTGCGACGTTGCAGGTGAGCCCAGGCCCGCGGTGATCCGTCCCGCCACCGCCGCCGCCGGCCGGCTCCCCACTGTCAACTTCAATCGACCATCGTGCGCGGGAATTGGCGCGCGGCGGCGGGTTTGGGGTGGCGTTCACGCCACGTGAGCCCTCGGACGACGAGGTCGACCGCTTCACGGCAGAGTTCGGCATCAAGTAGACATGGCCGATGTCGGCTGCGCGGGTGAACCGACCAACATGCCGTGAAGCCGGCCTTCGACGTGCTGCCAATGCTGGTCGAGATCGAGGGCCACGATCTCGACATCGTGACCGAGGAGTCGACACGAGTAGAGTGGCTGGTGTGCATCGGACTGCGCCGCGATGATCCAGCCCCGGGCATCGGCAAACTCGCCCAGGACGGCACCTTGAAACCAGGCAATCCGGCGCTGGCGGCGCTGCTGCAGGGGGCGCTGTTCGGGCCGCACGAACTGCAGCGGGTGGAGCCGACGGGCAAGGCCGGGGCGCCGCCGTTGACGACGAAGTCGCGGAATTGTGTGGATTCGCAGGGTTTCAATTTACACGCGAAT
>SHZF01000081.1 GCA_009692425.1 Myxococcales bacterium | reverse complement strand
GGTTGCTGGGCGATCAACGCGGCCAACGACTTCGGCAACTGCATCCCGTGCCAGAATCAGGCAGACTCGAACGATCTCGCGGGGCTCGGCAAGGACTGCAAGGGCAAGATCACGAACTTTGGCACGAGTTGCATCTCGAACACCTACCGCATCGACGCGGGGCAGTCGTGCGAGCGCGGCACGGGCTCGATGCTGTGGATCGTGGGCGTGATGTGCTGTTCGAACACGCCGTAGCGCTGCCGGCTGCGTGGAGATCGGGTTCGCACGCCAAACTGCGTTGCGGCCAAATGCACCCAGGTCAGGTTCGGGTGCCCAGGTTGCGCGACGAACGGGCTGGGGCGCCCGCAGGATTGGTATCAGATCCCAGGCCGCGCCTCTCGCGGCGGAGCGCTCGCAAACCCAGGCGCGGGGTATTGCTGCATCAAGTCTGCGACCTCCTCGCGAATGTCGGCAAGCCCAGCCGCATCGTCGCGCTGGCGGATGGCGCGGGCAATCCAGCGCGCCACGTGGCCCATCTCGGCCTCGCCCAGGCCGCGCGACGTCAGGGCCGGTGAACCGATGCGTACGCCCGACGGGTCCATGGGTGGGCGCGGGTCGAATGGCACGCTGTTGAAGTTCGCTTCGAGGCCGGCAGCATCCATCGCGCGCGCCGCCTGCTTGCCGGTGGCGCCGAACTTCGTCGCATCGAACAGCACGAGGTGGTTGTCCGTGCCGCCCGTCGCCAACGCCAACCCTTCGGCCAGCAGGCCGTCGGCCAAGGCGCGGGCGTTGCGTACGACCTGGTGGGCATACGCGCGAAACGCCGGCGTCGCCGCTTCGTGGAGCGCCACCGCGATCGCTGCGGTCGTGTGGTTGTGTGGCCCGCCCTGCAGCCCCGGGAAGACCGCGCGATCGATGGCCGCCGCGTGCGCCTGCCGGCACAGGATCATGCCTCCGCGCGGCCCACGCAGCGTCTTGTGCGTCGTCGTCGTGACGGCCGCAGCGTAGGGCAGCGGACTCGGATGCGCACCGCCCGCGACGAGGCCGGCGATGTGCGCAATGTCGGCCACAAGCAACGCGCCGACCTCGGCGGCCACTTCCGCAAAGCGGTCGAACGCAATCGTGCGGGGGTACGCCGTCGCCCCGCAGATCAGCAGCGCCGGCTTGAACTCGCGCGCCACCGCGACAATGGCGTCGAAGTCGAGGCGGTGCGTCACCGGATCGACCCCATAAGCCGCGGATGCAAAGAAGCGCGAGGTCGCACTCACCCTCCAACCGTGCGTCAGGTGGCCCCCTGCGGGCAGGCCGAGGCCGAGAATTCGCTGGTTGGGAGAATCCTTTGGAATCAAGCCACAGTATGCCGCGAGGTTCGCCGGAGAGCCAGAGTACGGCTGCACGTTGGCGTGCTCGGCCCCGAAAAGTGCCTTGGCGCGCGCGATCGCCAGTTCCTCGATCTCGTCGATTACCTGTTGGCCTTCATAGTAGCGTTTGCGTGGATAGCCCTCGCTGTACTTGTTGGTCAGCACCGTGCCGGACGCTTCGAGCACCGCGCAGCTTGCGTAGTTCTCCGACGGGATGAGCTTTGCGGTGTAGTACTGGCGCTGGGCCTCGCGGGCGCACAGGTCGGCGAGGGCGGCGTCGGTAGCGGCGAGCGCGGTCATCGGCACTCCAATTGAAGCGAGGTCGGCACGGCGCCGTGCAAGCGCAAGCGTTGCATCAGCCGTGCACGAACGGAGCGGGGGTTCGCGCGCCGTGGGCGACGAAATGCTCGACGCCGATCCGCATGTCCTCGAGCGCGCAGACGCGGCGGAACACTTCGAGTTCATGGGCCAGTCCGGCGTCTAGCGGGCAAGTCCAGCCAACCCGGATCGCGTCGCACAGCAGGGCATCGACCATGCGCGACCGGTGGCCGATGTCGACGGCGGCGAGGTCGGGTGCGACGGCAGCCATGGCGTGTTCGGGCAGCGCCGGCCCGGAGACCAGCCCGCTCGCCAGCCCATGCACGAGGTTGACGGCCACCTGAACCAGCACGTCGGCACCGCACAGCCGCGCCACGAGGCCGAGGCCGAGAGCGTCGTCGGAGCCGATCGGGGCGCCCGTGCGCAGCATCCGGTTCGCGGCGTCAAGGCCAACCAGCCGTGGCAGGCGCTGGGTCCCGCCGGCCGCCGGAATGATGCCCAGGTTGACTTCGGGCTGCCCGCACAGCACGCGCAGCCCGGCGACGGCGACCCGGGCGCGACAGCCCATCGCCAGTTCCAGCCCGCCGCCGAATGCGATGCCGTTGAGTGCGGCGACGACCGGCTTGCCGAGCGTCTCGATGCGGCGGGCCAGGTCCTGGCCGAGCTTCGCGATCGCGTAGCCGTCGTCGGGCGTGCGCACGGCCCGCAGCGCATGGATGTCGGCACCGGAGACGAACGCCTTGGGCCCAAAGCCGGTCAGCACGGCACCGACGACGCTCGCATCACGGGCGACGGCAGCGACGGCCGCGGCAATCTGGTGGTACGTGTCGGCATCGAGCGCGTTCAGCACCTTGGGGCGCCGCACGGTGATCACGCGCACGGCCTGGCCCGCCGCCACCTGGACGTCGCGCTGCACGAGGTTGGATACGGTGAACGGAGCCGCGGCGGCGGCCTGGCGCTGCAGGACCGTGGGCACGACAAACCCTTCGTAAGTTGCGGCATAGGTCGCGACCAACCGCAGCGCCTCCGCCACGCCGAGCCGGTTTGCGAGCCGACACGGGGGCGTCATGTCGAGCGCCATCTCGACGAGCAGTTCGAAGTCATCGAGCGTCACGATGCCGCTGTCGATCATCCCGAAAGCCAGCCCAAGGTAGGCGCCGCGCATCGCATCGGCAATCGGCAGCGTGCGGTCCGGCGCCACCTCGACGACCTCGCCGCGCGCCGCGACAGGCCACGGCGTACCCGGCGGCTGATCTTTCAGCCACGCGTCGAGCAGCGCCGGCGACTGGAACCAGGGCATCAGCCGCGTGTGCATCAGGCCAAGTCCGTGCTGCGTGATCGGGTTGCCGCCCGTCAGGTTCATCGCGGTGAACGGTCCCACGCCCATGCCGAGCGCGCCGCGGGCAACCGTGTCCACTTCCTTCACGTTCCCGAGGCCGGCCTGAACGGCGAGGCACGCGGCGGCGAAAACGCCCTCGAAGATGGGGTCTGCCGCGTAGCCATAGCGCGAGCCGACGCGCACTGGCACCTTGCCGATGGCCTCGAATGCGGCGAGCAGTTGCCCGACCAGCGCAGCGTCTGTGGCGGCGCCGGGCACGATCTCGACCATCGGGTTGCGCTCGGCAGGGAAGAACCAGTGGGCCACTGCGCTCCGGCCGGGCTGGGCCAGGTCGCCAAAGATGAGTTCCGGCTCCAGGTGCGAACTGTTCGACAGCAGCACGGTGTCGGGGCGCACGAGGCCCTCGACTTGGGCGAAAATCCGCCGCTTGAGCGCCTCGTCTTCCGTCGCCGCCTCCAGCACGAGGTCGGCGGTCGCGATCGCACTGTAGTCCGCCGTGAACGCCAGCGCCGCCTGCATGGCTGCGCCGACGTTGGGTTTGAACGCTCCGGATTCCATGCCCTTGGCGATCTTCTTGTCGCAGCGCGCGCGACCGGCGGCAAGCGCTTGGGGCGACACGTCGACCACCGTGACGCGGCCACCGGCCTCGGCCAGCACCTTCGCGAAATACAGGGCGATGTCGGGGCCGATCTGGCCAGAACCGATGACGACGACGTGGTCCAGCGGCAGGCCGGCACAATGGAACGACATGGGCACCTTGAGCGTCCGCGGGTCGGCCGGTCGCGGCGGCGGGATAGCAGGGTGCAGCGCCGTGGGCAAGCGGCGCTTCGCTCTATTCCGGCTGGAACACTGCGCGCGTCACGTCGGCGATCGTCCGCTGCAGGCCGGCATCGGTGGCGCCCCGCGTCATGACGCACACCAACCGCCGCGCACCTGCGGCATCGACAACCCCGCAGTCGTGCAGTTGCAGCCGGCCGTTCGGACCTGCGGGCCTGCGCCGACCAAACTTGCTCGCAACCGTGGCACCGGCGGGCGCGCCCGCGGCGATGCCCAACCGAAACTCGCTGGCCTGCAACCACGCCATGGCCTGCTGCTGGTGCGGCTCCGGCAGGGCGCCGGGGCGCACAAGCCGACGCAAGCTCGCGGCGACTTCCTCGACGTGGGCCTGTATATCGCCGGGAGCGTGCCGCGCCTCGGCCAGCCCGCTGGATACGTACGCGGCTTCAAGCGCCGCATCGCCCACCGCCTGACTCAACAGGGCCTTCGCGTCATTGCGGGAGCGCACGATCATGCGCCGGCACAAGTCGTCTACACGGTACGAGGCCCCGCTCTGTAGCGCCCACGCGTCGCTGGTGCTCTCGCGCGCCGCAGTGTCCGCCAGGGTCCAGCGCACACTGCTGGTGAGAAACCCCGGCTCCCGCGCATCGCGCTCCAGGACCGCAGAGAGTACAAGCAATTTCAATATGCTCGCAGGGTTGAATGCGACATGCCCGCCGAGCGTGTAGCCGATGCCTGTATCGAGGTCTTCGACGCGAACAGCGGCTTCGAACAGATCGCCTCGGGCCCGCGCGGCAGCGACGACGTCTTCGACATGGGGCTTGGACAACAGGGCGGGTGGGACCGCCGGCGACGGCGCGCGGTGCGAGATCACACCCGGCACTTCGGCCGCACGCGTCGAACGGGAGCGGTCGGCGGCGCGCGCGGCGGAACTGAGCAGCCAGCCGCAGGTGAGCCCGAGGGCAAAGGCGAGCACCCACGAACACAAATGGTTAGCACGGCCGCGCGACGCGCTGCGGCTGGGTTCGATTTTCGTTCGCATCCTGCGCTCTGGGGAACGCGGCGAGCGGGGCCCGCATCGTCGCGCGTTCTCCCAATTGGGGTACTGTGCCAATCCGCTCCATGCAAGTCCTTTGTTGCCCGATGCCACACACGTTTACCGTGCTTCACAACCATTCACGAACCTGCCTAGCCGATTGCCGGCGATTTCACCGGCGCCCGCTCGTCCGATGGGGCCCGGTGGCGCAAAGGCGCGGGCAACAATTCTCAAGCCTGGTCTTTGCCAGACTGCGTTTGTCTATTGATTTCATAAGATTATCAGCTGCACGCAGGCGGGGCTTCGTAGATCTTGCCCGCAGCTTCAGCCGCCGACGCCTCCACGGCGTTGCCGACGCCTTCCGTGTTGGCCGCGGTGCGCCTGCGGCGTCGCCACCCCACCCGCAATGACCGCCGACAAGGCGTGCGTGCGGGTGGCGTTGGCTGTGCTACCGTCCTGCGGTCCTGCGCTGTGCTGGGCGCGTGGACGTGAGGGGGAACATGCCGCGCCGTCCCGGACCCGCCGTTTTCCTGATTTGTTTTGCTGGTCTGGCTGCCTGCTCGACCGACTACGGCGTGCAACCCAATCCGTTTCGCGCGACGGCGTTCTCGACGCAAGAGGGCGCGCTCGGCAACGCCGACTACGGCCCGGCCACCTTCATCCAGAGCCCGAACTATGTGAACTCGAGCCGTTCTCCTGCGGGCGGCCAGGTCAAGGTCATCGTGGTCCACACGGTGCAGGGCAGCTACAACGGCTGCATCTCGTGGTTTCAGAACCCGACGGCCAAGGTGTCGGCGCACTACGTCGTCTCCAAGGGCGGCGACGTCACGCAGATGGTCAAGGAAGAGGACATCGGCTGGCACGTCGGCAGCGAGAACGGCTACACGATCGGCATCGAGCATGAGGGCTTCGTCTCGGACCCGACCTACGTGACGCCGCAGATGCTCGACGCATCCGCCAAGTTGACCTGCTACCTCGTCAAGAAGTGGAAGCTGCAAGCATCGAAGGTGAGCATCAAGGGGCACGTCGAATTGCCCAACCAGACCCACACCGACCCCGGCCAGTTCTGGCCTTGGAACAACTACATCGCGAAGGTGGCGGCGTGCGTCAACGGCGGCGGCACGCAACCGCCACCGGCCTGCCCCGCGTCATGCGACGACAAGAATGCGTGCACGATCGACTTGTGCGAGGCCGGCAAATGCGTCCACTCGAACGCCAACGGCATCGTGTGCTGGGACCAGGACGCCTGCACTGCCGGCGAGAAATGCCAGAACGGCGCGTGTGTGGGCGGCTCCCAGGTCAAGGACTGCAACGACAACAACGCGTGTACGAACGACGGCTGCGCCAACAGCAACTGCACCCACGCGAACAACAGCGCCGCTTGCGACGACGGCAACGGGTGCACGGCGGGCGATGCGTGCGCCGGCGGAAGCTGCAAGGGTGGGGCGGCGAAGAACTGCAACGACGGCAATCCGTGCACGGTCGATTCGTGTGCCGCGGGTAGTTGCAAGAATGTCGGCGCGACGAATTGCGACGACGGCAAGCCCTGCACCGACGACAGTTGCCAGGGCGGGGCGTGCGCCCACGTCGCCAACGCAAAGGCGTGCGACGACGGCAACGCGTGCACGTCTGGCGACAAGTGCGCGGCCGGGGGCTGCAAATCGGGCGTGCCGAAGCTGTGCGACGACGCCAACCCATGCACGCAGGATGCCTGTTCGTTCGGCGCGTGCGTCTCCGTGCCGCTGCAGGGCAAATGCGACGACGGCGACGCCTGCACGCAGGAAGACGGCTGTGTGGCGGGGGCGTGCGCGGGTGTGGCGCTCGATTGCGACGACGACGTGGCGTGCACCACAGACTCGTGCAAGGGCGGCAAGTGCCAGCACGTGGGTGCGACGGGACCGGTCGCGACGACCTGCCAGGGCAACAGCGTGGTGCAGACCGACCCTTGCGGCGGCGCGGGCACGAAGCTGGTCGAGACTTGCGCCGCGGGCTCCGTGTGCATCGACGGCGCGTGCGCGCCCGATCCGGAGGGGACGGGAGGCGAAGCGGATGCCGCCGGCGCCGGTGCGGGCCGTGGCGGGGACCCGTCGAGTTCTGGAGATGCGACCACCCAACCGGACGCCGGTGCGCGGGGCGGGCCGATCGACACCGTGGCAGGCAAGGGGCCACCCGACGCAGCAGGCGGCGCCGGACCGGACTCGCGATCGCCGACCACCGACGCGAAGACGGCCGGCGTCAATGGTGTGGGCGATGCGGGACCGTTGGGTGTGGGCGCGGCTACGCCCCCGCTGCCAGCACCTGGGTGCACGGCCGGGCCGCGCGCCAACGCGAGCACCTCAGTGCTTGTCAGCTTGCTCCTGGCTGCCCTGCTCTGGCTTGCACGGGGGCGGCGGCGCGAGCCTGTGCGCGTGTTCCCGCATCCGTGAGCCACGAACTGCGCCCCGAGCGCGAGCGCTTGCACGTCGCCATCTGTCCGGGGCTCGGCGGCATTCCGGCCACGGCGTGGGACGCCTTGTGCGGCGCGGATCACCCGTTCGTCGAGCACGCCTTCCTCCACGGCCTCGAAGTGACCGGCTGCGTGGGCACCGGCACCGCGTGGGTCCCCGTGCACGCCATCGCCGTGCGCGGAGAGTGGCCAGCCGGCGGGCTGCCGGCCGATGCCGTGCTGGCGGGCGCCGTGCCGTGCTGGCTGCGCGGCGACTCGTGGGGCGAGTTCATTTTCGACTGGAGTTGGGCGCAGTTCGCGCATGGGCAGGGCCGCGCCTGGTATCCCAAGCTGACCGTGGCAGTTCCCTTCACGCCGGCGCAGGGGCCGCGCCTGCTCGTCCACCCGGACGAGGACGGTGCGGCCGTCGAAGCGGCGTTGCTCGACGCATTGCATGGGCTTGCCGCAGCGACCGGCGCCTCGGGCCTGCACGCCTTGCACCTGGAACCCGCCGCGTTGGCTGCCTTCGAACGCCGCGGTTGGTTCACACGCCTGACGCCACAGGCGGAGTGGACCAACCGTGGCTGGCGCACTTTTGACGACTTCCTCGGCGAAATGACGTCGGCCGACCGCAAGCGCATCCGCCGTGAACGCCGCGAGGTTCGCGACGCGGGCCTCGAGGTGTGCCTGCTGCGCGGCGGGGAACTCGACGACGACGCCTGGGCCGCCGTGCGCGCGTGCTACGAGGCGAATCTCGACAAGCACGGCAGCGAACCTTACTTGAACGACGCGTTTTTCCGCTGGCTGCGGGAACACTTCGCGCACCGGGTGGTCGTCACGATGGCACGCCGCGAGCGCCGCTGGGTCGCGGCGACGTTGAATTTCACCAAGGGCGCGCACCTGTACGGCCGCTATTGGGGCGCGCTGGAGCAGCACCGCTTTCTGCACTTCGAACTCGCATACTACCGGCTGATCGAGCATGCCGTGACCGCAGGCTTGGCGCGCTTCGAGGCCGGCGCGGGCGGCGAACACAAGTTGCGGCGCGGCCTGTCGCTCGGTGTCGTCTGCAGCGCCCACTGGGTGGCAGACCGTGGCCTCCATGCCGCCATCGCCCACCACACCTCGCGCGAGCGCGCCGCAGTGACCGCCCATGTCGAAGCGGCGGCGGGTCACGGACCCTTTCGGCGCGGCGGACCGCCAGCGCTCACGGCATCGACCATGGGGCGCGGCGAAGTGTGAAGAAGCGTGCAGAAGAAGCGATCGCGCAGGACTGCCGTGGAGAGATTTGGCGACTGCGCTCGGGCTTCTGCTATCGTGACCGTGGCGGGACACTGCGACTGGCGCGGGGGGTCCATACAGGTGGTCGTTTCGATGAGGGAACCTTCTAGTTTTGAGGGCGCCCGCCCCGTGTGGACGGGCGCAATCCGGATGGCAGCCGCACTGGCGCTCCTGCCGCTTTCGGCGTGCGAAGGGGCGCCGCCCGACGGCGCCGGCGCGAACTTGGAAGCGCGCAACGGCGCCGCCCTGGCGACCGCCGACGCAGGCCCACGGAGCGCCGCAGCAGGTGACGCAGGTGCCGCGCCAGCTGGGGACGCCTCTGGGAGGGGAGTGCCAGGCCCAGCCGACGCGGCAGGTGCCGGCGCGTCGATGGGTGACGGTTTCGCCGCCAACGCCGACGTTGCGCTGGGCGACGATGCGGCGGCGACTTTGGATTCGTCTGGCGGCGACAGCGGGCTTGCGACCCCCACCGGCGACGCGCTGGTCGGCTTGGACCCAGGCCCTGCGATGGGCGGCCCGGGCGCAGCGTGCATGAAATTGGCGCAATGCGGACCTGGCTTGACCTGCAAACGCGAGGGCTGCGCCACGGCGGGCTGGTGCGTCCCGGCGCCCGGCGGTTGCCCGGCCGTGGCCTACCCGGTGTGCGACTGCGACGGCGCGACGCATCCGAGCCCCTGTGACCTGCTGGCGGCAGGCGTCGGCAAGAAGCACGACGGACCCTGCGCGAACTCCGCGTGCCAAGGTGGCGGCAACACGTGCGGTCCGCTGGCCTGGTGCGCTGCCCCGTGCGGCGGCGTGGGAACGTGCAAGGCCAAACCGACCACCTGCGGCAAGGACCTCGCCCCGGTGTGCGGCTGCAACGGCAAGGACTACGTGAACGCTTGCCTGGCCGCCCTGGCGGGCAGCGGCGTTGCCAAGGAGGGTACTTGCTTGGCATCCGCGGCATGCCTGCCGGGCAGCAACGACGCCGCGTGCCTCTGCAAGGTGGGAACCGAGGCCGCTTGTGGTGCGTCCGCGTGGTGCAGCGCGGCCAAGGCGGGCGGTTGTGGCGGCGTCGGCCTGTGCGTGCCGAAGCCGAAAGCCTGCGCGGACTTCGCCAAGCCGGTGTGCGGCTGCGACGGTGTCACGTACAGCAATGCGTGCGCGGCAGGGTCCGCCGGGGTCAACGTCGCCGCCGAGGGACCCTGCAAGGCCGACAAGGCGTGCAATATCGGGGCCGCCACCTGCCCGGTGGGAACATTCTGCAAAGCTGTCGGCGACTTCCAATGCGGCGGCGCCGGCGCGTGCGTGACGCTGCCCCAAATGTGCCAGAGCCTGCTGCTGCCGGTGTGCGGCTGCGACGGCAAGACCTACAGCAACGCGTGCACGACGACCGCGGCGGGCATCAACATTGCAGCCAAGGGAGAGTGCAGCGGGGCGGCAACTGGCGCCACCTGCCAGACCGCCGCGTCTTGTCCGCCGGGCCAAGGCTGCAAGAACGCCATGTGCCAAGCGTGCAAGAACGTCGCGTGCCCGGCCGTCGCGTGCCAAGAAGGCAAGCAGATGGACCCGTGCACGTGTCAGTGCTTTTCGATGGCACCCTGACGCGAACTTGGCCACCCGGCCAGCGACAAGGGACCGTGCCGAAATTCTTTCCCGATTCAACTCGCAGCAAGCCGTCGATTCGGTAATTCTTGCACGGGCCCTTACGGCGGCCCGATGCACCGAAATCCGTCGCAGCGGGCCGCCAACGGAGCCTTGCGTGCCGCTGTCCGTGCCGCGTTGATGTAGGCGGCGCGGCGGTCGCAATCGGCATCGGTCGTGCACGCACACGCCGCGAACTCGGGCGCGTCGAAACACAGCCACCCGGATGCGCACACCCGGCGCTTTGCACTGCCGCACGCCGCCAGCGTTGGGTCCTTCGCGCTGCACACGGTACCGTTGCCAAACGTGGTCACGGCCTGGCAGGCCGGCGGTGCGACGGGCGGGGGCTCCGCGGGCTCGGTCGGCGTGTCGCAGCCCGCCGTGCCCACGGCAAGGACGACGACCGCATGGCCAATCCAGGCGACGCGGTGGTGGACAGGGAGCACCGGCGCTGCGCTCATGGTGCCTGCTTGCCCCAGCGATATGCCTTGGTTGCCGTCAAGACAAGGCGCTCGTCGGCGTCATGCACGGCGAGCCCGATCAGGTCCTCGCTGGGCGTGAACTTCTCGGGCGTGCCGGGCGGCTCCTTCACGAGTTCGACAGCCCACGCGCCCGCCGACCACTTGCGCAGTTGGCCTTTCGATGCGCCCGCCCACACTGTAGCCGCGGTCCCGGCCACCGACAGGAAGCGCTGGCCCCACTTCACGTCATTGAAGCGCACGAACGCGCCGCCGTCGGACACAGCCACCCAGTGCTCCGTGGACCCGCCGACAGCGAACACCTTGGGCGCGCCGACGCCCGCCGCCATGACCCAAAGTTGCGCGGGCCTGGCGTCGACCGGCCACGCCTTCCATTGCTTGCCGTCGCCGTGCAGGACGTACGCGCCCGTGCCGGTCTGCGCGACTGCGCCAATCCACACGTCGCCCTTGCTGCCCGCAGCGACGCAGGTGAAATCGACGAGGCCGGGGAACGTACCGCCACCTTCGACCGCCGTCGGGCTCACGACCTGGGGCGCCCAGACGCTGCCGTCGAAGTGCCACGCGGCCGATGCGGAACCCACCGCCCACACGTCCTTGTCATCGACGCCGCCGACGCCCAAGAAGGTCACGGCTGGGGTCGGCGGAACTTCGCCGCGCGCCTCCCATCCCTTGTCGTCGCGGTGCAACAGTGCACTGCCCTCGCCGACCACGTACACGGTGCCCGACGGTGCCGTCCACACCGCGCGCAGGTTCGACTTGCCGATGCCGGCCGGCGACGCGTCGGTGAATTGGTTCTGCGCGAACAGCCAGGCGCGCGCCCCATCGCCGACGACGAGGTAGCTGCCGGGCTTGCCGGCCACGGGCGCCACCGCGCGCAGGTTCTCGCCCGCGCCGACCGTGTAGACCGCCCAGCGCTGTACGGTGACCGCAGCATCGAGCACGTCGGGTCCCGTCTCGGCCAGCGCGTCGTGGACGTCGGCCACGTCGGGTGCCACGTCGGGCGTCGCCACGGGCCCGGTGCCGCAGGCGGTCGCGATCCCGACGAGCCAGGCAACCAGGCATGCCGAGACGTTGGCGCGCGGGTCCGGTCCCGCACTTCGCTTGTCCATTGCCACGTCCAGCTTGTCCATGCCTGCTCCCCGCATCCTCCCATCCTGGTCCAGCCCGCGGCGGCGCCGCGTCGAGAAGCGGTCAGGGCCCACCGATCTGTGGGCTCGGGTCTGCCACGTCGATGGCGTGGGCGACCGTCGCGTGCCCCGCCGCTGCGGGCTCGCCAGCAGGGTGCAATTCGAGGTGCCCTCCAACGGCGGTCACCTCCGCGACGCTGCCGGGCCGTAACCGTCCGTCGAGGATGCACTCCGTGACGAACGCCTCGACCAGGGTCTCGATGCGCGCCCGCAGCGGCCGCACCCCGAACAGCGGATCGACGCCGCCGGCCACGACGAGATCGACGACGGTCTCATCGGCCGCGTACCGGATGCTGCGCGCCTCGAACAAGCGCTGGGCACCCGCCGCGAGCGCCCGCCGCACGATCTCGCGCACGGCATCGGGGAGCAGCGGCCGAAACACCACCGTCTCATCGACGCGGGCGCCCAATTCGGCGGGCAGCACACGCCGGACGCGCTCGATGACCGCGGCTTCGATGGGGTCGCCGCCCGGACCCTCAGGCAGGGGCGCATCGACACGGCCGAAGCCGATGGTCCGGCGCGGCCCGGCTGCCGCAGCCACTTCACTCCCGGCGTTCGTCGTCAGGATGAGGATGCAGTTGCGCACATCGACCATGTGACCCAACTGGTCCATGACGCGGCCTGCATCGAGCAATTGCATCAACAAATTCAAGACTTCTGGCGCTGCACGCTCGATTTCGTCGAACAGCAGCACGCGATAGGGCCGCCGCAGCACCGCGTGGGCCAGCAGCCCCGGCGTGCCATGCCCGGTGTAGCCCGGCGGCGCACCCAGCAATCGCGCCACGCTGTGCGACTCGGTGTACTCGGTCATGTCGAACCGCACGAGCGCGTCTCCTGCCACGAAGAGAGCTTCCGCAAGTGCCCGGGCTGCCTCCGTCTTGCCGACGCCCTGGGCACCAACAAAGAGGAGCGATGCGAGCGGGCGATCACCCGAAAAACCAGCGTAGTTCCGCTGAATCCGCCGGACGATGCGCGCGATCGCGGGCTCTTGGCCGAGGATGCGCCGCTGCAATTCCTGACGCAGATCGCGAATGCGCCCGCGCTCGTCGGCCAGCAGGCGGTCTAGGGGCACCTGGGTCAACTGGTGGACCGCACGCGCGACGTCGTCGATCTGCACGACGGTCTTGCCCGCCCGCTGGGCCTGAGCACCGGCGCGATCGATGACGTCGATGGCCTTGGCCGGCAGGCAGCGGTCGGTCATGAAGCGCTGGGAGAGTTGCACCGCGGACAACAGCGCGTCGTGGGCGTAGCGCACGCGGTGGTGCGAGCCGTACCCCGCCGCGATGCCCTGCAAGATCGCCACGGCCTCGGCCACCGACGGCTCGCGGACTTCGACGGGCTGAAAGCGCCGGTCCATCGCCGGGTCCTTCTTGATGTGCCGCTCGTACTCGTGCGGAGTCGTGGCGCCGATCAGCGGGAACTGCCCGTGGGCGAGCACGCCCTTGAGGTCGTTGGCCACGTCGAGAGCGCCGTCGCCGACGCCTGCGCCCATGATCGTGTGAATCTCATCGACGAACAGAATGACGCGCCCCTCGGCCCGCGCCATTTCGTCGCGCAGCCGCTGCATTCGCTCGCTGAACGCACCACGCAACGAGGTCCCGGCCAGCAGCGCCGACGTGTGCACCTCAACGATGACCGCACCACCGAGTCGCCCAAACTCGCGCACCTTCCCCGCGATCCGGGCCGCCAGACCCTCGACGAGTGCGGTCTTGCCTACGCCGGCCTCGCCGATGAGGCAGGGGTTGTTCACCTTCTTCATGAGCAGGATTTCGATGACCTGATCGACCAGCGCATCGCGTCCGATGACTGGGTCGATCCGGCCGCGCAGGGCCTCGAGCGTCAGGTTGCGCCCGATCTCGCGCAGCGTCGGGAACTGGTCCGGGTCGAGGTCGAATACCCCGGCGGCCGCTGCGAGCGTGGCATCGGCCGGGCGGGCTGGCAGCGTCGGGCGCGATTCAAAGTGGCTGTCGATGCGAGCGGGCCGCAGGTCGACCGTCGGCCGCAGGTCCGGAGTTCGCGGCAGGTCGGGGCCGTCCGGCGCGGTGGGCATCCGCGGCTCCCCGCGGCCGCGCAACTCGATCGGCAACGGCAATTCGCCCGCCATCCGGCCATCCTGCTGCGCGCCAGGTTGGGGCGCCTGGGAGGGCGAGTTGCCACTTTCCGGCGCGCGATCCGCCGCGGGGAAATGCGCGTCGGCCGACGATGCGGGCGGGCGGCCATCTGCTGCCGGCTGGCCCACGGCAGGTCGATCGGCGCGAGCGTGCTGGACCCGTTCGATCGGCACGGCGAACGCCCGGCGGGCCAGCGGGTTGAAGCGCAAGTCGGCGTCGCCGGTCTCGAGCGCACCGCGTGGACCACCCTGCGATGCCGACGACGTCGGGTAGGGCATCGTCTGCGGCGGCGGCACCATCGAGTGCTGCATCGGCTGGGGCGTGGGCAGGAACGGGGGCACTGCGTCGAATGGACGGGGCGTCGCCTCGCCGTGGGTACCTTGCCGCTGCTCCCGACCGCGCGCACCGTCGGCACGAGCCGCCCGCAACGAAGACGAAGACACGGCGCGATCGTGTGACAGCGTGACCTGGCCGATGACGCGCGCCCGCAGGCCCGGCAGGTTGACGCCCGCGCGCTCCAACACCCGGCACGCGAGCGCCCCGCGCAGGCGCAGCAGGCCCGCGAGCAGCACCGTCGACGAGACGTCCGATGCGTTGGAGCGACCCGCCAACTCGTGGGCCTGGCGCAACATGTCGGCCCGCACGTCGACGGTGTCCTCGCGTTCGGCCATGCGCTCGAACGTGTCGAGCACGCGCGCGTCGTCAATGCCGGTCTCCAGCAAGAGGTCACGCGCCTGACACTGGACGATGCACATCGCGACGAGGTGGTGCACAGAACTCAAGGGCTGCTGCGTCGCGCGCGCCAACACGTCGGCCTGCGACAGGATCGTGCGTACTTCGGTGGAGAGTCCGTCGGCCATCGTTGCGGTCCGTGCCTAGGAGGTTGCGATCCGTGCCAAGAAGAGGGTGTGGGCAGTTGCGCCGCAAACCGAAATGGCCATGGCGCCGCGCTGACCCGATGCCCACGCCGACCGGATACCCGAGACCGACCCCAAAAAGCAAGCCGGCGGCCGGGTTGATGCCGCGACCGCCGGACAAGGAGCGAGAGTTCAGAAGGAAGGGGCCGCGGTGGCACCTGCTGAGTCCCCCAGGGACATGCGAACCGCCCACTCCCTAACGATGGGCGGCGGAGTCAGCAGGGCCGCATTCCGCGGCCAATGGGACGCTCGTCGGAACGAGCCGACGGCAATTCGTGGAGAAATGTTGGATGGTGTTTGGAGACTTCGTAGGGATTGCGCTCACTCCGAGTCCAGATTCATGCAAGAATTGTGCCAACTGCCTTGTCGACTCCCAACGCAAGTTGCAACCTGCCGTGCGAGATCGACGCAGCCGGGACACTGTCTCATTCTGATGCATGCGATCGCCGTCCGAGGCAGGCCACTGTCCCACCGCGAGACGGGCGATGCGCCACCGTCAAGGGCGCGGCGCGTCGGCGATGGGCAGTTCGCGCCAAACGAGCATGCGGACGCGCGCGGCGACACGCACTTCGACGGCGGTGTCTGCCGGTACGACGGTCTCCTCGCCATCGACGACGACGACATCTGGCCGTGGGCCGTTGCGCCACGAAAACCGCGTGTGCTCTCCAGTCTGGGTCGTGCCTGACAGGGGCGCGATGCCGCGCAGCAGGCCCGGCAGCGCCGCCTGCGTCGCCAGGGGTCCGAGCGACGACAGAAGCGCATGAAAGCCCTCGCCCGCCAGGGTCGTCACGCCTGGAAACGGTCGCACGAGCCCGAAGTACGAGGGCAGCGGGCTCAGCAACCCGGCGGTGATGACAGTGAGCGTCAGCGGCCCCGGCTCCAGCGCGCAAGGAC
The DNA here is from genome assembly GCA_009692425.1 of Myxococcales bacterium. Lineage (GTDB taxonomy): Bacteria > Myxococcota_A > UBA9042 > UBA9042 > UBA9042 > SHZF01. Next base: position 3,195 of record SHZF01000081.1, on the reverse strand, counting down.
CGTGGATCGGTGCGAACCGGTCGGCGGGCACCCAGCGCAGTGCGCAGCGGGCGACGAGTTCGGCCATGCCGACCTTGCCGTGAAAGTGGCCAGTCCGATAGTCAGCGTGCAGCCGCGCGAATGCGCCGAGCATGACGTTCAGGCCGACGCGCACCGGCACGCCATCGATGGAAACGCGCAGGACCGGCACACGCTGCAGGCGGCGCACCCCGCGAGTCCAGGCCAGCAAGATGCGCTGCGCCAGGGCAGCCGGGCGGCGGGAACCCACGAGCGCACCCGCGACGGTGTTCACGCGACCCGCCGGCAGCACGAGAATCGGTGGCAGGCCGTCGAGGCCACCGACGGCATCGAACCGGGTGAGCAGGTGACTCAAGGTGCCATCGCCGCCCGCGACGACGAGCAACTCCGCGGGCACGGTGCGCAGGCTGGCCACCAGCGCATCGATGTCCTCGGGTCGATCGGTCACCACCAAACGCAGCCGCGCCGAAGCCAGCGCGAGCACATGGGCGAGGTGAACGGCGGCGCCCCGGCCGGCGCTTGGGTTGATGAGGCCGACGAGCATTGGGCGCGCTTTCCCGAAGATCGCTCCGGCGCGTGGGCCGTCTAACGCTGGCGTCCTGTCGTGTCAACGGCGGCGCGACGACAATGCGATCGGATGGCGCGAGCAGGGCGCGCCAGGGACCGTGCGACCGTTGCTTGTTGGGGCGGCCAGCGACACCATCGTACGGCGAAAGGGACAGGGGAGAACACCGATGGCGGACGAATTCGATTTCCTGGACGACCCCGACGTGCATGTGGCAGCGGGCGCTGCCGGCTCCACGCGAGCAGAGGCCGCGACCGCTCTCGAAGCCGTGCGGGGCGACCTGCTCGACTGGGCCGCTGTCGCAGTCTGCGTGCGGTCCAACCATGTGGCGAGGCGCGGCCGTCGCGGCGAGTTGCAGGCGCGCCAGGACCTCGACTTCTGTGTGCGCCACGTGCACGCCGCCCTGGCCCACGGCAACGAGGGGGACGCTGGCACTGCACTGCGCCAGGTCGCAGCACTGCTGGCCACGCGCGGTGTCGATGCCGCCCAATGGCGCGCCGACGTCGCGGTCCTGATCGAGGCCGTGCGACGCTTCATGCCGCTGCCGGCGGGGCGCTCGCTCGCAGACGACCTCGAGTCCGCAGTGTGCGGCGGACCCGTTGCGCCGATAGTCGTTGCACGCTAGCATCCCGACCCCCCGCGGACGGTGCTCCAGAGGAACCGCCGAATGAAGATCACGTGTCCTGCCTGCAACGCGAATTACCGCCTGCCGGATGAACGCATCCAGGGCAAGAACCGGATTTTCAAGATCAACTGCAAGCGATGCGGCGCCGACATCCGCGTACGCGGCATGGAGACGCAAGACGACGTCGGGCGCACGACGCTGCCGTTCAACCTCGAGTTGCCGCCACAGGTCAGCAAGGCGCAGCCGCCGCCCCAGGTCTGGTTTGCCGGCATCGGTGGCAAGCAGGTCGGCCCGATGGCCGAAGCGGAAGTCGTCGAACACATTCAGCAGGGTCGGCTTGGCGCGCAGGACCTCGTGTGGCGCAAGGGTTTCGCCTCGTGGCTACCCGCCAGCGAAGTGGCGCCGTTCGATGAGCTCGTGCACGACACCGCAGCGCGCGACGCCGTACAGAAGCCGGAGAAACGGTCGCCGCGCCGGGCGCAGACGCTTGAACTTTCGGCCGCGATGATCGAACTGCTGGTCAAGCTCGATGGCCAGGGCGATGGCGGCAACGACGCGCAGGCTCCGCAGCCCGCTGCAGGGCCGCCGCAGTTGCCTCCGCTCGACGTGGGTGCCGACGAGGCTGCGACCAACTCGCGCGGGGCGCGCAGCGGCGTGACCGTTGCACAGCCGACCCCGGCGCCGGAACTGGCAACGGACCGCTCGCTTGCCGTCGCCGGCGACCCTGCGGATGCGGCCGCGATGGACCAGGTCGTCGATACTTTCGTTGCACCGATGCCGCTGGCCGCCCACGACGTCGATCCAGGCGACCTGCCCCCGACCGTGCCGGGCACGGGTAGACAAGACGACGCGTCGGAAGCGACCCAACAGTTCGTACTGCCCGCATCGGTACTGGCGCCGGAATTGCCGCCCGAGACAAAGGCGCAGCCTGCCGCTGAGGTGGCGACGCCCGCGGTGGCTGTGGCGACGAGCAAGCCGTCGCAGCCGTCGATCAAGATTCGGCTGCCCGACGATCCGACGGACAGGGCGCGAACGTCCGGCGCGGCCGAAAGACCGTCCGTGAAGGTCGCGCTGCCCGGCCAGGTCGAGGCGGCAGAGGCGACAGGCCGGGTCAAGGTGCTCGGCAAGGGCAGTGCTGGCTTATCAGACCGAAGTGCTGGCTCATCAGACCGAAGTGCTACAGATCGAGGCAGTGCCCACGGAGGAGCGGGCGACAAGGCAACTGTCGACCGGCCCGGTGCGGAAAAAGCAGGCGACAGAGCCGGAACCGCCGATCGGGGCGGCGCGGCGAGTTCAAAGCCGGGAGCATCCGGTCCCGCGACATCTTCTGCACTGACCAGCGGAAGGCCTGGTGCGCTCGCAGGCAAGGCGGTCGGCCCCGCCGCGGGGCGCTCCGGCGACAAGGGTGTGGCGCGCAGTGGGCCGGCAAAGCCCATGCCAGGCAAGAGCAACGCCATGTTCTGGTTGATGATCGTGGCGGTTGTGCTGGTCATCGGCCTGGTCGTGGCCGTGTTCATCGGCCAGCCGCAGCCGAGCCAGTCCAGCGGCACGACGGCGAGCGCCGAATCCGCGGCTGCAGGAGGAACCTCTGCCGGGTCGGCGGCCCTCGCGGGAACAGGCCCAGGCACCAACGACCGTGCTCCGGACGCGACTGCGGCTGAACCAGGAACCTCACCAGGGAGCGCCTCGGCTGCAGCAGCGGGGGCCGACGCCAACGTGGCAGCCGCCGCGGCGGAGACCAACGCTGGGGCGGGCGTGGCGCCATCTTCAACCGGAACGCCCGGCGGAGCGACAGGCGCAACGCCGGGCAGCGGGACCGCAACGGCAGGTTCACAGCCCCTCGCCGCAGTCAAGCCGGATCCGGCACCCGGAGGTACTGCGGCACCCGGAGGCACTGCGGCACCCGGAGGTACTGCGGCACCCGGAGGTACTGCGGCACCCGGAGGTACTGCGGCACCCACAGGCACTGCGGCACCCACAGGCACTG
>SHZF01000080.1 GCA_009692425.1 Myxococcales bacterium | reverse complement strand
GCGGTTTTTCCGCGTGCTCGACCCTGACGGCAGGGAACGCGCGGCCTTCTGGCTCGACCCGTACAGCCGGCCCGCCGAAAAGCGTGGCGGCGCCTGGATGAACGATTGCCTCGGTCGCAGCCGCCGCCTCGCGCCGCCCGGCCAGGTGGCCCGCACGCCGGTCGCGCACCTCGTGTGCAACCAGACGCCTCCGGTCGGCGCGCAGCCGTCGCTGATGACCTTCCAGGAGGTCGAGACGTGGCTGCACGAACTGGGCCATGGACTGCAGCACATGCTCACCGACGTCGACGAGGGCCTGCACAGCGGCATCCGCGGCGTGGAGTGGGACGCGGTCGAACTGCCCAGCCAATTCATGGAGAACTGGGCCTACGACCCGCCGACGGCCCGCGGGCTGTCGGGCCACGTCGATACCGGCGCGCCGATTCCGGAGGAACTGCTCGCCAAGTTACGGGCGGCACGCACGTTTCTTGCGGGATCCGACATGCTCCGGCAACTGCTGTTTGGGATCACCGACTTGTGTTTGCACGCCGGCCCGCCGCCTGCGGACCCCTTCGCCGTCTATTTCGACGTGGCGCGCACCTGCACGGTGCTGCCGCCGCTGCCCGACGACCGCTTCCTGTGCGGTTTCAGCCACATCTTCGCGGGCGGCTATGCGGCTGGCTATTATGGCTACAAGTGGGCCGAGGTCCTGTCGGCCGATGCGTTCGACGCGTTCGAAGAAGCGGGGCTCGACGACGACGAGGCCGTGCGCCGGCTGGGGCGCCACTTTCGCGCGACGGTGCTCGGGCTGGGCGGCAGCGTGCATCCTGCCGAGGTGTTTCGTCGTTTCCGCGGCCGCGACCCCGTGGTGGCGGCGCTATTGCGGCACGCGGGGCTCGGATCGTGATGCGGCACGCGGGGCTCGGATCGTGATGCGGCACGCGGGGCTCCAATCGTGATGCGGCGCGGCTGTGCGCCGAGATCGCTTGCCTCACCTGTGCCGGCAGCGCACGATCGGAACCGACCATGAATTCGCCCAGGCCACGCCCGCACCCGTCGCCTCACGCCTGGAACGGCCGCGCGCTCGTCTGGGCGGCCGCCGTCGCATGCGTGTCGGCTGCGGTCGGGTGCGCGCAGGCCCCGGTCGCTGCTCCCACGGCAGATGCCGCTGGCCCCGCAACGGACACCGCCGCTGCAACGGAAGCGGGGAGCCTCGACGCGGCTGCGGATGCATTCCCTGCGTCTGCCTCGGCGCAAGCAGTCGACCTCGCCGCCATCGTGCTGGTCGCCAAACTCCGCACTGCGTCGAACGCCGCCGCGCAAGCCAAGTGGCCTGGGCCGGCACCCGCGATCTGGCCCGGTTGGGCGCTTCACAAGCTGCCGCTCTATCTGGTCGCCGTGGATGCGAAACAGAAGCCTGTGCGCGGTTTTCTCGTCGGCGTTGCGCCGCTGCCCGCCGGTGCCGTCGCCGTTCCCGCCCAAGCGAGCGTTGCGGTGCCCGCCGAGTTGACAGTCGCGCGCTGGGACGCCGGCCTCAAGGACATCGGTCCCGGCGAAGAGATGAGCCCGCTGGTCACGGCCGGCGGCATCGACCTGCTGCTCGCGACCTATACCGCTGAGCGTCTGGCCGATGCGGCGCTGTGGGCGACCGGTCTGGGGCGCGCGGCGATGTTGCGCCTGCACGCTGACGCCGCGTGGCAGCAGGTGCAAGGGTGCGGCCAGAACTCGTATCCGCGCTACGAAGAGGCCATCGCCTTGCAGTTGCTCGAATGTGCCGTGCTGCAAGAAGCGGTGCAGGCGGCGGACTCTGCGGGCGCCGAGGCGCGGTTGCGCGAATGGTATGCCGTGCGGCGGCGCGCGATAGAGGTGACGGTGCTCGTGGCGAAGCGGTGGCGCCACTATGACGTGCAGTTCGGCACGGCGACGTACGCCGGCCAGCGCCTGATCGCTGCCGCTGGGCTGCGCACGCCGGCCCAACACGTCGCCGCCCACGTCGCTGCGCTGCAGGTGCTGCTCGATGCGAAGCCGACGGAGTTCGATTCCGTGTCGCTGGGCTACAGCGCGCCAGGGGCGGCGGCGCTCGAGGTGGCGACGCGGCTGGGCTGGGAAGTGGAGCCGGCCTACCGCGCCACCGACGCCGTCTACCACGTGCTGCCGGCCAAGCTGGGAGAGCCACCGGCGAGCCTGGTCGATGTGGCCAAGGGGCGGCATCCGTGGGCGAAGTTCGCGGCGACGGCGGCGGACGTCATGAAAGTGCCGGAGGAAGGGGGGATGCCGTAAAGCCGAGACGGCTGCGACGGCGCGCTATTTGCCATCCGGCAGCGGCGCAAACCGGTCGATGAATGCTCGCGTCAGCCACGGGACCGCGCCGGCGGCCGCATAGGTGCGCGGGTAGACGACGCGGGCCTGCTTCTTGTCGATGGCCTTCAGGATTCGCAGCGCCAGTTCTTCGGGCGTGCCCCACTGCACGTACTTCGCGGCCGCCGCCTTTTCGAAATGGCGCTGTCCGTTGTGGCCCATCTCGGTGTGCACGGGTCCCGGATAGACCGTCAGCACGTGCACACCGTGCGAGACGACCTCGCGCCGCAACACTTCGGACGCCGCCGCGAGCCCCGCCTTCGAGGCCGCGTACCAAGTCATGCCCGGGTAGCCCGTCAGCGCCGCCATCGAGGTGATGTCGACGATGGTGCCGCGCCGGCGGTCGAGCATGCCGGGCAGCACCGCGCGCGTCAGCAGCAACGGCGCGTGCAGGTTGAGCAGCAGCGTGCCCACGCCGTCTTCGATGGACGCCTCGGCGTGGGTCGCCACGATGTGCAGGCCGGCGTTGTTGACGAGCACGTCGAGGGGCCCCAGCGCCGCTTCCGCTTCGTGGACGAGCGCGGGCAGCGTGGCGTGCCCCGTGGCGAGGTCGCGCTCGATGACGTGGCAGCGCGCCGGAGCGAGGTCCGCGGCCAGCGCCTCAAGCTTGGCGCGGCGCCGGGCGACGAGGGTCAACCGGGCGTCGGCGCCATGCCGCTGAGCAAACGAGCGGGCCAACGCTTCGCCGATGCCGGACGAGGCTCCGGTGATGAGGGCGTGCATGGGGTCGGGCTCCGGCGCGCGGCGTGGGCGCTGGCCGAGTGTGCGGGTGCGACCGTGCGGCGGCAACTCCCGGTCGCGCTACCGCACCCACCCCCATTCGAACACGGCGCCCTCGACCTCGCCGGCCGGCACCGCCGCGAGCCAGCGCCCGGCCCACTGCATCGCCTGCAGTCCCCGGGCTCCTTCGAAAGGCGTGGCGATCCCGGTCTCGAGCCCCGCCAGCACCGCGCGTGCCAGGGCGACCTGCGGAGCCGGGCCCGCCAGCGCGATGGGAATGACACTGCCGTTGCGTTCCAGCACCAACGTCGACTGGCCCGGAACCACCCGCCAGCGCAGGGTGCCGGTGGACCCGCGCACGGTGACCTCACGTTCGCCGATCGCGGCCGCGCCGATTTCAATGTCCAGTGCGGCGCCGTCGGACCACACGGCACGACTGACCAGCGTCACGGCGCCCGGCGCGGGCTGGTGCCAGGTGCTCGCGACGGTGGCCGTGGTCAGGTCTGGGAACCACTCCATCACCAGCGACGCCGCGTGAACGCCGACGTCGTAGAGTCGCCCCATCTGTTGCGGCACACCGCGGTCTGGACGTTGCAGGTGAGGTTCTCGCCACGCCACGTGTACCGCGCGCACGGCGCCGATGTCTCCGTGGGCCACGCGCGCGTGCAGCGCGACCGCTCCCGCTTCCGCTCGCGCCGAGTGCCCCGCGAAAACACGCGCAGCGCGGGCCAGCAACTCGGTTGCCTGGTCCGGCGTCTGGCACAGCGGCTTCTCGACGAGCAGGGCGCACCGCAAGGCCGCCGCGACGACGGCGTGGTGCTCCGTCTGCATCGCCACCACCGCAAGATCGCAGTTTGCATCGAGGCGCGCGCCGGCCGACACATCGATTGTCGCCACGGGCCACGGCAGCGCGGTCAGCCGGCGGCGATCGTCGGCGTGGCGCACGGCCACGACCAGCCGGTCTGGACCCACGACTTCGGCAAACGCGTGCAGGTGCCGCAGGCCCATCGGACCCAGGCCGACGACGCCGACGCGCACCGTTACGGCTCCCACGCTGCGGCGCGGACCGGGACCAGTTCGGCGATTCCATGGCGGGAGGAATACTCCTGGCGAACGCCGAAGCACACCTTGTCGAACGCGCATTCACGACACGCCGGGACCTTGACCCCGCCATCCCGCAGCCTGCCCGCGTCTTCGGCCGGCGCGCCGAGAGTGTGACCGGCGAAGGCTGCGAGCGGGTCCGGCACGGTGCACGGCACGACACCACACGGATGCGTCAGGCCGACCATTCGAACCCCGCGCGCCCGCGCCAGGTGCAGGCCGGCGGCGACATGGGGACCGAGTTCGGTGTGCGTCGGCAGCAGGCCTGGATCGAGCGGCCCCGCGTCGATGTGCCCGGCAACCGCAACGGACACCTGCAGGCGGGGGTGGGCGAGGTGGTCGGCGACAAATGCCACAAACGATGCGAACGCCGGCCCGGTCTGGCGCGTCAGTACGTGATTCAGCTTGACCTCGATGCCCGCCGCGCACAGGGCGCCGATGCCGGCCACGCTGCGCTGCCACGTTCCCGGCGCCGCCGTCAGGGCATCCGACACCGCAGCATCGGCACTGTGCAGCGACACGAGGGCGTCGGTGAGCCCGGCCGTCGCGAGCGCCTGCGCCAGGGTCGCGTCGATGCGGGCGGCGTTCGTCTGCAGCGTGACGGCGGGCGCGCCCAGTTCACGGGCGACGCGGACTGCCTCGGCAAGCTGGGGGTGCAGGGTCGGCTCCCCGCCCGTGAACGCGATGCGTGGCGCCCGGCCCGCGACACGCGCGGCCTCGATGCGCGCCACGATGTCGGTCAGCGTCATCGCCGGCTGGTCAAAATCGACCCAGCAGAACCCGCAGCGCTGGTTGCACGCGTGCACAATGCGCAACACGAGTTCGTGCACGGGTTCTGCCGCACGCGGCGCCGACATTCCCGGCAAGGCGTCGGTGGCGCGCGCAATCGGCAGCAGGTCATGGCGTTGGTGGCCGCCGGTACCCACACCGGCATCGCGACCGCCTCCGTGCACGGGCAGCCACGCCGCGCGGCGCGCATCGCGAATCGGTGCGACCGCAGCGTCGCCGCGATGGTCCGCGAGCGAACGTTCGACACCGGGACAGGTCGTGCGTACTACGCATTCCGCACACGCGGGCACGTGGACGTGGCCGCCCGCGCTCGTCGGCACGCTCAGCCCGCCCAACTGCACCGCCGGGCTGAACGCACACCAATGCCAACCGCGCCCCGGCGGCGGCGCCACGTCGATACCCGCCGCTTGGGCGCTGGCAAACGCGCGCCGCAGTACGGCTTCGACCGCGCGCGTGTCTAGGTGCAGGTCGCGCGGCGCCGCAGGCCCGTCCGCCACGTACGGCTGCCAGCGCCAGCGCCGGATCGCCGTGCTCGCCACGAACCCGGCGAGCGCTTCCAGTTCGGCCACCGTGCCCTGGTGCACGGGCGTCTGCGCCGTGATGGCCAGTCCCGCCGCCGCGAGATGGCCCAGCACCGTGCGCTGCGCCGTTACAACACCGGCCGTGCGGGTCAGCCGTTCTGCCGCCGTGTCGTCGGTCGCCAGCAGGGTCAGCCGCACGCGGGTCAGGCCCGCATCGGCGAGCCGCTGGACTCGGGTGGGATCGACCAGCGGGAGGCCCAGCGTCTCGACTTCTACCTCGGCGCAGCCGAACTGCCGCGCCATCGCGACGAGGCGGGGCAGGCGCGGGTGCAGCGTCGGCTCGCCACCTGTCAACACGAGACGCCGCGGCACCTCGCGCACCAAAGCCTGTCGCAGCCGGTCGAGCACCGCGTCGGTGGCCAGGTCCGGCGTGCGGCGTGGCACGTGCTCGGCGCAAAATACGCAGTGGGCTGCACACGCATCGGTCACGCGAAACGGTCGTTCGTCGGGAGCCTGCACGGCGGCGGACCCTTCGAGCGCAGGCACGGTCGCGTGGGTCACGGTGCCAACCCGAAGCGCAACACGGGGCGCGTGGCCAATTCCTTGCCGCCGAACGCCACGATGACCGCGTCGCCGCCGACTCCGAAACTGGGCACCTGCCACGAACGCTGGCAAGAACCATCCGGCTGGCACGCGGTAGGTCCGATCCAGCTGCCCTTGGCATTTCCAGTCAGTTCGATCGTCGTCGTGATGCCCGGCTGCGGCGCTCCGGCTGCGTCGTGGGCGCGCGCCGTGACGACGAGCGTCGCGGTCGGGCTGGTGATGGGCAGGAAGCGGCCCGACACCGTCACCAGGGGCGGCTCCTGCACGACCAACGCCTGGTTCAGCTTCACCGCCGGCACCACCTGATCGTAGCCGCTCGGCCAGCGCACCGTCAGCGCTCCGGCCTTCCAGACTGCGGGCACCGCGAAGTGCGCGACCATCGGGTCTTGCGTCTGTGTTGGCGCGCTGGCACCCACCATCTCGCGCAGCGTGGCTCCCGAAGTCGCCAATTCCACTATCGCGCCAACGCCCCATACGTTCGACGTCGTACCCTTCAGCCGCACCTGGAGCCATTGCTTGGGGGTCGCGATGCCATTCTGCAACAGCAGCGGTTGCCCGCCCTGGCCCCCTTCCAGGAAGTCGAGGTCGCCGTCGCCGTCCACGTCCGCTGCCGCCAGTGCCCGCGCGAGGTGTTGGTCAGGCAAGCCGAAAGGTGCGCTCACGTCGTCGAACGAGCCATTGCCGAGGTTGCGGAACAACACCGGCCGCATCCCACCCTCGTCGCCCAGCAGCATGCTCTGGAAGTCGTGGCCATGCGTCATGTACACGTCTTGCCAGCCGTCGGCGTCGAAGTCGAAGAAGCGCGCGGACCAACTCGTCATCGGCTTGGCCGTCGTCGAAACCGCCCAACCGAGGCCCCACTCCGCGCCAGCCATCGTGTACGTGCCAGCGGGGCCGGCGAGCAGCAGCGAATTCATCGCGGTCAGGTAAAAGGCGGCCAGGCTCGGGTCCTTGCGCGCCGCGGCCACCGAGGTGCCGGCCGCAACCATGTCGATGAGGCCCGTCGCCGTCAGCACCACGTCGAAGTCGCCGTCGAGGTCCACGTCGGCCGCGGAACCGCCCATCGGCGTCGCGCCGCCGGCGATGGGTGCCAGAAATACCGGCGGCACCTTGACGCTCTCGAAGCGGGCGCCCTGCGCGTTCGGGCCCTTGTTGCGGTAGAACACGTTGCCCTTGGCCGGCTGGCAGTTCTCGTGGCCGACCATCAGGTCGATCTGGCGGTCGCCGTTGCTGTCGAGTGCGAGCACGAACCAGGCCGTCGTCTTGTGGCCCAGCGCCAGGGCAAACGTGTCGTCGCCGTAGAGGCCGTTGCCGCGGTTCAGGTAGCCGCGCACCGTCGCCTTGTCGGAGCACGAGTACTCCGCCGTCACGAGGTCGAGCAGGCCGTCGTTGTCGAGATCCGCCGTCGCAATGTGCTGGACTCCCGCCTGGTTCGACACCTTGAGGCCGCGGGCGAGCGCCTCGCTCGTGTAGGAGCCATCCTTCTGGCGCACGAAATACAGCAACTGCTGGCCGCCGAGGGCGAGTTCGGGCACGCCGTCGCCGTCGATGTCGGTCGGGCAGATGGTGCGCAGGCCATCCTCCTTGGTTTCGACTAGCGGCTTCGGCTGCCATTGCCAGGGCTGGCTGGTGTAGGCGACGAACGCCTTGTGGCGGCCATCGACGAGCACCAGATCGAGGTCGCCATCGGCATCGAGGTCGGCAAAGGCGCCGGCCGACGACGAGGCTTCGATCATCTTGCCCTTGTTGGATTGCGAGGTGTCCAGCTGCAGGCCGACGTTGGCCCAGCGATCGATGAAGGTGCCGGCCACGGTCAGCGGCGATGGTGGTGTGATGTCTTTGGTGGCGGTGTCTGTGCGGGTGCGAGCCGCGTCTGGGGTGGTGGGTCCGACGTCGGCTGGCGCCACCCCATCCGAGGCTGCGCCGGGGTCGGCGGTGTCCGTCTTGACCGGTGCGGCGTCGCCAGAGGCCAGCCTGGCGGCACCGCCCGTGCCCGTTGTGGCGACGTCAGGCAGCGCGGCGACGTCAGGCAGCGCGGCGACGTCAGGCAGCGCGGCGGCGCCCGGAGGCGTCGTGGCGGCATTCTGGTGGCAACCACCAGCACCCGCGAGGCCACTCGACAACGCCGCCAACGCCGTGACCAGCACCCGACGCCATGCGGGGCCGTCGCGTGTCGGTGCCGAGCGCTGCACCCATGCCGCCGATTCTCGATCACCCACCATGCCTGTCCTGCGCGGTTCCGCTGACTGCGCGGATTCATCTTGGCGGCGCGGGGCGGCTTGTCAACGACACGCTTGCCAGGCCCGCCAGGGGCGTGCGCGGCCGCCACACCGCCGCCAATGCCTGGGCCCGCGCCGCCCCACTCGGCGCCGACCCCTCGTAGAAGATCGCCACCTCGCCCGTCGTCGCCGGTGCCGGCGGCCCCCGGATCGCCGCCGCATGCAGCAAAAGCACCGTCTCGCCACCCTTGCCCTGCAATGTCAACCGCACACCACCCGCCACAACCGCCGACACCGCCGTTACGATGGCATCGCCCACCGCGGCACCGGGCCCGATCGGTGCCAGCCACGCCAACACCTCGGCTCCAGCCCGCGGCGCCCACACCGAGGTCGACCGGCCCGCCCCAAGGACCGTCGCAGGCGCTTGCGCGATGCGACTGCGGTCCCACGGCGTCTGGCTCACGCCGAAGCGCACGGTCATGGCCTCGCGAATCGGCAGCGTCCACGCGCATGTGCCCAGCAGCGCCGCGCTGCCAACCGCCAACGCGACGGTACGACGCACTTCGCGGCCCGCCAACTCGACCTGCGTCGGGCCCACAGCCGACCGTCCCAGCCAACGCGGCCACGGCAGGCATAGCACGCCGACCAGCACCAGCAGTTGGGGATCGATCACTCGCGCCGTCAGCGTCATCGCCACGTGCATCCCGGCCAGCAGCAAAGCGACGGCCACGCGCAGTCGCGGACCGACCAGCAGCAACACGGCGGCCGACTGCGTCAGCAGCGTCGTGCCGGCCAAGGCGTCGGGCAGCCACGCATGGGTGCGCACGGCATCGCCCAACGCCGCGATCGGCCCCGTGTCATCGACCCGGCGGAATGCGAACAGGAGCCGCCGGATGATGCGGCCGTCCCAGTCCCAGCCCGCTGCCAGCCATTTGCTCAGCGCCGCCACGACGTAATTGGCGACCACACCGGCAATGGCGCCCGCTTCGGCGAGGCGGTCGCGCGCCACATTCGCCCAGCGTGCCAGGTCTGCAGGTGCGGCGTGGGCATCGACGGCGCGCGGGTCGAGCCCGGCGGCCACCATGCGCCCAACGACCCAACCAAGCAACGCAGAGCCCGCGACGTGCATCTCTGGCACCAGGAAGCCGGTCTGGAACGCGTTCGTCTCGTACACCACGAAAAGCAGCCCCAACGCCACGCCGCCTTGCAGCACCGGGCGCCGGCCCCATGCAAACGTCCACAAGGCGACGACGGCGGCGACCACGACCATGCCGTGGAGCCAGGGCGACCGCGCCAGCCCGCCGAACAGCGGCCCGGGGTCGGCGTGGACCCAATCGTTGGGGGCGTCGAAGCGCGTCATCCAGCCGAGCCAGCACGCGTCCAATGTGGCCGCGGCGGCGATCGCAATGCGCTGCGGGCGCCGATCGTACCAGCCCCACACCGTCGCCGAGGTCATGGCGCGACTCCCGGGAGCACGGCGGAGTCATGCAGCACGGCCCGGCAGGCAAGTAAAGGGCAGTCGTATTCAGCGCCTGTGTCCCCCGGCAGGGGCATGCGCCACACGCGGCGGACAAGTTGGACCGACACCGCGCCTGCGGCAGGGTCCGCGTGGCTGCGGATGTGGGCGAGCGCGCGGCGTTCTTGCGAGTCCATCACGTCGCGCACGCGACACGCGGGCGTCACCTCGGCAGGGTCGGGCACCAGGCCCACCGAGGGCAGGCCGGGGCAGTGCCAAGCGGTGAGCGCCGTGACTTCGCGCAGCGAGCCGTCGGCCAGGCGCGCGGCGAGGCGTTCGGACACGACAGAATCGGGCCGCGTGAACATGTCGAACGCGAAAAACGGATACGTGTGGTGCACGCCGTAGCCGACGACGCCAAAAGTGGCCAGCACCAGAGCCGCCAGCCACGCTTCGTGCCGGGCCAGACTGCCCGCCGCCGCGTCCGGAGTGCGCTGCGAAGTCATGCGGCCGGCGCGACTGTGCCCAGGTGCGGAGGGCGCTGCACCTGGCCAAACGCCAATTCGCCCCACCACAGCGTCGGCGTCAGCCCTGGCGCCCACCACGTCGGCGTCAGTTCCGACGACGGCACCACGTTCGGCAGGCCGTCCGCGCGCTGCGAAGGACCGGCGAGCGCGCGCTCCAGGTGCATCGAGAGGTACTGGTCGAGCGCGCCCTCGAGCGTGTTGCCGTTGAGCACGATGTCCATGCCCGTGGCGCCGGCATACGCGGGCAGGCCGGGCAGGCGCGACCGCCGCGGTGCATACGAGTCCGCACTGATGCCGTTCTCGCTCGTCACGAACACCCCTTCGGGCGTGCGCACCGCGATGCTGTGGTTGCCCATCGTGTGGCCAGGCGTCGCCACGAGCGCCACGCCCTCGCCCAGCAGCACGCTGCCGTCGAGCCGCTCCACGCGCGCTGCGGGCACGCCGTCGATGCCAGCGGGCGCGTACCAGTCGCGCTGCGGGGCGCACAGGCCGTGGCAGGCCTGCCATTCGGCGTCCATCACGAGCACGCGCGCCGTCGGAAACAGCGCCGGTGCCGCCGCCGATCCCAGCCAGCGCCGCAGGTCCTGCGTGTGGAGGTGGTCATAGGTGAGCCAGTCGATGTCGGCCGGGCCCAGGCCACAGGCGTGCAGCGCGGTCTCGACCGTGTGCGTCTGGCGCGCGACGAGCGGCTCAACGATCGACTGCAGCGGCCCCATCGCCTCAGCGATGCGCTTGAAGTGCGGGGTCTGGCGCGCAGCCACGGTGTCGGTCGGCGACACGAGCAGGGTTTGCACGCGCGTCCGGTCCACGGCCATGTCCAGGCCGAACGGATGGAACTGCACCACGAACACGCGGTTCGTCAGCATCAGGTACGGCCACGGCAGGGCGCTGGCGTCGCGCAGGCCGTAGCGCATCGGGTAGGGCAGGGTGGTCAGCGCCAGGCTGCGGTAGAACGGCACGGGCGGCATGGCCAGCATGCGCTCCCGCAGCACTTCGGCCTCCCGCACGATCGCGACGCGGCGCTCTTCTGGCACCGGGCTGGCCGTGCGGGCGCGGTCGATGTCGTGCAGGCGTTCCATGGCTTGCCTCGGCGGCTCGGGTCTCGGCGTGGCTACTCGCAGCTCGATTTGCCCTGCGCATCCGTGCGCACGAGCCACATGTCGAAGCGTTTGGCATTGTCCCACACGATCGTACCGGCCAAGGCAAAGCCGCCGTCTTCCATCGCGACCACGGCGTTCGACACGTACTCTCCGACGTCGGCCTTCCCGTACGTCCACTCGCCGACCGGGGCGCCAGCTGCATTCGTGCGCAGCAGCCACGACACCGAGGTCTTCGCCGTGCCCGCGGTGTCGCCCGCCAGCACGAAGCCGCCGTCCTTCAGCGCCGCGACCGCCAATGCGCCGTCCAACTCATCGCCGCCGAACGTCTTTTCCCAAAGCAGCTTGCCGGTCGCGTCGGCACGCACCAACCACAGGTCCGCCTTGCGCTTGGTGTCCTTCTTCGTGTAGCCGGCGAGCGCGAAGCCACCCGCGGGCACCGGCGCGATCGCCTCGAAGCTGTCGTCGGCCGGGCTGCCAAACCGCTGATCCCACAGGCGCTTGCCGCCGTCGTCGGTGCGTACCAGCCAGCCGTCCTTCTCACCGGCACCGACCGACGAACTGAAACCGGCTAGCGCGAAGCCATCTTTCAGCGCGATGACGGCCTGGGCGCGCTCGTCCTTGCCCTGCCCGTAGGCCTGGTCCCACTGCAGTTTGCCGTCTTTGTCGGTCAGCACGAGGTCGGCGTCGTCGTCGGAACGGCCCACTGAGCGCACATAACCCGCCATGGCCAGGTCGCCCGCTGCGGTCACCGCGATGCCGTAGGCTACGTCGTTGCCGGTGCCGCCCAGCGTCTTGTCGAAAACCAACTTGCCGTTGCCGTCGATCTTGACCAGCGCCATGTCCGCGCCGTCTTCGTTGAGGATCGCGTTGCGCGAGCCGGCCATGACCAAGCCGCCGTCGGCCGTGCGGGCCAGGGCGTTGGCCTGATCGTAGCCCGTGCCACCGACGGCGAGGTCCCATACGAGCTTGCCCTTGGCGTCGGTGCGCACCAGCCACATGTCGGCGGCGCCTGCGCCCTTTGAATCCGTGCGCCCCGCGACGGCAAAGCCTCCATCGGGCATCGCCACGAGCGCGCGCGCCTCGTCGATCTTGTCGCCGCCATAGACAAGGCCGAGCTTTTCGCCGACGCACTGGCCCGCCGAGCAGTGGTCGCCGAACGTGCACGCCGAGTCGTCGTCGCACGCCGAGCCGTCCTCTCCGGGGATGCCCTTGCACACGTAGGCCGTCTTGCCCGCCGTGGTGTCGCTGCCCGCGTCGGCCGCTTTGGGCTTGGTCGCGCCGGCGGCGGGATCGGAGCACGCGACAGCCGCCCAGGCGACGAATACGGCACAGTGCGGGAGGCGCGGGAAAGGCATCATGGCGCAGGAGCGGGGTGGCATGGCGCGCAGTGTAGCCGGGCGCCGTCCGGATCGGTAGCATCACCCCGATGCCGCCCACCGATATCGACCTGCGCCGCGAATTCGAGACCGAGGGTTGGGTCGTGCTGCGCGGCCATTATGTGGCGGCAGTGCTCCCGCCGTGGCGGGCCGCGTGCAACCGTCTACTGGCCGAGGCCAGCGCATTGCACGGTGGCGGCCGCACGGGGATGGTCATGCACCGCGGCAGCCAGTTCGTGCTCGGCGATGCGCCCGCGCCGCCCGACGGCAGTCCTCCTGCCGTACGGATCGACCGCATCGTGTGGGCGGGCGCGGCCGAACCGGTGCTGCTCGAACCGGCCAGCGATCCCCTCCTGTTGCAGAGGGTCGGCGCCGTGCTGGGTGTCGACCGCGTGCAGCAGTTGATCAACCAGGTCCACTTCAAGCTGCCCGGCGACGGTGTCGAGTTCCCGTGGCACCAGGACAGCGCCCATCGCCGCTACGGCACGTCGGAATGGACCGACGTCACCGGGCGCGGCAGCTACGTGCAGGTGGTGACGCTGCTCGACGACTGCGATCTCGCCAACGGACCGCTGCTTTTTGTGCGCGGCTCCTGCCGCCACGGTCACGTCGAGCCCGATGCCGACGGCGAACTGCCTGCGTGGCTGCGCCAGCCCGAAGACGTCGTGGCGGTGACGGGAAAGGCGGGCGACGTCGTCCTGTTCGGGCCCTACACGGTGCACGGCAGTTCGCGCAACACGTCGCAGCGACCGCGACGCCTGCTCATCCACGGCTACGCCGCCGCGGGCGCCAACACGCGCGTCTATCCGGGCGAGGGTGCCGGCCGCTGGCTCGAGATTCCACCCGCTCGCCCCAGCGTCCAGGAGCCCCGTTGAAACCCCTCACTGCCACGCCTCCGACTCTACGTTTGCGCGCACAGGTCGCGGTGGCATGTGGGTGCGCGATCGCCCTGAGTGCCACTCCAGTCGGCGCCGCGGGCGCGAGCGTTGCGGGGGCCGGTGCCGCAACGAAGGTGGCGGCTCCTGACGCGCGCTGGCCGTTTCGCAGTGCCACGCGGAAAAATGAAGCACCCAAGGGCGGCGTCGGGCTCGTGCTCGAGGTCAAGGCCGACCGCGTCGTCGTGGGCCAGCCGGTGCCAGGCGGTCCAGCACAGCGGGCGGGCCTGCACAGCGGCGACCTACTCGCGACCGTCGACGACTGGACCATCCCGCCGGGTACGAAGGTGCCCGACGTCGCTGACCACATCCGTGGCGTGCCGGGCACGCGCTGCCGGGTTGGCATCGAGCGGCCCGGCGAGGCGGCCGGCGTCCTCACGTTCGAGTTGGAGCGGGCGCCAATGGACCGCATGTTTCCGCAGACCGCGAAGGACCTCGTGCGGCTGCGCAAGGGCGGCGCGCTGTTGGCGACGGGCGCGCTCGGCAACTACGGGTTCCGGCTCGATGACGACCCGCGGCCGGGAGAGGCCGTGCGCTACAGTTGGGCGCTGGCACCGTTCGACAAGACCTTGGCCGACGCCACAGTCGCGGGGACGGGCCTGGTAGTGGTCGAAGCCGCCGGCGCCGTCGTCCAGATCGGCGACTGGCGCACCGAGTGGAAGCCGGCTCCTGACCAGGGCCTGTTCGTTGCCACCTCGAACCTGCCGGTCAGCGACCCAGGGGCGCTGGACTGGACCGCCGCCGTGCCGCCCTACGCCAACCCCGTGCGGCCGCGTGCGAGCAGCCCGAAAAAATCGACGCGTTGGGAAGGGTCGGCCCGCCTCACCGTCCGTGCCGAAGTCGATGGCAAGCCGCTGGCGCGCCACCGCTTGACGTTGACGCTTGCCAACGAGGCCAACGTGGCGCAGGACACGCGCACGGTCGTCACCGACCCCAACGGTGTGGCGACCTTTGAAGTGCCTGTCGGTACCTATGGCGTCACCGGACTGCCGGCGTCGATGGCGGGGGCCGAGCGCGACGCGTCGTTTGCGGGGGAACTCGCTCCTGCTGTCCAGGCGTTGAAGCTGGTCGCCGGCACGGCCGGCGCCGTTACCGTGCTGCCCTTGGCCCGCCGCGCGCAGCCCACCGTCGCAGTGGAGACGAAGCCGTGGACCCAAGAGCCTCGTGTCGGCCACGGCCTACCGCCGCTCGACGTGCTGCGCTGGCATCACGGGCTTGCGGCGGAGCCGAAGTCGCTGGCCGGCACGGTACTGCTGCTCTACGTGTGGGCCACGTGGTGTGGGCCGTGCCGGGCGACGTCGCCGTTGGTGGCTGAATTGCACGCCCGCTTGAAAGACAAGGGCGTCGTCGTCGTTGAGGCCAGCATCGACCGCGACGAGGCCGCACTCGACGAGTTCGTGGCCCAGAATTCGCTGGCCGGTGCGCCGCCCGTCGCCTACGTCGGCCCCGACGCGATGGAGGCGCTCGACATCGACAGCGTGCCAACGCTGTTCGTGGTCGATGGCACGGGCACTGTGCGAGCGCTGGTGCGCGGCAGTGGCTGGGGGCTCGACGCGATGGAAGGGTTCGTGGTGGGGTTGGTGGCGGCACAGAAGGCGGCGGTGGGGCGGGCGGTTCGATGAGAGATGCCGATGCGGGTTCCGGCACCTGCAACGAACGAAAGACCCCGGTCCGCATGGGCATCTCGTGCGGGCCGCGGGTGCGCACTGCTGCAGGGGGGCGAGTGGGCGCGCGGCGCCCCCGAGGGGACTTTCTACCTGGGGCGTGCCGCGTCGGCTTCGTGCAGTGGCTCGTCCAAACTCGCGAGGCCTTCCTGCGCGGCGTTGCCGGCCCGGTGCTGTTGCTGAGCGGATAGCCCCACCGCGGCCATCTCGGCGTCGCTGACCTTGCGACCTTTCTCGTACGTGCCGTCGTCGAGGGCGCACTCGACGCGCAGGCCGTTGGCGGTCGTGGTGGCGCCGATGAGGCCAATGATCGTCTGGTGGTCGACGAGCGGTTGGCCGCGCCAGTTGGTGCTGATGAACGAGAACAGCGAGCAGCACCTGCGGACTGACGACGCCATCGTTGCCGGCCCACAGTTCTCGGAGCAGCGCTGCGGCCCGCTCCTGCTTGCACGCGTCGCTCGCGTCGACGCCTGGGCGCCCCGACGTGCAGGAACTGGAAGGGCACACGCCTGTGGCGGTGTTGACCGGCGGCGGCGTCGACTGGGCGCGCATTGTGCCGCTGCTGCCGCCGTTGGAGCCGTGACCATATGGGCGGATCCGGGTGAACCGGACCCTTGCGCCCGCCCGCCCGCCCCGCTAGCTTCATCCGACGCACGGATTGTGCCGGCGCTCAGGAGACGGAACGGATGAGCAACGGATTCTGGCGGCTCGCGGTGGCCAGCTCGTTCAGCGCGGCCCTGCTCGCGTGCGCCGATCCGCAGGCCGAAGCCGGCCCCGCCCTGTCGACCGCAAGCGGCACCGCGGATGCGTCGATGGCCCGCGGGACGGACGCCAGCGCCGCAGCTACCGACGCCGCGGTCGCCCCGCTGGACTCCGTCACTGCGCAAGACACCCTCACCGAGCAAGACACCGTTACCGAGGCAGACACCGTTACCGAGGCAGACACCGTTACCGAGGCAGACACCGTTAAGGCAGACACTGCAGCGGCGCCCGACACCAGCCCGGCGCCAGACAGCGCGCCCTTGAGCGACGCACCGGCTCCTGCGGACGCCGTCGGCCCAGCCGACACCGCTGCAGCGAGCGACACTGCCGTCGCTCCCGACGCGACCGTACCACCCGACGCGACCAACCCCGCGGATACCACCGCCGCCCCAGATCTGCCGAAGTCGCCCCCGGACGTCATCGTGTCGCCAGCCGACGTCGCCCCGCCAGCCGACGTCGCCCCGCCAGCCGACGTCGCCCCGCCAGCCGACATTGCCCCACCGGACACCAAGCCGAACCCGTGCGGCGACGGCACCTGTGCCCCCGGAGAATCGACCTCGAACTGCCCGGCTGACTGCAAGGGCGGCGCATTCACGTGGTCTTGCGGCGATAAGAAGTGTGACATCGGCGAGCAGTTCTACTGCGCGGGCGATTGCCCCGGTCCCCAGTGCGGCGACGGCAAGTGCCAGTGGCCCGAGAACGCCAGCGGCTGCCCCGGCGATTGCAAGGGCGGCAGCGGCATGTGGACCTGCGGCGACGGCAAATGCGACCTCGCCGAGAAAATCCTCTGCGCCAAGGACTGCCAGCCTGACCCTGACGTCTGCGTCGCCGCGAAGTGCGCCAACCAGTGGAAGACGTGCCAGTCAGACCCCAAGTGCAAGGCGGCGGTCGACTGCGCGCTCGACTGCGGCATGGGCTGGAACTGCGCGCAGAAGTGTCTCGTCGGCGGCGCGTCGGCCAATGCGGCGGCGGTCTCGGTGTTGACGTGCGCGCAGTCGGCGGGGTGCTTGCCGGGTCCCTGAATCGGGTGTGGCAGCGGCAGGATTCGCCGGGCACGTGCGCGCTGCCTCCACCCCCAGTGCGCGCGGGCTGCCGGTGCGGATTTCATGGCATGTCGAACACGCGCACTTCCAGCTTGCCGCTCCACCCCTTCGCCTTCCACTGCACCACGCTGCCATCGACCAGCTTGACGAAGTCGTGGAACTCCGCGATCACGGCTGGTTGCGTAAACGGCACCTCCTTGACGCCTTCGTGCGGGTACCAGTCCGTCTCGATGAGTTTGAGGTCCAACCGCAGCGCCGTCATGCCATCGAGCACCGGCCCGCGAAACACATCGACCCCTTGCAGCGGCACCGTCGAGCCGGCCTTCTGCTGCCACAAGGGCGCCGTGCGGTTGGCCACCTTGTCGTCGTGGACCTTGACGTCGAGTTGCCACGCCTGCTGCACGTAGGGGTCGAAGCGCACCTCGGATTCGAGCGCGAGGTCATCGGGTGCCGGCTCGAGCAGCCCTTCGCTCGACTGCTGCAAGCTCGACTCCACCAGCCGCACCGCGACCACGCGCTGGTGGAACAGGGCCGCTGTCGCCATCAGCCCCGCCGCCGCCGTCTCCGGGCACGCCATGTGGTCTGCGAACACCCACGTCGCGGTCGGCGCCACCGGGTCGCCCGACTTGGCCTTGGGGCTCACGTTCTCCGCCTGACCGTGAAAGTGCTGATCGTGCGTGTACATGATGCCGTCGTTGGGGTCGTCGCCGGGGTTGTTGAGGTCGAGCAGTTGCACACCGAGCGCCTGCTTGATCTTCGGGTCCATCGCGCCGACGTGGTGGATGCGGATCCCCGTGAAAAGCGGATTGTTGGCCACGAACAGCTTGTGGTCCCAGGCCGCCGTCACGTCCCACACGTAGTCGGGGTTCATCAGGATGAAATCGCTCAACTCCAGCCCCAGCGCCTTGGCGCCCTGCTGGATGGCGGGGTTGTCGAACAGCCGCGACAACTGGGCGCCGTGGATGACGCCCGTCGAGGTGAACCAGCGCACGATGTGGTTGCCGCTCGCCAGGCCCTCGGAGTCGTTCTCGATCAGGTGGCGCGCAATCAGGCAGCCCATCGAATGGCACGCGAGGTTGACGTGGCTCGCGCCGGCATGGGCCAGCCGCCACTTCACGAACTTGGCCACGATCGTCGCGTAGCGCTGCAGGCCGCTCGGCCCGCCGCTGAACGGGAACTTGTCGACCTGGGCGATGTCCGCCGCCGTCATCCACGCGGGCGGCTTCGTGCCATAGTACTCCACGCTGACGAACTGCTCAGGGTTCTTGTCGTTTGCGGGCACGTCGCCGCACGGCCGCGCAATGCCGAAGCCCTGCATGCTTTTGAGCACGTCGCCGCAGCCCTTGACGCTGCCGTACGTCAAGTCCTTCAGCTTGTCGGCGCCCTGGTTCGAGAAGCCGTGGACCCACACCGTGATCGTATTTTTGCCCGCGTAGGCCTTGCTGCCGCTGAATACCGGCACGGGACCGCAATCCGCCGGGCAGCCTTTGGTGCCCTCACAACTTGCGCACGTCCCGTTGCCGCAGTCGTCCCAGCGGTGCGGGTCGAGCTTGGGGCCGATGCACTGCTTCGTCAGCGGCGTACACACACCGCCGGGGCACGTCGCGGGCTTGCCGGGTTCGCATTTGTAGTCAAATGGTTGCCAGGCGGGGCAGACCAGTGCAGCGTCTGGTGGGGGGTCTGGTGCGGCGTCTGCTGCCGCGCCCCCATCGGCGCCGGCGCTGTCTGCGGAGCGTGCGGCGTCGGTGGCTGGCCCGGCGTCGACGACTTCTCCCGCGTCCGTTGGCACGCTGTCGCCCCCAACTGGTGCATCTGCCGCACCCGACACGTCTGCGCCCGTCCCGTCGGTGCCGGTGACGCCTACGCCATCGACGGCCGCCGCCGCAGCGGGCTCGTCCGAACAAGCAGCCAGGCTGAGAGCCAGCACGCCTGCGACGCCGCCAATCCAGCCGCCAGTGTTCATTTCGCCTCCTGCACGCAGCGCACGCCGACCCACACGCTCGCCTTGTCTGCGCCCAACTGGCCGCGCCGCGCCATGCGGACCTCGGCCGGCAAATTGCTGGCTCCGCTGCCGCCGCGCGCCGCCAGTTCCCACTCCGCCTCGCTCGGCAGACGCTTGCCCAGCGCCTTGCAGTACGTGGCGGCATCGGTGTGGGTGATGCAATTCATGGCGTTGAGCCCTTTGTTCGCGGCGCCGTACAGGCACCCGGCACCAGTCAACTGGGGCGCCTTGCATGGGCCGGCATCGGCGCACGCCTTCCATTGCGCGACCGCCACCTCGTAGCGGTCGATCAGGAACGGGCTGAGCGCAACCACGTGCAGCGGCTGGGCGTCGGCCTCGCACGCAGGGCCGGTGGCGGGCACGCACCCCATTGCGACGCTGGCGCCGGGCACGAACGCCATCGCATCGGGCACCGCTGCGCAC
>SHZF01000018.1 GCA_009692425.1 Myxococcales bacterium | reverse complement strand
GAGTCTGGCGGAGGCCTTCACGACGCTGCAGGTCCACGGGTCGCCGCAGGTGCCGGCCGGCCCCGTCAAGGTCAACTCGCCGGCCGGGGAGTTCGCGCGCGTCCACCCCGTGCTGGTCGACACCCAGAAGCCGGGGACCTCGCGCTACTGGGCGCTGGCGGCGACGAACAAGTCCGGCGCGCACGGCCTGTGGGCGCAGTCGTTGGCGGACGACGGCCAGGAGGGTGACGCGGAGACGTGGCTGAATGCGACGGGCGCCGGCGGTGTCCCCGATGGCTTGAAGGGCGTGACGGCGGTGTGTGGGCTGGATGCGGTGTGGAATGCGAAGAGTGGGGAGGTTGGGGTGGTGCTCAGCGTTCGGCGTGACGGCAACGACGAAGTGGTGCTCGTGACGAAGAAGGCGGGCGACGCTGCCAAGTCGAAGGCATTCGCTCAGGAACCCAGCGCAGCGGCTGGCTGCACCGATGGCATTGGCGCGGTCCGCATCGCTGCGCACACGTCCGGGCAGTGGCGCGTGCTCTGGCACTATGCTCCGGGCGCGGCCTTCACCGCGACCGTCGATGGCGCTGGTGCAGACAAGAAGGGCAAGGTTGGCACCATCATCGTCCAGGAAACCGATGCCGGACCGTGGTCGCTGGCCTGGCGCGGGCTCGGCGGCATCGTGATCGGCCAAGGCGACACCGCAACCCTGGCGATCGAGGCCAAGAACGACGCCACCCGGTCGGTGAAAGTCGTCACCGTTGCGCCGTAGCGACCGACGAACTGGACAACCGCGCGCTCATTGGAGCCATGGCCCTCGACAAGGGTGTCAGCAAGCCCGCGAACGTTACCCAAGCGGTCAACTACGCCCGCATGTAGAAGCCCCCGTACGGGGTGGCCCATTGGACTGCGACCTGTGCACGGAAGCCGCGGCACCGGCAGCGATCGCACCGGCCACGGGCCCCACCCAGCGGTAGAGCCACGGCCCAGGCACGCCCCCGGCAGTGGCCAGGTCGTCCCACGTCGGAATGCCGGGGAACAGGGGCCGCTGCGCCGGATGAACCGCATGCAGGACGTCCCACCGGCGCGCTTCGGCAAGGTCGGCTGGCCCCCAAGCGGCGAGGGCACGCAGCGCCAAGGCAAGGCTCGCAATTCCGAGGACAAGCAGTTCGTCGCGAAGCGGCACCCGTGCGCGCCACAGACCGATGCCAGCACCGAGTACGAGCAACCCGGCAACCGCCGTCACCGCGAGTTGGCCTTCTGCGAGGCTGTTCGTAGGCAGGGACATCCTGATGAACCCTCGGCGCGCGACGCCTCCTTCCCGTACGCTGGGAACCTGCGGAGTCGGCAGGGTCGGCAGCACTTGCCGTTGCCAGCCCCGCCCGCCGGCGCTAGGGTGTGCCGGTCAGGGGGTTGCGAGCGTCCGACTCCTCTCGTGCACCGCGCGCGGGCCGCCCAGCGGACGAGAGCAGCCCGACGAGCCCACGGCGGGGCACACCAGCATGCTACAGGCGATGGCCGCGGCCGCACCCGCGTTGACGAGATTGCACACATCGGCGCGATCGGCGACAGCGAGGCGCCACGGGCTGTACGGGGACGCCGTCTTGGCGATCCTGCCGGCGTTGGTTGGTGCGATCGCCGCGTGCACGCAGGCCCCGGCGGCGGCTACGGCTAGGCAGCAGCGGCTGTTTCCGGGTGCTGGACTCGTTGCGAGCGGGGCCGACGCGGTCCCGGCCGATGGTGCCGCCGTCGATGCCGCATCGGACCTTGCCCGGGTCGGCGATGCCAAGTTGGACGCCACAGTGGATGCCAACGGGGCCGGCACCGACGCCACGGCAGGCGCGCCTTGCGACCCGGGCACCCTGCGCTGCCGCCAGGGCGTCCGCGAAGTTTGCGGAGATGCGGGCTGGGTGCCCGACCCGTGCGCAAAACCCACTCCGCTGTGCGCAGACGGCAAGTGCCTCGCCTGCCTGCCCGGCAGCCGATCGTGCGCGGCACCGGCCACCGGTAGTTCTGCCAGCCAGACCGTGCTGCAGTGTGCGGCCGCGGGCCTCGAATCGACCGCAGTCGAGACCTGCAGCGGCGGGGCGTGCGTCGATGGCGCGTGCTTGCCGTGCGCGCCGGGTCTGCATCGCTGCCATGCCGGGGCGCGCGAGGTGTGCGACGCGGCCGGCAAGGGCTGGCAACCGGCGCCGTGTGCAAAAAGCGCGCCCACGTGCACGGCCGGCAAGTGTGCGCTGTGCGCCCCCGGCGCAATGCTGTGCCTGCCAGCCGAGCCGGGCGAACCGGCCAGCCTCGTCGTAGCGTTGTGCGACAAGGCCGGCGCCGACGTCGAACTGGTCCAGACCTGCAAGCCACCGGAAGCGTGCTTCGGCGGAGCCTGCCGCATCTGCTTGCCGGGCTCGATGCGCTGCGGCGCCACCGGTGTGCGGGAGACCTGCGCGGCGACCGGCAAGGCGTGGCAGGCGACGCCGTGCCCAACTGCGCTGCCGGCGTGCCTGGCCGGGGGCTGCCTGGCGTGCGCTCCCCTGGCGACGTTCTGCGGCGCGGCGGGGGGCGACGGCTCGCCGTCGACCAAGGTGCTGAAATGCGACGCTGCGGGAGCCCAGGGCGCGCTCGTCGAGGTGTGCAAGGACGGCCTGGTGTGCACGGCCGGCAAGTGCGGAGTGTGCGCCGCCGGGGCAGGCGCTTGTCTCGGCACGGCCGCGTTGGCGTGCCAGCCCGACGGTGGCGGTTGGGCCACGGTCGCCGACTGCGCGGCCAAGAATGTCGCCTGCGTAGACGGCCAGTGCGCTTGTATGCCGGCCCAATCGTCGTGCGCTGCGCCGGCCGCAGGGGCCATGGCGAGCATGGCGGCGCTGTGTGCTGCCGACGGCAAGTCTGCGACGCTCACCGCGACGTGCAAGGCCGGCGATGCGTGTATGGCCGGGCTGTGCGGCGGCTGTCTCCCACTGGCCAAGCGCTGCCAGGACGGCAAGGCGCTGCAGTGCAAGGCCGACGGCAGCGGCTGGCAGGTCAGCGCGAATTGTACCCAGCAAGGCCATGTATGCGCGGCCGGCGCCTGCCTCGACCCCTGCGACTCCAAAGTGACGAATCCGACCCACCTGGGTTGCGAGTTCTTCGCCGTCGATCTCGACAACGCGGCGCCCAAGCCCGGCCAGCCGGGGCCCGACGCAGCGGCCGCAGCGTTCGCGCTGCTGCTGACGAATCCGGACACGACGCAGGCCGCCACGATCACGATCTCGCCCACGGGTGACGCCAAGGCTCCCGGCACCAAGGTCGTCACGGCCACCGTCCCTGCGGGGGGCCAGGCCAGCGTCGTGCTGCCGCCCACCGCGTGGGGCGTGCCACCGCTGCAGGCCGACGGGTCGGGCTTGAGCACTGCAAGCTGGAAGGTGACATCGGATCGGCCCGTCGCCGTCGCGCAGTGGAATCCGCTGGACCCCACCACCGCGTCGAGCGGCGCTTCGCTGCTGCGGCCCACGAACGCGCTTGGCCTCGCCTATCGGGTGGTCACGCGCGCCGCGACGTCGAGCCAGCACCAGGCGTTCGCCGTCATCGTCGCGACCCGCTCCGGTTCGACGGTGGTCACGGTCACGCCGAAGGCCACGATCGCCGCCGGCGCGGGCATCGGGACAATTCCTCCGGGCAGCGCGGTTCCCTTCGCGTTGAGCCAGGGCCAGGTTCTGGCGCTCGCCAGCACGGTGGGCGGCGGCGACCTGACCGGCACGCGCATCGTGGCCGACCAGCCCGTCGCGGTGTTCGCGGGCGCCGAGGCCGTGCACGCACCGGACACGAGCGTGTGTGCGCCGTCGAACACGCCAGGCACGGCCGGCGCGTGCGTGGGCACCGGCCAGCCCTGCTTCGGCGCCGGCGACTGCCCGCAACTGTGCTGCGGCGACCACATCGAGGAGCAACTGCCGCCAACGACGGCCTGGGGTACCGTGCACCCCGTGGCGAAGCTGCCGCCGCGTTTTGGCCCCGCGCTCGATCCGGCCTATGTGCGCATCGTGGCCGACGCGGACCACACGACCGTCGCGGTCCTGTCTGCGCAGGCGACGCCGGTCACGCTGCAGGCTGGTGGGTGGTTCGAATTTGCGGTCACCGCGGACGTCGTGATCGTGGCGTCGAAACCGGTACTGGTGGCGCGCTTCCTGACGACGGGGCAGTTCGCTGCGACCGCAGCGGCGCAGGCGGCGGGCGGCGCCAACGCCCCGACTCCTCTCGGCGACCCCGCAATGGGCATCGTCACCCCGACGGCGCGCCACGTGGCGGCGGCCCGCTTCTCTGTTCCCGCCGGGTACACCGCGGTGCACGTCGTGTTCGCGGTGCCACCCCAGACCAGCGTACTGCTCGACGGGTCGGCGGTGGCACTCGAACCACTGAAGGGCGACGGGTGGCGTTCGGCCCGCATCGCGCTCGGCAGCGGAGTCCACCAGTTCACGTCGGATCAGCCGGTCGGGGCGGACCTCGTGGGCTGGACCGCCACCACCGGGTTCCTGGTGCCGGTCGGCTGGGGCGCGCCGTGACCATGGCGTGGATCTTTCGCTTGCACCCGTCAGTGCTTGCGCGTACACCCGGAGTCTAGGCACGGGAGGAAAAGATGAACACGTCCAGCAGCGTCCGTCAGGTTGCAGTCAGGGCACGGCTCGCGGCAGTGTTGGTGGCGGCAGTGTTGGTGCCGGCGGTTGCCCTATCGCTGCCCGGTTGCGCGACCTCGGAAGAGCCGGCGAAGGTACAACCGCTCCCGTTTGGTGCAGGTGCGGTGACGCCCGCGGCGCCAGCAACTCCGGCCGCCAAGGTTCCCGCCGCAGGGGTGCCCGTCGCCGTGTGCGAAGCGCTGGCGTCGAAGTGTGGAGCGCTCGACCACCGCCTGGCGTGTGCAGCCGACGGCAGCGCGTGGCAGCCCGTAGCCTGCGACCCCGGCAGCGCGTGCGAAGACGGCGAGTGCCGCGCGCTCGTGTGCGACCCGGCGGGCCACTGGTGCGACGGAGCTACCGTGGCCACCTGCAGCGCCCGCGGCACGTCGATCGTCGGCACGGCCGCGTGCCAGGCGGGGCAAGCCTGCGTGGGCGGCAAGTGCGTGGCGGCGGTCTGCAAGGCCGGCAGCATCGTGTGTACCGGTCATGCCGTCGCGACGTGCAAGGCCGACGGGCTCGGCTGGACGCAGAAGGTGTGCCGGTCTGACGAATCGTGCGACCCGGCCGGCGCGGGCCCGGGCAAGGCCGCGTGCTTGGAACAAATTTGCCCGATCGGCGAGTTGTGGTGCAACGCGGGGCGCGCCGTCCAGTGCGATGCACTCGGCCTGCACGAGACCTTGATGGACGACTGCCTGGCCGCCGGCGCGGCGTGCATCGACGGCGCCTGCGTGCCGTATGCGTGCCAGGCCGGCGTCGTGGCGTGCGACGGCAGCGCGGTGGCCACGTGCAAGCCGACGGGCATGGGCTGGGCCACGAAGGCGTGCACGGCGGGCCACGCCTGCGCGTACGGGGCCTGCCAACCGCTCGTGTGCGCAGCCAAGGAGCTTTTCTGCGACGGCGAGGGCGTCGCGCACTGCAACGCGTCGGGCACGGACTGGGACGTCGTCCAGACCTGCGCCAAGGGCACCGAATGCAAGCAGGGCAAATGCGTCGTGCAGACGATCGTGTGTGGCGACGGCTTGTGCGACGCCGGCGAGGCGGCCGCTTGCGCCAAGGACTGCAAGCCGATCACGCTCGTTGCGCCTGACTTCGATCAACTGGGGCCGACGGTGCCGACGACCCAGCCGCGCGCGCCCCGCCCCGCCACGAAACTGGCCGCGCCCGCGTGGCTCGGTGGCAAGCCGCTGGCGCTGCACGGCCCGACGCTTTTCGTGGTCGATACCGACAACGGCAAGCTCGTCCGATTGGATCGCCAGACGCTGCAGGTGGCCAGCGCGCTGCCCGTCGGCGGTCGGCCCGAACATGTCGTGGTGGGTCCAAACGGCACGGCGTTCGTGGCGTCGCGCGATGCGGGCACGGTCGTGCGCGTGCCGTGGGGCTCTGCCAAGGCCGACGCGACGTGGCCGGTGGGCAAGGAGCCGTGGGGCCTGGCGCTGTCGGCCGACGCCAAGCACCTCTACGTGACGCTGGCCGGCGAGGGCGCCCTCGTCCGTCTCGATGCCGTGACCGGGCAGGAACTCGCACGCGCGTCCGTCGGCGAGCGCCCCAAGGGCGTGACGCTGACGCCGGCGGGCCAGGCCGTCGTGGTCTCCGGCACCGGCAGCGTTGCGCGGATCGACGTCGGCCAACTCAAGCCGAAACTCCCCGACGTGCAGGCACCTGTGGCGTCGATGGTGTTCTTGCGCACGACGAACCCGGTGCCCGCATGCAACGGCGAGGCCACGAAGAAGGTGCGCGCGGCCAATCGTGCGACGGCTGTGGCGCTGGAGCCCGAGACCGGCGGCGTCTATGTCGTGCACACGCTGGTGTCTTCGGGATCGGCCCAAGAGGTGCTGCAGTCCGTCGGCGTCAAGCCGCCCGAGAAGCCCCAGCAATTCGTGGTGAAGTGCTCGGGTGGCTACGGCTCGACCTGCTCCAAGGTGCCGGTGCCGCCGCCGCCGGGCGACCCTGTGTGCGTGGGCAATCCGGTGCGCCCGTACGAGGTCTCCGTGTCGTGGATTGGCCCGAACGGCTCACTCAAGCCGACCGTCGCCGAGGCGCCCATCAAGGACGACGCGTCGGGGCGCTCCTGGTACGCGCGCTACGACCAGCCCATGGACATCGTGCTGCACCCGACGCTGTCGTTGGCGTTCGTGGCGGCACGCGGCTCGAACAACGTGGCGGTGCTCAACACGGCGGCGCCCGACCCGATGATGTGGCCGGTGGCCGACGTCAAGGTGGGCGACGGCCCCAAGGCGCTCGCGATCGCGCCCGACGGCAAGACGCTGTACACCTTGGAGGCGACTGGCTTCACGATCAGCGTGACGGACCTGGCACCCCTGGCCGCATTTGCCGAGGGCGCGCTCGGCGTGGAGGCAAATCCGGCGGACCTGCCGAAGATGAAGCCGCTGTACCTCGCCGCCGCCAAGTCGACCGCCTACGCCCAGGACCCACTGTCGCCGGCGGCGCGCATCGGCCGCAAGGTGTTCCACTACGCCAACAACGCGCGCCTTTCGGTGTCGAATCGCTTCGCGTGCGCCACCTGCCACCTCGACGGCACCGAAGACAAGCAGGTGTGGTTCATCGCCGAGGGCCCGCGCCAGACACCCGTGCTCGCCGAGCGCCTGGCCGACACCGCGCCCTACAACTGGATGGGCTCGAAGTTCACGCTGGCCGACAACATCGTCGGCACCACCGCGCGCATGGGCGGCTCTGGCCTGCTGCCAGCAGAGTTGGAAGGTCTCATGAAGTTCCTGCTCGAAGGCCTCAAGGCTCCGCCCAACCCGAACGTCGCGGCGACCGGCCTGACGCCACAGCAGTTGGCGGGCAAGTTGATCTTCGAGAGTGCCGAAGCGGCGTGTGCGACCTGCCACGTGCCCGGCGCGCTGACCGACGGCGCACAGCACGATGTCGGTACCGCGACCGACGTCGAAGTCCAGGTGGCGAGCGTGACCGGCAAGTCGACAAAGCTGGTGTACAACACGCCGAGCCTGCGCGGCCTGTTCCACTCGGCGCCCTACCTGCACGACGGCAGTGCGGCCACGCTGCAAGACGCGCTGAAGAAGACGGCGTCGACGATGGGCAAGACGGCCCACTTGAGCGCGGGGCAACTCGACAGCCTCGTGGCATACCTCCAGACGCTGTAGCGCTTGATCCGACGACTTCCCCTTTTGGCACGGTCGGCGCGGACGGCACGGTCAGCGCGGACGGCGCCGCCGGCCCGATCGAAGGGCACTGTCGCTGTGCTGGAGCCCATTTTGGTCCTGATTGGCGCTTGCACGGCGGCGCCGGCTCCAAGCGGCGGCAGCACCGGCGTGTTCCCGCTGCAGTTCGATGCGGTCGCAGCGGCTGACGGCGGCTTGTTGGACGCTGCCGACGCCTCTGGTCAGGGAGACGCCGCGCCGAGAGCGGCGCTCGATGCGGCCCGGGACCCCACGGACGCCGCCGCCGCCAGCGCAGGAGACACCGCCGAGCCAGATGCCACGGCCGCCACGCTGGCGGACGCCGAGACGGGCAACGCGGACGCCGAGACGGGCAACGCGGACGCCACTCGGGCGGCAGACATGGCGACTGTGGTCGATGGGGCGCCGGCGAGTCCAGACGCCGCCAGCTTGGCCGACACCGCCCCGGACGCCAGTGACGGCGACGCGGGGGACGTCGGTAGCGCCAGCGGCGACTCCGATGCGGGCAAGGGCGACGGGGCCTCTCCGCCCCTTGATGCATCCGTCGCGGCTGGAGATGCTGTGGCTGCCGATGGCGCCGATGCCGCACCGTGGGCTCCTCCGGCAGGCGGTGCGCCCGGCTCCGGATGCCCGGGCAAAGAGGGACAGACCGCATGTTCGGCCGACGGCAAGTTGCGCGTGGAGTGCATCAATGGCGCCTGGACCGGCCTGCAGCACTGCGGTTTCGGTCTCTGTTCGGCGACGTTTTCTGCCGGCGGCGGCATCCTGACGACATGCGGGATGCCGCCGGCCAAGCTCGTTGCACTGAACGCGGCGTGTGCCCGCTACTTGAAGTGTTTCGCGCCCGCTGCCAGCCACGAGCACTGCGTGCACGCCAACGTGTACCCGGGGCCGTTCCTGCAGGGCGCCGCCAACGGCGAACCGCGCAAGGTGGTCGATCTCGCGCTCAGCGAACTCCACGGCGTCGCAGCGTGTGCGGCGGCGGCCAAGACGTGCGGCGCGCTGGCGGAGTGCCTGTACTACTTCGCCGCACCGAAGTGCGTGGGGCCGCAGAAATCCGGCTGCGACGGCGACCTCGCGTGGGCGTGCGGCACCGACGCCAAGGCGCTGGCCGTCAACTGCAAGGGCTACGGCATGCAATGTGCGGCGATCGGAGGCGACGCCGTGTGCCTGGCCCCTGCCGCGTGTGCCGCAGCGGCGCCGGTCGCGTGCAGTGGCGCGCAAGCAAAACTGTGCACGGCGGTGGGGCCCGCGGTACTGGGCCAGATCCGCGACTGCGGCCCGACGGGCAAGGCGTGCGTCGCGGGTGCAGCGAGCTTGGCGCAGGCCTGTGCGGGCGCCGTGGTGACGCCGTGTGCCGCCAAGGAGTTCCTCGCGTCGTGCGCGGCCGGCAAGGCGGTGAACTGTCTGGCCAGTGCGACGACGACGACAACGTGCCCACCCGCCACCGCGTGCGCATTGGAAGACGGCTTCGGCCTGTTGCATCCCGCGTGCCCCGACGGCCAAGCGTGTACGGTCGCACGCTGCACCGAAGGCGTCCCGTGTACCTCGGTCGCCAAGTGCACCGGGAGCGAGGTCTGGTTCTGCGAAGCCAAGGCGCCCGCCGCATTCGACTGCAAGGCGGTCGGGATGACGTGCGGAATGGCGGCGACGGGTCCGCGCTGCCAGTAAGGACGGCGACAGAAACAAGTCGATCCTTTTGCCGTTGCCGCGAGTCGGCGTCACCCGCGAGCTTGGCAACCCAGCAATCGGTGCGGTTGCCAAGCGCTTGGGCACCGGCGCGGAGGGACCGGCCGCAGTTCGAGGCACGGGCGTGCGGGTGGGCAGCGAGCGTGGGCACCGCGGCGCGATTGCCAATGCGGCCCGTTGCCGCCATCCTGCTGCGCGGTTCTGGCGCGTCAGGAGGGAGTCGCCCATGTCCGTCGAAGCGAGCCTGCAAGAACTCGGGCCGGGCGACACCGTCAAGGCGACGCACCCGATCGACAAGCTCGCCTGCAGCCTCGGCACCGACACGCACACCGACATCCAACTGCGCGGCAAGGGCATCGCCGAGGTCCATGCGACGGTGCGCACGACCGCGAAGGGCATCCAGATCGAGTCTGTCGGTTCCGGCCGGCTCGTCATCAACGGGCGCCGCACCGACTCGCACGTGCTGCAGGCGGGCGACCTGGTCGACATCGGCTCAGTGCGCCTGCGCTTTCACGTCGGTCGCGCGCGCAGCCAGTCGGGCCTGCGCCCGGGCGAGTCCGAACTGCTGACCGAACTCGCGGGCTTTGCGGAAACCGTCGCCCAGAGCTACGACGTCGACACGCTCCTCGAAGCGATGCTCGAGTCGATGGTGCGCATCACGCATGCGGCCCGCGGTGTCGTGCTGCTGCTCCACGAGGGCAAGCCGCAAGTGCGCACGCGCAAGTCGGCGCGCGGCGAGAAGGACCGGGAACTCGCCATCTCCGACAGCATCGTGGAGCGCGTGCTCAAGACGCGCCAACCGGTCGTTGTGTCCGATGCGCTGTCGGATCGCGAGTTCAACAGCGCGCAGTCCGTCATGGACTTCAAGATCTGCTCGGTGCTGTGCGTCCCATTGCTCGTGCGCGGCGACCTGCTCGGCGCCATCTACCTGGGCAACGACAACGTCGTGAACCTGTTCAGCGACCACGCCCGCGACCTGGCGACGGTGTTCGCAGCGCAGGCGGCGCTGGTGCTGCGCGACGCGTTCACGATCCGCGAACTCCAGTTGTCGAACGCGCACCTGACCCAGCAGATCCAGCGGATGAACTTCGGCAGCCTCGTCGGCGCCTGCAGTTCGATGAAGGAGTTGTTCAAGCGCATCGAGAAGGTCGCGCCGGCCGACGTCGGCGTGCTCGTCGAGGGCGAGACCGGCACCGGCAAAGAACTCGTGGCATCGGAACTGCACCGGCGCAGCAGTCGCAAGAATGGGCCGTTCGTCGCGGTGAATTGCGGGGCGATCCCAGAGAACCTGTTGGAGTCCGAGCTTTTCGGTCACGTGCGCGGCGCGTTCACTGGTGCCGTGCAGAACCGCGATGGCAAGTTCCAGGCCGCCCACGGGGGCACGCTGTTTCTCGATGAGATCGGCGAAATGCCGTTGATCCTACAAGTCAAACTGTTGCGCGTGCTCGAAGAGCGACGGGTGGTCCGCGTGGGCGAATCCCACGGCAAGGACGTCGACATCCGCGTGGTGGCAGCGACGAACCGGCACCTGGTTGACGAGGTCCGGGGCGGCCGCTTTCGCGAAGACCTCTACTACCGCCTCAACATCGTGAACCTGACGCTGCCGCCCCTGCGCGAGCGCGGCGAAGACATCGGCGTACTGGCGCGCTATTTCCTGAAGCGCCACGCCGAAGAATTGCAGGTCGCGGTCAAGGGGTTCGCTCAGGACGCCGAGCGCGCGCTCCACCTGCACCGCTGGCCCGGCAACATCCGCGAACTCGACAACCGGGTGAAGAAGGCCGTGTTGTTCTGCGACACCGGCACCGTCACGGCGGTCGACCTCGAACTCGATGCGCTGCTCGACGGCGGCAAGGTCGAGTCGCTCAACGAAGCCAAGGAGCGCTTTGCGCGCGGCTACGTGCAGCGAGTGCTGGATCTGAACGGCGGCAACCGCTCGCAGACGGCGAAAGACCTCGATGTCGACGTGCGCACCGTGTACCGCTACCTGGAGCGCGATCGCGAAGAAGACATCGTCGAGGGCTGACCGGAACTGCGACGACGATCTCGACCAGGACGGAATCTGCGCCCGATCACAGGCCAATCGCACCCAGCACGGCTTCGGTGATCCAACTCGCGTGGGCCTCGACCGGCGCCGCGTCGACGCCTTCGACCATCACCCGGCACTTGTTCTCAGTGCCCGAGTAGCGCACAAGCACGCGGCCGCGCCCGGCCAGTTCGCGTTCGGCGTGTTCGATGGCGGCTTGGACCGGCTGCAGCGACGAGATCGGCGGCTTTTCACGGACCTTGACCGAGTGCAGCACCTGCGGCACGCGCTTCATCACCTGCACCAGTTCGCTGACCGGCCTGCCCTCGCGCACGGCGATCGCCAACACCTGCAGGGCAGCCAACACGCCGTCGCCGGTCGTCGCGTGGTCGAGGAACACGAGGTGCCCCGACTGCTCGCCGCCGAGGTTGAAGCCGCCCGTGCGCATGGCCTCGACAACGTGGCGGTCCCCGACATCAGTGCGCACGAGGCGGACGCCGCGGTCACGCATCGCGAGTTCGAGGCCGTAATTCGACATCACGGTGACGACGAGCGTAGCGCGGTTCAGCGTGCCGGCCGCCAGCATCCGGGTGGCGCACAGGGCGAGCAGTTGGTCGCCGTCGAGGATCGCGCCCTTTTCGTCGACCAGGATCAAGCGATCGGCATCGCCATCGAGCGCGACGCCCACGTGGCAGCCGTGCGCGACGACGGCCTGGGCCAGCGCCGCCGGGTGCAGCGCGCCGCAGCCGTCGTTGATGTTCAGGCCGTTGGGCTGGCAGCCCAGCGCGACCACTTCGGCGCCAAGTTCCTCGAACACCGCGGGCGCCACCTTGTAGGCGGCCCCGTGCGCGCAGTCGACCGCGATCTTCAGCCCATCGAGCGTCAGGTCGGCCGGGAAACTGAACTTGAGCTTCACGACGTAGCGCCCCCACGCCTCGTCGATGCGGTGGGCGCGCCCGACGTTGGCGCCGCGCGCCAGCGCGTTGTGCAGCGGCCGCGGATCGTGGACGAGCG
The DNA here is from genome assembly GCA_009692425.1 of Myxococcales bacterium. Classification (GTDB taxonomy): domain Bacteria; phylum Myxococcota_A; class UBA9042; order UBA9042; family UBA9042; genus SHZF01. Next base: position 58,079 of record SHZF01000018.1, on the reverse strand, counting down.
CTTCGATCTGGCGCTCCATCTCGTCGGCCAGCTTGAAGCCGTTGGAGCCGAACACCTTGATCCCATTGTCGTGGAACGGATTGTGCGAGGCGGAGATCACGACCCCGGCGTCCGCCCGCTGCCCCAGTGTCATGAACGCGATGCCCGGTGTCGGCAAGGGCCCCACGAGATACGGCTCCGCCCCGACCGAGCACAGGCCGGCCACGAGCGCGTTCTCGAACAGGTAACCCGAGCGCCGGGTATCCTTGCCGATCAGGATGCGGGCGTGCTCGTGACGCGACACCGCGAGGTAGCCCAGCGCGCGGCCGATCTGCAAGGCGTTCTCGACCGTCATCACGCCGGCGTTGGCCTCGCCGCGGATGCCATCGGTGCCGAAAAGCTTGGGCGGTGTCGAGGCCATGCGTGCTCCTGACCGGCCGGGCACGTCGCCCGCAAGGCGTGCGATGGTAGGCGGTCGCGGCGCGTGAGGGTAGCCCAAATCCACCACCCCAAGACCTTCGCGGGACGCCCAATTGGGTCCATATGCTAGTCGCAACAAGTGGTTGTGGCAAAGACGCACTTGGGTGCGTTGAGCACCAACGCCGCCGCGACAACGACGCCGATGGGCCCAAGACGGCGGGTCCGGGGTGGGTCCGGGGTAGGTGCCCTCGACAATCGGCCCAGGTCGCGACGATCCTGTCCGCGTCCTGGTGGCGACGTGGGACACGGGAGCCTGCCGATGGTAAGCAAACTGGGCCTCTTGACCGGCGGCGGCGATTGCCCGGGCCTCAACGCGGTGCTGTGGGCCGTGGTGCGCGCCGCAGATCAGCAAGGCATCCGCATCGTCGGCATCGAAGACGGCTACGACGGCCTGTGCCACGCCAAGCCGTCCGTTCGCGCGCTGCGGCCCGGCGACGTGCGCCAGATCCTCGGCCAGGGCGGCACGGTGCTGGGTTCGACGAACCGGGGCAATCCGTTCCGCTACGCCGTGCAAGGAGCCGACGGCACGACGTGCTACGAGGACCGCTCGCAGACGGTGATCGACAACGTCGCGCGCCTCGGGCTCGATGGCCTGATCGCGATCGGCGGCGACGGCACGCTCAACATCAGCCAGGAACTGGCCAGCCGCGGCCTCAAGGTGGTCGGTGTTCCGAAGACGATCGACAACGACCTGTCGGCGACGGATTCGACCTTCGGGTTTTCCACGGCCGTCGGCACCGCGATGGAGGCGCTCGACCGCCTCAAGACGACCGGTGAGTCGCACGACCGCGTCATGATCCTGGAGGTGATGGGCCGCTACGCCGGCTGGATCGCGTTGCACGCCGGGCTGTCGGGGGGCGCGCATTTCGTCTTGGTGCCGGAGTTGCCGTATCGCCTCGATGTGGTGCTGCAGCGCATCCGTCGGCACTGGGCCCAAGGGCGCCGCCACTTCACGCTGATCGTGGTCGCCGAGGGGGCGCACGAAGCGGGCAGCGCGCCCCTGCATGTCGCGCCGGGTCGGCCAGGCAGCGTGCCGCGCGTGGGTGGGGCGGGCATCGCCCTGGCCTCGGCGCTCGATGGCGCGTTTGCCGAGGCCAACACCTGGTCGGGCGCGGCGCCAGAAGTGCGCACGACGGTGCTGGGCCACCTGCAGCGCGGCGGCAGCCCGTGCGCGTTCGATCGCGTGCTGTCCGTGCGTTTCGGGGCCGAGGCCGTCGCGCTCGCTGCCCACGGCCGCTGGAACCGCATGGTCTGCCTGCGCGGCACCGACATTGCGTCCGTGCCGATCGAAGAAACCGTGCGTCGGCCGCATCGCGTGGACCCCGATGGACAGTTGGTGCGCCACACGCGCGCCGTCGGCATCTGCCTGGGCGACGCATAGGCCGCGGGCCAACCGCCAGCCGAATGGCGCAACGCGGTCGGGTGACCACAGTTGACGTGGGCGGCATTTCAGCATGCAATCCCGCCGCCCCGCGCGTGACCGCCGGGCGCTCGAGGCCCCATGACCCAGCCCATCGCCCTGCTCGCCGGCGGCACCAAGATCCTGGAGCGCGCGCTGCAGACGACGCTGCCCGTCGAACTTGCGGTCGTCGGCACCATCGAAGAGGCCGCCAAGATCATGGGCGAGCGCCCGGTCGGGCTCGTCGTGCTCGGACCGACGCTGCGGCGCGCGCTGGCAATGGTGGCGACGCTGCGCCGCGAGGGCCAGACCTGGCCCAGGTTGCTGGTGGTGTACCGCGACGACCAGCGCGATGAGGTCAAGCGCCACCAGCGCGGCAAGGTCGTGGCCGACGGCTATGTCGCGCTGTCGCGGATTGCCAAGGAACTCGGTCCGGTGGCCACCGAACAGTGGCAGGCCGCCGCACTGCCGGGTGCCGCGGCCGGTGCCCAGCCCAGCGGCAGTGTGCTGCCCCGCGCCGCGGGCATGCCTGGCCGGACGGCGGACGAGGAGGACGAGGGCCTGGAGGAAATCCCGGTCGAGTCGATCGAATTGCAGGACGTCATCTCGCAGGAGATGGACGTGCTGCCGCCCATGCAAGGGGGCGCCGACCGCGCGGCCGCTGATCGGCTACAAGCCAGCGCGGATCACGTCGTGCCGAACCAGGCAAACGCCCGTCTGTCGAATTCGCTCCCGGTCGAAACGACGATGGAGGTCGATGCGATCGAGATCTTCGAAGAGGCCGCCATCGAAGAGGCGTCGCTCGAGGAACTGCCGGCCGCGGCGGTCGCCGATGCAGGCGAGGAACTGATCGAAGACGAGATCGTGGCCGAAGAACTCATCGAGGAGATTCCGTCCGACGAACTGATCAGCGAGAACGTGACGCACGCCGCGGTCGCTGCAGTCCATGCCGTCGATGCCGCGCTAGCAGACGACATGTTGGATGCAGACGATGTCGAGGAGATCGGAGCCGACGACGTCATGATGGACGACGCGCCGGTCGCCGCCGCAGAGGCCACGCCCGCCGCCGAACCCGCGTCGACACGGGAGCCTGTGCCGGTTTCGCTGCCCACGGCCGCGGCCGCCCCTGCCGAATCGCGCGCGAGCCGCCCGCAGTCTGGGGCGTTTGCAGCGCTCGGCGACCTGTCTGGGTTCATCGAACGATTGCAGGAGGCCTCGAACCACGTCGACCGCCTCGAAGCCGAAAACGACGCGCTGCGCCACGACGTCGAGAGTCTGGCACGTTCGGTTCGGCCCGAGATGGAGGCCGAGATCAAGCAGGCCCAAGCGCGCGTCCACGAACTTGCGGTACGCCTCGACGGGGCGGAGCGGGCCCGCGATGTCGCAGTCGAAGCGCGCATGAGGGCCGAGCAGCGCGAACTGGCGCAGCAGGCGGAACTGGCCCACTTGCGCGCCGAGGTGGAGGCGGGCCGCAACCGCGAGACGGGGCTGGAGGCGCAACTCGACGCCAAGGCGCGCATTGCCCAGGACGCCGCGCGGTCGCTGCGTGGCTTGAGCCAACTGCTCGACAGCTAGCCGTGGAGCGTGCCAGGTGAACTAGGGGGTCGCGCCGGGTGAACTACCCGAGTCGGGCCAGCGCCGCGTCGATCAGTTCCTCGGCAAGGTCTGGTCCACCGAGGTCGCGGATTTCCTGAATTCCCGTCGGGCTCGTCACGTTGATCTCGGTCAGGCGAGCGCCGATCAGGTCGATGCCGACGAACAGGTGGCCGGCGGCGCGCAAACTGGGGCCGAGCCGTTCACACAGGACACGTTCGGCTGCGGTCAAGGGTGCCAACTCGACCCGGGCGCCGATGTGGATGTTGCCGCGCAGGTCGTCTGGAGGCGGGATCCGCAGCAACCCGGCGCGCGCCACGCCATCGACGAAGATCACGCGCTTGTCGCCCTCGACCACAGCGGGCAGGTACTGTTGGGCGACGACGAAGCGGCGCCCCTCGTGGGTCGACATCTCGAGCAAGGAGCGCGTGTTCAGGTCGCCAGGGTGCAGCGCGACGATGCCCGCACCGCCCGAGAATTGCAGCGGCTTGAGCACGATCGACCCGCCGACTGCCGCCTGGAACGCGCGGATCGTCGCCATGTCGCGCGCCAACAGGGTCGGTGGGGCAAGATCGGGAAATCGCAGCAGGCTGGTCTTCTCGTTCCATGAGCGCAGCGACTCGGGCCGTGACCAGACGCGGTCGGGCGCGAGGTCGAGCACGTAGGTCGCGGCGATGTAGTCGAGGTCGAACGGCGGGTCCTTGCGCATCCACACGGCATCGAAATCGGTCAGGTCGCGCACGGCCACCTCACCGAATGTCGCGTGGTCGCCTTGCACTCTCTGCACACGGATCGGTCGACATCGCGCCCGCGCCGCGCCCGAATCGGCGCTCAATCCGTCGGTGTCGCACCACCACACGCCGTGACCACGCTGTTGGGCGGCAAGCATGAGCGCGAACGTCGAGTCCTTCGCCACCTGGTAGCGCTCGGGCGGGTCGGCGACGAAAAGGTGCTGGGTCATGACTTGCCTGCCACCGGGTTCACGGCTCGACCACCAGCGTCGCGTCTTCGAGCAACACGTCGTACTGGTAGCCCATCCCGAGGTCGCGGTCGACGGCAACTTTGCCATTGGCCAACACGACCTGGCCAGGCTGCGCGTCTTGGAGCGACGTGACGACGAGGTCTTCGCCGCCGTCGTTGTCGCGCAAGTGCAGCCAGTTGCGACCGAGGATGCCCCGGCTCACCTTCCACACCCGGCCGCGCACCGCGACGACTGCACCCGCATTGGCTGCCCGGTGGGCCCGCAGGTCGGCGATGGCGAGGTCGGCCGGCGCGACCGTCCCGATCGTGACGTCATTGGCGGCGGGGACGGCGGGGTGCGGGTTGCCGGCGCCGACCGGCGGGTGGCCAGGCGGCAGGCTCCCCAGCACGGTGGACGGCACCTGCAAGCCGGCCGGCACCGCACTCCGCGACGGGTCGGTCGCGAGTGGCGTGGGCGGCGCGACCGCTTCGGCCAGCGCGGGCTGCGGGTCGACGGCGGGCTCTTCGCGCTTGCATGCCACCCCGCTGGCGACGAGCAGCAGGACACACACCGCGCGCGTCCGCCGGACACCTCGACGGGTCGGGGCTTGGGGATTCGACAGCATGGGGCTCCGGGCGCCGGGCGCACGGCTTCGGCGCGCGCAGCCTAGCGCAGCACGGGCGGGTTGTCCCCCCGATCCGCCGCCTTCGGCACAGCTCTGCGTTGTCGCTGCGGAATCGGCGTTCGAAGTACCGGGTGTACGTCTTCTCGCCGATTCCTTGCTCCGCCTTGTCGAGCGCAAGCGAGCCAACCGGCAACGTGCATCCGAATTCGGCGGCCGGGGATGGGACTCGGTGGTGGCTCCTGGTCCTGAGCCCGCATTGACGATCGGGGCGGTTCCTGTAGCGTGCCGACTGCCGGCGCGATGCCGTGGACCCCGCCCGCCGATGCGCGTCTCCACCTGCCCCGTAGCGGTGTCCGGTCGGCTCGCCCGGCTTTTCCAGCGCCCCCTGGTTGCCCTGCTCGTTTGCGCGAGTGCGGCGTGCACGGGCGAGCCAAGCGTGACGTCGGTCGATGCCGCGCAGGATGCCCCAGACGTTGCGGCATGGTTGGTGCCCCCGCCGGACACCGACTCGACCGCGACCGCTCCCGATGGCCCCGCGATCGATGTGCCGCTCGACCTGGGTCTTGGGCCCGCCGGCGACACCGGCTGGGATGCGGTTCGCCCATTCCCGTCCATTCCGCCAGCGCTCGAGCCCGCCTGCGTACCGGAAGCCGGTGCCTTCCTGCCGCCATTGCCCGCCACACCGACGGGCGACGCCGCGTTCGAGCCGTTCCGGCCGTTGCGCGCGGTGGGCGAAGACGAGGTCGTTGCAATCCGCGCGCTCCAGAAGGGCTCGACCGTGACCGATCCTGCGGCTCCTGTACCGACCCTCAAGGCGGATGCGGCGACGCAGATCGTCTCGGTGGGCAGTGGCGCTGAGCCGGGGAGCTTCGTCGCCAAGGTTCGGTTTGCCCAGCCCGGCCTGCGCACCCTGACGGTACAGTGGCCCGACGGCCGCAGCGCCACGGCCCAGCACCTCGCCTATGCTACGCCGCTCGCGGTCTGGCGCCTGACGACGACAGCAGATGCCTTCGCCGCGCTGCACACATCGAGCGCCAAGACGTTCTACCCCTGCACGCTCGAGGTCGGCGCCAAGAAGTTCACGGGCGCCCAGATCCGCATCCACGGTGGCACGTCGAAGGGCTACCCGAAGAAGTCGCTGCGGATCGACTTGAAGAAAGGCGACAAGCTCGCGGACGGCAGGCGCAAGCTGGTCTTGCGAGCGGAGTGGAACGACAAGACGATGCTGCGGAATTGGTTGAGCCTTCAGTTGTTCCGCAGCTTTACCTGGCTGCCTGCGCCGCAGTCCGACTTCGTTCACTTGCGCTGGAACGGCGAGTTTTACGGGCTGATGCACGAGGTCCAGCGCATCGGTGGCGACTTCCTCGAGCTGCACGGCCGCAACCCGGACGGCAACCTCTACGAGGCCGACCCGCCCAGCACCGCCCCGCTGCCGAGCGGAGCGAACCTGACGCCGCTGGTAGATCCGAGCCTGTATGCGGTGGCGTACACAAAACACGCGGGCGCGGCGGGCGACAATGCCGACCTGCGGGCCCTGATCGAGCAGACGCTGACGCTACCGGACGCGGCCCTGGCCAATGCGCTCGATGGCGCGGTCAAGGTGCACGATTTCCTCACGTATGCGGCGGCCATCGCGGTGCTGCAGTCGACGGACCACCTGCGCAAGAACTACTACCTGTACCGCGATCCGGTGGGGAGCGACCCACGCTTCGAGATGTTGCCCTGGGACCTCGAACTGACGCTGGGCCACCTGTGGACCGAGACGGACGACACGCTGTCCGAGGCCATCGTCACAGACCTGTCCCTGTGGACGGGGAACGAAAAGCTGGTGCCGGCGCTGACGAATCGGCTGTGGCGTGCCCTGTCGGTGCCCAAGTGGAAGCAAGCATTCGCAACGTACGCCCAGGGCATCGCTGGCGGCGCCTACGGCACGGGCTGGCTCGACGCGCGCCTGGCGTGGGCGGTTTGCCGGGTGCGGCTCGATCTGCTGGCCGATACGCGCAAGCGCGCGACGAACGCCGAATACCTGGAACGTGTCGAAGAAATCCGGGCGTTCGCGAAAGCGCGCCGCGCATTCGTGCAGCAGTCCGCGGGCGGGCCGTGAAGGTTGCGCGCGGCACGCTACACAGTGGAGCGCGGGTGGCACGACCGGGCCCAGCGTTTGGCGCTGCAGTCTTGGCGTGCGCCGGCGTCCTGCTCGCCGATGCGGCGCCCGCAGTGGGCCGCTCCCGGGCCACGCCGCCCCCACAATCTCAGGTTGCTGGTCACGTCGATGCGGACCGCGCGCGCCTCGATGAACTGGCCCGCGGCCTGTCGGGGACGACGGGCGCCGCCGCGCTCGTCGACGTGCTCGAAATCGGCCGCCTGTTCGGCTCCGTCCCTCCCGCCCATCTCGTCCACGCCTTGCGTACCCCCGCCGCAGCATGGTTGGCGCGGCCCGCGTCGGCGTGGTCGCCGGCCGGACGCGTGCTGCGGGCATGGCTCGTCGAGGCCGCCAGGCGCGCCGGAGACACTGCCGCTATCGGCGCGTTCGACGACCCAACGGGGTCGGTGCGCACCTGGGCTTGGCTAGGTCCCTTTGGCGACGAGCACGGGTCGGCGCTCGACCGCTCCGGCGCCGTCGAGGCCGAGGTAGCGGTTGTCGGCAACCCGATGCGTGCGGCCTGGCCCGGCCGCGAAGGCCAGGTGGTGTGGCGCACGCTGCAGCCCGAACGCATCCTGCCCGGTGGCCGCGTACAACTCGATGAACTGGTCGATCGACCCGACGATGCGCTGCTGTACGCGCAGGTCTGGTTGGCGGCGGTTCGACCCGGAGCGCACTTGCTGCGGGTCGGCACGGACAGTGCGGCGCGACTGTGGCTCGACGGGCGTCTGGTCGCAGCGCTCCCCGTCTTGCAGGCGCGCAACGGCATGGCGCGGAGCGTACCGGATCTGCCAGAAGTACACGAGATTCCAGTAGACCTATCGGCCGGCTGGCACCGCTTGCTGATCAAGCTGAGTCCGACGGCCGGCCGCATTCGCCTGGCAGCACGCGCGTTCGGCCGCGACGGCTTGCCGGCGCCGATTCGCGCGCGCGCCGAGCATCTGCCCGACGCCCCGGCTCGGGTGGCGCTGCCAGACACGGCGACCCCGGCAGCGGCGCGAGCGGTCGAAGATGCGTGTGCAGGACTTCACTGGCCCGACCGGGCGCGGCCTTCGCCTGCCACGCTCGCCGGCCTGGTGGCGCTGGCATGGCACGGCTGGCCCCTGCCGGCACCGCTTCTCGCGCGGGTGGTCGTGGCCGACCCGCGTGGGCTGCCGCGCGACGCCCGGGCCGCGCTGGCCCATGCGATGCTTCCCGACGAATCCGGCGACCGCTTGGACCGCCTGCGCACATGGAGCGACCGCCTGCCCGATGCCATCGGCCTGCACCTCGCCGAAGCGAATGTGCTCGACGAACTCGGCAAGGCGCCCGAGGCCCACCGACTCTGGTCCGTGTGGCACCGGCCGTCGCACCCGCCGCTCGAAGAGCAGTCTGCCCGCGCGTGTGCCCTGCGCGCTGCGCTGTGGGCCCGCCTGGGTGCCGACCGCCTGGCGACGCGCGCGCTCGACCGCTGCGTGGCGCGCTGGCCGCTCGCTCCCGACCTGTTCGACGCCGCCGTGCGCAACCGTCAGGCGCGCGACAGGCTCGCCGAAGTCGATGAGCTACAGCGCAGCCTTGTCGAACAAGAACCAGGCGTGGTCGCGCGCCATGATGCCGTGCTGCAGACCGCGCTCGACCGGGGCGACCTCGATCGCGCTGCCGGGCTGGCTGCCGCGGAGGCGACCCTCTTTGGTGTGCGAGCGCGCCCGTTCCGCACGTTGGCATTCGGCCTGCTCGCCGACGACCAGCCTGCCGCGGCGGCCGCGGCGCTGGCCCGCGACGCCAGCGCCGTCGATGCGCCTGCACGCACCCTCGATCTCGACCTGCGCGCGCGACTGGCTCTCGCACGGGGCCAGACGGCCGACGCCCTGGCATGGCTCGATGCCGCGATCGCGCTCGCGCCGGCCCGTGCCGACCTGCGTGCGCGGCGCCAATTGCTGAAGCCGGGCGACGACTTTTTTGCACCGCTTCGACGCGACCTGGCAGGTCTGGCCCGCCGCGAGGCAAAGGCGGCGCGCCGGCACCCTCTGGAAGTGCGCTTGCGCCAGACCGTGCTGCGCGTCGTCGGCAACGGCCAGCAGGCACGGTACGACGCCGAAGTGATCGCCATCGGCAAGGACGGCCCGCCAGTTCACGCCCTCGAAATCGAATACGCGCCATCGCTGAGTCACTGCGACGTGTTGCAGGCGGTGGTCATCCGGGCCGATGGCCGCACCGATCGTTCCACCGCCCAAGAGACCGACCGACTCGGAGACGACGCGGGCGGGATGTATTTCGATCTCGAGCGCATCACCTTGCGCTTCAAGAACCTGCGCCCCGGGGACACGGTCGTGGCAGAATGGGTGGTGCGCGACAACGGCCCGACACCGTTCGGTCTCGTCTTCGGCGAACTGCTGCCGCTGGGCGACGAAAATCCCGTCAAGGAGGTCGACGCAGTCGTGCAGGTGCCGACGGGCACGGCACTGCACTGGTCGGTGGGCGACGCGCGCGGCGCACTGCCGGCCGGGCTTTCGATGGTGCAACGCGCGGGCGACGGCGCCGGATGGGACGAGTGGCGGCTGCGCGCGTACGACCTCGCCGGCATCGAAGCGGAGGAGCGCATGCCGGCGGGCACCGACGTGCTGCCCTACCTGCACGTCAGTTCGTTTGCGTCGTGGGCGGCCGCGGCAACGTGGTACGAGGGCCTGATGGCTGCGGCGCTGCCGGTGCGCGGCCAGGACCCGCTCGTGCGCGACCTCGCCGCGCGACTCGTCCACGGGGCCGACTCGCTCGAGCAGAAGGTGCGTTCCGTGTACGCCTACGCCGCGCAACAGGTGCGCTACGTCGGGCTCGAGTTCGGCATCCACAGCCTGAAGCCGCACGCGGTGCGCGAGGTCATTCAGCGGCGCTTCGGCGATTGCAAGGACAAGGCGACGCTGATCGTGGCCCTGCTCGGCGAAGTCGGCATCGATGCACAAGTCGTACTGGTCCGTTCAGTGGATCAAGGGCGCCTGCACGACGAGGTGGCTTCGCTCGGCGTGTTCAACCACGCGATCGCACACGTGCCTGCGCTGGGCTGGTACCTCGACGCGACCGCCCAACACCATGGCCCGCTCGAGTTGCCCGACGCGGACGCCGGGGCGACGGCACTGCACATTCCGGTGCCGGCGGCGACGGGTGTGGCCGACGATGCGGCGGTGCGCGAGGCGGCGACTGCGCCGGTGCGGCTGCCGGTGCCTGGCGCGGCGCACAACCTGGTCGATGAGCGCCTCGACGGCGCCTTGCAAGCCGACGGCACGCTGCACTTGACTGTGGTGCAACGATTGCGCGGTTCGCCCGCCGCCGAGGCCCGCGCCCGCTTCGTGGCAGCCGAGAAGCGCCTCGAACGTGTCGAGCAGCATTGGGCCACCCGCTTTCCGGGCTTGAAGGCGGAGCGCGTCAGCGTGCGTGGGCTCGATCCGCCGCAGGATGACGTCGAGATCGAGTTCACCGCGACCGTGCCCGGCTGGGCGATCATGCGACCGGACGGGCTCGCCGTGGCGCCGCTGCGGCCACCGGAGGCGTACGTACAGTCGTTGGCCAACCGCGAGGTGCGGAGCCACGACATCGTGCTGGCACGAGCCTTTCGCGAGTACACACGCTTGCGGCTGCTACCCCCTGCCGGTCACGTCTGGGCGCGCACGCCAGGTGATGCCGAAGTGGCATTCGAACATGGCCATTTTCAACTCGACGTGGACGAGGAGGAGCGCGCCCTCCTCGTGGAGTCGACACTCGAGCTCCGCGAACGCCAGTTGCCCGTCGGAGGATACCGCGACCTGCGCGTGTGGCTGGCGGCGGTCGATGGAGCGTTGCGGTCCGAGGCCGTGGCCTGCCCGGAGGCGCCGTGAACGCAGTTTCGGCAGCCGCCTGCAAGGGCATGGAACGAAAGACCTCGGTCCGCCAGCGTCTCGCGTGGTGGCTGTGCTGCCTGGGACTTGCCGCATGTGGAGCTCCGCTGCGCGTGTTCGATCCCGGTGTCGATCCGGGACGCTTGGAGGCCGACGCGCGCGCCCAGTGGACCACACCGGCGACGCGGGCGGCGGGCGCCCACGCGCTGGCGTGGAGTTGTCTGCTCTACGGCCGTGCGTGCGGTGAATTGCGCGCGCGCGGGGCCGAAGCGACGGGAGAGGATCTGGCCGCCGGCACGCTCTTGCGGGCGTTGGCGGCGGCCGGGACTGCCGACGTGGGCGCCCGCGCGTCCGCCTGGTTCGACGCGGTTCTCGTAGGTCTCGGCGTCCCGGGCGCGCCGGCGCCGGCCGAGGCACTCGCCACGGCGGCCGCACTGCAACTGGAACGGCTGGCCGTGCGCGACCGCGCCGCGGTGGACCGGGCCCTGGCCGCCCGGGCCGAGCTTGCGCCGCAGGTGTGGACGGCAGGGTCAGCCGAAGGGCGTTGGAGACGCTGCCTGGCGCTCCCGGCGGCGTGCGGCCTGTGGGCCGCGGCGACGGCGGGGCAGTCTGTCGCCCTGCCAAACACGGTAGGCCTACCCTTGACCGTCACGCAGCGCCTCGACCGGGTGCGCGCACGCATGCACATTGGCGTGGCCGAGTGGCAGGCCGCGGACTTCGACGGGGTGTTCGGCGATGCGGCAGGTCTCGTCGATCTCGACGACGCCTGCGCTGCGCCAGAGTTCCGCGCAGGTTGTGTGCGTGACGGGCGATTCGGCCTTGCGGTGGAACGCCCCGGCCTGTACGCCGTGCGCGTCACGTTCGAGACTTCTCAGCCCGGCTCTGTCTGGCTCCACCTCGCCGCACCGCGCGGCGTGCGGGCCTGGCTCGACGGTGTCCTGTGGGCGCCGCCATCCTGCGGGACGCTGCCGCTCTCGCCGCGCTGCGACGGCCAGGGCGATCTCGCCGGAGGGACCCACACGCTGCACCTGCTCGTGCCGACGGCTGCGGACGGCGATGTGCTCGAAGTGGCGATCGTGCCGGGCCCGGCGGCGGAGTCCTTGCCGCCAACGTGGCCAGGTGTGCTGCGCGACGTCGTGGCCGCGTTCGGGGCCAGCAGGGCGCAGGTACCGGTCGGGCGCGGCATCCTGCGCGCCTTGGTCGAGATCGAGCGCTCGGCCAGTCTCGACAGTGCGGGCAAGGCCGAATTCGACGACCTCGACCGCGTGCTCGACGCGTTGCCCGACCACGTAGATGCCCGCATCGATCGCGCCGCACGCGTGCGCGACGCCGGCAATCCGGAACTGGCGCGCGACATGCTTGGGCCATTGCGGGGCGACCCGTTTTCCTGGCCGGCGGCAAGTTCGGGCTCCCGGCGCGCCGTGGATTCCGCCGACCCGGGCGGCGGCGAGCGCCAGATCGGTGCACCTGCCGCGCCGCCGGTTGGCCTCGCGCGGCGGGCTGATCTCTGGGTCGAGCGGGCCGAGCAGTTGGCGGCGTTAGGGGTAACCGATGCGGCAACCCGGGCGTTCGAGGCCGCCGTCGTTGCCCAACCTGGCGATTGTGCCGTGTGGCGGCGCGCGCTGGAGCACGCCACGGACACGCTGCAACGGGCGGCCGTGCGCCGACTGCTGGCGAGCGCTGCGCCGGCGTGCAACGTCACATCCAGTCTCGTGCGACGGGCCCACCTGCTCAGCGGCGTCGAGACGACTCCCGCAGCGACGACGACAGGCGGTGTTGGCGCGGCGTCGCTTTCCGTGACAAACTGTCGCATATGGGCCGCGGCACAAGCCGAGGCCGACGCGCCACGGGACCCACCGGCCGGTTCCGCGTGCGAGCGACTGCTCGCCCGATCGCCGGCTTGGGCAACGCAGCGCCAGTGGTTGACCGCGCAGGCCGGCGCATTCGATGGCGACGGCGCCCGTCTGGCAGCCAGCCTGCGCGAAATCCTCGTCGGCCCGGGCCACTCCCTCGACATGCGCCAGCGCGCGCTCGAAGCGGGGGCGACGGCGCCGTGGGCGGAGTTTGCGCGCGACGGTCAGGCGCTGGCCCGCATCCCGGACGATCCGACGCAGGTCGCGGGCGCGACGACGGCGTGGGTGCTCGACCAAGAAGTCGATGTACTGCTGCCGGGAGGTGGCGCGATTCGGCGCGTACACCAGGTGTTGCGCGTACTCGACGACACGGCGGCCGAAACCGTCGGCGAGGTGCGGGTCGCCGACGGCGGCGTGCTCGAATTCGCGCGCACGTTGCTGCCCGATGGCACCGTCGTCTGGCCAGCCGAGACCGCCGACAAGGAAACCGTGTCGCTGCGCGCCGTCGCCGCCGGTACGTCCATCGAATTCGCCCAGGTCGTGTACGTGGCGCCCGATGACCCGGCGACTGGCGCGACGCGGCTCGGGCCTTTCTTGTTCGCGGCCTCGGATGGCCCGATTCGGCTGTCGGAATACGTCGTACTGGCGCCGCACGACGTGACCCCGGCGTTCGAGGCCTCGCCCACGGCGCCGGCGCCCGAAGTGCGCGAATTGGGCGGCTGGCGCGCATGGGTCTTCCGGCGCGAAGACGCCCCACGGTATCGCGTCGAGCCCCGGGCCGTCCGACCCGAGCGGACGCAGGCGTCGGTCCGCGTCGCGCTCTCGCCGGGTTGGCCGGCCGTCATGGAGCCGTGGGCAGACTCGCTGCTGGCCGGAGTCGGCGTGCGCCACCCGGAATTCGATCGCCTGGTCGCGCTGGCGAAGCAGACGCCTCCCGGCGCGGCGCGGTGGGGCGCAGTGGCTGGTGAGGTTGCGCGCCTGGTCGAGCAGCAGCACGACGGCGGCGCTCCGGGTCGCCCAGAATCGGCACTCGGCAACCAGAAGGGGGACCGCGCGGCACTTCTGTGGGCATTGGCGCGCCACACCGACACGGACGGGTGCCTCGTGCGCGTGGCGCCACTGTCCCGGTTGCCGACGGCGGCCCCGCCCGACCCAGACGACTGGAGCATCAGCCTGGTGCGGCTGCAGATCCCGTCGACCGCGACGCCGGGGCAGTTCGACGATCTCTGGATCGACCCGGGCCTCGAAGGCGGGCTCGTCAACCATGTGCGCGCCGGACTGCGCGGCCGGCAGGGACTGCTGATTGGGTGCGCGGCGGCCGCGCAAAGTCCGCTGGTGACAGTGCCCGCGCTTGGCGCCGGACGCGACCCGCGCCGCGTGACGGTCACGTTGCGCTGGCACGCGGACGGTGCGATCGACGGCGAGGCGCGCGACGAACTGCGCGGGGCGCTCGCCGCCCTTGTGCGCAGTTGGCTGCGGGGCGCCACGGACCAAGGCCGGCGCCAGTTGCTCCAGGAGTTGGCGGGAGCGAGTTTTCCGGGCCTCGACGTTGCGTTTGTCGCCATCGATGAACTCGGCCAGGCCGATGGGGCGATCGCCGTGCGCTATCGCATCACAGCACCTGCCGCGGCGAGCCGTGTCGATGCGCTTGACCTCGCGCTCTACCCCGATGCGCTCGGTCCGGCGTATTGCGCGTTGGCCGATCGCAAGACGCCGTTGCTTTTTGCCCATACGCTCGACACGCGTGTCGAAGTCCGCATCACCAGCCTCGGCCGCCCGCCGCACACGCGCGCTGCACCGGCCGCACACGCTGCAGGACCCTTGCGCCACACGTGCACAGCGACAACCGAAGGCGCGACCGCTCGCTTCGAAAAGACGATCGCGGCAGAGCCAACCGTCGTCGCACCCGCAGACTACCCAGCATTCGCCGCCGCGCTGCGCGGAGTCGATGCTGCCGACGCGGTGCGCATCGAGCGTTGACGCCGGACCCGTTGGTGACGCAGCATGGCCGCATGAGCCTCATCGATGCGATCGTTGATTTTTTCATGCGGCTGGTGCGGGGTCGGATTGATTCGGTCCACATCCAGGCGAAGTCCAAGATGATGGGTCTGGAGCATCGCGCCAAGTCAGCCGCGTCGAAGCGTTTCAACTCTGCGGTTGACGGCACGATCGGCAAGGCGGCGGGCGCCGTGGGGCGCGATCCCAAACACCCGCAGCCGGCCGCACAAGCTGCAAAGCCGAAGACGTGACGGTGATTTCGTCAGGAGCATCATGCCCCGCCGCCCCGAGGACCGCGTCGAGGCAGGCCGCATCGCGCGCCGTCTCGGCAGCCGCCTGCGCGCAATCCGCCTGAGCCTGCACTGGACGCAGGACCAACTCAGCGAGCGCATCGGGGTGACGTCCGAGGCCTATGCCCGCATCGAACGAGGCCTGTCCTTGCCGAGCTTTCCTACGCTCATGCGCCTGTGCGACATGCTCAATGTCGGGCCCGACACCCTGCTCGTCGCGGCTTCCGACGACGCGACCTGGACGCCGCGCGGACCTGCATCAACGGAATGACGGCGCGCAGTTGCCGGCATGCGCCACAGCGGACCGACGTGCGGAGTTTTCCTCATCCGGCGACCCCAGGGGCGCAACATTGGCCCCGGCGGCGGCACCTGCGGCTGCGCGGAATTCCTGACAACAGATGAAATGTCATTGACTTGAAAACACGTCGCTCGGTGGTCGCGACGATTGCCGCCTGGTCGAGTGCGACCTTCATGTCTTCGAGTCGCTTGAGCGTTTCGCCGAGCGCCACCCGCTCGCGCTGCAGGTGGTCGGCGAGGTCCAGGGTGCGCGGGGACTCCTTGCCCGGCTACTGGTCCAGGCGCTGCTGAAGCAGGCGCTGCACCGCCTGGGCATCGCCGCGGCCCCCGAGGCGGCGCATGACCTGACCGACGAAGAAGCCAAGCACCGGTGTGTGCCCCGCGCGGTAGCGTGCCGCCTGGTCCGCGTGTTCGGCGAGTACGGCATCGACGGTCGGGGCCAACGCGCCCGCGTCGGTCACCACGGCGCCGACTTGGGCGAGCGCCCGCTCCAACTCCGCTCCCAGCGCAGCGTCCCCGCCGAATGCCGACTGCAGCACGTCGGCGAGCATCTTGTTGGTCAAGCGCCCTTGTACCCAGCGGGCGCATACGTCGAGCAGCACCGGCAACGCGGCGTCGACGTCGGCATCGGTGCGCGCCGAACGTTGGTGGGCGGCCTGGACCTGCCCCGTCACGAACAGCGCGAAGGCCGCCGCCAGGTCCGCGGCAGGCCCCGCACCCAGGGCGCGCTCGAAGGCGTCGGCGCGGACGGGTTCGTCGCACAGCACCGCCGCAGCGGCAGCCGGTACGCCCCATGCGGCACTCCAGCGCGCGCGCCGGGCGGCGGGCAGTTCGGGCAAGGCGGCGCGGAGTTCGGCGACGAGTTCGGGTGCCACGTGTAGAGGGAGGAGGTCAGGTTCGGGAAAGTACCGATAGTCGTGGGCCTCTTCTTTTGAACGCATGGGCAGCGTGCGGCTGCGTTCGGCATCCCACAGCCGCGTCTGTTGCAGAACAACGCCGCCCGCGTCGATCACAGCCTGCTGCCGCTCGATCTCGTGGGCGATGGCATCGCGCACCGCCCTGAAGCTGTTGAGGTTCTTGATCTCGCAGCGCGTGCCGAACGGAGCATTTGGCCGGTGCACGCTGACATTCGCGTCGCAGCGCAAGGAGCCCTCTTCCATGTTGCCGTCGCACACGCCGGTGTGGCGCAGGATCGCCCGCAATTCGCGCAGCCACGCCACCGCGTCGTCCGCGCTGCGCAGGTCGGGTTCGCCGACGATTTCGATGAGCGGCGTGCCGGCACGGTTCAGGTCGACGAGCGTGCCGGCCGGGCTGGCGTCGTGGATCGACTTGCCCGCGTCTTCTTCCAGGTGGATGTGGTGGATGCGGCCGCGCACCACGCCCGCCGCTGTCGCCACGTCCAGGTGGCCGCCGGTGCAGAGCGGCGCGGTGACCTGCGTGATTTGATAGCCCTTGGGCAGGTCCGGGTAGAAGTAGTTCTTGCGGTCGAACCGGGACCGGGTCGCGATGGCACAGTCCAGGGCCAGCCCCGCGACGACCGCCAGTCGCACCGCACGCTCGTTGAGCACCGGCAGCGCACCCGGATGGCCCAGGCAGACCGGGCACGTGTGCGCATTCGGAGCGGCGCCGAACGTGGTCGGACACGCACAGAAAATCTTCGAACGCGTCCGCAACTGGGCGTGGACTTCGAGACCGATCACGCCTTGCCACGCCATCGACTACTCCGACCTGGCGGCTGGTGCGGGCCACGCGCATGGGCCGCGCGCCGCCTCAAATGCGTGCGCGACGCGCAGCAAGCTGGCCTCGTCGAAGGCCCGCCCGACGAACTGCAAACCGACGGGCAGCGCGCTGGCCGGATGCGGCGCGGCCGGCACCGACAGCGCGGGCAGGCCGGCCAGGTTTGCGCTCACGGTGAAGATGTCCATCAGGTACATGGCCAGCGGGTCGTGGGCGTGCGCGCCGAGTGGCCACGCGCACACTGGGCTCGTCGGCCCGACCAGCGCGTCGCAGTCACGCAGCGCGCGCGCAAAGTCGTCGTGGACCAGGCGACGCACCTGGCACGCCTTGCGGTAGTACGCGTCGTGAAAACCGGCCGACAGCGCAAACGTGCCGAGCAGGATGCGCCGCTTCACTTCCGGGCCGAAGCCCTCGCCGCGGCTGGTCGCATACAGGCTGTCGAGCGTTGCGCCGGGAGCCAGCGCCGCCCGATGGCCGAATCGGACGCCGTCGTAGCGTTGCAGGTTGGCCGAGGCCTCCGCGGTGCACACAAGGTAGTAGGCCGCGATGCCGAAGCGCACGTGGGGCAGCGACACGCGTCGCACGTCGGCGCCACGTTGCGCGAGCGTGGCCAGGGCCTCCTCGATGCGCTGGCGCACCCCGGCATCGAGCCCATCGGCTGCGTCGAGGTACTCGATCGGCACTCCAAGGCGCACGCCGCGCAGGTCTTTCGCTTCGGTGAGGTCCGCGGCGCAGTCCGCCACCGGGCGCGGATCGCTGGTCGCATCCAACGGGTCGGACCCCGCGATCGCGGTGTACAGCGCGGCCGCATCGGCCACGGAGCGCGTCAGGGTGCCGACCTGATCGAGCGACGACGCAAATGCCACCACGCCCGCCCGCGACACACGCCCCCACGTGGGCTTGAAGCCGACGACCCCGCACAGTGCCGCCGGTTGGCGCACGGACCCGCCCGTGTCGGTGCCGAGGCCGCCGCAGCCGAGACCCGCCGCCGTGGCCGCCGCCGCGCCGCCCGACGAACCGCCAGCGACGCGCGTCCGGTCCCACGGATTGCGGCTCGGGCCGAATGCAGAGTTCTCGTTCGACGAGCCCATCGCAAACTCGTCCTGGTTGGTCTTGCCGATCAGCACGGCGCCTGCCGCCCGCAACCGCGCGACGACGGTGGCGTCCAACGGCGGGGTCCAGCCTGCGAGCATCTTCGAACCGGCGGTCAGCGGCATGCCCGCGACGGCGATCATGTCCTTGATGTGCACGGGGACGCCCGCGAGCGGGCCCAACGGCAAGCCCGCGCGGCGGTCCGCATCGACGCGTTCAGCCGCAGCCAGGGCACCTGTCCGGTCGACATGCAGGAATGCGTGGAGGTCGCCTTCGAAGGCGTCGATGCGCGCCAGAGCAGCCGCGGCGACGTCGGAGGCCCGCACGGCGCCGGCCGCGATCGCGTGGGCCGTTTCGACAACGCCCATGACCGCAGGTGCGCCTGGGAGCGACAGTGCAGCGTGCAACATGGCGACGACGCCCTACCCGATGACCCGCGGCACGACAAACGCGCCGCCCTCGGTCGCGGGCGCCCCAGCCGTTGCCATGGCGGCGCCCAGCCCGTCGCGTTCGACGTCCTGCCGCAGCACGAGTCCCCGATCGCCCGCGTGGATCATCGGCTCCACTGCGTCGGTATCGACCGCCCGCAACTCTTCGACGTAAGCGAGGATGCGGTCGAGGTCGTGGCCGAGCATGGCGGCCTCCTCGGGGCGCAATTCGATGCGGGCGAGGCGGGCGACATGCGCCACGCGGTCGGCAGTGGAAGCTTGGGACGGCGCCTGGAAGGGCCCATGCAAGACTGAGTCGATTGAGAGGTATTCCATAGGAATCATTGGCACAAGCTCGCCCGCGACGGGGCGGACGTTGCGGGTACGTTCAGTGCGCTGCAGCACCGACGGGGCCACCGTGGGCCGCCTCGATCGCGCGCGTCAGTTCGAGCCGGATGCGCTCGCAGGCTTCTGCCGACGCGGCCTCGCAGCGCAGCACGAGCACAGGTCCCGTGTTCGAAGCGCGCACGAGCCCCCAGCCATCGGGAAACACGACACGCGCACCGTCGATGTCGATGACCGTGTGCAGCGTCTTGAAGTGCCGCGTCACGGCATCGACGACGGCGAACTTGATGTCGTCGTCGCAGTGCACGCGCACCTCCGGCGTTGCGAACGTCGGCGGCAAGTCGACCAGCAGAGCGGACAGCGGGCGGGCTTCGCGCGAGAGCACCTCCAGCAACCGGCCGGTGGCGTACATCGCGTCGTCGTAACCAAAGTAGCGATGCTTGTAGAAGATGTGGCCGCTCATCTCGCCACCGAGCAGCGCGCCCTCCTGCTTCATGCGGTCCTTGATGAGCGAGTGGCCGACGCGCGACATGATCGGCCGCCCGCCGTGGCGCGCGATGTCGTCGAACAGGGTCTGCGAGCACTTCACCTCGCCCACGATCGCCGCGCCCGGCTCGACCCGCAGCACGTCGCGCGCCAGGATGACCATCAGCCGATCGCCCCACAGGATGCCGCCCTGCTCGTCGGTGACGCCGATGCGGTCGCCGTCGCCGTCGTACGCGATGCCCACGTCGGCACCGACCTCGGCCACCTTGCGCTGCAGGTCGACGAGGTTGGCCGCCACCGTCGGGTCGGGGTGGTGGTTCGGGAAGCGACCGTCCAGGTCCGTGAAAAGTTCCCACACCTCGCAGCCGAGCCGCCGCAGGATGCCGGGCGCCACCGGCCCGGTCGGCCCGTTGCCGGCATCGACAACGACCTTGAGCTTGCGCGGCCCGAGTTCGAGGTGTTCGCACAGCCAGGCCGTGTACGGCGTGTGGACGTCGGCGTGCAACACTGCGCCGGGGCTGGCGTTTGCATCCGCTTCGGGCGAGGCTCCGTTGCCGCGCGCCATCTGACCCAGCAACTGGATGTCGTCGCCGTGCAGGCTCGCCTTGTCGAGCACGATCTTGAACCCGTTGTCGCCGGCCGGGTTGTGCGAACCCGTCACCATGACGCCGCCGCCGACATCGAACGTGTGGGCCGCAAAGTAGAGCATGGGTGTCGCGCACACGCCGACATCGACGACGTGGACACCGACCGAGGTCAAGCCTTCGACGAGCGCATCGCGCAGGCGCGGACTCGACAAGCGTGCATCGCGCCCGACCGCCAGCACCGGAGCGACGCCGCGCTGCAACGTCAGCAGCCCCGTGGCCCGACCGATCGCGCGCGCCACGTCGTCGCCGAGGTCGCGGTCGGCCACCCCACGGATGTCGTAGGCGCGAAAAATGTGCGGATTCATGAGGGTCTCACGGGGTTCGAGGGGAGCGACGCGGGTACCCGGCGGCGGCGCGGCGGCAGGATAGAATGCGGGATGGTGGCGGGCAAGGCATTTGGCACGCCCTCATGCGGGCGCTGGACGTGCGGCAGGCGACACCCTAGCTTGTCGCCACTCGGGTCGGTACGGACGGCCCACTTGTGAGGTCGCGTGCCGTCGATGTTGCCCAAACCGTCTCGTTCGGCGTGCTTCGGGCCGCCGATCGCACTCGTTGCGTTCTGTGCGTTGGCGTGCACCGTACCGCCGACCGCCTCACCGTCGACCGCGCCTGCCACCGGGGTGCCTGCCGCCGTGCCCAGGGGCACTGCCGCGCCGGCGATCGCGCGCAAGCCACTGGCGGCCGTGCTGGCCGACGTGCGCCACGAGGTTGCTGCGCTGGATAGCGTGCTGGAGACGGCCACGGCGACGGCGCGGGCGCTCGGCGCGCTGAACGGCAAGCTCCAGTCGCGTGGGTATTTTCGGCGGGTGCCGATGGGCACCGCGGTCGACACGCTCGACAGCCACCTGCGCGCGCTGGCCACCGACCGCATGCTGACGGTGGCCGCCTTCGAGGCCCGCGACCTCGACCCGCCGCGCCCACCGCCGCCGCGGCCGCGCCTGATCCCGGGTGTGAGTTGGGAACCAGAACTGGCCGACCTGCGCCGAACCCTGACGCTGCACCTGGCCCTGCTGGGGCGACCGCAAGATGTCGCGCAGTTCGTGAATCTCCTGCCCACTCGAGTTGAACGCCTGGTCGTCATCACGGGCAGCGAGGCGATCCCAGGCGGCGTCCGGCTCGTGGGCGAGGCCTATTTCGAGCACGACTTGCCGCCGCCCGAGGTCGATTTCGCCTGGCCGCCGCTCGACGTGCGCCTGCGCGCTGCCGGCATCGACCCGAAGGACCCCGCACTCCCCAAGGACCTCGACTGGACCGCACTGCAATACGCCGACGCCGAGGGCCGCGCAAAGACGCCCGATGCGCGCGGCATCATGCAGATCGCAGCCGATTTTCCGCGTTGGCTGCTGCGCGCCAAGCACTTCGAGGACCGCGCCGCTGCCGCCGTGGCCGTGCGTGGAGAACTGTTGCTGGGCACGGTCGCGCCCCGTTGAGCCGGGGGCGAGGCCAGCGTGGGGACGGCTGGCACCCCGTCAAGATGCTCAGAATTCGATGAGCAGGCCGCCATGGCCCGGCGGGTACTTCGGCGTCACGGGAGGCTCCGCCGTGGCCAGCTTGTACGCGACGGCCGACCCGACGCCGATCGCGCCCAGGATCGTCCAGAACCACCACGTCTTCAGGATGCTTTTCGTCTCTACCTTCTGGACACCGGTCTCGATCTTCACCTCAGGCGGCTTGAGAAGGTCTTCGACCATCTTGTCGATCGCGTCGCGGTCGCGCTTCATCCACGGCAACTCGCGCACCACGCGCTGCACGACCTGGCGGCTGGAGAGGTTGGCCAGCGCGAGTTCGACCTTCATCTTCTCGCGCGAGCCCGACGCCCGCAGCGCGACCGCGTACGGCGTCGAACACAGGCCCTGGGCCTGCGTCAAATCGTCGCCCTCGACCGCTCCGTCGAAAATCTCCAGCAATCGCTCGCGCGACCCGTCGTATACCGGCTTGCGCCGTGCGGGCTCGAGCGTCGCGACGACCTGCTGGCCGGGCTGCGTGACGGACTGCACGAGAGCCTTGCGGGTCCAGCCCTGCTTGCCGAGCGCGATGAACTGCTCGCCTACCACCGAGTTCACGTAGGTGGGGGTCAGCCCGGCGTAGCGACCGTTGACGTACACCTTGGCGTTCGGCGGCGTCGACACGACCTCGAAATCGACCTTGCTCAGCCCTGCGGCCTTCTTCTTCGCGTCGTCGAACACCTGCTGGACCTTGGCGGGGAATTCGGCGAGGTCGATTTCCGCTTTCGGGTCCGCCTGGACCGCCCGCAACATCGCCGCCGCGCCCGCCTTGGCCTCGCCACCCAGCAGCAGCGCCGCACCGTGCAGCGCCAATGCGCGCGGCACGACGGTGAGATCGACCAGGTGGGCGTAGGCGGTCAGGTAGCTCGCCACGGCGTTGTCGAAGTCGTCGGCCGCATCGACGAATTCCTTCTTGTCGAGCCGTGCCCGCCCGGACTTCACCAGCCCGTCGCCCGACTTGACGGAACTCACCTGCATCTCTTCGCCGCCGACGTTGAGCGACTCGTCGAGGTCGCGAAACCGCACCTGCTTGGACTTGCGCAAGGCCCGGCTCACGTCAAACGCGATCTCGCGGGCGGCGGCATCGTCTGCGCTGAGATCGAAAAGCGTCGTGTGGATCACGTCCTGTGCGCGCGCGGCGGGTGCGGTCAAGGTGCCCGCCAGACCGAGCAGGCACACGACAGCAGTCACTTGCAGGCGAGGACGGCTCACACGCGGCTCCTGATGGTAGGTGGATGTGGGGCCATGGACCGAGGCGCGCAGTCTGCCTCCACTCGGCAGGGCTTGTCGAGAACGCCGCCAACGCAAACCGGCTACGGCACCACACCCTGCGCCCACAGCCCGTCGAAGTACTTCTGCAGCGCCGTCACCGCGCCAGGGTGAGTCGAACGCACCCCGATCTCGTGGTTGACGGCCATGCCGTAGTAACCCCAGTTGTTGGTGCCGACCACGAGCGCCGCATCGGTGACGACGACCTTGGCGTGGGTAATCGTGTCCAGTTTGTCCATGCGAACCTGGACTCCAATCGACTTCAAGTACTTGGCCGCCTCGAAGTTCGCGGCGGCCCCCCCTTCGACCGACCACCCCGGCGGCGACTGGTCGAGCAGGACGCGCACGGTGACGCCGCGCGCGACCGCCTTCTTGAGCCGATCAAGGCTTGCCGTCAGCGGTCCGGTGGTGAACTTCGGATCGTAGGTCATCGCGTACGTGATCACGTCGAGCCGCTTTTTCGCACCATCGAGGATGGCGGCGGCCGCGTCGGCGAAGCCGCCGTCTCCATAACATGCGGTATCTTTTGCTGCACTTGCAGAGATTGGCACAGCGGCGTTGGCGTTCTTCCAGACGGCCTCGATCCAACCGCCCATCGCCAGGCGTGCGCCCGGGTCGCGCACCAGCACGTTGGTTTCGTTGTTGTTCGTGATCGACGTCGTCGACCAGTTCGTCGAGCCCACAAGGAAGGCCTGATCGCTGTAGATGAGCTTGGCGTGAGTGCGGATGCTGCTGTCGTCGAGCCGCGACGACACGTCGGCCGCGCGCAGGGCAGCGACCAGTTTGGCGTTTTCCGTGATCTCGTCATCGACCAGCACGCGGACCTTGACCCCGCGCTTGCGGGCCTTCTTGATCGCTTCGACGAGGATGTCGGTGACCGTGCCCGGCTTGTACTCGAACTGCACGATGTCGAGGCGCGTCTGGGCCGTGTGGATCACGTCGAGGGCGCGCGAAAGGTACGCGCTGTTCGTGACGAGTTCGACAGATTCGCCTGCTGCGAGCAAAGGCGCATTCGTATCGACGGGGGCGGCGTCTGCGGAAGCCGCGCCATCGCCTGGCGCAAAGCTGTCGCCCGTCGCCGCGGCGTCGTTGGGTGCCACGGCCCCGACCTCGCCCGCCTGTGACGTCTGGCCACACGACTGGGTCGACGCGAGCACGCCAAGCAGCACGCTGACCCGGAGTCCGCGGCCCAGACCGACCGGATGACGGGGGCGGGGGTGCGGGTGCGGGCGGGACATGCGCATGGGTCCAGAGTGCCGTCCGCACGCAGTGCGCGCAACGGCAGGGTGGCAACGCCGGGGACGACAAGGGGTTGCTGGGACGACGACGAATTACGGGGCGCACCTCGCCGTGCGGCGACCGGGCGGGCTCAGATGCCGGCCACTTCCGAGCCGCCGTCACGTTTCGCGCGTGCCAGCCGACCCACCCGCTCGAGCAACTCGTCGATGAGGAACGGCTTGTCGAGGTGGTCGTCCGCCCCATACAGCGGCGCCGTCATCTCGTTGAGGTTCGGTCCGATCGCCGTCAGCATCAGGATGCCGGTCGCGTCGAATTCCGGCCGCGCCCGCAGGGCTTTGCACACTTCCCACCCATTCATCTGCGGCATCATCACGTCGAGGACGATCAGGTCGGGCCGCTGCGCCAGCGCCGAGCGCAGCGCCTCTTCGCCATCGGTGGCCAGCGCGATCCGATAGCCGGCGCCCGTCAGGGCCTTGCGGAGCACGCCAGCTATCTCGAGGTCGTCCTCGGCGATGAGCACAGAGATGCCGTTGTCCTTGCCCATGTCGACTAGTCCTCGTCCTTGCTGAACGCCTCGGTCGCCTTCTTGCGGATCTCCTGCGCTTCGCCGGCGCGGGGGTCCATCGACGACACGATGCGCACGACCTGACCGGCGAGATCGCGGGCCATCGCGTAGTTCTTCTTGGCGAAGTGGTCCTTCGCCTCCTTGAGCATCACCGAGGCCTGCGCGATGCACTTGTCCTCGATGGTCTTCATCTCAGGCTTCTCGTCGTAGTTCATGCCCTCGCGTACGGCCTCCACCGCGTCGCCGTAGTTCTTCGCGGCGAGAGCCGTCTTCGCAACGAGCAGGTACGCCTCCGCGATCTTGCCCGTCAGGTAGGCGCCGTGGTGCCCATCGATGAGTTTGTCTGCGTTGTAGGCATTCTTGTACGATGTCGTGGCCTTGCGCGCGTTTGTGCCCGCCGCTCCCGCCTCGTTGATGGCTGCCTCGACCTGGCGCACCGAAGTCAGGTACGCGGTCGCCTTCGCCTTGTCGCCCTTGGGAAACGGCCCGGTGCTGATCGCTTGCAGCGCCTGGGCCGCCTCGGACCACTTGCGGGCGTGGTAGGCGTTGAGCGCACTGGCGAAATCGACCTTCTTCGGCGGCCCGGCACCGACCGCCGGCTCAGCGGGCAATCCCGCAGCGACCCCTTTCTCGCCGCCGACACCTTTGGCGCCGCCAACGCCCTTGTCTGCCGGCCCGCCTTTGTCACCCGCCGGCTTGTCCCCGGGCGACGGCGCGGCGCCGCCCCCTTCCAATTGCTGCTTCATCACCTTGGCGTTCGCGTTTTGCGGGTCCACCTTGAGGATGGCTTCGAGGGCCTGCAGCGCCGCCGCATTGTCCCCGCTGTCCATCGCCTTCTTCGCATCGGCCCGGCGCGCATTGACGAGACCGTCCTTGGCCTCGTTCAGCACTTCTTGGGCGTCTGCGTGCACGGCCGACGCCTTGTCGATGTCGGCCACCCGCTGCATCGCCGCTTCGAACTTGCCGTCCTTGAGTGCAGCCTTCGCCTCGTCGATCGCGTCCTGGTTGTCGATCTCGGTCTGCACCGTCTTCGTCAGTTCCTTCACCTGAGCGTTCGCCTTGTCGATCTTGCGTGCAGCCTTCAGCGTCTCGAGCGCGCCGGAGAAGTCGTTGTCGCCCAGTTTGGACTTCGCATCGGCGATCAGCTTCTTGAGCTTCTCGCCCTCCTCGCCGCCGACCGCGCTCTCGCCGGCTTCGGCCCCGCCGCCGGCCGCGCCTTGCTTGCTGGCCGGGTCATCGCCGCCCTTGAACACGACCCAGGCACCGACAGCACCGCCGATCAACACGACCACGCTCAGTGCGACCATGCCGATGACCATGCCGGGCCCACCTTGCTTGGCCGCGCCGCCGGGCCCGGACTCTTCGGACTCCTTGCCGACAAGCTTCATCGGCGGCTCGGATGCGTGCGCGGCCGACTTGGGCCGATCGCGGTGGCGCGTGGCCTGGCCTTCGACGTGGACTTCGAGCACCGAGGTGCCGATTTCGATCGTGTCGCCCGTCTCCAGCGTCTTGCGCGCGGTGCGGCCACCGTTGACGTTCGTGCCGTTGGCGCCGCCGAGATCGACCATCACGGCGTCTTCGCCCTCGCGCTCGATCTTGAAGTGCTTGCGCGACACGGCCGGGTCGGCCAACACGATCTGGCAGTCGAGGCCGCGGCCGACAAGGTGGGTGCCGGCGGGAATCTTGTGGACCTTGCCGCGATCCGGCCCCTGCACGACGCGCAATTCGATGATGCGCAACTGGGCCTGCGGCTCGTCACCGCCGCCAGCGGGGTCGTTGGGGTCATAGTCCATCGCCTCGAGCATGCGCGTCGCGGCTTCTTCTTCCTGTTCGGGTGGCACAGGGCGGGCCGGCGGGCGTGGGGCCACGCCGAGCGCAGGGCGGGCCGGAGCCGCGCGGGCAGGCGGCGGCGGCGGTGCCGGCGAACGGACGAACTCCGTGGCCGCCGGCTGGAAGTCCTCGACGTCCATCGCGCGCGTGGACTCGACTTCATCCTCCGGCGCAGCCTGACGGAAACCCGTATCGACCCTGCGCTGGTTGCCGAAGCCGATGCCGCCCCGGCGATCCTCGTTGCCCATGATGACCTCGGGAATCCCTACTTCGTCGTGCGAGGCGAGCCCGCAGGTTCGTTCGACTTGCAGACCGGACGCGGCGATGGGTCTAGCACACCTTCGCCGCGCCGCCAATTTTCACCGCAGCTAGTGCCACGGAGTCGCCGCCCGCTGCTCGCGGCAGGCAAAAACACGAGGACCCTCCCGCGGGAGGGTCCCAGCCGAAGACCGCCGCAACGGCCCAGCTACGCTGCGGGAACGACCATCACGCAGCGGCGGCCCTTCGACTTGGCGTACTCGACCTTGCCCTCAGCCATCGCAAACAGCGTGAAGTCCTTGCCCGTGCCCACGTTGCGGCCGGCGTGGAACACGGAGCCGACCTGCCGCACGAGGATCGCGCCGGCCGTCACGGTCTGGCCGCCGTACACCTTGATGCCGCGATACTGCGGGTTGGAGTCGCGGCCGTTGCGCGACGAGCCTTGACCTTTCTTGTGAGCCATCGGGAACCTCGTGAGGGGGAGCGGAAGGACGGGCGCCGGGTGCTTGGACGTCGATCGGGTCGGAGTCGGTCCGGCCGGACGTCGATCCAGCCGGACATCGATCGGGCCGGAACTCGATCCGCTAGACCTCGATGGCCTGGATGCGGACCCGCGTGATCGACTGGCGGTGGCCCTGCGTCTTGCGGCTGTTCTTGCGCTTGCGGTACTTGTGGATCAGGACCTTCGTGTCGCGCGTCTGCTCGACGACGGTCGCCTTGACGCGCGCACCTTGCACCATGGGCGTGCCGATGAGGGTGGCACCGTCGCCGCCGACAAGCAGCACGTCCTCGAACAGGACTTCGGCCCCGCAGTCGGCTTCGAGCTTCTCGATCGTCAACTGGGCGCCGGGTTCAGCGCGGTATTGCTTGCCGCCGGTGCGGATGATGGCGTAGATGCTCATGGCGTCCTCAGGGTCGTTGCGGCAGGCCTGTATACCGGCTCGCGCGAAGGGGCGGCAGTTTGGATCGCAACTCCATCGGCGTCAAGAGCGAACTGCCGCTGCACACAGCGCCGCGCATCGTCTGGCAGGGCGGCGGGCTCGTCGCGCTGGATAAGCCGCCGGGTTGGCTGGCCATCCCGGGGCGCCAGGGCGCAGCCGACGTGCGCCCCGTCGCCGGCCACTGGCTGCAGGCCGCGCTGGCAACGCCGGTGCTGCCCGTGCATCGCCTCGACGTGCCCGTGAGCGGGTTGCTGTTGTTCGCTCTCGACGCCGCGGCACACCGGGCGCTGAACGACGGCTTTGCCAGCCGCCTGATCGGCAAGACCTACGAGGCGTGGACCGCCGACGCCCCCACCGGCATGGCGGCGGGCGTGCCGGTCACCTGGCGTTCGCGGCTCGCCAAGGGCAAGAAGCGCGCGTTCGAGGCACCGCACGGCAAACCGGCAGAGACGGTCGCAGTGTGGCTCGGGCCCATCGCGACGGCGGGTGGTCCACTGCAAGCGTGGCGGTTGTTGCCGCTGACGGGGCGCTCGCACCAGTTGCGCGTGCATCTGGCTGCGGCAGGGTGTCCGATCGTGGGCGACGACCTGTACGGCGGCCTGTCGTGGTCCCACGGTGAGGGCATCGCGTTGCGCGCCGTGCAGGTCGATCTGGCCAACCTGCCGGAGCAAGCCAGACGCGGCTGGCCAGTGCGGTTCCAAGTGCAGGGCCTGGCGGCGCGGTTCGATATCGATGGCCTAGCGGCGCGGTGGCCGGGGCCGGCAGACAAGTAGCCGCCCAGGCCACCGTCAGGCCTGCGCGTCCCGGTGCGCGTGGAAAAGCACCACGCCCGACAGCCCCGCCAGCTTCGCCTCCGCCTCGCGCAGCACGCCCTCGACGGTGTCCTTGCGGCTGACGTGGTAGGTCACGCTCAACGTCGACATTGCAAACCGGTCGAGCACCGGCACTTCCGACGCCACCTTCAGGTACGCAGCCGCCTCCGCGCACGAGGAGTAGCGGTCCTCGGGTTTCTTCATGCCCGCGCGTCGGATGAACTCGCACAGATCCTCGGGCACGTCGGGGTTGGTCTCGCGCGGGTCCGGCGTCTCGACCGTCATGTGGCGCGCCCACAACTGGTCCAGCGTGTCGGCGTCGTGGGGCAGTTCGCGCGTGACAAGTTCGTACGCCAACATACCCAACGAATACAAGTCGCTGCGGCCATCGAGCGCGTGGCCGAGAATCTGCTCCGGGCTCATGTAGTAGGGCGTTCCCAGCACCTTGCCACCCTTGTCTGCGCCGCCCGCCTGGCTGGCGATGCCGAAGTCGAGCAGCTTGACGCGCCCTTCTGTCGTCAGGAACACGTTGGCCGGCTTGATGTCGCGGTGCACCAGACCCAGTTTGTGCGAGTAGCCCAGCGCGTCGGAAATCTCCCGCAGAATGCGGCGCGCGTTGTCCCAGTCCATCGGCTCGCCGCGCTCGATGAGGCCTTCAAGCAAGTCGCCGGTCAGCTTCTCCATCACGATGAACATCGTGCCGTAGGCCTTTTCGGTGTCCATCACGCGCACGATGTTCTCGTGGTTGAGCTGGGCCACGAGGCGGGCTTCGTGCTCGAACGTCTCGCGAAAGCTCGGGTCCGACACGAGCGCGTGCGACAACATCTTGAGCGCGACGGAGCGGCCG
This sequence comes from Myxococcales bacterium, assembly GCA_009692425.1. GTDB lineage: Bacteria > Myxococcota_A > UBA9042 > UBA9042 > UBA9042 > SHZF01. The sequence continues at coordinate 28,615 of SHZF01000018.1, read as the reverse complement.
AGTTCCGGGTGGCGCGCCTCGAACACCGTCGCCATGCCGCCCGCACCCAGACGGCCGACGATCTCGTACTTGCCCACCTTGCGGATGCCCTTGGCTTCAAGCAGTCGCTCGCCGACGAGTCGTGTCAACAGCACGCCGGTGTTGGGGTGGCGGTGGAACATGTCTTCGACCGCAGCCTTCGACACGCGCAGGCAGACGGTGTCCTCTTCGGCGGTCACGGTCGCCGAGCGCGGTTCCTGCGTGATCAGCGCCATCTCGCCGACGAGCGCCGGCGCAGCGGTCGTCTTCTCGAACACGACGGTGTTCTTGTTGTCGCGCACGGTGATGCGCAGCGTGCCCGACTCGACGACGAACATCGCGTCGCCCGGCTCGCCCTGGCGCAGCACGGTGTCGCCTTTCCTGTAGCGGATCGGCTCCATCGCCCCGCGGAACTGCTCGCGGGCTTCGGGCGCCATCGAAGCGAACAGCGGCAAGGCCTGCCACCCGCGCGGCGGCGGCGCGAATTGGCTGATGCGGCCAGCACCCAGCGGGCCTGTCACGCGGCCGGGCCGCACACCCTGCGTCGGAGCCGCGCCGGGCGGTGGCGGCGGCGGCAGGCCCGGTGGCAGGCCCGCGGGACGTGCGGCAACCGGAGGCGGACCGGACGGAGGGGGCAGACCGCCGGACGGACCCGAAAAAGGCGCCGTCTTGTCGTACGAATGGGGCCCGGGCGGGCTCTTCAACTCGGGCGGTTCGGTCACGGCGGCACCTCAACCGCCCTAGGCTCAGCGGGGCGGCGACGCGAACTTTCCCCGAAGCAGCGTCAGACGGCAAGCTGGCGTGGGTACTACTCTGCCCCGGCGGCCAGACGCTCGTACAATTCTCGCTGCTTGTCGCTGAGCTTGCGCGGCACCACGACCTTGACGTGGGCAAACTGGTCGCCGCGACCGGAGCCGTTGAGGTGCGGCACACCGCGCCCGCGAATGCGCACCTTCTCGCCCGGCTGGATGCCGCCCGGCAGCTTCACCTTCTCGGCCGCGCCCTCGACCGTCGGCACGTCGACGACGCCGCCGAGCACGGCGCGCACCACATCGATGCCAATCTCGCAATGCAGGTCGTCGCCATCGCGCTGGAACACCTCGTGCGGCGCAACCGACAACACCACGTAGAGATCGCCCGCCTGCTGGCCCGTGTCGCCGCGCTCGCCTTCGCCCGCCACGCGCAGTCGCGTGCCGGTGTCGATGCCCGGCGGGACCTTGACGGTCACCTTCTTCTCCGCGCGCACGTGGCCGGCGCCGCTGCAGTCGGCGCAGCGGTTCTGGTTGGGCACCCGGCGGCCCTGCCCCTGGCACGCCGGGCACGTCACCGTGAAGACAAATGGGCCCTGCTGGTGGCCGACCTGCCCGCGCCCCTGGCACTGCGAGCACGCGTCGGGCTGGGTACCCGGCTTGCACCCGGAGCCCCGGCAGGTGCCGCAGGCATCGACGCGCGGGATCACGAGTTCCTTGCGGGTGCCGAGGCAAGCTTCTTCGAGCGTGACGGTCAGGTCGAAGCGCAGGTCGCTCGCTCGCGCCGGCCGCCCGCGCCCGCCACGGCCACGCCCGCCGAACATGTCGCCGAAGATGTCGCCAAAGTGGCTGAACAGGTCGTCCATGTTCGTGTACTGCGCCGTTGCCGGGCCGCCACCCGTCTCAAACGCGGCGTGGCCAAACCGGTCGTAGCGCGCGCGTTTCTGCCCGTCGGACAGCACGTCGTACGCCTCAGCGCACTGCTTGAACATCTCCTCTGCGCCGCTGTCGCCGGGATTCTTGTCGGGATGGTACTGGATGGCTGCCTTGCGGAACGCCTTCTTGATGTCGGTCTCGCCGACATCGCGCGCGACCCCCAGGACCTCGTAATAGTCGCGCTTGGCCATGGCCTCCCCGCAGCGGTCTGGCTCGGCCGCCCTTCCTCGGGAACCACGCCGGCGCGCCAGACAAGGCCCGCGTCGCACGGTTGTCAAGGGGACACGTCGAGATTTCCCGCCTTGGCACGATTCTTGCCTGCAAATGCACTGCACGCGTACACTGCGGGCGACACCGGCGGGCCCGGTGCGGTCGAAGGCCTCCGCGTGGGGCCGCAGGCGGAGCATGGAGATTCGGACCGGCATGCATGTCGGGCAGCGCCTCGAGCAGCGGCTGGTGATGACCCACCAGTTGCAGCAGGCGATCCGCTTGCTGCAACTGTCGCGCACCGAACTCGTCGATTCGATTTCGGAGGCGCTCGCCGAGAACCCGCTGCTCGAAGAGGCTCCGCCGGTCGCGAACGACGGTGCGATGTCGAACCAGATCACGGGCGGCGAGGGAGTGGTTCAGAGCATCGAAGGGCCGGCCGCGACGCGCGAACGCACCGAGATCGACTGGCAGAGCTACTTCGCCGACCTGGCACAAGGCCCCACGGAGGGCATCGGCAGCTACCGCGATCAGGACGAGGAGCGACCCGCGCTCGCCCAGACGCTGACGCGGGCCGCATCGCTCGGCGAGGTCATGGAGGAACAACTTGGCACGACGGCGCTGACGCCCCTGCAACGCGAGATCGCGCTCGATTTGATCGGCAACCTGGACGACGACGGATACTTTCGCCCGAGCCGGTTGACCATCTCGGCCGGGCCGGAGCCCGTGCGCGCCATGTTGCTTGGACGCGCGCGCACGCAAGGCCTGGAGGTCGAGGTCGGGCACTTTGGCTTCTCCCTGTTCTGGCTCGCCGACAAAGAACTCGAGCTGTGGCAGGTCGAGGCGGAGGCGCGCGGCTGCCAGACGGAGGTGTTTGCGGCGAACTCAACGCGTGCGATCGCGGCCCTGCATGGCGCAACGCCGGCCGAGGTGCATGCCGTGCTCGACGCCGTGCGCAGCCTCGATCCGCCTGGCGTGGCGGCGCGCGACCTGCGCGATTGCCTACTCGTGCAAGCGCGCCAGGAGCATCCGCGCGAGCGACGCCTGCTCAAGCTGATCGAATTCCACCTGCCCGACATCGAGGCACGCAACCGCGAAGCCATCCGCCGCGATCTGCGCTGCACGCCTGACGAACTGGAGCGCCTGATGGGGCTGCTCGGCGCCCTGGAGCCGCGACCTGGACGCCTCTACAACGGCGAGTCCGCGCGCTACATCACGCCCGACGTCTACGTGGTCAAGCTGGGCGAGGAGTACGTGGTCGTGCTCAACGAAGACGGCCTGCCGCGGCTGCGCGTCTCGAAATACTACCAGGACGCGCTCACCGGCCAGGGCGACGACTCCGCCAAGGAGTACCTCGCCGACAAGATGCGCGCGGCGCAGTGGATGATCCGCTCGATCCAGCAGCGCCAATCGACGATCCAGCGCGTGACTGAGTCGATCATGAAGTTTCAGCGGCCGTTTCTCGATCTTGGCGTCGACAAGCTGCGGCCGCTCGTGCTGCGCGACGTGGCCGAAGACGTGGGGCTGCACGAATCGACAGTGAGCCGCGTCACCACGGCAAAGTATGTGCACACGCCGCAGGGCATCTACGAACTGAAGTTCTTCTTCAACAGCCGCATCGCCGCGACGGGCGGCGGCGACGACATGGCGGCCGAGGCCGTGCGCGGCTGGATCAAGCGCCTGATCGACAAGGAACTGCCGTCGGCGCCGCTGTCGGACCAGGAGATCGCCGACATCCTCGCCGGCCACCTCGACCGCGGCAGGGTGCTGGCGCGCCTGGAATGCACTGACGCCCAGGTCGACGCGTTGCGCCCCAGCCAACCGATCACGATCGCGCGCCGCACGGTGGCGAAGTACCGCGAGGCCATGGACATCGAGCCGTCGTCGCGGCGGCGCAAGGTGTTCTGATGTCCAGCACCCGAGGCAGCACGCGTTTCGTCATCGTGACCGGCATGAGCGGGTCCGGCCGCTCGACGTGCCTGCGCGCGCTTGAGGACGTCGGCTTTTTCTGCGTCGACAACCTGCCGTCGGGCCTGTTGCTGGAGTTGCATGACACGCTGGCCGAGCGCATGGCGACCATGCCGATCGCCGTCGGCATCGATGCGCGCGCCGGCCAGCTACTGGGCGACCTCGACGTGGCGCTGAACAAGCTGCGCGACGCAGGCGTGCTGCCCGAGGTCCTCTTCCTCGACTGCGCCGACGACGTGCTGATCCGGCGCTTTGCCGAGACGCGGCGGAAGCATCCGATCTGGCAGGCCGGCACCGTGACGGAGGCGATCGCGGCCGAGCGGGCGGCGATGCTGGCCATCCGGGAGCACACGACGCTACGGCTCGAAACGACCGACTTGAACGTGCACCAACTGAAGCGCCAGGTGCAGCGCGTGTTCGACCCGGAGCACTCGGCCGGGATGCGGCTGACGGTCGCGCTGGTCAGCTTCGGCTACAAGCATGGCCTGCCGCGCGATGCCGACTACGTGTTCGACGTGCGCTACCTCGACAATCCGTACTTCGTGCCGGCGCTGTCGCCGCTGACCGGCCTCGACGCTGCGGTGTCGGACTGGGTGCTGGGCCACGGTGGCATGGACGCGCTCAGCAAGATGGCGGGGCTGTGCGATCATGTGCTGCCGCTGCACGCCCAAGAGGGGCGCGCGCTCGTGACGATTGCGCTGGGATGCACCGGCGGCCAGCACCGCAGCGTCACGCTGGCCGAGGCGATGGCAAACCACCTGCGCGTGCTCCGGCTCGGTCGGGTCTACGTCGAGCACCGCGACTGCCGCGTGGGTCCAGCGAGCGCCGAACCGTGATCCGCCGTCCTGCCCCACCTCCCGCGGTGCCCGCCACGGACCTCGTTCGCCTCAACAAGCGCATGGCCGAACTCGGCCTGTGTTCACGGCGCGAGGCCGACGATTTCTTGCAGCGCGGCCTCGTGACCGTCGATGGCCAGCGCGCGGTGCTGGGTCAGAAGGTACGCGCTGACGCCGACGTGCGCCTTGACGCGGCGGCCGATCGCCACCAGGCCGACCAGGTCACCGTGCTGCTGAACAAGCCGATCGGCTTCGTCTCCGGCCAGCCTGAGCACGGCTACGAGCCCGCGATCGTTCTGATCATCGAAGCAAACCGTGACCGCCGCTGGCCGGGCCCGCCGCTGCGCTCCGAGCACTTCAAGGGCCTCGCGGTCGCCGGCCGGCTCGACATCGATTCCAAGGGGCTGCTGGTGTTCACACAGGACGGCCGCGTCGCGAAGCAGCTCGTCGGCGCAGACCACGACGTCGATAAGGAGTACCTCGTGCGCGTCGAGGGCCAGCTCTCGCCGGCCGGCCTGCAGCGGTTGCGCCACGGCCTCGTGTTCGACGATCGCCCGCTGCTGCCGTGCGAGGTGGTGTGGCAGAACGCGGACCAGTTGCGCTTCGTGCTGCGAGAAGGCCGCAAGCGCCAGATCCGGCGCATGTGCGAAGCGGTTGGCCTGCACGTGGTCGGGCTCAAGCGCGTGCGGGTCGGCGGCGTCATGCTGGGCGGGCTCGAAGAGGGACGCTGGCGGTTCTTGCAGGAGGGCGAGCGGTTTTGAACGCCCGTGGCTCGCCCGCAATCTCACGCTCAAGCTGCATCGCGATCCAGGCCTAGGTGTGGCGCAGGCCCGTTGCCACTTCGATGCGCGATGCGTCGACCGTAACTCTTTAAAACAGCTAGTGTTCCATCGGCCGAAGCGGCATCGGCCACGACGGATTGCGCGGAAACGCCGGTGCGCGCGCCAAAGGCCCCCAGCAGCGCGCGGGGTCGGGCATGGCGGCAGGGTTACCACGGCGATGGTGGCGGCGTTGATGGTGCGTGCTCACGGCAAAGGCGCAGGCGGCACGGCCAGGACCCACCGACTGACCCTCCCTGGCCGCCGAATTCGGATGCAGTTCTAGGCGACTAGGAGGTTGGCAGTGAAGGCGTACCTCGGGTACGTCGAACCGCCAACCGACGACGGCAACGACGAACTGCGCCGAAGGCGGCGGATCGGGGGCAGCCCGGCGCATTGACGCCACCAGCGCTTTCCGGTACACCGCGCGCCGCCGCCAGGACTCTTCGGTGGACCGGCGGCCCTTGCCTGTCGTCGTGCGGCCTGCGGCCCGCGACCCGCCCAAGCCCCGGGCGCAGTCGGTGGCCGCACCCGCCGCACCCGCGGAGAACGCGATGTCGCTCCTGACTGCCGTCCCGCTTCCGGTGAGCCTCGACCACGTGCCCGACACTGCGGGCGACCCTGTCCTCCAGTGGTCCGCCCGCCTCGCCGACCACGTCGCGCAAGCGGGCCTCGTCGACCTCGATGGCACGATCTTCATCCAGTTCGGGCTCTTCGCCCTGCTCGTGCTCGTGCTGCCGGGCCTGATCTTCAACCCCATGCTCGCCCGCATCGAGCAGCGCGAGGCCCGCACCGACGGCGCGCGCGCAGACGCCAAGGCGATGCGCCACCTCGCCGACGATCAAGTTGCGCAGTATGAGACGGCCATCGCTGCCCAGAAGCGCAAGGCGCTGCAGGAACGCGCCGAGACCCGGGTCGCCACCATGAAAATGGCCGCCGACCTCCTCGCGACGGCGCGCGCCGAGACCACCGAGCGCATCGATCAGGGTCTGGCGCTCCAGCGCGCCCAGGCCGAAGTCGCACGCGTCGAGTTGCAGCGGGATGCCGACGGCCTGGCGCGCCAGATCGCGACCAAGCTCGTGGAGGGCTAGGCTCATGCGACCCACCACGCGCACTGTCCTCGTTTCCGCGCTGGCGCTCGCGCTGTGGGGCCTCGCGCACGCTGCCCTGGCCAGTAGCGACAGCGGCGCCGGGACCTGCGACCCCGCACATTTCTGCCTTGAAGTACAAGGGTTTTTCATCCTGGACTTCGTGGTGTTCTTCGGCGGCATGATCTATGTCGGGCGCCGGCCGATCGCCGCGATGCTCGACAAACGCCACCAGGATGTCGCCAAGGACATCCAGGCCGCCCAGGAATTGAAAGCCGCCGCCGAGGCGCGCCTACACGAATACCGCCAGCGCATCGCTCGCCTGCAAGACGAGTTGGAGCGGTTGCTCGCCGATGCCCGTGCCGGCACGCAGGTCGAGATGGACCGTATCCTGCACGACGCCCGCACCCAGGTGGCGCGGGTCAACGCCGAAGAGCGGCAGCGGCTCGAACAGGAGTCAAAGAAATTGCGCGACCAGTTGGAGCGCGAGGCGGCAGCGTTGGCCTTGCAACTCGCTGAGCGCATCGTGCGGGAGCGGCTCGATGCAAGCGGCCACGCCCACCTCGTCGATCGGGCGCTCGGCGAACTCAGTGAACTGCCCGCGGGCAGCCGGCCCGCCGCGTGAGGGCGGAGCTTTTGCCAGCCGTCGCCGCGGGCGGCGCAAATTGGCAGGCCGTCGCCGCGGGCGGCGCAAATTTGCAGTGGAGCGGAGCATGAAGTCCACGTCGTCCAAGGTCGCCCGGCGCTATGCGCGCGCGCTCGCTCTGTTGTGCGACGAGCGCGGCGACGCGGCGGCGGTGGCGCTGGCCCTTGGCAACCTGGCCCGCGTGCTGCGTGGCGAACCGGAGGCGCTCGCGTTCCTGGCCGACCCGACGGTTCCCGCCGAGACGCGCCGCACGGCCGTGGTGCGCGCGCTCGACGGGCTGGGCATCGGCGGAACGGCGCGCGCGTTCGTGATGGTGTTGACCGACAAGCACCGCGTCAGCGACCTGCCGGCCATCGAGAGCGCGTTCGCGAGCCTGCTCGACGCGCGCACGGGCCGCGTGCACGCCCACGTCACGGCCGCCACGGCGCTCGGCGACGCCGCAGTCGAGCGCCTCAAGGGCGTGCTGGAGCGCTTGCTCGGCAAGGAAGTGCAACTCAGCGCGAGCAGCGACGTCGATCTCATCGGCGGGCTCGTCGTGCGCGTCGGCAATACCGTGTACGACGCTTCGGTTCGCAATCACCTCAACCGCCTGCGCCACCAACTCGTCCACGACTAGCGGCGCGCGCCGCGATGTTTTTGCCCACCGGCGACAGCCAAGATTCCGCACACGCAAGCAGAAGACAGCCGCCCGGCGCGCGATGCCGCCCGGACCCGAGAACGAGGAGAGCACGATGGACATCCGGATCGAAGAAGTCAGCCGCATCCTGCGCGATCAGGTCGCCAATTACGGCGCGAAGGTCGATGTGCAGGAAACGGGCCGCGTCGTCACGGTCGGCGACGGCATCGCGCGCGTCCACGGGCTCGAAGGGGCGATGGCCGGCGAGATGCTGGAGTTTCCCCACGACGTGCGCGGCATGGTGCTGAACCTCGAAGAGGACAACGTCGGCGTGGCGCTGCTCGGCAACGCGGCCGCCATTCGCGAAGGCGACCTCGTCAAGCGCACGGGCAAGATCGTCGAGGTGCCGGTCGGCAAGGCACTGCTCGGCCGCGTGGTCAACGCGCTCGGCCAGCCGATCGACGGCCACGGACCGCTGGCCAATGCCGACGGCTCGCCGGTGCTGACCCGGCGCGTCGAGGTCAAGGCCAAGGGCATCGTCAGCCGCAAGTCGGTGCATGAACCGCTGCAGACCGGGCTCAAGGCGATCGACGGCATGGTGCCAATCGGCCGCGGCCAGCGCGAGCTCATCATCGGCGACCGCCAGACCGGCAAGACGGCCGTCGCGATCGACACGATCATCAACCAGAAGTACGAACACGAGCGCGCCAAGGCCGGCGACCCCACCGCCAAGCCGGTCTTCTGCATCTACGTCGCCACTGGCCAGAAGCAGTCGACGGTCGCCCAGGTCGTGCGCAAGCTGACCGATCACGGCGCAATGGAGTACACGACCGTCGTCACGTCGCCCGCTTCCGAACTGGCGCCGCTGCAATTCCTGTCGCCCTATTCCGGCTGCACGATGGGCGAGTACTACCGCGACAACGGGATGCACGCGCTCATCGTGTACGACGACCTGTCGAAGCAGGCCGTCGCCTACCGCCAGATGTCGCTGCTGCTGCGCCGCCCGCCGGGCCGCGAGGCGTACCCGGGCGACGTGTTCTACCTCCACAGCCGCCTGCTCGAGCGCGCCTCGAAGCTGCGCGACGAAGAGGGGGGCGGCTCCTTGACCGCGCTGCCGATCATCGAGACGCAGGCGGGCGACGTGTCGGCCTACATCCCGACGAACGTGATTTCGATCACGGACGGGCAAATCTTCTTGGAAAGCGACCTGTTCTACAAAGGCGTGCGCCCCGCCATCAACGTCGGCATCTCAGTGTCGCGCGTTGGCGGCGCCGCCCAGGTCAAGGCCATGAAGGGCGTGGCCGGCACGCTGCGCCTGAACCTCGCGCAGTACCGCGAACTGGCAGCGTTTTCGCAGTTTGCCGCCGACCTCGACGCGACCACGCAGAAGACACTGGCCCAGGGCGCGCGCCTGACCGAGTTGCTCAAGCAGGCCCAGTACCAGCCGCTCGACGTGACGCTGCAGGTCATCCTGGTGTTCATCGGAACGGCGCCCGAAGGCTTCATCGAACAGCTGCCGGTGGCGAGCCTGCGCCGCTACGAGGTCGAACTGTTCGCGTTCCTGCGCAGCCAGAAGGCAGACTTCCTCGAACGCATGAAGACGATCGTGAACACGTCGGACCTGAAGAAGAAGGCTGACCCGGCGCGTCAGGAACTCGTCGCCGTGCTCACCGAGTTCAAGACGCTGTTCCAGGCCTAGATCAGGAGGAGGACCGACCATGCCTTCTCTCAAGGCCATCCGCCGCCGCATCGCGTCCGTCAAGTCGACGGGCAAGATCACGCGCGCCATGAAGCTGGTGGCTGCCGCCAAGCTGCGCCGGGCCCAGGAGCGCCTGGTGCAACTGCGTCCCTACGCGCTGCGGGTGGGCGACATGATCGCCGAACTCGCGCGCGGCAGCGACCCCCAGGCCCACGCCCTGCTGGCCGTGCGACCACCCAAGCGCACGCTCTTGCTGGTGCTGACGTCGGACCGCGGGCTGGCGGGCGCGTTCAACTCCAACGTCAACAAGGCGGCGTGGGCGTGGCTGCAGGCCCATCGCGGCACGCGCGAGCACATCGAACTGCGCATCGTCGGCAAGAAGGGCCGCGACTTCATGAAGGCGCGCAAGCAGGAGGTCGGCCACGTGTATCCCGACGTGCTGCAGGCGCTGACGCTCGAGAAGGCGTCCGGCATCGGGCGCGAGGTCACCACCGCGTACATCGATGGCGCGTTCGACGAAGTGCTTCTTTTCTACAACGTGTTCCGTTCGGCGATCGCGCAAGTGCCGACGACGCAGCGCATCCTGCCGATCATGGCCCAAGAGGGCGACGTCGATGATGCCGTGATGGCGCCGCCGAGCGCACAGACACTGTTCGAGCCGTCGAAGGTCGCCGTGCTCGACGTGCTGCTGCCGATGAACGTGAACGTGCAGATTTATCGGGCGCTGCTCGAGTCTGTGGCGTCGGAAATGGGCGCACGCATGACGGCGATGGACTCGGCCACGAAGAACGCGGGCGACCTGCTGCAGCGCATCACGATCAAGTACAACCGCACGCGCCAGTCGATCATCACGACGGAACTGAGCGAGATCACCTCGGGCGCCGAAGCGCTCAAAGGGTAAGCCGCTCCGGCGGCCAGCAAGAAGGAATCAAAACAATGGCAGACGGACGCATCAGCCAGGTCATGGGCCCCGTGGTCGACGTCGAGTTCGAGGCGGGCGACCTACCGGCCATCAACACGGCGTTGTTGTTGAGCAACCCATCGATTTCAGACAAGGAGTGGAACCTGACGGTCGAAGTCGCGCTCCACCTGGGCGAGTCGTCGTGCCGCTGTGTGGCGATGGACTCGACTGACGGATTGCGGCGCGGCCAGGCTGCGCGCGACACCGGGTCGCCGATCCGCATGCCGGTCGGCGAGGGCACGCTCGGGCGCATCCTGAACGTGGTTGGCGAGCCCGTCGACGAGGCGGGACCGGTCGTCGCCGACGAGTACTGGCCCATCCACCGCGACCCTCCGCCGTACGAGACCCTGTCGACCGAGGTCCAGGCGTTCGAGACCGGCATCAAGGTCGTCGACCTGCTGGCGCCCTACAGCCGTGGCGGCAAGATCGGCCTGTTCGGTGGCGCCGGTGTCGGCAAGACCGTCTTGATCATGGAACTCATCAACAACCTCGCCAAGGAGCACGGCGGCGTTTCGGTGTTCGGCGGCGTCGGCGAGCGCACGCGCGAGGGCAACGACCTCTGGATGGAGATGAAGGAGTCGGGCGTCATCGCCAAGACCGCCCTCGTCTACGGCCAGATGAACGAGCCGCCCGGCGCACGCCAGCGGGTGGGCCTGTCGGCGCTGACGTGTGCGGAGTACTTCCGCGACGTCAAGGGTCAGGACGTGCTGTTGTTCATCGACAACATCTTCCGCTTCACGCAGGCGGGCTCCGAAGTGTCGGCGCTGCTCGGGCGCATTCCCTCTGCCGTGGGCTACCAACCGACGCTGGCCACCGAAATGGGGCAGTTGCAGGAGCGGATCACGACGACGAAGAACGGCTCGATCACGTCGGTTCAAGCCATCTACGTGCCCGCCGACGACCTGACGGACCCGGCACCCGCGACGGCCTTCAGCCACCTCGACGCCACCACCGTGCTGTCGCGGCAGATTGCAGAGCTCGGCATCTATCCGGCGGTCGATCCGCTCGACTCGACGAGCCGCATCCTTGACCCCCAGGTACTCGGCGACGAGCACTACGTCGTGGCGCGCCGCGTGCAGGCCGTGTTGCAGGAATACAAGGACTTGCAAGACATCATCGCGATCCTCGGCATGGAAGAGCTCACCGAAGATCAGAAACTGACCGTGGCGCGGGCCCGCAAGATCCAGCGCTTCCTGTCGCAGCCGTTCCACGTCGCCGAGGCATTCACCGGCACGCCGGGCAAGTACGTCAAGCTGGCGGACACGATCAAGGGTTTCAAGATGATCGTTGATGGCCAACTCGACGACCTGCCCGAGCAGGCGTTCTACATGGTCGGGCCGATCGAAGAAGCGATCGAGCGCGGCAAGACGATGCAGTAGCGTAGCCTGGTCAGGTTCGGGGAGGCAGCCGTGAAGGTCGAAATCGTCACGCCGGTCGGCGTCAAATTTGCCGGCGAGGCGTCGCAGATCGTGGCGCCGGGGCTGCTCGGCGACCTCGGCATTCTGGCCAACCACGAGCCGATTCTCGCGGGCCTGCGCACCGGCGTCTGCACCGTCCACGTGCCCGGCAACGAGCCGCAGCCGCTCGTCGTCGATGGAGGCTACCTGCACGTCACCGAAGCGGGCCAGGTGACGATCGCGACGGAACTGTGTGAAGCGTGGCAGGAAGTCAACGTCGATGCGGCCCGCGCGGCGCTGGAGACGGCCACCATCGCGCTGTTGGGCTCGAAAGACGCGACGACCTCGCAAGCGTGGCAGGCCAAGAAGCATGACGTCGACCTGGCCGAGACCCGCATCCGCGTGGCCGGCGCCCGCCCGTAGCCCGCAGTGAAGGCGCGCCTGCTGGCGATCGGGGCTGCGGTCGTGGCGTTCGCGGGCTGCACTACGTCGCGTGCAGTGCTGGCGTGGCACGACGGCTGGCGGCTCGAAGCGGCCGGCGAACCCGGGCTCGCGGCCGTGCGCTACGACGAGGCGGTGCGGCGCAACAGTCGGCTGTACGGTGCGGCGCTCAATCGCGTGCGCCTGCTGGCGGTGCAGCCCGACCGGCGCAAGGAAGCCGACGAGACGCTCGACAAGGTGCTCAAGTCCGCGGGCGCCGAGCCCGAGGTCGCCGCGTTCGGCGCGCGCTTTGCCCTGTGTGCCGGCGACGCCAGGCTCGCGCGGGCCCGACTCGACGCCGCGCGGCCCTTAAGACCCGAAGATGCTGGAGAGGCCCGGTCGGCGCTTGTCGGCGCGCGCATCGCTGTGCTGGCGGCCACCGGGCATACCCAGCAGGCTGCAGCCGAGTTGCCCGCCACGGCCACGGCCGCCGCACTGCCGCCGCTGTGGGCCGCGACGCTGCGCTGGAATGCGGGGCTCGGCAACGACGTTGCTCCGCCAGCCAGCGCAGGTTCGGGTGGCGCCTTGCTGGCGGCGGTCACGGCCCGCGACGGGCGTGCCTGGGAGCAGGAGTTGGCAGCGTTGGCCGGCCTCGAAGGAGACGACGTGACGCCGCTCGTGTTGGGCTTGCGCGCCGAGGCCGCGCTGCACTTGGACCGACCCACCGAAGCACGGACGTGGGCGCATGCCGCCGCACAGCGGGCACCCGGCGACGCGTGGCTGCAAGAACTGCAGGCGCTCGCGTTGCTGCAGCAGGGCGAGGTCGGGCAGGCCCGCGATTTGTTGACCGGGCTCGCGGCGGGCAGCGCCGACTGGAGCGTGCCCCACCACCTCGGCATCGCGCGGTTCCGCAGCGGAGACCTGGCAGGCGCGGCCCAGGCGTTTGCCACGGCCACGCGCCGCTGTCCGACCTGTGCAGCGCCGCGCACCAACCTCGCCGTGCTTGCGCGCGCCGGCATTGCGCCCTAGCGTCGCCCGCTTCGCTCGTCCAGCCCTCTCGGCCAAGGAATCTTATGCGCCTAACCCTCCTGCTGACCGTGACAGCTGCCCTGCTCGTAGCCTGCGCGCCGCCCAAGAAAAAGGCCGAGGCCCGCCAAGAAGCCGCCATGCAGTCGGTCGGCGCCATCATGGACGCCCGCCGCCGCACGATCTCGGCCCAGGTGCCGCAAGACGACGTGCCAGGCGACGACGAACACCCGTGGCTGGCGTGGGGCAAGCGCATCACGCCGGCAGTGCCCGTGGCCGACCTGCGCCAGGCCGCGCTGACGGGTGCCGGCACGCCGGTCGAAGACGAGGCCGAGACCCTGGCAAAGTGGTTCGAGGCCCAAAAGGATTACTACCTCAAGGAGAATTCCGAACCGAACGACATGCTCGCCGCGCAAAAAGGCGCCGAGCGCGTCGGCAAGGGCAAGTCCTACGAGGCCGATGTCCAGTTCATGGCCCTCTTTTTCCACGCCCACCGCCTGGCGAACAACTGGGGCGTACTCACGACCGACAAGCGCGACGACAAGGTGATCCGGTTCTTCACGTTCTGGAAGCCGATTTTCGACTTCGTCCCCAAGACCGGCATCCTCGAAGACGAGGTCAACCGCCTGTGCGCCGACAAGCTGGGCTCCTTCTGCAAGGATTTGCCCATGGAAGACCGGGTCTTCCAGATCATGCGCCCCTACCTCGAAGGCGTCGGCAAGCAGGCCGACGCGTTCAAGGAGACCTACCCGCAGAGCCCGTGGGTGCCGTTCGCCGAGCGCATCGGCAAGGTGTTCCGCGCCAAGATTGCCGACGTGCCGAAAGTCGACGAGTTCCCCGTGCTGCCGCCGATCCGCTCGACGTGGCCGGCGCCGGTGATGGGCAACGCCGTGCTGTCGGCAACCGAGCAGGGCGTCATGCTGATGGACAACGTGCTGCGCGCGCCCGGCAAGCCCCTGGTGGCCGACAAACCGGGGCCGGCCTGGCAGCCGGACTGGGCCGCCGACACATCACTGATCCCGGCGGTGTCGAAGCTCGCCGAAGACGTCCGCAGCACGACGATGTCGCAGTACAACCAGTCGCCCATCACGGTCGTGCCGCACGCCGCGGTTCCCTTGCGCTGGCTGGAACCCGTGCTGCGCGCCACGATCGTCGGGGAGCACGCCATGCAGTGGCCGACGGTGGTGCTGGCTGGCCGCCGCCGCGAAGACGGCACGAACCGGCGCGCGGGCTTCACATTAACGCTGCTCGCCGCCGACAAGGTCGTGCCGTTCAAGCTGAAGGCGCCGGGCGGCAAGGCGCTGGCGTGCACCGCGTGGGGCGTGATCGGCAAGGACGCGCTCGTCGCCAAGGGCTTTCTCGCTGCGGTCTACCATGCGGGCGACCAGGTGCACGCGGGCAAGCTGTCGCCCGACGGCACGATGTCGAGCTTGCACAGCGCACCGCCACACGGCGAGGGCGCCCGACTCGATGGCTGGGCGGGCTCGCAGCAGGGCTCGGTCGCGGTCGTGCTGCCCGAAACGGCCACGTACGCGCAGTGGCTCGAAGCGCTCAACGGCGTGGCGCTCGGCTGCGGCGGCGAAGAAGGGGAGTGCAAGGCTCCGCGGGCGGCGCCTGTGTTTACGGGGACTTGCCGGTAGGGACGCGCGGGTTCCCGTCAGTCATCACAAGGGCACTGCCGCGGCACCTTCGTCCGGTGCACCCGGCAGCGTTCGCGGGTCACGTCGCAGCGGGCCTTGAGCGCCATCACCTTTGGGTAGCGCTTCGACACGTTGCAGACGTCGGCCGAGAGGTGGCACGACTCGCTCGACCGATTGCACATCTCGAAACACAGGTCGAGCGCGTTCTCCGAATTCGCCACGGAAGCGATCTGGTAGCCGATCTGCATCTGGCGGTTCGTCGCCACCTCGACCGTGTTGCGGTCGCGGTCATCGACCTCGACGAGTTGGTCCGGGCGGGCACTCTCGCCCGAGCAGGCGGGCAAGCAAGCCAGCAGACCCGCGCACGAAAGGGCGCACGCAACGGCGGACGAAAAGCGTTGGCGGAAAGGGCGATAACGCATCGACTTCGGGTCCGGCCCGGTGGCACGGGTCGATGCAGTGTAAGAGGGCTTGCGCCGGGCGGCAACCCTTGCATGGCCGTAGCGGCAGGCCCACAATCTCGCCGCCGGTTTTTGGCCCCGCCGACCTGTGCGGGCGCCTGGGCCCGCGGCCGCACCGCGCGGAGCACACCATGAGCGCCGTCCGCACCGTCGTCGATGTCTTCGAGCAGGCCGTCGCCGCGCGCCCCGACAAGGCGATGCTGCGCGCCAAGGCCCGCGGCGCGTGGGCGGCGACGACGTTCGCCCAGTGGCACTCGATGTCGGGGGCGTGGGCGCGCGGGCTCGTCGCGCTCGGCATCGAACCGGGCGACCGCGTGGCGATCCTGTCGACCACGTGCCGCGACTGGGTCGTTGCCGACATGGGCATCCTGCTGGCCGGGGCCGTCACCGTGCCGGTGTACCCGACCGCGCCGGCCGACGAGGTGCTGTGGGTCCTGTCGAATTCGGGTGCGCGCGCCGTGTTCGTGCAGGACCCGACGCAAATCGAAAAAGTGCTCGGCGTACTCGACCAGTTGCCCGCCCTCGCCGCGATCGTCTGGTTCGACGACGTCGCCCACCTCGACCAGCCGGACGCAAAAGCGCGCCGGGTGGTGAAACTGCACGACGTGCTGCCGGCCGGTCACGCCCAGGTCAGCGGCATCGCCGATCTCGCCGATCGCGGGCGCTCCGTTGCCGACGGCGTGCTGGCCGAGCGGCGCGCCGGCATCGATCCCCAACAGCCGTGCACGATCGTCTACACGTCGGGCACGACCGGCCGGCCCAAGGGCGTCGCGCTCAGCCATGACGCGTTCGTGTTCGAGGTCGAGGCCGCCACGCGCTCGATGGACGTGCGCTCCGACGACTCCGTCATGCTGTTCCTGCCGCTCGCCCACAGCTTCGCCAAGATCGTGTACTTCGTGTGCGTGATGGTGCGGACCGAACTGGTGTTTCCGCAAGGCATTCCGACGCTTTTGCAGGACATGGCCGAAGCGCGCCCGACCGTGCTGCCCGCCGTGCCGCGCGTCTTTGAGAAGGTGCACGCGAAGATCCGCACTAGTCTCGAGGCGGCCGGCCCGATCAAGCGTCGCCTGTTCGATGCCGCCCTGGCCACGGGTCGCGAGGTGTCGAAGCTGCGTCAGAAGGGCCGCGAGCCGCGCGGCCTGCTGAGCCTGCGCTGGGAACTGGCCAACCGGGTGGTGTTCTCCAAGATTCACGCGGTGTTCGGTGGCCGTGTGCGCGGCTTCATCTCGGGCGGGGCACCGCTCAATCGCGAACTTGCGGAGTTCTTCCACGCGATCGGCCTGCTGATCCTTGAAGGCTACGGCATGACCGAGAACTGTGCGGCAGCGACCGTCAACCGCCCGGACCGCTTCAAGTTCGGCTCGGTCGGCACGCCAATTGACGGCGTCCAGGTGCGCGTTGCCGACGACGGCGAGGTGCTGATCAAGGGCCGCTGCCTGATGACCGGCTACTGGCAGAACGAGGCGGCGACTGCGGAGGCCATCGACGGCGACGGCTGGTTGCATACCGGCGACGTCGGCGTGATCGATGCCGAAGGCTTCCTGTTCATCACCGATCGCAAGAAGGACCTGATCGTGACCGCCGGCGGCAAGAACATCGCGCCCCAGAACATCGAGGCGCACTTGAAGACGTCGGCGTACCTGAGCCAGGTGCTGGTGTACGGCGATCGCCGCAAGTTCCTGACGGCGCTCGTCACGCTCGACGAGGATGCCATCGTGCAATGGGCGCGCGCCCATGGCGTGGCGTTCGGCAACTACGCGGAACTGACCCAGCACGCCGACGTGTGGAAGCTCGTCGATGGCGTGGTCACCGAACGCAACCGGACGCTGGCGAGCTACGAGACGATCAAGAAGTTTGCGATCCTGGAGCGCGACCTGACTGTCGAGGCCGGCGAGTTGACACCCTCGCTCAAACTGCGCCGGCGCGAAGTGACGCGGCTGCATCAGGCCCTGCTCGACTCCTTCTATTCTGAGCACTATTGATGGGTTGTGCTTGACGACGCTCGCCACCCTCCTCTGCCTGCCGACGTACAACGAGCGCGAAAACCTGCCCTTGTTGGTGCAGGCCGTCCACGCCGTCGTGCCCGCTGTGCACTTGCTCGTGATCGATGACAATTCTCCGGACGGTACCGGGCAATTGGCCGACAACCTCGCGGCCGGCGATGCGCGCATCCACGTGCTCCACCGCGCCAAGAAGCAGGGTCTCGGCCGCGCCTACATCGCCGGGTTCGCGTGGGCGTTGGCGCGGGACTACGAACTCGTGTTCGAGATGGACTGCGATTTCTCGCACCAGCCGCTCTACCTGCCCGCGTTCATCGACCAGTCCAGGCACTTCGACCTGGTGCTGGGGTCGCGCTACATGCCGGGCGGCGGAACCGACGACTGGACATGGCAGCGGCGGCTGGTCTCGCGCGCGGGCAATGGCTACGCCCAAGCGCTGCTGGGGCTGCCGCAAAAAGACCTGACCGGCGGCTTCAAGTGCTTCCACCGTCGCGTGCTCGAAGCGCTGCCGCTCGACGATGTGGTGTCGAACGGCTACGTGTTCCAGATCGAGCTGACGTGGCGCGCAGTGCAGTTGGGATTCACGATCGGCGAGGTGCCGATCCAGTTCCCCGACCGCACGCGTGGCGAGTCGAAGATGACCGGCGGCATCGTGTGGGAAGCGATGCGCAACGTGTGGTGGCTGCGGCTCGAACGCGAGCGGATGGCGCGGCGCCGCTAAGAGCGGTGTTTACATTGCAGACCGGTGCATGCTAATCTCCGCGTAATTGCAGGCGATCATCCATGCCAGTCGAGTCCACCAGCCCACCTGGGAGTACGTCCTCGGCCCCGCCCCGTCGCCGCCGATCGTGCGCCGCCGGCAAGTGCGGGCGGCCCCCTACGCTCACGCCGGAGGAGGAGTTCCGCCTGGTTGCTTACGTCCTCGAGCACCTGGTTGCCATTTCACAGGCAGTGGCCCCGACGACCGTTCTAACGTAAACACCCTCTAAGGGCGTGTGCAAGAATTACCGAATCGACTGCCCTTCTGCGAGTTGGATCGTGAGAGTCATTCGGCACGGTCCCGTGTCGCTGGTTGAGCCGCCAAGTTCGCGGCTGAAGCCGACTCACGGCGACGCGAAGGCGATCGACTTGTTTTTGCACGGGCCCCATCCCCGCCGACCGGGCCGTCCGAGAAATCGCACTGGTCAAGATCGCGCCCTTGCAGTAGGCTCCCAGCCCCTCCGCAACCCTGACGAACGCGAGCACGATCATGACGAACGAACTCAACGCGCTGCTGGGCAAAGGCAGTGAATTCCAAGGAAAACTCACTTTCGAGGGCACCGTCCGCATCGATGGCCGCTTCACCGGCGAAATCTTTTCCGACGGCGTGCTGATCATCGGAGAAGGTGCAGAAGTCCAAGCCGAAATCCGCGTTGCCGCCGTGCAGGTCTGGGGCCTCGTGACCGGCAACGTCACGGCGACCGAGGCGGTCGAGTTGCACGCGCCCGCCGAACTGCGCGGCAACATCACGAGCCCGGCGCTCCACATCGACAAGGGCGTCTACTTCGACGGCGCGTGCCAGATGACGTCGGGCAAGCCCGAGCGCCCCACGCTGGCCACCGTGCCGCAGCCGCTGCCCAGCCAACTGCCGCGCATCACGTCGCCGCGGCCGCTCGGCCAGACGACCGGCTCGCACCAGATGGCTACGCCCAGCGCCATCGCCGCGCCGTCGGCGATGGCGGCCGGCACGCGCCAGACCGGCTCCGGCATCTTCTTGCCCGAGCCGACACGCCAGACGGGCGAGCTGACGCACAAGTTCTAGTGTTTTCTTTGGATTGTTGGCCGGTTCCGCACCGAGGTCGTTCCGCTTGCCGTTGGCCCACCTTCCCGAGCCCTCGCTGCTGCGCCGTGCCGCCGTGCGCCAGTTCGGCACCGGTCGGCCGCTCGTCGTCATCGCCATCGGCGGCAATGCGCTGATGCAACCCGACGACGACGGCTCCGTGGTGGCGCAAGCCAGGCGGGCGGAGGCGGCGGCGAAAGTCCTGCACGGCATTGCCAAGCGCGGCTACCGCATCCTGCTGGTGCACGGCAACGGCCCGCAGGTCGGCCAGGAACTGATCCGCAGCGAAGAGGCTTCGACGAAGCTGCCAATCGTCCCGCTCGATGCGTGCGTCGCCTCGACCCAGGGCACGATGGGCTACCTGCTGGAACTCGCCCTGTACAACCAGAGCCATACGTTGCGGGTCGCCACGGTGCTGACGCTGGTCGAGGTCGATCGCGACGATCCGGCGTTCGGCACGCCTTCCAAGCCGATCGGCCCGTTCTTCACGGCGTTTCGTGGCCGTGAACTGCAGCGCCGCCAGAAGTGGGCGATGGTCGAAGATTCCGGGCGCGGCTGGCGCAAGGTGGTCGCCTCGCCGCGGCCGCGCACCGTCGTCAACGTCGATGCCGTCGAGGCCGCAGTGTCGCGGATGGATGTCGTGATCGCGGGCGGCGGCGGCGGGGTGCCCGTCGTGCGCGACAGCCGCGGGCGTCTGCACGGGGTCGAAGCGGTGGTCGACAAGGACCGCACCGCGGCGCTGTTGGGCCAGGTGCTCGGC
Organism: Myxococcales bacterium; assembly: GCA_009692425.1. Lineage (GTDB taxonomy): Bacteria > Myxococcota_A > UBA9042 > UBA9042 > UBA9042 > SHZF01. The sequence goes on along the minus strand of SHZF01000018.1, from coordinate 8,550 downwards.
GCGCACATGATGGTGATCCTGACGGCCGTGCCGCACATCAGCCTCGACTTTGGCAAGGCGACGGAGAGACGGGTGGACTCGCTGACGGTCGAAGAGGCCGAGCGCCACCTGCACGACGGCCAGTTTCCCCCCGGCTCGATGGGGCCGAAGGTGGAGGCCGCCATCGATTTTGCCCGCGCGACGGGCCGCACCGCCGCGATCGGCAGCGTCGACAGCATCGGGCAGGTGTTGCAAGGCCGTGCAGGCTCCCGGGTCGTGCCCTGAACCGGGGGCGCGTATCCCTCGACTGGAGAGTGTCCCATGAGCGTCCGTCACTTTCGCAGCGTCACCGACTTCAGCCCGGCCGAGATCCGCGCCGTGCTGGAACTCGCCAACAAGATCAAGCGCAAGCCGAAGCGCTACCGCAAGGCGCTGCGCGGCCAGACGCTGGCGATGATCTTCCAGAAGAAGTCGACCCGGACGCGGGTGTCGTTCGAGGTCGGCATGTTCCAGTTGGGCGGCCACGCGTTGTTCCTGGGGTCGAGCGACATCCAGATCGGGCGTGGCGAGACGATCGCCGATACCGCGAAGGTGATCAGCCGCTACTGCGACGGCATCATGGCGCGCGTCTACGGCCACGCCACGATCGAAGAACTGGCCGAGCACGCGACGGTCCCCGTCATCAATGGCCTGTGCGACCTCGAGCACCCGTGCCAGACGTTGTGCGATGCGGCGACGCTCGTCGAGAAATGGAGCCCGCCCGGCACCTTCGACGTCGGCGTGCTGCGCGGCAAGACGCTGTGCTACGTCGGCGACGGCAACAACATGGCGCATTCGCTGCTCGATACCGGTGCGGCGCTCGGCATGAACGTCACCATCGTGGCGCCGGTTGGCTACCAGCCCGACGCGGCCATCGTCGCCCGCGCCACGCTGCTGGGGGCGCAGACGGGCGCGGTGATGACCGTGACCGACGACCTGCAAGAGGGTCCGCGTGGCGCCGACGCGCTGTACACCGACGTCTGGGCGTCGATGGGGCAGGAAGACGAGCATGCCCAGCGCCTGGTCGCGTTTGCCGGCTACCAGGTCGATGCGGCGATGATGGCGCGGGCCCATCCCGAGGCGCTGTTCCTGCACTGCCTGCCGGCCCACCGCGGCGAGGAGGTCAGCGCCGAAGTGTGCGACGGCCCGCAGTCGGTCATCTTCGACGAAGCGGAGAACCGCCTGCACGTGCAGAAGGCGATCCTCGTCACGTTGATGGGCTGAGCGGCGATGGGGAGCATGGCCGGGTACGGCACCGTGACGCGAGGCCTGCTCGCCGTCGTGCTGACGGGGCTGTGCGCGTGCAAGGAAACGACTGCGCCGCCGCCGCCGGCCCCCATTGCTATGATCGACCCCGACCCGGTGCTCGGCGTGGTCGATCTCGAGACGCTGCGGCTGTCGCACGTGCGCGCCCGCCTGCGCCAGGTGATCCACGGCGATTCCAAGTTGCAGGTCACGTCGGAGTCAATCCTGTGGGCGGCGTCAGACCTGCTCGTGGTGCGCGAGGCGGGCGTGCTGGATCAGAAGCCGCGGCCGGGCGAGAAGATGGCAGAGGCGTCGGACCGGTTCCTGGCCGCCGTGTGGAATCCCGATCGAGGCTGCGACCTCGACGAAAAACGGCTGCGATTTGCGCGGTTGGAAAACCTCGCACGCTACAAGCATCCGCCCTCGCACACGGTGTGGGACGCCCAGGTGATCTGCTGCGACGACGGCGCCGAGTGCCCGACCGACGACCTCGCACGCTGCCGGGAGGCGACGAAGGCGCTCATCGTTGCGTTTGCTGAACAAGTGCGCACGGCATTTGCGCGGTTGCCTCCGTTGGGAGCAGCGGCGGACGTGACGGCGGTCGATGTCGAGGAGAGCCCGCTGCGCGCCGGTTTCATCCCGACGTTCGAGGAGGCGGTCGCCGCGCGCATCCCGACCGAACCCCGCCTGCGGCTGCGGCGCTATACGTGGTTCGAAGCGGCCGACGGCTTTCCGCCTGGCACGTTCCGACCCGGCGAACCGGTGCTGGCCGCGGCACTCGCGCCCGCGCGGCTGGGCGACGTCGTGGGTCCGCTGCCGACCGCGTGGGGGTGGAGCGTGGCCGTCGCCGTGGCGCGGGCGCCTTTGCGCACCGGTGGGTTGGACGACAAGGAGGCCCAGCAGGCCCTGCGGCGCGATGCGTGCGCGGGTGCCATGCAGGAGGAGCGCGCGCGCTACCGGGAGCGGCTGCTCAAGGGGGCGCGCTGGCAGTGGGAGAAGGCGGCGGTGCGGCAGCAGTTTGGCGACGAAGTGCTGGCAAGACTGCCGGGGGACTGGCGGGACCGGCAAGGACCGCTGTGAGCCAGGACCCACCGGCATACCTTTCGCCGCTTGCCCGCGCGATCGCGCCGCGCAGAGACATTTGAACCGGCCGCTACCCGCGCACCCGTTCCACCCGCGTCACCCCGCGCAGGTTCGCCAGCGCCGCGATCACCGCGCTCAACTGGGCCAGGCCGGTCACCCGCACCTCGAAGTCGTTGATGGCGCGGCGTCCCTCGAAGACCCGACAGTTCGCCGACTGGATGTCGATGCCGGCCTCGGTGAAGCGCGCCGACATCGCCGCCAGCAGCCCCGGCTGGTTGTCGGTGAAGACGCGCACGACCACGTTCGTGGCGGCGCCCGTCAGCCCGTTCCACTCGCAGTCGAGCCGCCGCAGCGGGTCAGCGGCCAGCGCCTGGGCGCACCCGCGCGTGTGCACCGTGATGCCGCGCCCGCGCGTGACGACGCCGACCACCGGATCGCCCGGCACCGGTGCACAGCACTTGCCGAACCGCACGAGCACGTCGTCGTAGCCGCTCACCGAGATCGCCGCGCCCGACTTCTTCGGCGCCCCTTTGCGCGGCCGCTTGACCTCCTTGTCGGGCTCCGGCTCGGGCGGTTTTGCGTCGGGCAGAAGCCACTCGGCCACGTTCTGGGCGTCGAGCTTGCCGTAGCCGACAAGGATGGCCAGATCGTCGTAGGAACTGACCCCGAAATGGCGCAGCAGGCCGGCAAACCGCTCGTGTCCCTGGGCCCGCGCGACAGAATGCCGCACGCGCCGGAACGCCTTTTCGAGCAGATCGGTGCCCACCTCGAGCGCCCGCTTGCGCTGTTCGGCATGGATGTAGCTGCGGATTTTCGTGCGCGCCCGCGCCGTCACTGTGTATTCGAGCCAGTCCGGCGAAGGGTGGGCATCGGCGCGCGTCAGGATGTCGACGATGTTGCCGTTCCGGAGCGGATGCTTCAGCGGAACCATCACGCCATCGACCTTGGCGCCCACGCAGCGTTCGCCGACCTTCGTGTGGATCGCGTAGGCAAAGTCGATCGGCGTCGCCCCGCGCGGCAACGCCGTGACGTCGCCCTTGGGGGTAAAGGTGTAGACCTCGTCCGTGAACAGATCGACCTTCATCGAGTCGAGGAACTCGTCGGAATCCTTGACCCCCGCGTGCCATTCGAGCAGTTCCTTGAGCCACGCGAAGCGGGCCTCGTCGCGCACTGCGATCGACTCCCCGCGCTCCTTGTAGCGCCAGTGTGCCGCGACGCCTTCCTCGGCCACCCGGTGCATGTCGTGGGTGCGAATCTGCACCTCGATGCGCTCCGAGCGCGGCCCGATCACGGACGTGTGCAGCGACTGGTAGCGGTTCGCCTTGGGCAGCGCGATGTAGTCCTTGAAGCGCCCCGGAATCGGCTTCCACGCCGTGTGCACCGCGCCCAGCGCCGCGTAGCACTCGCGCAGGTCGTCGACCAACACGCGAAAGCCCTGAGCGTCGTAGATGCCGTCGTATTCGACGTTCTGCGCCGTCATCTTGCGCCAGATGCCGAACAAGTGCTTGGGCCTGCCGTACACCGTCGCGTTCTGCAGGCCTTCGCTGGCCAGGATGCGCTTGAGGTCTTCGACCACTGCGACGACGTAGGCCTGACGCTCCGTTTGCCGCAGGCCGACGTCGTGCACCAGTCGCCGGTACTCGTCGGCGTAGAGGTGGCGGAAACACAGGTCTTCGAGCTGCGCCTTCATCCAGCCGATGCCGAGGCGGTTGGCCAGCGGCGCGTAGATTTCGAGCGTCTCCGTCGCGATGCGGCGCTGGCTGTCGGGCTTCATGGAGCCGAGCGTCTGCATGTTGTGGAGCCGGTCCGCGAGCTTGATCATGAGCACGCGGATGTCCTTGGCCATCGCGACGAGCATCTTGCGAAAGTTCTCGGCTTGCTTGTGCTCGCGGCTGGCGAATTTGATCTTGTCGAGCTTGGTCACGCCGTCGACGATCGCGGCGATCTCGGGACTGAAGCGCTTTTCGATGTCGGCAATGCTGACCGTCGTGTCTTCGGCGACATCGTGCAGCAGGCCTGCGCAAATGCTCGCGCCATCGAGGCGCAGCCGGGTCAGCAGAAAGGCGACGGTGACGGGATGGGCGAAGTACGCCTCGCCACTTTTGCGGGTCTGCGTCGCGTGGCAGCGCGCAGCAAACGCGTACGCCCGGCGTACCATCAGGTGGTCGCTGTGGGGCAGGTAGCTGCGCAGCGTGGCGAGCAGTTCGTCGATCGTTGGGACGCCGTCGATGGCGATCGGCGCCTCGAGCGGGTCGCCGGTCCACTCGGCGGCACTGGCGGCGGCTGCGTTGTGCGGGTCCACGGCGTCCGTCATGGCGGGGGAAGAAAGCGACGGCACCCGCGGTTCAACGGGCAAGGGCAGGCGCCACGCCGACTCCCAGCTTGCCCGGGGCGTGCGCGGCTGTCACCATTTTGCACTGCCCGGCGCGCCGGGCAAGGACCGACCCCTCCCGCGCCGGCCTACCCTCTCTTTTCCCGCTCGTCCCGACGGCACTCCTGCCGCCTCCGCGTGCCCCGACCATGACGAATCAACTCACCTTGCTCCTCGACTCGTTGGGCGTCGATTGGGTGCTCTACCTGCTCATCATCCTGAGCGTATTGTCAGTTGCCGTGATCATCGAGCGCGCGGTCTTCCTGTGGCGCAACCGGGTGCCCGTGGCCGCACTGCAACCGCGCCTTCTCGCGGCCCTCGATCAGGGCACGCAAGCGGCCTTGGCGGTGTTGGCCGGCCACCAGGGCATGGCGGCACGCGTCGTGCACGCCGGCGTCAGCGAGATGCACCGCGGGCCCGCTGCGGTCGGCGAGATCATGGCGGCGGTGATCGCGACGGAGCGCAAGCGTTACGACCGATTCCTGAACTTTCTTGGCACCCTGGGCGCCAACGCCCCTTTCATCGGCCTGCTCGGCACGGTGATCGGGATCATGGGGGCTTTTGCAGACCTCAAGGTGCAGGTCGATACCGTCGGTTCGTCGCGATCCGCCATGATCATGGGGAGCATCTCGGAAGCGCTCGTCGCCACGGCGGTCGGCCTGTTCGTCGCGATCCCGGCGGTGGTCGCCTACAACCAGTTCCGCACCCGCGTGAAACGGGCGGAATCGGACACGGAGGCCCTCTCGTCGATCCTGCTCGCGCACCTCAAGACGGTGCCAGCGCCCGCCGCACTGGCCGCCAAGGGGTGATGCATGGCCGGCAAGATACAAGGCGGCGACGACGTGCTCGCCGACATCAACGTGACCCCGCTCGTCGACATCATGCTCGTGCTGCTGATCATCTTCATGCTGACGAACGAAGAGGTCAGCGAGAAGATGAAGAAGCCTGCGATCGAGGTCGATCTGCCCAAGGCGGCCAGCGCGCGGGAGAAGCCGGCGCAGCCCATCAGTGTCGTCATCACGAAAGAGGGCGTGCTGTGGCTGAATGGCGCCCAGGTGAGCGAAGCCGTGCTGCGCACGCTGGTGACGGCGGCGGCTCGCGCTGCGCCGGGCGTCGAAGCGGTCGTCAGCGCGGATCGGCGCGTGCTGCACGGCAGCGTCGTGCGGGTAATCGACGCAATCCGGCTCTCCGGCATCGAGAAGATCGCGGTCAACACGAAGGAACAGGACATCGAATAGGCTCCCCCTCATGAACTACCTCACCACAATATGAGCGCTTACGCGGCGACGATGGCTCCCCTGCCGGCTGAGCGCGACCTCGTCGTGGGGCTGGTCGTCGCCGTGGTGTTGCACGCCGCCGTGGCCGTGTGGGGCGCCCATGCCGTGCGCGCTCCACGGCCAATCCCGCCGTCGCCCAGGCAACTCGTGCACACCGTGCGCGAGGCGGTGGCGTTGCCCAAGCCGCCGCCACCTCCCGCCAAGCTCGAACCGCCGCCGCCGGAGCCGCCCAAGCCGGCCGCCGCTGCCCCGCAGCCGCGCGCGCCCCGACCGGTGGCGCGGGCGCCGCAGCCTGGCGCCAAGACACCGACCGCAGCCGCCGCCGGGCCGCAGCCGTTCGCGCTCTCGCAAACGTACGGCGGCGCCGGAGATGGCGTGGTGGTGCAGACGGCGCCCGACGACGTATTCGGTAACCCCGAGGTCGATGCCGATGAGAAGAACGTGCGCCGGCGCCCGATCGAAGAGCCGGTTGCCGCACCGCCACCATTGCCGGCCGAATCGGCGGCGCGCCAAGTCGAGATCGTGTCGGCCCTGCCGCGCCCCGCGTGTCGCCATGTGCAGTGGCCAGAAGGCGCGGAGACCGGCAACCGCGTAATCGAGGTGGTGCTTGGCCTCGACATCGGGCCCGACGGCGGCGTGCGCAGGGTGCGCATCCTGCGCGGCGGTGGCGAGCCGTTCGACGACTCCGCAGTGGCGCACGTGAAGAGTTGCGGCTGGGAACCGGGGCGGCGCGATGGGCAGCCGTTCACCGATCACGTATCCTTCGTCGTCGAGTTCCGGCCCTCGGGCGGCTGACGGAGCGACCATGCTCGATTGTTCCGCGCGCCCGGCCACGCTCCTCCGATTTGCGATGCAGGGCCGCGCGGCGCAGGCGTGCCGCGTGGTGCGGGCCTGCTGCGGGGCGTTGGCCTGCTGCGGGGCGCTCCTCGCGCTGGCCGGGTGCCAGACCGACTTCGATCCACCATCGTTGATAAACAAACTCAGGATGTTGGGCGTGCGCGCCGATGCGCCCGGCATCCGCTTCGACGCACCCTCGACGCTGAGGCCCCTGGTGGTCGGTCCCGACACCGACAAGGCGCTGTGCTATGGCTGGGCGTTCTGCCCGTTCGCCTGGTCGCGCGACGGCAACTTCAAGTGCATCGACCCCGACGTGCAGGTCGACCTCGGCACGGCGGCGACGGCGAGCGTCGGCGTCGCCCACGTGTTTCAGGCCATGAAGAATGCCGACAAGGTCTTCAAGAAGCTCGGCCTCGACCAGCCGACGCGCTCGGGCGGGCTCGCCGGCGCCGGACCGGACCTCGCATGCATCCCAGGCGGCAAGGCGCCCGATGCGGCTGGCGGCCTCGGCGGCGGCGCACTGGGTGGGGCAGGTTTGAGCGATGTGCCAGAAATGTACGTGCTATTCACGGTCGGCACCCCGGCGGCGTGGGGCGGCAAGTGCCCGATTGACGCGGCCGCCATGCTCGCGCAGCCCTGCCCGGACCGCACGCGGTGCCTCGCGGGATTCAAGCGCCTCGGCCTCGAGCTCGAGGAGTCCTGCGGCCCGTTCGACGCGAGCGCGGAGCCGGCCTGCGGCAAGCCGGCGCGCTCATGTGCGCGCAAGCTCGTGTGCGGTTGCAATGGCAAGACCTACTGGAACGACTGCGAACGCGTCGCGGCCCAGGTTGCGCGCCGGTCGGCTGGGGCTTGCGCCAACCGCAACCCGACGCTGGTGGGCTTGCGCTTCGGCGTGGCTGAGGTGCAAGAAGTCGCGGGCGAGCAACTCACGGTGCTCAAGGCCGACCCCGAAGTGCGCAAGGCAACAGTGGCGTGGCCCGCCGACGTGACGCCCGTCGTGGCACCCGACAGCGTGTGGCACCTGTTGCCGGAATTCGACCCCGCCGACGTGGAGGCGCTCGGGCCAAGCGCTGACCCGAAGAAGACGAAGCCGGATCAGGAAACGCTGGTGTTTTCGTGGTACTCCACCGTCGGCCGCTTCGGCCGCCAACGCTCGACCGACGCCTCGGCGCGCACCTCGCTGCGCACGCCGGTCCTCGACTCTGGCGAGGTGGAGCGCATGGTCCGCGTCTGGGTCGTGGTGCGCGACGGCCGCAACGGGACGGACTGGCTGGAGCGTCGCATCATCGTCCGCAAGGGTGCGTCGCCGAAAAGCAATCCGATCTGTGCCGCGCAACCTTCGGCTGCGGGCTGCCCGGCGCCCTGAGCCACGCGCGGCCGTTGCCGACCCCTTTCGCGGTCGCCGTCTCGGTCACAGTCTCACCCGAAGTCTCGCGACATGGGCGTGTGCGGTCCGATCCGCTGCGGGACCAATTCGTTACAATCCATTGAATCAACAAACACAATCCTGTTTTACGGCAAATGGCACGGCGATTGCAAGGCATTCGGGGACGCACGCGCCGCATCCGGCGCCGGAGTCGCCATGCAGTCCTGCACCTTGAAGCGCCACGTCGGTTCCGCGGTCGGGTTGGTCGCATTCGGGCTGATTCCGGCCCACGGAGCCGCAGCGGCGGAGCCTTGCGTCGTCGCCGACGTCCCGATCGCGCACGTCACCCAGGC
>SHZF01000079.1 GCA_009692425.1 Myxococcales bacterium | reverse complement strand
GCCGACGATGGGACAGCGCGCCAAGGCCTTCGAGCCGCCGGTGCTGGCGGTGACGGCGGGGCAGACGGTGTCGTTCCCCAACCAAGACAACTTCTTCCACAATCTGTTCTCGCTGTCGGCCACGCGCCCCTTCGATCTCGGTCAGTACCGCATGGGTGAGGCGAAGATGAAGAGCTTTCCCAAGCCCGGCGTCGTCGATGTGTATTGCAACATTCATCCGCAGATGGTCGCGACGCTGCTCGTCCTGCCCAACCGCCGGTTTGCCGTGACCGACAAGGCCGGCCGCTTCGCCATCGACGGAGTTCCGGCCGGCACCTGGACGCTTTTCGCCTATGACCGCTTCGCCGCAGCGCCCGCCAAGCAGTCGGTCACGGTCGTCGCGGGCGCCCCGCTCGACGTCGCGGTCGCCGTCGACGAAGTCCGCACCGACATGCCGCACGTCAACAAATTCGGCGCGCCCTATCCCAAAGAAGACGGGAGCTATCGCTGAATGGCGTCGATCCGGGCGAAGTTGCTCTGGGTGTTCGTCCTGCTCGCACTGCTCGGCGTCGGCGGGGTGGCGGGGGCCGCGCTGAGCATCTTGCGCGAGCGTTCGGGTGCCCAGGCCCGCGTCGATGCCCAGGCCGCGCGCGCCCAACTCAAGCGACTGCTGAACCTGCGCTATGAGGCGTTTCAGGCCGTGTCTGACCTGTCGTACGTGTTGCCGGTGTTTCGCCAGGTCGCGGCGCAAGGGCAGGGCGAGGCCGATTTCGGATTGGGCTCCGCCGCCGACGACGCGACCACGCTTCAGACGCTGCACCAAAACCTCGTCGATGCCGACTGGAACTGGGCGAAGGTTGCTGGCGGCGGCTGGATCGGCGTGACCGACGCCAAGGGGCGCGTGCTGTTCGCGTCGGCGCAGCGCGCGGCCTGGGGCGGCAACGCCAACAACCTGGCCGCCGTCAAGACCGCCTTTGAACCGGGCGGCGCGGTCGGTGCGATGGTCATCGACGGACGCGACGCGGGCTTGGCGAAGTCCGGGCTCGTGCCGCCCGGTGGCGCACCCGGTCTTTTCGTCCTGTTTGCCAGGGCCACCGTGCTCGGCGGGCAGCCGCGCGCGGCCTTCGTGCAGGGCATTCCCGCCGCCGTGCTGCTCCAGGACCTCGCGCTGGGCGATCGCGACACTGCGCTGGCTCTCGTCACGCTGGACGGCCACGCCGAAGGCAAGGTGCCGCCCACGGTACTGCAGGCCGCGCTGCAGTCCAAGGACGGCGAAGCGGTCGAGGTGGCCACCCAAGACGCCCACTGGCTGGTACAGTGCCAATCACTCAAAGACCTGTCGGGTCGCGCCGAAATCGCCCGCATCGTGGTCGCGCGCAACCTGACGGTGGGCCTCGCGGTCCTGTTGCAGGCGGGTCAGTTGCTGCTCGGCGTGGCGGCGCTGTTGCTCGTCGTCGCGCTCGTGCTGGGGTTTGTGATGTCGACCCGCCTGTCGCGCCCGATCGTGGCGCTCGAGGCGGCGGCGCGCAAGGTGGCAGCGGGCGATCTCAGCGTACAGGTCGATGTGTCGTCGCGCGACGAGATCGGCCAACTCGCCACCGCGTTCAACCGGATGATCGAAGGACTGAAAGAGCGCGAGCGCATCAAGGGCACATTCAAGAAGTACCTCGCGCCCGACGTCGTCGATTTCCTGCTCGCCAATCCCGACAAGCAGAGCCCGGGCGGCGAGCGCAAGGAGTTGACGGTCACATTCAGCGACATCGCCGGCTTCACGACCTTTGCCGAGAGCCGCCGCCCCGAAGCCGTCGTCGAGGTCTTGAACCGCACGCTGACCGACCTGTCCGATGCCGTCGCCCAGGCAGGCGGCACGCTGGACAAGTACATCGGCGACAACGTCATGGCCTTCTACGGCGCACCCTTGCCTCGCGCCGACCATGCCGTGTGCGGTTGTCGCGCGGCGCTCCTGCAGTTGCAGGCCATCGAGAAGTTGCGACCGAACTGGGAGCAAGGCGACTGGCCCGTCATCGGTCTGCGCATCGGCATGAACACCGGCGAGATGATCGTTGGCTCGATCGGCGGCGCGCACGGCCAGGACTACACGGTCATCGGCGACGCCGTGAACCTGGCGAGCCGCCTCGAGGCCGTGAACAAGGTCTACAGTACGCGCAGCCTGTGCACGGAAGGCACCTGGCTCGCCGCGCGCCATGCGATCGAAATGCGCGAGATCGACAGCATCCGCGTGGCCGGCAAGCAACAGTCGGTACGCATCTTCGAACTGCTCGGCGAGGTGGGAGTCGCCTTGCCTGCGACTCGGCGTGGAGCGGTCGAAGCGTTTGCGGTGGGCCTGGCTGCCTATCGGCGGCTGGACTTTGCTGCGGCCAGTGCCGCCTTTGCTTCTGCGCTGGCGGCCGACCCGACCGACGGGCCGTCAAAAGTGTTCGCCGCCCGCGTGGCGCACCTCGCCGCCGAGCCGCCGCCCGCAGATTGGGATGGGATCTGGACGCTCAAGGAAAAGTAGGCCGCCCGCGAACGCTCTCCGCGAGCCAGCAACCGGGGCCTCGCCATTGCCCGCCCTGTCTTCTACCCGCCCTTGCCCGCGTAGATGCGGAAGTCGTCGATGAACGGCCCGCTGTACCCGGCGTTGTTGCTGCCGTCGATCGTGTTGAAGCGGAACCGCACCTTGAACTTCTTGCTAGCGAAGTCTTTGAGGTCGATCACGGCCTTCTTCCACGTCTTGAGGCCCTCCTTGCTCAGGAACCACGACTTTGTCCCGGCCGTATTGCAGTTGTTGGGCAACTGGTTGCCGCCGCCGCTGTTGCAACTGACGCTAGCGCCACAGCAACCGGCGAAGTCGTCGAGGGACACCTGCAAGTAGGTGCGGTCGAGGTTGGGGTCCGACTCGACATTGAGCCAGTACCAGAACTGTGCGGACAACTGGCTGTAGCCCGCCGCATCGAGTGTCGTGTTGTAGGTGGCCATGCCAGCGGCCCCTGCGTTGGCCTGCGGCGAGTAGTTCGTGCCGTTGTTGTAGTTGAGCGAGCATTTGCCCGTCACTGGCAGGGGTACGGTCGGCGTGGCGTCGATCGCCCAGATGACGGTCTGGGTGGTCGATGTGTTCGTCCAGTCCTTGTCGCCACAGTTGAAGTCCGACGCCGCCAGCTTCGTCGCCGCGCAGGCAACGGCCTTGGCACACGTCGGGTCCGCACAGTCGATGGCGCCGTCGAAGTTGTCGTCTTTGCCGTTGTCGCACACTTCGGCGCAGGCCGCGTTGCTCTTGCACGCGGTGTCCGCACAGTCCGCGCTGCCGTTGCCGTCGTCGTCGATGCTGTTCGTGCACACCTCGGCCACGAACTGCACCGTCACCGAGAACCCGTCGATGAACCAACCGGTACCTTTGTTGCCAGAATTCAACTGGCCGCTCGGCAGCGCGAGGTTGAAGCGAATCTTGACCGATTTGCCCGACGCCTTGCTGGCCGGCAGCGTCACGAGCTTCCACTTCTTCATGTCGCCGCCGGTCGTCCCAAGCTGGTGCTCCTCGATCACCGCACCGCTGGCGGCGTCGAGGAGTTGGATGTGGGGCTTCTCCGCGTCGCCGTCGAGGTCGTAGTAGGTCCAGAACGAGAAGGTCGGTTGGCCTACGGTCACCTTGGTCAGGTCGATGGCGCTGCTCGTCGCGTTGCCAGAGGGCTGCTGGCACTGGTTCGCCGCGACCGCGTCGCAATAGTCCGTGTCGTCGTTGAAGTTCAGGTTGCAGCCGCCCTCGTCGCTGACCTTGGGCAGCGCATCGACCTTCCACAACACGCCCTTGGTCGGGAAGTTCGGGCTCGCGTCAAGTGTCCACCCGGCCGGCGTCTTGCAGCCGTTGAAATCCTCGGCGTAGAGCGCGCACGGACCGCTCGGCAGGCACTTGCCCGTCTTGCAGGCGCTCGCCGCCGTGCACGCCACGCCATCATCGCACGGCGTCGCATCGGCTACCGCGGTAAAGGTGCACTGCCCGGTTGCCGGGTCACACTTGTCCGTCGTGCAAGGGCTCGCATCGTCGCATTTCGCCTTGGAGCCGGCGACGCACTTGCCATCTTCGCACTGGTCGCCAGAGGCACACTTGTCTCCGGTCGAACACGCCGCTGTGTTGTTCGCGGCGGCGCACTTGCCGGTTGCCGGCTCGCAAGCGTCGTCCGTGCACGCATTGCCGTCGTCGCACTTCAAGGCCGCACCCGCGCACTTGCCGTCCTTGCAGGCGTCCGTCGTGGTACACGCAATCCCGTCGTCGCAGGGGTCCACCGTGTTCACTGCCCCGCAGCCTGCCTTGGGGTCGCAGGCGTCCTTCGTACACGCATTCTTGTCGTCGCAGACGATCGCCTTGCCACCCGAGCACTTGCCGCCTGCGCACGCTTCGCCCGTCGTGCACTCGTCGCCATCGCTGCACGCGCCATTCTGGGCCACCCAGTTGCACTGACCGGTCTTCGTTTCGCACGTGTCCTTCGTGCAGGGGTTTTGATCGTCGCAGTCCACCGACTTGGGGACTGCGCACTTGCCGTCTGCACAAGCGTCGCCCGTCGTGCACTCGTTGCCGTCGCTGCACGGCGCGGTGTTCGGCTTGTTGACGCAACCGAGCGTCGCGTCGCAACTGTCGTCCGTGCACGCATTCGAGTCGTCGCACGCCTTGGCCACATCGACGGGCGTGCCCGCCTTGCACTTGCCTGCGCCGCACGCGTCGCCCGCCGTACACTTGTTGCCGTCGTCGCACGGGCCGGGGGCGCCCGCCCACACACAGCCCGACTTGCCGTCGCAGGAGTCGACCGTGCAGGGATTCGTGTCGTCGCATTCCTGCTTCTTGCCTGGCGCGCACTTGCCGGCAGCACACTTCGCTTCGGCTTGGCACGCGTCGCCCGGACCACACGCCGCGCCTTCGTTGCCCGCGGCCGCCACACAGCCCTTGGCCGGTTCACAACTGTCTTTCGTGCACGGATTGCCGTCGCCGCACACCTTGGCCTGCGTGCCCGGCGTGCACTTGCCGCTCGCCGTGCACGTATCCTTGTCGGTGCACAAGTTGCCGTCTTCGCACGCGCCACCCGGCGACGCCGCAAACGAGCAGCCACCCGTCTTGGGGTCGCAGGCGTCTTTCGTGCAGCCGTTGCCGTCGTCGCAATCGACGGCCGCCCCCGCGCAGACCCCGGCCTTGCACACATCGCCCGACGTGCACGTGCTGCCGTCGTCGCACTTGTCGCCCTCGGCCTTTGCCTTGGTCGCGCACGAACCCGTCACGCACATGCTCGCGACGCACGGGCCGGCGAGCGCCGCACAGTCTCCATCGCCGGCACAAGCCTTGCCTGTGTCCGCGGCCGCCGCATCGGTGCCGGGCGTGCCGGTGTCAGCGGGAGGTGTCGCAGCGTCGGCGGCGGGGCCGGCGTCATTGCTGACCGCGTCGTCGGGGCCTGCATCGCCTGCCGAAGTCGCGTCGCCGGAGAGCACGGTGTCGACAGCCGGAACCGCGTCTGCCCCTGGAACCGCGTCTGCCGCAGGACCGGAATCAGGTGCCGGGCCTGCGTCGATCGGCGCGACGACATCTGGATTCGCGGTGCCCGTGTCCGGTGCCGTTGTGTCGAGGCCGTCCGCTGCGCCCGCATCTTCGCTTGGCGGCACATCTGTCGCTGCGGGCACATCCTGGCCGGGGGCGGCGTCCGGATCGACGACCGGGACGTCGTCAGCCGGCGCCGCATCTTTGTCTGCGCTCGACGGTTGCCCGTCGGCGTTCGGCGGCGCGTCAGGTTCGCGCGCAGTGTCGCCTGACGGCAGGGCATCGGCGCCGACCGCGGCATCCGTTGCGACAGTGCCGTCGAGGGAGGCGCCACCGACCGTCTCAGCGTCCGCCACGCCTGGCCCGACCGTGACCTGGTCTTCGGAGCAGGCCACCACCCACGTCAGGGCACCGAGAGCAGCGACCCGCGCCCACGATCGGCCGCTGGACGCCACCGATGCCACTCCAACACTGGGCTGCTTCTGCAACTTCATTCGATTCTCCTGCCGACAAAGCACCCCGCAAAATGAAGATTCCGGGGTCGCGCGTCAACAAACCTTCACAATCCTTCAAGTTCAGCCGGTCCCGGTCATGTGCTGGGCACCGTCGCCAGCGCCGAACTTAGGACGGCGACAGACACAAGTCGATCTTTTTGCCGTTGTCGCGAGTCGGCGTCAGCCGCGAACTTGGCAACCCAGCAACGGAAAATGGCGCCGGCTCAAGACCACGGGCATGTCGAGTTGTTTTCGTCGGCGCCCCTACTGCGGAATCGGCCGGTACGCCGACTGGTTGCTTCCGCGCAGGTCGATGGCAATGCACACGTCATCGGGCCCGCTCGGCGCGGGCTCGTCGGGTTCTCCTGCCGCGCCGCTGTCCGCCAGCGCCGCGATCGGGGCGGCACCGCTTTGGGCCGGCACCGACTTCCACCAGTCATTCGGATCGGCCGGCGCGGTCACCGCGCCCTCGGCATTGGCCCTGTGCACCACGCGCTCGGCGCGATTCATCACGGCCTCGGCCGACGGCCCGTCCGTGCACACGTCCGGTTGCTTGTTCGGTCCGTTGCTCGCCACGAGGTGGATGCCGTCACTGCCCGCGCGCAACTCGAACGGCACGTCCCAAAGGTCGTTGGCCGAGTTTCGCCCTTGGCGCGATTGCAGGTTTTCGCGCAGGTAGGCGCCAAAGGCTGCAGGGTCGCGCGCCCATTTGCCGGCGCCGCCCAATGCGACCTCGATCTGCATTATCTGCTGGACCTGCGCGAGTTCGAAGCGCGTCACCACCGACTTGACGCCATCGACCACGCCGGCAATCGCCTGGCCGCCGGTCTGCGTGGCATACGTGGCGCCGCTTGCCAGCATCAGCACGGGCACGATTCGACCCAGCGCCATCAGGTGCCCCCTGCGAGGCCACGGCGGCGCTCTGCTGCGAAGCGCTGTAGCGTAAGCGCGGTCTTCACGTCTGCGAGCAGCACTGCCGACACGGCGCTCGCCGGCAGGCGCAGCACGCTGGTCGCCGTCTCCGCGCGCACGGTCGCGGTGCGGCGACCATCGTGGAGCAACGCGACCTCGCCGAACCATGCGCCCAGACCGAGCCGCCCGACTTCGCGGTCCCCGGCGACTGCATCGATCACCCGCACCGAGCACGCACCGTCGCGAATGATGTAGAGGTCGCGTGCGGCGTCGCCCTGACGCACGATGGTGGCGCCCGTCTCGATTTTTTCGACCGTGACCGCGGCGAGCAGCGTACGCAGCGCCGTCGTGCCGAGGTGTGCGACGAGCGGGTGGTTGCGCAGGCAGGCAGCGTTGCGCAATTGCTCCGTCACGGCGTGGGAACTGCCGCCGAGCGCACCGACCAGTTGCAGGAAGGCTGGACCTTCGATGCTGAGCAGTTCCAACGCCTGGCGGGCAACGGGCACCGCCTTGACCGTGGCGGTGCGCGGCACCCGCTCCAGCAGTGCGACCTCGCCGAAAAACTCGCCGACGCCCAGCACCGCGACGGTGTGGTGCAGGCCGCTCTCCTCTTCCAGAATGACCTGGGCCGCACCGCTGCGCACGAAGTAGAAGCGCTCGCCGGGGTCGCCCTGGCGAAACACGACGGCGCTCGGAGGCCGCGTGCACGCCTCAAGGCGCTGCGCCAGCGCCCGCAGCACGTCGGCACCCGCGGCGGCCAGGAACGGAATGCCAAGCGCCGCCTCGACGAACGCCGCCTGCTCGTCCTCTGCCGCGGCGCGGCGCCGACCGAGTACGGGTCGATCGACCCAGCCCAGCATTCGCGCCACCTGGGCCACCAACCCGATGACGCCGCCCAGCAGACCACCGCAGAACCCGACGAGCAGCAGCGCCGCCAGCGCCGTGGCCGCGCCGATGACCGCAAACTCCAGCAGCGGCAGGGTGCCGCCGGCAAGCGTCTGGTGACTGCGCGCCACGTCATGCAGGCGTGCGAGCGCCGACGGCAGCACCGCCTTGCCAAACAGGCCAACCCCGAGGCAGGCGTGCAGCACCCAGTAGGAGCCGACTGCAACGTACGTGCTCTCGCGCGAGCCGGCCGCCGCACCCCGCAAGAGGTTCAGGAACATGCGCCGGAACACATAGCTGGCCGAGCGCCGCCCGAGTTGCGGCAGTCGCGCGAGCAGCCCCAATAGCGTCGCTGTGTCGGACTTCAGGTACGGCGCCGTGTCGAACAGCAAAAGCACCCAGGCAACGGCGGCGATGCGCTGGAAGATGTCGCCGGCGCCAGCCAGCCACAGCAGGGTCGCGGCCCCGGCGCTGAGCGCGATGGTGCCCAGTCCGGTCAACGCCAGTGTGCGGCGTGCGGGCATCGGCACCGTGCGGCGCGCGGCGCGCTCCAACTCCAGGTGCAAAACGGGGCCCGTCAACTGTAGCGCCGCGCGCGGTTCGGCTACGCCAGCGGCCGCGGCCGTCAGCGCCCGGGCGAATCCCCGCGCGCTCAGCACTGCGCAGGCCACGCTGTACAGCAAGGCGACCTCGCCCAGCGCGCCGAGGTCACCTTCGCGCAGCCAGAGCGGCCCCAACGCCAGGGTCGCGCGCCCGGCCAGCAGCGCTGCCGCCAGCCCCGCGACGGCCGCAAGTGCGCCCACACTGCCGACCCACCACAACGCGTGCAGCGGCAGCAGGCGCCCCAATGCGCGCGGCACGAACGCCGTGCCCGGCAGGACGAGGTGCGTGGCGCGCAGCAACCGCTGACCCAGCCGGCGGCTTGAACGTCCCGGCGCCGTGTCGTCCCGGACCAGCAACCCGGCATCGTCGAGGCGTCGGAGAAACTCCAGGACTTCGAACGGTGTGACCGGCGGTTCGTGCGCCGCCGCCGTCTCCAACAGCGCCGCGATCGATGTGCCGGCGACGAGCGCGGGGTGCAGCGGCTCTTCGTGGGTCTCGACGTCGCAGCCCGCCACACCGCCCGGAGCGACCAGCACCAGGGCGCCATCGGGTCCGCGCACGGCGTTCAGGCCAGTGCGCAGTTGCACGTGGGAACCCGCCCCGCCTCTGTGGTCTTCGTCCCCCATGCTGTTGCCCGCCGTCATGCCGCCCAGACCGTGCCCCGAGTCCGCCCCGAATGCAACAGTCTTGACACGCTCGCCCTGGCAGCGCATCTGCCAGCCCGGGAGTTCGCCGGACGAACGGACAGACTTCTGGGCGGGCCAAGCTGCGCGCCGGCAGGACCTGCGTCATGTTTCGAACTAGAGCCGTCAATCGAGTCACCTGCTGTGCCACCACGCTGGCTGTCGCCGCCGCCGCACTGGGCGCCTGCAGCCGCGAACGTCCCGCGCCCGCGCCCATCGACCCGGGCGCCATCGTCGCTCCCACCGTCCCGCCGCCGGCCCCGGCCACGCAGGTGCTGGCGCCCGCTGTCCCTGCGCCGGAAGCGCCCAGCGCCTCTGCCGTCCCTGCCGCGGCCAGCCTGGCGTCGATCGGCACGCCCACCGGGCTCGACGCTGCCGGCCTGCCCACCCCCGCCACCGATGCCGCCGGACTGGTCCAGGCGCTGCACGCGGCCTTCAACGCCCATGATTTCAAGTCCGTGGCTGCGCGCTATGCCGAAACCGTCACGCTCGAGACGGTCGGAGTGCCGATGCCCGCGGTCCACGGCCGGACCGGCATCGAGGCGATGTGGAAGGTGACGTTTGCGGGGTTTTCCGATGCCCGCGTGGCCGCCAGGCGGGTGTTCGATTTTGGCGCTGTCGTCGTCGTCCAGGAGGTCTTCACGGGCACCCACGACGGCACCTACCTGGGCAAGGCGGCCACCCGCAAACGGGCCGGCATCGAAATCCTGCGCGTGCTGAACGTCGATGCGGGTCACATCACGCGCGTGCGCGAGTACCAGAATCTGACGGCCCTGCTTGCCCAGATTGGCGTCCTGCCCGCGAGCGGCACGCCACAGCCTGTGCCGGCGCCGCCTACGGGACCTCCCGAAGTCGTGACAGGTCCGCCAGCCCCAGGCGTCGTCGCGGCCGTGCAGCGCGTCGTCGCCGCCATGATGGCGCCACAGCTGCGCGGGCTGCCCGGCGCGGTGTCTGCCGAATTCGCCTACCACGATTTCGTCGAAGGGCGCGACTATCTGGGCCTCGAAGAGAATGCCAAGTCGCTGCTCGCCTGGCGGGCCGCGTTCGCAGACTTCGCGATCGTGGCCGAGGAGCAGTGGGCGGCCGGGCCATGGGTCGTCACATTGTCTGTCGTCACCGCCAAGCACAGCGGCGACCTCGGCGCGCGGCTCAAGGCGACGGGCAAGGTCGTCGCCACCCATTCGGCCGACGTCGCCCACGTTGCCGACGACCGCCAGACCGAAGGCTGGGGGTATGCCGACCCCGCCGAATTGCTGATCCAACTCGGCCTCTTGCCCGCGCCCGTGCCCGGGCCTTGACACCGCCGTGACCGGTTTCGACCGCCGCGTGCTATCTTGTGCCGAGCAGGAGCCTTCATGCCGCACGTCACGACGCCCCAGGACAGCATCGGCCTTGAGCAAGGTCCGCCACCGCGCAAGGTCGCGTGGGCGCCCATCGCGGTGGTCGCCGCAGGACTCGCAATTGGACTGTACGTCGTCGCCACGAGCACCTCGGGCGGCGCCGGCATGTACAGCTTCACGTTGCAGCAGGTGGCCGATCAGCGCGCCGAGCTCGAGGGGCGCGAGATCAAGGTGACGGGCAAGGTCGCGGCCGGCAGCGTGCGCGGCGAGCCTGCCAGCAAGGATTTTCGCTTCGACCTCGACGACGGCCGTGGGCACCAGTTGCCGATTGCCTACAGCCGGTTGTTGCCCGATCCGTTTCAGGAAGGTCGCGACGCCATCGTCCAGGGGCGCCTCGAAGGCGGTGTCCTCATGGCCACGAACCTGACCGTCAAGTGCCCGAGCCGCTACGCGGATGTCAGCTCGCTCAGCGAAGCAGACACGGCGAAGTACTATGCGACGGAGTACCAGAAGCACAAGGCCGCTGGGCAACCGTGACCCTATGGCCTATCGGATGGGCTCGCCGCACGCCCCGACATCGAGCGTGATCTGGTTGGCTTGGTCCCGGTAGGGCGGCAGGGGAATCCGCCCCGCAGTGCGCACCGGCTCCATCCCTGTCATCAGCTCGAATTTGCACGCCACCTCGACGTGATCGACCCCGGTGGGGCGCGGCATCCGCACGGCCGGCGTTGCAGGAGGGGCAGTCCCCGCGGAAAACACGACCGTGTGGCTCCACCGCGCGTGCCCGGCCGCCGCATCCGGCACCCGGACGGTCAGTTCGACGAGGCGATCGAGGCCCAGCAGCACGTCGCCGGCGCGCGCCTCCACGTGCGTGACGACGAAGTGCACGTCCGATTCCGGGTTCTCCTGCCGCGACCGAACCACCGCCAGCACGAGCGCCACCGCCAGCACGGCCAGCGCGAGAGCCCGACGCCAACGCGGCAACGAAGGTGACACGGCTAGTTTACGGCAGAGACGTCGAACGGCTGCAACTGGAGTTCGGGATGCTCCGCCCGCAACAACAGTTCTCCTGCAATCTCAGTAAGTTTCTCTGCACGTTCGACCGGGTCGAGCGTCTCCAGCAGCCCCTGCCGATCTTCCGGCTGCTGAGCCAGCGCCGCCGCCAGCCGGTACGTGAGCAGCGCCGGCTTGCGCGTGGCGTGCAACACCGCCGCCAGCGCCCCGCCATGCTCGCCGAGCTTGACGACGAGCCCGCGCACCACGCCGATCAGCCGCTGCGTCGCGGCATCGAGGCGCCCGGCATCGACCGCGACGTCAGGGCGCACCACGATGCTCGCACTCCGATATGGCACCAGACGGTGCACGGTCGTCAGTTGCACGCGCGCCAGGCTATGCACGTACAGGTTGTAGCGTCCATCTTCGAGCTTCTCGTCGTTGACGACCTTGCACAGCGCGCCCACGTCGTGCACGGGCGGCGACCCGTAGTAGTCCGCCTCCCAGCCCGGCTTGAGACCCGTCAGCACAATCAGCCGCTGCGAACTCAGCGCATCGGCTGCCAACAGACGAAAGCGCGGCTCAAACACATGCAGGCGCGTCATCGTATGCGGAAACAGCACGAAACTCGGGAGCGGAAAGACCGGCACGGACTCGTAGGCGGGGTCGACAATCGGGACGTCGAGCATGGGCGGTCGGGCCTCCGGCCACGAACCCGCGACCTGTCTGAACGATAGGCAACGTGGGCTGCGGCGCAACTTTTTTGTGCATCGGCAGGCGCGCCGACCTGCTCGTGGTCCGATCAGCCTGGGACGTCTGCGGTCCATGTCACGGCCTCGCCGTCGAGCGCGAGCACCCCTTCGTGGGTCGTGACGGTCGTGCACAGTGTGACGATCGGCTTGTCGGCGCGCACGTCGGCGTCGGATACGAGGTGGACCCGTTCGGCGCGCTCGCCGCCGGCAAAGGTACGGGCCATGTCACTCTCCGGGGGCGCATCGCCGCGTCGATCAGGGTGTACCGCTGCAGCCGTGGGCCTTGCGCACCAGGTCGATCTCGGCGAGCAGGTCCGGGTTCATGACGAGCGGTTCGATCTTCGCACCGTCGATCGTCAGCTTCGAGATGCCCTTCGTGTGGCCCAAGAAGAACGCCGCGCGCCCCCACGTCGTCAGGATCGCCTTGCGCCAGCACTCGTTGCCGACCAGGAACTTGTGCTGGGCGGGGAACTGCAGCCGTGCCATGCGCAGGTAGCGCTCGACATACCACAGGAATGTCAGGATGCCGTCGCGCTCGCTGATGTTGCCGGCCACGTGATCGGCATAGGCATAGCCCGTCGCCAGCGAGTTCACGTACTGCACCGTCTCTTCGAGCACCGTGTTGAAGCCCTGGTCGCCGGACTCGAACTTCGCATCCTTGGGGTCGCCCGACAGGTACACGTTCGCGTAGATGTCGCAGCCGTTGGCGCCCTGCTTCGGGCACGCTGGGCGCAGGGCGTAGAACTCGTCGGACTTGATCAGGCTGCGGGCAAAGGTCGGGTTGTTGCCTTGGTGCGCCGCGCCGGGGCACGTCAAGGTCAGCGACGGCGTGAACACAAAAGCCGAGCCGCTGAAGCCACCCTTCTTGAAGTCGAACATGTGCCCGCACTCGTGGACGACCGTCGACAGCCCGGTCACGACGCCGCTCGCACTCGCTTTTTGCTGGGGCTGGAGGAACACCGCGATGCAGTCCTGCTGCGTCAATCCACCCTCGACCAGGTGCTTGCCGGTCGGGTAGCGCGCGGCGAGGAGGTCGAGCACGAACTGGTTGATCGGCTTGGCGGCGAACGTGGCCTTGACACCGTCGAGCGCTGCGGTCGCTGCCGGCAGCGTCTCGCTCCACAGGCCGTCGAGGCAGTTCGGGTCGGTGAGGCCCGAGGGCGCCGGAGTCGCGGTGTCTTGCACATCCGGCCCCGCAGTGTCATTGGGCGCGGTGTCGCCAGCAGTCGTGTCGGCAGCAGTCGTGTCGGCAGCAGTCGTGTCGGCAGCAGTCGTGTCGGCAGGCGTTGCGTCGTTGGCCGTCAAGTCGGCCTTGCCGTCGCCCGTTGTCGCGTCGGTCGCGCCCGAGACCTCGCCGGATCGCGGGCTGCCATCCAGGTTCAGCAAGGTGTCCGACGTGCCAGGACCTCGGGGCAAGGTGTCCGCGCCCGCGGTTTCGCTCGCATCCAGCGGCGCCACCCACGGTGAGCCGCCACCGCCCGGCAGGGGCTCCGCGCACGCCGCGCAGACCACGGCGACCAGCCACCCACACTGCCACGCACGCAAAGCATCGACATCGATCACGCAGGCCTCACAGCGACCAACTGTCGCCCTTGGCCGCCGCCGTCGGCAGCGGACGATGGCGCCACGTCTCGACGGTGCGGGCCAGACCGAAGCGCAGCCCCGGCACCATGAACGCGGCTTCGATCGCGCGCGTCGTCGCATTGCGTACGTCGTCGAGCCGCCAGTGGTGGTGGGTGGCCAGGTGCTCGAACTCGCCCGCCAGCGACGTGTGGAGCAGGGTCGGCCAGCCCGAGCCGACCGTCGTGAAGAACCCGGCTTCCTTCATCTTGCGCATGGGGTGCGTCGCCACGGATCGGGTCGCGCCCCACAGAACCTGCGCTGACGGCAGCACGACGACGGGCAAGCGGTGCGCCCGCAGCTTGAGCGTCGCGTCCGGGTCGAGCAACGCCGCCGTGGCTCCGACGACGCGCTGCACGCCAAGTGACATCGCCTCCTTGACGCGCATCTTGCCCACCGGGTTGTGGCCCTGGGTCACCTCCCCGGCCGTCACCACGCGCGACAGCCCGGCCGCCTTGGCGCGCTCGAATGTGGCGGCCAACGCGGCGAGCCCCGCTTCCTTCTCGCCTTCGAAACCGACCGCCAGCCCGCCGAGCTTGGGCGGCATCTCGAGTTCGAGGGTGATGGCATCGACGAGGGCGTCGGCCGCGGTGGGGTCGAGGTCGCGGCGGATGTCGGCGATGAGCACCCACGACAAGAAGACGTCTTCGCGCTCGGTCAAGCACGCCTGCAGACCGCGGTCGATCGCGCACAACACTTCGAGCGGTCCGGCGTCCACGTGCTCAAAGCCCAGCGGATCGACGTGCAGCTCCACGTGGATGACGGTCTGGTCGATCAGCGTGCGGCCCAGATCGGTCGCCGCGTCTTCCAACTCCTGTTCGCTGGCAAAAGCGGTGCGCACCCAGGCCCGCCCCGCCTGCAGCTTGTCGAGCGTCGTCGCGTGCAAAGTCCGCTTCAGCGTCGCGAGGTCGCCGCCCTCCGGCCGCTGCCGCGCTTTCGCCAGCCGCAGCAACGTCGGCAGCGGCAGGGCGCCGTCGAAGTGGCAACACAGGTCCACCTTCGCCAAGGTGTCGATCGCACCGGACATTCAATCCTCGCTGTAGCGCTCGCGAATCGCGAGGACGGCCGGCAGGCACTGCACAAACAGGTCGACGAGGCGGGGGTCGAAGTGCGAGCCTTTGCCGCGCACGATCTCGGCCAGCGAGTCCTCGATGCTCCAGGCCTTCTTGTACGGCCGCTCCGACGTCAGCGCATCGAACACGTCGCACACCGCACAGATGCGCCCGGCGAGCGGAATCTCCTCGCCCTTGAGGCCGCGCGGGTAGCCGGCGCCGTTGTACTTCTCGTGATGCGTCAGCGCGATCGTCGCCGCCAACTGGATGAGCGGGGAGTCCGAACCGGCCAGCAAGTCGTAGCCGATGGCGGCGTGGGTCTTCATGATTTCCCACTCTTCCGCATCGAGCTTGCCGGCCTTCAGGAGCACGCGATCGGGGATGCCGATCTTGCCCACGTCGTGCATCGGGCTGGCACGCAACAGCATTTCGCGGGCATCTGGGGTGAACTCCAGTGCCTCGGCGAGCACACCACAGTACAGGCTCATGCGGATGATGTGGTAGCCCGTCTCGTTGTCCTTGTACTCGGCGGCATGTCCCAGGCGATGGATGATTTCTTGTTGGATATTGCGAAGTTCTTCCGTCCGCTCCCGCACGCGCTGTTCAAGCACCTCGTTCTGCGAGCGCACTTCCTTGTGCAGCAACCGCACCTCGATGAGGTTGCGGATGCGCATCAGCGTCTCGATCCTGTCGAAGGGCTTGTTCAAGAAATCGCGCGCGCCCGATTGCAGCGCCCGGTAGCGCACCTCCGGGTCGAGTTCGGCCGTCAGCACCAGCACCGGTGCAAAGCTGCCCTGTTCGATAGCACCCACCTGCTCCATGATGCCAAATCCATCGATGTTCGGCATGTTTAAGTCGAGCAGCAGGATGTCGGGCTGCAGCCGGGCGTACATCCCGGCGGCCTCGCGCGAGTCCGTGGTCGCATGGAGTTGGGTGTAGCCGGCCTCGCGCAGGATCAGCTTGAGCAGCGCCAGGTTGTACGCCTGATCGTCCACCATCAGGATACAGGCGTTCAAGATGTCGGCAGGCGTCGCCACGAGATCCATCCGGTTGCAGGCCGCTCGGCCGCGCGCAGCCCCTCAGTATGCGCCAATCTCGCCCAAGCGTAGCTCAGGTGCGCCGTTGTGTCGCAAAGCTCTCGGGAGGGCTATCGCGTCACGCGTTCCCACGTGCCGACTTCGCGCAAGAAACTCGCCTCGGTCGTCTCGCGCCGCACGACCTCGGCCATCTCGTCGACGTCGCGGTAGCGGTCCCAGTCGACCCGGATCGTCGGAATGCGCCGCGAAATGTCGCGCACCCACAGCTCGTACTCCGCATACAGCCCTTCGAGATAAGCCATCGAGATGCCCGACTCGACGCCACGGCTGCGCTCGCGAATGCGCTCCATCGAGCGGGCGGGCTTGACGTCGAGGTACACGATCGCGGTCGGTTTGCACATGAAGTTCGACATGTGCTTGAAAAGTTGCAGGTATGTTCGAAAATCGCGCGGCTCCATGAGGCCGGTCTGGCTGAGCATCTTCGCGAAAATCGCGTCCTCGTAGATCGTCCGATCCTGGATCGCGGGCCGTCCGCGCCAGATGATCTCCTGGTGCTGCTGGAACCGCCTGTTGAGCAAATAGATTTGCGTGGCGAAACTGTACCGCGCCGTGTCGCTGTAGAAGTCGGAGAGGTACTCGTTGTCCTCCACCGGCTCGAAGTACACGTCGAGGTCCATGTGGCGACCGAGCGCAGTCGCCAGCGTCGACTTGCCCGCGCCGATCATGCCGGCGATCGAAATAAAGGCCGGGTCGACATCCGGCGCGCGGCGGGGCAGTGGCTGCGTCACGGCAGGTCTCCGGAAGGGGCGAGCGGTTCGCGGGCCTTGCGAGGTCCCTTCAGCGCGCGTTCGCGTTCGGCGAGCAGTTCCAACTGGCGGTCGTCTTCGGGTTCGAAGTGGCGGCGACAGCGCGCTTCGTAGCCGTCGGACGCACCCAATTCGACCAGCGCTGCCCCGCCCGACAGGCGCTGCGAGCGGTTGGCCGGGTCGCCGCACACCGCGCACACCGCAAGCAGTTTCGTCACGTACTCGGCCACGGCCATCAGGCGTGGCGTCGGCCCAAACGGTTGGCCGCGGTAGTCCTGATCGAGGCCGGCCGCAACAATCCGTTTGCCCTGGTTGGCCAGTTTCGTCGCCACGCGCACGATGTCGTCGTCGAAGAACTGCACTTCGTCGATGCCGACAACGTCGGTCAAATCGTGAACGACATGAAGGATTTCGCTGGCCGATCGCACGTTGCGCGCCGAGATGCGAAAGTCCGAGTGGCTGACCAATTCCTCGTCGCCGTAGCGCGTGTCGAGCGCGGGCTTGAACACCTGGACGCGCTGGTGGGCGATCCGTGCCAGGCGCAGGCGGCGAATCAACTCCTCGCTTTTGCCTGAGAACATCGAGCCGCAAATCACTTCGAGGCTGCCCATGCGGTGGGGAAAGAAGGCCATGGCGGGTTCCAGCGTGCTGCGCGGCGACCGCGCCGGGGGTCCGACGCGTGCCGTGGCCTGATCGGCGTGCGATCAGGGCTTGTCGTACTCGCGGGTGTAGCTGAGCTTGCCGTTTTCGTCCCAGAACTCGCCCTTCATGTGCTTGCCCTTCAACTCGACCCACAAGAAGCCGCCCAGGGCGGCGTCTTCGAACCAGGTCGGACTCGGGGTGAAAAGCAGCGACTTCGTCTTGATTTCCGTGGTCGAGGCGCCCGCGCCGGCCACGAAGAACTCGACACCGGGGCACTTCGCAGACGCCTTGATCCACTGCCGGCTGTGATCGTGGCCCGTGATCAGCAGGTCGACCTTGCCGCACAGGATGGCCTCGTAGTCCTTCTTCACGCCATCGCCGCTCACGATCGGGATGAGCGGCAACCCCTCGTACATGCCCGCATTGCCGTGTTTGCCGTTCGACAGGTAGGGGTGGTGCGCAAAGGCGATCTTCCAAGTTTCCGTGGCGTTCTTGATCAGCGGCCCGAACTTGGCGACCTGTGCGGCGCCGAGCCCGTACATCATGAGGTTGGAGTCCAGCCCGAACAGGTGTGCGTGGCCGACGACCTTGTCGTAGGCGTAGTCCGGGTGGACGAACTTCGCGTTCTTCTTAGCGTATTTCTTGTAGTTGTCGCCCTTCCACAGTTCGTAGCCGGCCCCCTCGCCGCCGTAGTCGTGATTGCCAAGCACGACAAAGAACGGCGCCGCGACATCCTTGTAGGGCTCCTCGAACTTCGACTTGAACTGCTCGTCGTTCTCATCCTTGGTGCCCGTCGAGTAGAAGTTGTCGCCAAGCAGCAGCACGAAATCGCACCCGGTGGCCTTGCACTTCTGCGCCATGGCGGCGCCGACCTTGTACTGGGTGTCGTTGCCCTTGCCGGTGTCGCCCAGCGCGGCAAACCGGACGATGGACTGCTGCGGGGGCGTGGCCGCGTCTGGGGCGGGCGCATCCACAGTCGCCGTGTCCGCTGTCGTGGGGGCCGTCTCGGCAGCCGTGTCCGGCGTCGCTCCCGTGTCGAGGACAGGAGCGGCGTCGGGTGCCGCAGTTGTATCACCGGGAGCCGCAGTTGTATCACCGGGAGCCGCAGTTGCATCACCGGGAGCCGCAGTTGCATCACCGGGCACTGCGGCGTCGGGTGCCGCGCTCGTGTCGAGGACGGGGGCGGCGTCGGCAGCCGCCGGCACGTCGCTGGGTGGCATGCTGTCGGTGGTCGCCGCTGCGTCGATGGGCAGCAGGCCCAGGTCCGCTGGGGCCGCGTCCGCTGCGCTCGCCCCAGCACCCCGTGCTGCATCGCTTGTCGAGACTGCTGCGCTGGCATCGGGCGGCGGCTTGGCACCCGAAGTGGCTTCGACCGCCGCTGCGGTGTCGGCTCCCGCGAACAGGTTGGCGGCGTCGGCGGCTGGCGCGGCGGATGCGGCGGGGTCGCTGCACGCTCCGAGCGCGGTCGAGCCTGTCAGGGCGACCCATCCTGCCAAGGAGAACGCAGAAAGGGCTGCGCCGACGCGACAGGCGAATGGCGCTTGCATGGCCGCGGTCCTAGATGCCGACGCTGTACTTCAGGGTGTACTTCTTCGCCGCGCCGGACGACTGCGGAAAGCTCAGGGCCTTCACCGCGTCGGCCACGCACTTGCCGACCTGCGACGTCGCGTACTTGCCCTGGACGCGCGCGCTCGCCACCGAACCGTCGCTGTTCACCATTGTCACGACGTTGATTGTCTCTTCGCCGCCGTCGATGTCGGCGTGCAGCATGTAGCAGCGCATAACCTTCTGCTTCGCCTTTTCGCCGACGATGTTGACCTGCCCCTGATTCAGCGTGCCACCGCCGTCCGCGTCGCCGCCCCCGTCGGCTGGCGCCGGCAGTCCGCCCTTGCCTTCGGACTTCTTCCGCTGCCGCTCCAGGATCTTGTCGATTTCGTCGTCGTCACCACCGCCGCCGCCTGTCGGCTTGGCCCCGGCCGCTAGCTTTGCCGCTTCGGACCTGGCCTTCTTGTCGGCTTCGGCCTGCTTGGAGGCGTCGGCCTTGGCCTTTTTGTCGGCCTCGGCCTGCCTGGCGGCCTCGGCCCTTGTCTGGCGATCGGCCTCGGCTTTCGTCTCCGCTTTGGCCTTCGCTTCGGCTTTGGCCTCGGCAGTGGCCTGTACACGCCCCGCCCGGGCGGCTTCGGCTTTCGCCTTGGCGTCGGCAGCCGCATCCGCATGTGCCTCGGCAATGGCCTGTGCCTTGGCCTTGCGCTCGTCGTCTGCGCCGGAGGATGCTGCGGCCTTGGCCTGCCGATCGGACTCCGCTGCGGCCTTGGCAGCCGCAGCCTTGGCAGCCGCAGCCTTGGCGCCCCCGGTCGATTCTGGCGTGGGGTTCTTCCCGGAGGGGCTCTTTTCCGCAGCAGCTTTTTCCGCAGCAGCCTTGTTCGTCGCGGCCTTGTCTGCCGCGGCCTTTTCTGCGGCGGCCTTTTCTGCGGCGGCCTTTTCCAACATGGCCTTGTCTGCCGTGGCCTTTTCTGTTGCGCCCTTTGGACCATCGGCTCGCTCGGAGCCGGGCACCGCAGCCCGCGGATCGAGTGCCGCAGTGCCTGTGGGTGCCGCAGTGCCTGTGGGTGCCGCAGTGCCTGTGGGTGCCGCAGTGCCTGTGGGTGCCGCAGTACCTCCGGGTGCCGGATCCGGCTTGACTGCGGCGAGGGGCT